>NZ_FPKK01000005.1:0-364720 GCF_900119645.1 Pseudomonas sp. NFACC43
TGGGTTACCTGAACCAGCCGCGGTTGAGCGAACAGCGCTTCGTGCCCCATCCCTTCGACCCGACGCCGGGCGCGCGGTTGTACCGCACCGGCGACCTGGCCCGCTGGCGCGCCGACGGCGTGTTGCTGTTCCTGGGGCGCAACGACTTCCAGGTCAAGATCCGCGGTTTCCGGATCGAGCTGGGGGAGATCGAGGCGCAGCTCAAGGCCTTGCCATCCGTGACCGAAGCGGTGGTGCTGGCCGACGCCCAGCAGCGCCTGCTGGCCTACTTCACCGCCACCAGCGCCCAGGACCCCAGCGAATTGCGCGCCCGGTTGGCCGCGGTGCTCCCGGACTACATGCTGCCCGCCGCGTTCGTCCAGGTGGACGCGTTCAGCCTCACCGCCAACGGCAAGCTGGACCGTCGCGCCTTGCCCGAGCCGGGAGAAGCTCACTTCGCCCTGCACCGCTACGACGCGCCGCAGGGACCGGTGGAAACCCGCCTGGCCGAGCTCTGGGCCCAGGTCCTGGGCGTACCGCGTGTCGGTCGCCAGGACAATTTCTTTGCCCTGGGCGGTCACTCCCTGCTGGCCGTGCAGATGGTGGAGCAACTGCGTACGCAAGGCTGGTCCCTCGACGTGCGCACCTTGTTCGCCACGCCCAATGTCGCCGCGCTGGCCGTCGCCCTGGCGCAACGCCCGCAAGCTTCTGACCAGGCCCCCGTTTCGGCGGGCACCGCCATTGCCCCGGGCTGCACCCGCATCACACCTGAAATGCTGCCCTTGGTGGACCTGACCCAGGCGCAGATCGACCGTATCGTCGCCAATGTCGAAGGCGGCGCGGCCAACGTGCAGGACATCTATCCGATGGCTCCCCTGCAAGAGGGCCTGTTCTTTCATTACCTGCTCCAGGACCAAGGCGATACCTACCTGCTGCACACCACCCTGGCGTTCACCGACGAGGCGCGGCTGGATGGGTTCTGCCTGGCACTGCAGCAAGTCATCGCCCGCCACGACATCCTGCGGACCGCCCTGGCCTGGGAGGGCCTCGACGAGCCGGTGCAGGTGGTCTGGCGCGAGGCGCCGTTGCCCATCGAGGTCCTGCGCATCACCGAAGCCGATGCGCTCACCCAACTGCTGGCCCACACCGACGCCCGCACCCGGCGCCTGGACATCCGCCAGGCGCCTCTGCTGCGGGTGGTGAAGGCATTCGACGCCCGGGAGCAACGCTGGTTACTGCAGGTACTGCACCACCATCTGGTGCTGGACCACACCACGCTGGAACGCATGGTCGAGGAGATCGTCCTGATCCAGCAGGGCCAGGCAGCGCAGCTGCGTGAGCCGGTACCGTTCCGCCATTTCGTGGCCAACGCTCGACGTGGCCAGGACACCGACCGGCAGCAGGCTTTTTTCCAGCGCATGCTGGCCGACGTCAGCGAACCCACGGCACCGTTCGGCCTGCTCGACGTTCAGAATACCGGCGCCCTCGACGAGGCCCGCGGGACATTGGAACCGGAACTGGCGCGGGCCCTGCGCCAGGCGGCGCGACGCCACCAAGTGAGCGCCGCCAGCCTGTTCCACCTGGCCATGGCCCTGGTGCTGGGCAAAGCCACCGGACGCGCCGACGTGGTGTTCGGCACGGTCTTGCTGGGTCGCTTGCAAGGCGTGCCGGGGGCCGACCAGGCGCTGGGGGTGTTCATCAATACCCTGCCCCTGCGCATCGACTTGGCGAACAGCCCGATCGGCGACAGCCTGCAGCACACCCACCAGGCGCTGATGGCCTTGCTCGAACACGAACATGCGGCCCTGGCCCTGGCCCAACGCTGCAGTGGCGTGCCGGCGGGGACCCCGCTCTTTTCCGCGCTGCTGAATTTCCGCTACAGCCTGCAAGACACGCCCCACCAGAGTGTCGAAGGCATGCGCGTGCTGAGCACCGCCGAACGCACCAATTATCCCTTCACGTTTTCCGTGGACGACCTCGGCGAAGGTTTCAGCGTGACCGCACAGATCGCCGGGGCAGTGGGTGCTCAGCGAGCCTGGGACTTCATGCACCAGGCCCTCGCCAGCCTGGTGGATGCCCTGGAAAACAGCCCGCAACGGCTCGCCCGGACCCTGAATGTCCTGCCGGCACAAGAACACCTGCGGCTGGCGCGTTTCAATGCCACGCAGCGCCCGCGGCCGGAACGGGCCTTGCTGCACGAACGCTTCGAAGCCCAGGCGCGTCTCACTCCCGCGGCCGACGCGGTGCGCTGCGACGCGCGCGTGCTCAGCTATGGGCAACTCGATCAGCAGGCCACTCGCCTGGCCCGGCACCTGCGGGCGCTGGGGGTAGGCCCCGACGCTCGGGTCGGCATCCACCTGCGACGCAGCCCGGAACTGATCGTCGCGCTGCTCGCCGTGCTCAAGGCCGGCGGCGCCTATGTGCCCCTGGACCCGGCCTATCCCGCGCAACGCCTGGCCTACATGCTCGATGACAGCGCGCCGGTGGCGATACTGACCATGAGCGATGCGCCACTGGACCTTGTCCTTGCCGCTGACTGCCAGCGCCTCGATGTGGACCGCGCACTGCGCAGCGACGAGACGGACGCCGCAGCGTTGGCACCGGCATTGGAGGCACCGGCATTGGAGTCCCGCCACCTGGCCTACATGATCTACACCTCCGGCTCCACCGGCCAACCCAAGGGGGTGATGATCGAGCACGGTAACGCCCGCAACTTCCTCGACTGGGCCTTGCGCAGCTTCGACCCTCAGACCCTGGAACACAGCCTGTTCAGCACCTCCATCAACTTCGACCTGTCGGTGTTCGAATGCTTCGTGCCGTTATCCTGCGGTGGCGTGCTGGAACTGGTGGACGACGCCCTTGCCCTGCTTGAACGGCGCCCGGCGTTGAGCCTGCTCAACACCGTGCCGTCGGCTGCCGACGCGTTGCTGCGGGCCGATGCCCTGCCGGCTTCGCTGCAAACCCTCAACCTGGCCGGCGAAGCCCTGCCGCGCCACCTGGTGGAACGGCTGTTCGCCGACAGCGAGGTGCGTCGGGTCAATAACCTCTATGGCCCCACCGAAACCACGGTCTACTCGACCTGGGTGTCGATGGACCGCGAACAGGGTTTCGTCCCGCACATTGGCCGGCCCATCGACAACACCCAGGTGCATGTCCTGGACGAGGCCTTGCAACCGCTGCCGATCGGCGTGATGGGAGAGCTGTACATCGGCGGCGCAGGTGTCGGGCGCGGCTACCATCGCCGACCGGAACTGACCCGCGAGCGCTTCCTGGCCGATCCGTTCAGCGACGATCCGGCGGCTCGCCTGTACCGCACCGGCGACCTGGGCTTCTGGGACGCCGACGGCCAGCTCCATTACCTGGGGCGCAACGACTTCCAGGTCAAGATTCGCGGCTTCCGCATCGAACTGGGGGAAATCGAAGCCGCCCTGCTCGCCCTGCCTCAGGTGGCGGCCGCCGCCGTGCTGGCGGTCCGGCGCGGCGCTCGCGAACCGGCCCTGGTGGCTTATGCCGTCGCGGCCGAGGACAGCGCGCCGCTGGTGCCCGGCGCCTTGCGCGACGCCCTGGCGAGCCGTCTGCCGGGGTACATGGTGCCGGCGCTGATCGTGCCCCTGGATGCCCTGCCCCTGACCCCCAACGGCAAGCTCGACCGCGCGGCCCTGCCGGCACCTGGGGAAGAAGCCTGGGCCGTCCAGGCCTACGAGGCGCCGCGGGGGGAACAGGAAACGCTCATGGCCGAGATCTGGTGCGACCTTTTGGCCGTCGCCCGGGTCGGTCGCCACGACAACTTCTTCGAATTGGGCGGACATTCGCTGCTGGCGGTGCAATGGGTATCCCGGGTGCGCCAACGCCTGGGCCTGGAGTTGTCCCTGGCCACCTTGTATGCCCACCCCACCGTGGCCGAACTGGCCACTCTCATGGGCAGCGCCTCACGCTCCGCGCTGGCACCGATCGCCGTGCTGCCGGAAGCGGCCGTCCGGCCCCTGTCCTTTGCCCAGCAGCGCCTTTGGTTCATCGCCCGCCTGGACGCCCAGGCGAGCGCCGCGTACCACATCAGTGGTGCCCTGCGCCTGGACGGCGAACTGGACGAAGTCGCCCTGCGCAACGCCCTGACCCGCATCGTCGAGCGCCACGCCGTACTGCGCACGCGCTTCATCGAGCAGGACGGCGAAGTGAGGCAAGTCGTCGACCCGCAGCCGCGCTGGAGCTTCTCGCGCCTGGAGCCGGAAGCGAGCGATCTGCAGGCGGTCCTGGCGAGCGATGCGGCGCAGCCGTTCGCCCTGGACGAAGGCCCCTTGCTGCGAGTGTTGCTGGCGAGCCAGAACCCCGGCAGTCATGTGTTGCAAGTGACCCTGCACCACATCGTTGCCGACGGCTGGTCCATCGGCGTGCTGATCGACGAACTGTCGCTGTTGTACCGGGCGTTTCGCCAAGGTGCGCCGGATCCACTGCCGGCCCTGGCGATCCAGTACGCCGACTATTCCGCCTGGCAGCGGGAATGGCTGGTGGGCGAGCGCCACGCCGAGCAACTGGCCTATTGGCTGGAGCATCTGCGCGACGCACCGCAACGGTTGGACCTGCCCAGCGATCGGCCACGGCCGCCGCGCCAGGATTTCTCCGGGGCACGCCTGGCCGTGGCGCTGGACGCGCCGTTGAGCGCCGCGCTCAAGGCCTTGAGCCGCCGCCATGGCACGTCGCTGTACATGACGCTGCTGGCGGCCTGGGCGATCGTGATCGGGCGCCTCGCCGGACAGGAACGCGTGGTGATCGGCACGCCGGTGGCCAACCGCACCCGCAGTGAAGTCGAGCCATTGATCGGCTTCTTCGTCAACACCCAGGCGCTGTGTATCGACCTGGGCGGACAGCCGGACGTCGGCCAGTTGCTGGCCCAGGTGCGCCAGCATGCGTTGCAGGCCCAGGCCCACCAGGACGTACCTTTCGAACAGGTGGTCGAAGCCCTCAACCCGCCGCGTTCCCTGGCCCACAGCCCGGTATTCCAACTGATGTTCGCCTGGCAGAACGCGCCCCGCGGCGCCCTCGACCTCGACGGGCTGAGCCTCGCGCCCTTGGCTGCCGAGCAGACCACCGCGCCGTTCGACGTGTCCCTGGAACTCTACGAAGCCCAAGGGTGCATCGTCGGCGGGCTCAACTACGCCACCGCGCTGTTCGATGCCGACAGCCTGCAACGGCACTGGGGTTACCTGGTCAACGTGCTGCGCCAGTTGTGCGCCGACGATCGGCAGCCGCTGGCGCACCTGTCCCTGGTGGATGCACAGGAGCGTGAGCGCCTGCTGCACCAGCTCAACCCGGCCCCGACCCCGTTCCCCCAGGCGGGCTGGGTGCATGAACCGTTCGAACGCAGGGCACTGGAGCAGCCCGACGCTATCGCGGTCGAGTTGCATGGGCGCGGGCTGAGCTACGCCGAGCTCGACCGTCAGGCCAATCACCTGGCCTGGCGGATGATCGAACAAGGGGCCGGCACCGGCCAGCGGGTGGCCATCCACCTGCCGCGCAGCCTGGAGATGGTGCTGGCAGTGGTTGCCACGCTCAAGACCGGGTCGGCCTATGTGCCGCTCGATCCCAGTCAGCCCCTGGCTCGTCGCCAGGGCATCGTCGAGGATTGCCAGCCGTGCCTGCTGCTGTGGGATGACCAGCGTGTCGAAGGGCTGCGAGTCGGCGACACGTGCACGCCGCTGTCGGTTCGACTGGCGGCTACGGCGGACCAGGCCCTTGCCGCGCCGCCACTTGGACAACCGTCCCTTTCGGACCTGGCCTACGTCATGTACACCTCCGGCTCCACCGGATTGCCCAAGGGCGTGGCCATGGGTCACCTGGCCCTGAGCAACCTGTTGGCCTGGCAAGCCGCACAGGCGCTGCCCGGGCCGGCCCGGACCCTGCAATTCGCCGCCTTGGGGTTCGATGTCGCGTTCCAGGAAATCTTCTCGACCCTGGGCAGCGGCGGTACCCTGGTGCTGCTGGAAGAAGCCCAGCGCCTGGATCTCGCGGCGTTGCCGCACTGGCTTGCCCAGGAGCGCATCGAGCGGCTGTTCCTGCCCTATATCGCCCTGGCGGGCCTGGCCGACAATTGGGCCAGCGACCCCGTGGAACTGCCCGCCCTGCGCGATGTGGTGGTCGCCGGCGAAGCGTTGCGCATCACCGGCCCGTTGCGCGAGCTGTTCAAGCGCCACCCGCGCGCGCGGCTGCACAACCACTACGGCCCGACCGAAACCCACGTGGTGTGTACGCACACCCTGCCCGACGCCCCCGAGCAGTGGGCAGACGTGCCGGCGATCGGGCGCCCCATCGCCAACACCCAGGTGTGCCTGCTCGATGCCAACGGCCACTGGGTCCCCCAAGGCGTCGCCGGCGAACTGCACGTCGCCGGCGTGGCCCTGGCCCAGGGCTACCTGAATCGGCCGGACCTGACCGCCGAGCGCTTCATCGCCCATCCGTTCGATGCCGCCCCTGGCGCGCGTCTCTACAAGACCGGCGACCTGGCGCGCTGGACCGCCGAAGGTACGCTGCAATACCTGGGACGCAACGACTCGCAAGTGAAGATCCGTGGCTATCGCGTCGAACTGACGGAGGTGGAAAGCCGCCTCGACCAGGTACCCGGTGTGCGCGAATCGGTGGTGGTGATGCTGGCGGGGGACGGGGGCCATCCGCGTCTGATCGCCTACTTCAGCGCCACCGAGCCACTGTCGCCCCTGGCCTTGCGCAGCCAGCTGAGCGAACGCTTGCCCGAATACATGCTGCCCAGCGCCTTCGTACAGCTGCAGGCACTGCCGCAGACCGGCAATGGCAAGGTCGATCGGCAGCGCCTGCCGGCACCGGCTCCCGAGGCGTTTGCGCAGACCGAGTACAGCCCGCCCCAAGGCGAACTGGAGACCACCCTGGCGGCGATCTGGAGCGAACTGCTGGGGGTCGAGCCCATCGGCCGCCAGGACGACTTCTTCGCCTTGGGCGGACACTCCTTGCTGGCCCTGCGATTGCTGGCTCAAGTGCGTCACCGGCTGGGCCTGGAAGTGCCGCTGTCGGCGGTCTTCGCCCAACCGAGCTTGCACGCCCTGGCCAGCGTGCTGCAGGACGCCGGGCACAGTCGCCTGGGCCCCTTGCAGGAGGCCGACCGCAGCCAGCCCTTGCCCCTGTCGTTCGCTCAACAGAACCTCTGGCTGATCCAACAGCTCAATCCGGATTCGACGGCAGCCTTCAACATGCCGGCAGGCTTGCGGCTGCGTGGCGAACTGGATATCGAGGCGTTGCGTCGTGCCCTGGATCGTATCGTCGCCCGTCATGAAAGCCTGCGGACCCGGTTCGTGAGCCTCGCCGGCCAGGCGCGTCAGGTGATCGACCCGCCACGCTCGCTGGCCCTGGAGGTCGTCGACCTGAGCGTGCCCGGCGCGGCGGACTGGCAAGCGCTGTGCGCCGAGCAGGCCAATCAGCCGTTCGACCTGACGAGCCAGTGGCCGATCCGCGCCCGCCTGTTACGCCTGGGCGCCGATGACCATGTCCTGCTGGTGACCGTGCACCACCTGGTCTCGGACGGCTGGTCCATGGGCGTGCTCACCGAGGAGTTCTCCGGTCTTTACCAGGCCTTCAGCCAGGGCCGGGGCGATCCCCTGCCGCCCCTGGCCCGCCAGTATGGCGACTACACGCTGTGGCAACGCCAATGGCTGCAAGCAGACGAACTGCAACGCCAACGCACCTATTGGACACGACACCTGAGCGGCGCGCCGACTTGCGTCACCCTGCCCACCGACCGCCCTCGTCCGGCCCGGCAGGACTACGCCGGGGCCAGCCTGCCGGTGCGCATCGAGCCCGGACTGACCCAGGCGCTCAAGGCCCTCGGACGGCGCCATGGCACGACCCTGTACATGACTTTGTTGGCGGCCTGGGCCGTGGTGGTCAGCCGATTCTCGGGACAATCGGAGGTGGTCATCGGCTCGCCCGTGGCCAATCGCAACCGGGTCGAGCTCGAATCGATGATCGGCTTCTTCGTGAACTTCCAGGCCCTGCGCATCGACCTGGACGAAGCGCCCCGGGTGGACACGTTGCTGGCCCAGGTCAAGGGCCTGGCGTTGGCCGCCCAGGAGCACCAGGACATACCGTTCGAACAGGTCATCGAAGTACTCAACCCGCCTCGCTCACTGGCCCACAACGCCATTTTCCAATTGATGCTGGCCTGGCAGAACGCTCCCCAGGGCAACCTGGACCTGGGCAATGGCCTGCAGTTGCACAGCGTCGGCGCGCCGGTCAGCACGGCCAAGTTCGACCTGGCCCTGGATGTCCATGAAGTGGGCGACGCCATCGAGGGCGGATTCAACTACGCCACCGCCCTGTTCGATGCCGATACCGTGGACCGTCACTGGCATGCGTTGCTGGCGGTATTGCGGGCGATGGTGGACGACGATCGGCAACCCGTGGCCGGCATCGACCTGCTCAGCCAGGCCGAGCGCGACCAGTTGCTGCACGGCTTCAATCCGCCGCCGCCCGGCTTGCCGGCGCCGGTCGGTGAGCGCCTGCACCAGCGCTTCGAGGCCCAGGTGGCTAGCCGTGGCGACGCGGTGGCGGTTCAGTTCGGGACGCAGAGCTTGAGCTACCGGGCGCTCAACGAACGGGCCAATCGCCTGGCCCATCGCCTGCGCGAGCTGGGCGTGGGCCCGGATGACCGCGTGGCGATCCTGGCCGAGCGGGGTCTCGACCTTTTGGTCGGCATCCTCGCCACCCTCAAGGCCGGAGGCGCCTATGTGCCCCTGGATCCGGTCTATCCGGCGCAGCGCCTGAATTTCATGCTCGACGACGGCGCGCCGCGGGTGCTCCTGGCCCTCGAAGCACTGCCGGCAACAGTGCGGGCTCCGGCATCGTGCGTCACCGTTTCGCTGGACCCGGACGCCGGTGGCTGGAGCCATCTGCCTGGGGCGAACCCGGCAAGCGATCCCCGGGCCAGCGACACGGACCTGGCCTATATCATCTACACCTCGGGTTCCACCGGCGAACCCAAGGGCGTGATGATCGAACATCGCGCGGTGCTGCGGCTGTTCAGCGCCACCGACGCCTGGTTCGGCTTCAACGACCGGGACGTCTGGACGCTGTTCCACTCCTTCGCCTTCGATTTCTCGGTCTGGGAAATCTGGGGTGCGCTGCTGCATGGCGGCCGCCTGGTGGTGGTGCCCTACCTGACATCCCGCAGCCCGGAGGATTTCTACCGCCTGGTGGTGGAAACCGGCGTCACCGTGCTCAACCAGACCCCCAGCGCGTTCTACGCCTGGATGAAACACACGGGCGGCGAGCCCCACCGCCTTCGCTACGTGATCTTCGGTGGCGAAGCCCTGGACGGCGCGGCCTTGAGGCCGTGGTTCGACCGGCCGGACAGCCAGGCCACACGCCTGGTGAACATGTACGGCATCACCGAGACCTGCGTGCACGTCACCTACCAGTTGATCGAACCCGCGCTCTGCGCCACCGACGCCGGGCTGGTGCCCATTGGCCGGCCGATCCCGGACCTGCGCGTCTACCTGCTCGACGCCGAGGGCGAGCTGGTGCCCCGGGGCGTGGTGGGCGAATTGCACATCGCCGGGCCAGGCCTGGCGCGTGGCTACCTGAATCGGGCAGTCCTCGATGCCGAGCGTTTCCAGCCGGCGCGCTTTGCCGGCGGCCACGGCGAGCGCCTGTACAAGACCGGAGACCTGGCACGCTGGACCGCCGACGGCGTGCTCCAGTACCTGGGCCGCAACGACCAGCAGGTCAAGGTGCGCGGTTTCCGCATCGAACTGGGGGAAATCGAAGCGCGGCTCGCGGGCTTGGATGGCGTGCGCTCGGCGGCGGTCCTGGCCCGCCAGGACGAACCCGGCGACCCGCGCCTGGTCGCCTACCTGCTGGCCGAACCAGGCCAGCACCTGGAACCCGGGCAATTGCGCGCGGCACTCGCCGAGCAGTTACCGGCCCACATGCTGCCCGGTGCCTATGTCCAGCTACCGCAGTGGCCACTGACCGCCAACGGCAAGCTCGACCGCCGCGCCTTGCCGGCGCCCGACCGGCAAGCCCTGCAACGGCAGCCCTATGCTGCGCCACAAGGCGCCACGGAGCTACGCCTGGCGCAACTCTGGTCGCGATTGCTGGGCGTGGAACAGATCGGCCGGGACGACAATTTCTTTGCCCTCGGCGGCCATTCGTTGCTGCTGGTGCAACTGCTCGATGGCCTGCGCGAACAGGGCATGGACGTGGCCGTGGGGGCCTTGTTGAGTGCCGAAAACCTAGCCGCGCTGGCCCGACAGGTGGTCACCCCGGAGACCTCCCGCGCAACCGCCCAGGGGCTGCTGTGCATTCGTGCCGGCTCGCCGGAGCGGGCACCGCTGTTTTTCATCCATGAAGGCACTGGCGAAGCGCTGCCCTATGCCAGGCTGGCACGGCACCTGGATCCGGAGTTGGGCCTCTACGCCGTGCAGGCGGCCGCCGAACTGGAGGATGGCATCGACAACGTGAGCCTCGCCCGCCGCTACATCGACCTGCTGCGCAGTGTCCAACCCCAAGGCCCGTACCGTTTGGCGGGCTGGTCGGCAGGCGGCGTGCTGGCTTATGAAATGGCTCGCCAGTTGCTGGGCGAGGATTGCCCCGTGGCCTTCCTCGGGCTGATCGACAGCAGCGAGCCGGGCGCCTTGCGCGCCGCGCCGTTGGCACTGACGTTCGATGAAGCCGGCCTGCGTCAGCAACTGATCGGCTACCTGGCACAGCATTGGAGCGGTGAAGACGCTAGCGGCCAGGCTGCGTGGCACACCGGGCTCGACCTGGATGCGCTCATCGCCTCGGCCCAGGCCCGGGGCTGGCTGCCATCGGGCTTCGACCGTGAGGAACTGACCCGTCGGGCACGCCTCAACCTGAACCTGCGCAACGCCATGGTTCGCTACCGGCCGGCGCCCCTGGGCCTGCCCGTGCATTTGTTCCGGGCCGCGTCGGGGCATCCGGGGGCCGACCCGAGGGACCTGGCCGCCGACTGGCGTGCGCTGCTGGGGGTCGACCTGATAGATCGGCGCGTCGAAGGCGACCACTGGTCCATCATGCGCGACCCCGAGCACCTGCGGCAGTTGGCCCAGGCCTTGGAGCAGGTCCTGGCGCAGACCGAGGGGCAGCCTGCGCAAACGGCCGGCGTGCGTGCCAGCCTGGTGCTGCAGACCGGCGCTGCGCATGCGCCTTGCCTCTTCATGATCCCGGGGGCCGGCGCCAACGTCGCCAGTTTCGTGCCCCTGGTCCGGCACCTGGGCCCGCACTTGACCGTGATCGGGTTGCAGGCCCGCGGTTCCGATGGCCGGCGCGAGCCCCATGCCTCGGTACAGGCCGCGGCGAGCGCCTATGTCCGCGAGATCCGTGCCCGAGTCCCCCAGGGTCCCTACTACCTGCTGGGCCATTCCTTCGGCGGCTGGCTGGCTTTTGAGGTCGCCCGTCAATTGCAACTCGAAGGGGCAGCGGTGGCACCGGTGATGTTGATCGACAGCCGCCCGCCAGGTTCGCGCATGGCCAGGGATCGGCGCGCGGCCCTGGGCCGGTATGTGGCGTTGCTGGAGATGGACACCGGGCGCGACCTGAACCTGGACATCGACACCCTGGCAAGCCTGGAAACGGACGAGCAATGCGCCCAATTGCTGGCGCGCATGCAAGCCGTCGGCCTGATGCCGACGCAGGCTCGTCCCGAAGCCTTGCGCGGGCCGTTGCGAGTCTTCCAGGCCAACCTGGCGACGGACTATCGACCGGCACCGGCCTACACCGGCCCGGTGGTGCTGTTCAGCGCCGCAAAAGCTCGCGTCGAACCAGGTCCAGCCGAGCCCGGCTGGGAGGCATTCGCTGCGGACTGCCGACGCCATGTGCTTGCAGATTGCGACCACCTGTCCATCCTCAAGACGGGGGCGGCGTCGACCTTGGCCGAACACCTGCGTCGCTACTGGCCCGCCCTGGAGAAATCCCATGCTCATGAGGGTTGAACCGGCGATGCGGCCCTGGCTGTGGGCGTGGGGCGGCCAGGTCGCCTCGACCCTGGGGGCGGCGCTGGCGGCGTTCAGTCTGGGTATCTGGTTGCTGCAGCAGCATGCCAGTGTCACCGACTACGCCTGGGTCATTGCGCTGTCGGCCCTGCCCGGCCTGTTCCTGGCCCCATTGGCCGGTTGGCTGGTGGATCGCTGCGAGGCGCGGGCGCTGCTGCTGGGTGTCGAGGTCTGCGGCGGCCTGGCGGCGCTCATCCTCTGGTGGCTGTTCGAACACGACGCACTGGAGCGCTGGCAGGTGTACACCTTCGCGGCGATCAACTCGAGTGGGCAAGTGGCGCGCATGCTGGTCTGTCAGGCGGCGATCCCGCGGATCCTGAGCAGCCCGAAGGCGATCGGCCGGGCCAACGGCCTGATGCAACTGATGGTCGGCTTGCCGCAACTGATCGCCCCGACCCTGGCGGCGCTGTTGCTGACCCGCGTGGGAGTGCCCGGCGTGTTATTGCTGGACCTGGGGACCGTACTGTTCTGCGCAGGTGTGCTGGGCTGGCTCGCCGTGGTCGCCCCCCCCGTACGCGCCAGCCGCCAGGCAGGCGCCCTGGTCACAGACGGATTGCCCGCGGTCCTGATGGTACTGCGTACGCGCCCGGCACTGGGGGTACTGCTGGCCTACCTGGGCCTGGAGCACCTGATGCTCGGCCTGGCCTCGGCCCTGCTGTCGCCCCTGGTCCTGGAGCGTCATTCGGTACTGGTATTGGGCACGCTGATGACCTGCGGCGGGCTGGGCATGCTCGGTGGTTCATTGTGGGTGGTCATGCGCCCGCCGGTGCGGCTGATCCGCACGGTCCTGGTGGCCGACCTGTTGCTCGGCGCCAGTGTCCTGAGCATCGGCACCAGCACTTCTCCGGCGGTCCTCTACGTGGCGGCCTTCGTGGCGTTCGGGTGCTTCTCGCTGAGTACCAGCAGTGACCAGAGCTTCTGGCAGCGCAGCCTGCCCGGAGCCCTGCTGGGTCGGGTGTTGTCCGCACGGCAGATGGTCTGCCTGCTGGCGATGCCGATGGGTGCCCTGGGGGCTGGCGCGCTGGCGGACCACTGGGCGATTCCCTGGATGAGCGAAGCCGGCGACATGCAGGCCAGGCTCACCCTGGCGATGGGCACCGGCAAGGCGGGCGGCCTGAGCCTGCTGTTCGCTGTGGCGGGCCTGCTGTATGTGCTGCTCGCCAGCCTCGGCCTGGCCACCACGCCGCTGCGTCGGCTGGAACCCGGGTGGACAGAGCCTCGCCCGGCCGTTGTCGGCAGCGGATGAGTGTGCCGGCCCCGTCCAGGCTCTGTACAAAAACTCTATGGAGCCCAGGGCCGCTCGGCCTCCGGGGAGATAGCACCGCGTCGGGGCACATCGCACCTGTCCATGCTGGCGGACTCCCGCGCCAGGGCACCCATCAGTTGGGGCAGCAGGTAGCCGCTTTCATATTCGCCCTGCGTCCTTTGCGGCGCATCCGTCCAGGACGTCGAGGCGTAGCAATCGTTTGTGTCGTACATGGGGTGGACCTCCTGGCGGGTGGAGAAACCGCAACGCCTCACCCGGCCATTGCTTGATCGCAGTCTGAACCTTGGGCCGCCGTTGGAGAATGACCAGCAACGGCATGACTCGATTGCAGCGGATGCAACAATGACGGCTTGCTTGCATCAGGCGCCGCCCTGTCATGAAAAGCCCCGGGACCTTGAAGTGCCCGGGGCCTGGTGTGCGCGGCAATCGACTAGTTCTTCAAAGCGTCGAACGCCTCCAGGGAATGCAGCGAGTAGATGTACGCAGCGCCGGCGTTGAGGGATATCGCGGTGGCCAGTGCGGCGGCCACTTCTTCCCGGCTGGCGCCGGCCTTGATCGCCGCTTGCGTATGGGTCGCGATACAGCCGTCGCAGCGGGTGGTGACGGCGACCGCGATGGAGATCAACTCTCGCGTCCGGGCATCGAGCACATCATTTTCAGCCGCCGCTTCGCCGAGTGCCATGTAGGCCTTGGCCATTTTCGGATTGCTTTTGCCCAGCGCGCCAAAGGATTTCTTGATGGTGGGCAGCAATTGGGACCAGTCATTGAACATCGTGTTAACTCCTGAGCAGGTTGGTGTACTGTTTCGACGTGCTCAGTTTTTCATCACCACGCGAACCGGTTTTGTTCGATCCGCTCAGTTTTTTTCGCGAAGCTCTCAAATGAATGCAATCGATAAACTCATCAGCCTGGCCAACGTCCGCGGCAGCCTGGACCTGCGTTGCCAGTTCCAGGGCGACTGGGCACTGGAGCATGGGCCGCAAGCCCTGGGCAAGGCGCCGTATCACATTGTCCTGGCGGGGGAATGCCGGGTGGAGTTCCCCGATGGCCAGCGATTGCCCATGCGCGCCGGCGACATCCTGCTGTTGCCCCGGGGCAGCCGGCACGTCATGCACAGCCCCGGCAGGACCGTCGCGCCAACGGTGCCTGAGACCGTCCTGGGCGGCGTATTACCGATACACCGCATTGGTCGTGCCAGCCCGGACCTGGACATGATTTGCGGCGGCTTTCATTTCAACCGCGCGTCGCTGCTGTTCGCCGCCCTGCCCGATTACCTGGTGATTCCCAGCGCCGCCTTGCCGGCCAACGGAGCGTTGCCGGCGCTGGTAGACGTCATTCGCGCAGAAGCGGACGGGGATCAGGCGGGGGCGCGTTTTTTGCTGGATGCGCTTTCCCAGGCATTGTTCACCCTGATTTTGCGGGCGCACCTGGCAAGCCGGGGGCCGGACGCCGGTTCACTGGCCTTGCTGGGGGACAAGCGCCTGGGCAAGGCCTGGCGGGCAATGCTGGACGACCCGGCCCATGAATGGGCGATCCAGGACCTGGCCGAGATGGCCAGCATGTCCCGGGCATCGTTCATGCGGGCATTCGTGCGGGTGGCGGGTGTTTCGCCATGGGTACTGCTGACCCAGTTGCGAATGGAGCTGGCGTTCAGCCTGCTGAGTCAATCGCACCTCGGTTTGAGCGACATTGCCCAGCAGGTCGGCTATCAGTCCCAGGCGGCGTTCAGCAAGAAGTTCAAGGAGATCTATGGCGAGGCGCCCGGGAAGGTGCGCCGCGCAATCTGATGGACTCCGAGAGGGACAGTCCCTTCACACCTCCAGCACCAGCGTCTCGCTGCCCTGGGCCGGTACCGCACAGCAGATCAGTACTTCATCGTCTGCCAGCGGCATGGCCGGCGTGTTCAGGTAATGCACTTGGCCACGGGTCATGCGGGTCTTACAGGTGCCGCAGGAACCGCCCCGGCAACTGAATTCCGGGCTCAGGCCCCGTGCCTCCGCCAGTTCCAGGAGCGTTCCGCTTCCGGGTTCCCAGCGGCCTTCCTTGGCCGAAGTGGCGAACAACACCTTGACCGGCTCACTCGCCACCGGCACTTGCTGCGCCGCCGGAGTACTGATCTCGACGTCCCGCACCAGGGTGGAAGGACCGAAGGTTTCGGCGTGGATCCGGTCGTCCGGGATACGCAACCCCCGCAAGCCGTCATACAGGGCCTGGGTAAAGCTGCCGGGACCGCACAGGTAGTAGTCGTAGTCGTCGAGGGGCAGCAGTTGCTTGAGCAGTTCGATATCGATCCGGCCCTGTGCGTCGTAGCCCTTGCCGGCCTCGCCCCCACTGGGCGGTTGGCTGACCATGCGCAATACCCGCACCTTGCCGCCGGCCCGGGCCGCCAGTGCGTCGATTTCCTCACGAAAGGCCAGGTCGGCCACCGAACGGGCGCTTTGTACCACCCAGACCGGGCGCATCCGATTGATGCGCAGCCCCTGGTAGACCACCTCGCGCAGCATCGACAGCAGCGGCGTCACACCGACGCCCGCCGCCAACAGCACCAGGGGCCGCCGTTCGCCTGGCTGGACGGTGAAGTGCCCCTGCGGTGCCCGGGCTTCAAGGGCATCGCCGACCTGGATCCGGTCATGCAGATGGGAGGACACCGACCCGTCGCGCTTGACGCTGATGCGCAGGAAATCATCCGAAGGCGCGCTGGAAACGCTATAGGTCCGGATCACCGGGGCATCCTGCCCATCCAGCCCGACCCGCACGGGCAGGTGCTGGCCGGCCTCGAAACGGGGCAAGCCGACACCGTCGGTGGCTTGCAGGTAGAACGAGCGGATGTTGTGGCTCTCGTCCACCACCCGGGCGACCTGCAATGCGCGCCAGCGGGTACGCAAGGCCTCGGCCTGCAGACGCTCATTGGCCTGTTCCCAGCTGCCGGTCATCAGCGAGTTGGGCGAGTCACCGTCGGCCTGCTCTTTCCAGCGCAGCGCGATGGCCGCCCGGCGCAGGACAACGCGCTGCGGCGTGAAGCGCCACAGCCGCTCGGCGCCCTGGAACGCGGCGATCTCGGGCGCATCCAGCAGGACCTCGGCGGTCCCGCTCATTTGCAAAAGGTCACCGGTGGAGAAATCGATGAACACCAGCCCCGCGCGCGGATTGACCAGGATATTGCCCAGTGTGTTGAAAAACAGGTTGCCGGAGAAATCCGGAATGGTCAGGGTCCCGGCTTCATCCATGTGCACGAAACCGGGTTTGCCGCCGCGGTGGGAAACATCGACCTGGCGTTCGCCGTCGCGCTCGACATAGGTGGCGACATGGAACGAATCGGCTGACGTGACCAGGGTGCGCACCGCCGGATCCGCCACCGTCAGTTCGAGGGCCGCCGAGGGCCGCTCATCGACAAAGGAATACTGGCGCAGGTTGATGTAGCGCGGGCAATTGCCATAGGCCTGGCGAACCGTGATGTCCACGCCGCGGTCGCGACGACGGGCGATGGTGCCGTTCATGCGGTTGCGTCGGCGAGTGTGCAACTCGATGCCCAGCAGGCCGATGGCGTCGCCCTCGTTCAGCCCGGCCTGGGCCGGATCTTCCGGTTGCGGGGTGAGGTCGATGTGCAGTATCTGCGGATCGGGTGAGTGCATGAAGCCCGGTTGCCCCGTGCGCAGGGTGGCCCACGCATCGCCTTGGGGATCCACCGCACCGAGCACGACGAAAGGCAGTTGGGCATAGAACTCCCGATGCTGGTCCGGCATCCATGTCCGGGACATCTGCCGCTGGCCGACCCCGACCATCATTTCCACTGCGCCGACGGAGCGTTGCAGGGTCAGTTCACCTTCGTGCCAGGGGGAGACGGTTGATTTCGAGGCGTTGTCCATGGGTCTGTCCTCGCGGCCGCAGGGATGCCCGCTGCGGTGTGGGTGGGTTCGCGCCTCATGCAGAGGTGCCCGTTGTCGTGGGCTCATCTTCTGCCGTTCGCGGGCACGGCGGAATACGCACGAACCGCAATCCACCCTTTCATGAAATGCAATAGCGCCGCTCGGGAAGCCGCGCCATCGCAGGCAGCCATGGCCTACCAGAGCGTCATCGTATAGCTGACGATCAAGCGGTTCTCGTCCAGGTCGTTGCCGAAGTTCGAGCGTACCGAGGCGTTGCGCCACTTCAAGCCCAACCCCTTGAGCGTGCCGTCCTGCACCACATAGGCGATGTCCGTGTTGCGCTCCCACTCGCGACCCTCGCCCGGTGCGGCGCGTTGTACGTTGTCGCCACTGATGTAGCGCGTCATGAACGTCAGTCCAGGCACACCAAGGCCGGCGAAGTTGTAGTCGTAGCGAGCCTGCCAGGAGCGCTCGTCGACGTTGGCGAAGTCACCGATCTGGACGAAGTTGACCAGGTAAGGGTCGCTGCGGCTGATATACGGAAACGGATCGTCACCGCTCATGCGCTGGTAGCCCAGGCCCAGCGCATGCGCACCGAGGCTGTAGGTGAACAGCGCCCCGAATGCCTGGTTGTCGAGGTCGCGGAAACTGCCGTCTTCGGTGCTGCGCGAATAGCGCACGTCGCTCTTGAGCGCCTGGCCTGCCCCCAGGTCCAGGGTATGGACGAAGCCGAGGTAGTTCTGGCGATAGATGTCCTCCAGCTTCCCATAGCGATACTGCGCCGTGAGGTTCGCCAGGAACTGATAGTCCGCCCCGGCGAACTGGAACCGGTCGCTGGTGCCGCCGATACGGTTGGCGGTCAAGTCCTGGTAATCGGTGGAATCGACGAAGTTGATCCGGGTGAGCTGTCCACCGGTCAGTTTCAGCCGGTCGATTTCCTGCACGTTCACTTGGCCGCCCTTGAACGTCCCCGGTAGCAGGCGGGTGTCGTTGGAGTTGACCACCGGATCCTTGATTTGCAGCGTACCCAGCTTGAGGGTGATGTTGGACAGACGCACCTTGGCGCTCACGCCCAGTTCGCCATAGCGGTCCTGGGAACCGCCCGACGAGTCGGCAGGCAGCAGATTGGTACCGGCCGTGCCACCACCTGAGTCCAGCTTGAAACCGGCCATGCCCAGGGCGTCCAGGCCGAACCCCAGGGTGCCGGCGGTATAGCCTGACTCGATGCGCAGCAAAAAGCCTTGCGCCCATTCCTCGGCCTTGTCCCGTGCACCTTCCTGGCGGAAATCGCGGTTGAAGTAGAAGTTGCGGGCTTCCAGGGTGCCCTTGCTGTCGGCGAGAAAATCGGCATGGGCGGTCGGCACGCCCATCAGGTTCAGGCCCAGCACGGTGCCGATGGGAAGGTGAAGTGGAATGAATCTGCAATAGCGCATGCGTGCTCCCTTTATCGGCGCGAGCGAACCCGCTCGGGGTGCGTTTGCGCGCGCCTCGTTATTGTTGTGTGAAGACGTGGTTCTGGGACTCGGCGCAGTGGGCTGCGTCGTGGGGCGGATTCTTCGCGGGGTGGTTTGCAGGCGTCAAACGGGAAAAAAGCCGGATCGGACATAAGAAAATTTGATGCCTGCCTGGCGCCGATCTGGAGTAACAATTGCAATGAACAAGAACGTCTGCGCCAAGAGAGCCGTCATGAACCTCAAGTTCCTCGAAACCTTCGTCTGGGTTGCCCGCCTGCAGAGCTTCAGCCTGACCGCCGAAAAGATGTTCAGCACCCAGGCAGCGATCTCCAGCCGGATCGCTTCCCTGGAGGATGAACTGGGCCTGCGCCTGTTCGTGCGCGACTCGCGCGGTGTCTCGCTGACCCCGGAAGGTTTCAAGGTGCTCACCTACGCCGAACAGATGCTGGAGGTCCAGCGTGCGTTGAAACAGTCGCTGGACGACACCAGTCCCCAGCAGGGCCTGGTGCGCATCGGCGTGATGGACACGGTGATTCACACCTGGCTCAGCCCGTTGATGTCGATGCTGATGCAGGCTTTCCCGGCGGTGGAAATCGAAATCACCGCGGACGCGGCGCGCAATCTCTGCGAACAATTGCACAAAGGCTACCTGGACATCGCTTTCCAGACCGATACGGTACGCCACGAAAGCGTGCGCAACCTCGACCTGGCGCATTACCCCATGCACTGGATCGCTGCCAGCCAGTCGATCTACGCCCGCCCCTACGGATCGCTGGCGGAAATGGCCGGCGAGCGCATCATCACCTTCGTCAAGCATTCCCGACCGCACCAGGACGTGCTCAACCTGCTGTATGCCCATGGGGTGAATGCACCGCGGGTCAGTTGCGTCAATTCGGTGTCGGCGATGACCCGGCTGATCCGCGATGGCTTCGGCATCGGTGCCTTGCCGGCGGCGCTGGTGGCCAAGCCCCTGGCAAGCGGCGAGTTGATCCAGCTGGAGCCCGGTACATCCCTGCCCCAACTGGACGTGGTGGCCTCCTGGCGCGTGGGGGTGGGGCTGGAGCTGATCGAGAGCATCGTGCAGATGAGCCGTCAGGTGGTGGGACAATATGCCCTCGATGTCGGGCCGCAACGGATGGTGGCGGCACCCGGCCTGGCCAGCGCGACGCTGGAATAACTTTTCCTTGTCGGGGGGTAACAGGATTCCTTGTTGGACGTCGACACCCCGGGGCTCTTAGGGTCTGTACGCAATGTCTTGAGACGAAGGTCAGGCAGTTTTCAACGCAGCCTGAACGAGTTCAAGGCTTTTCCTACAGACCCGACTTGAACGCCCCGACGTGCCCATGGAGCCCCTTCGATGACCCATCCCACCCCATCCTTCGAGCAACTGCAGCGCTACGAGCCCCTCGCCCTGCGCCAAAGCATCGCCGCCGGTGCCTACCAGGGCCATACCAGCGGCCTGGGCCAGGGACGGGTGCAAGCCAACATCGTGATCCTGCCCCTGGACTGGGCCAATGAGTTCCTGCGCTACTGCACCCTCAACCGCCAGGCTTGTCCGGTACTGGACGTGACCGCACCCGGGGATCCGTTTTTCCGCAACCTGGGCACCGCCATCGATATCCGCCACGACGTCCCTCGCTACCGGGTCTACCGGCACGGCGAGCTGAGCGAAGAGCCGCTGGACATCGGGCACCTGTGGCAGGACGACATGGTCGCCTTCGCCATCGGCTGTTCGTTTTCCTTCGAGCAGCCGCTGCTGGAAGCCGGCATCCGACTCAGGCACATTGAACTGGGGCGAAATGTGGCGATGTTCCGTACCGACATCGACACCCGCCCCACTTCGCGGCTGTCCGGCAAGCTGGTGGTGAGCATGCGCCCCATGAAGGCCGCCGCGGCGATCCAGGCGATCCAGATCACCAGCCGCATGCCCGATGTCCATGGCGCCCCGGTGCACATTGGCGATCCATCGCTGATCGGTATCCATGCCCTGGATACCCCGGACTTCGGTGACGCCGTGCCAGTGGCGGCGGATGAGATCCCGGTGTTCTGGGCCTGTGGCGTGACCCCGCAAGCGGTCATCCAGGCTTCTCGCCCGCCACTGTGCATCACCCACGCGCCGGGTTGCATGCTGGTGACGGACCTGTGGAACAGCGCGTTGTAACCTTGAAAGCGGCCCCTACCTATGACAGGACACCCGATGACCACCGCACGGCAATCGATCCAGCGCTACATAGACGCCAAGGACGGCAACCGCCCGCACCTGCTGGCCCAGGCCTTCACGCCCGATGCCACGCTGGACATGGACATGGACATGCGCACCGCCACCCTCTCGTTTCCGGCCCACACCGAGGGCCGCGACGGCATCGGCGACGTGCTGGTCCGCGGCTTTGGCCAGACCTTCGAAAACGTGTACACCTTCTGCCTGGAATCCGCGCCACCGGCAAATGTCGCCACCTTCCAGTGCAAATGGCTGGTGGCGATGTCGGACAAACACAGCGGCGAAGTCCGCGTCGGCTGCGGTGAATATGACTGGCGGTTCGAAGCCGAGTCGGGCCTGGTACAGCGCCTGGCGATCACCATCGAACACATGAAGACCCTGCCGGCCAGCGAACTGGCGGCGGTCATGGCCTGGGTCTCGACGCTGGACTATCCCTGGTGCAGCCCGGCCGCCGCCGTCCGCCATGCTCCGGACTCAGGCGAGCTGGATGAAGTGATCCGCTACGTGACGGCCAGGCGCATTCAACCGCGCGCCGACGCGTTCGGATAACCTACGCTGGCAACAAGCCCCATGACATCGCCCTGCGTCATCGCACCAAGGAATCGCCACGTGAACATCAAGTTTCTGGAAACTTTCGTCTGGGTCGCCCGCCTGAAGAGCTTTCGTCTCACCGCGGAAAAACTGTTCACCACCCAGGCGTCCATCTCCAGCCGGATTGCCGCGCTGGAGGATGAAATGGGCGTGCGTCTGTTCGTTCGCGATTCCAAGGGCGTGTCGCTGACATCCGAAGGGCAGCGGGTGCTGGAATATGCCGAGCGCATCATGGACACCATGCAAAGCATGAAGGCGGTGATCAAGGATCCACGCCAGGTGCGCGGCCGGATCCGCATCGGCGCCATGGACACCGTGATCCACACCTGGCTCAGCCCGCTGGTGACCCGGCTGATGCAATGCTACCCGGCCCTGGAGATCGAATTGTCGGCCGATACCGCAAGCAACCTGTGCTCCCAGCTGGAAAAAGGCTACCAGGACATCATTTTCCAGACCGATATCCTGCGCCTGGACAGCGTACGCAACGCCCTGCTGACCCGCTACCCGATGCATTGGGTGGTCCGCACCGGCTCGGTCTACGATCGGCAATACGCATCGCTGGAGGAGCTGTCCCAGGAACGCATCGTGACTTTCTCGCGCAACTCCCGGCCTCACCAGGACATTCTCAATCTGCTGCACTCGGCGAACATCGTCTCGCCACGC
Source organism: Pseudomonas sp. NFACC43 (assembly GCF_900119645.1). Lineage (NCBI taxonomy): Bacteria > Pseudomonadati > Pseudomonadota > Gammaproteobacteria > Pseudomonadales > Pseudomonadaceae > Pseudomonas > Pseudomonas sp. NFACC43. The sequence goes on from NZ_FPKK01000005.1 coordinate 22,071, forward strand.
ATCAATTGCGTGAACTCCGCCTCCGCCATCACCCGCCTGGTTCGCGATGGCTTTGGCATCGGCGCCATGCCCGCGGCCCTGGTACAGGGCGAACTGGCCCAGGGTTCGCTGACGCTGCTGAACGGCGTCCCGCTGCCCTCGGTGATGGACATCGTCGCCAGCTGGCGCACCGGCGCCGGCATGGAACGGGTGGAAGATATCGTCAGCCTGACGCGGGATGTGGTGGGTGACTTCGTTGCGCAATTACCTGAGGGGTACAGGTTGATTGCAGAGTAAGCGTGCAGGCTCGCTTCCACATGGCAGTGACAGGGAAGCTCGCGCGCCTCACTTCTTGGCCGAAACGTGTCCCCAGGTCCTTTTTCAACCGAAATAACGCGCTATCCCAACACCGGTTCCGCGGTCCGGGTCCAATTCAACCCTACCCAACTGCACGATTTTTCCATCTGCTTGCAAAGCTATAGTGTCTGCTTTATCCATCCCGCCAGTCAGTTTATTCATGACTTTGCCCTGCACACCGAACGTCAAATCCAAAGCGCCGCTGGAAAGATAACGCATCAAATGGAATGCCCCGCCTGTGTAACTGCCCACCAGAATTTTATTGTCGGGTTGAATGGCCACGCCTTCGCCACGAGAGTAATACGGAGGCCCGGTCAGGATGGGCACTCCATTATTGAAGGTACTGTCCAGACTTCCATTGATATTGATCCGGGTTACCAAGGTAAAATAACCCTTCTCTTCTACAATTACGGCCCCCACTGCCACGATTTTTCCATCTCGCTGCTGTACAGCACTTAAAACGTATGCATATTGCGTATTCTTCAGATCGATTGTAATCGTGCCATCCTCACCAAAATCAGGATCTATTGCTCCATTATTAAGATAACGTACGAAGCATATAACGCCAGTGCCTGAACCCGTTGAATTATCTGATCCTGCCACCAGCAATCGTCCATCCGGAAGCACGATCAGAGAAGGGTTTTGCACCTGTTTTGCACGGGCAATACCGCCACTGCCAAAGCCAGGATCGAAGTCTCCCCTGGTGTCGAGGCGAACAAGCAGTTTTTCGTAACTTGATACCGATAGCAGGATTTTTCCGTCCGCTTGAATCGCCAGTTCATCAGCCACATCGCCTCCGGGGGAAAAATCCAAAAAGACAATTCCCCGCGAACCAAATGAAGCGTCCAATTCCCCATTCGGTAGCACTTTGCAAACAAAGATCGTTTGGGCTCCGATATCCCCGAAGCTGCACGATATAAATGCACTGTCATCCGACGCAAGTTCAAGGACACACCTGACTATGCGGTAGCCAGAGACAACGCTGACGACTTTCACACCGCCTTCACCGAAAGAATCGTCCAATCTGCCATTACTTAAAAATCGCACCAAAACAAGGTCACCTCGGTTGTGATAGTACCCCGCACTGAATATCTTTCCGTCCGTGCGTAAGCGCGATGTACTCAGCAAGCGAAGTGTGGGAACCGTGACGGGAGGAAAATAGAACGCGTTACCTTCCTCACCAAAGCTGGGATCAAGGCTGCCCGGCGCTTGAGTGGCTTTTTGCGTAGTCATGTCTGCCTTCTCTCAGAAGAACAATGAGCTGACAGTATGAGGCCATGATTTTGTATCTCTACTGTCAGAGTTGACAGTAGAGATAAAAGGTTTATGGCATTGAGTTGTCTGAAAGCTCAGACACTGGGACGTGGGATATTCACATTGAGTTTGCCTGATGCACCATTATCGCGGGCAAACCCCGGCTGAGCGATTTGCTGCAACCGATGCAATCCATCAGCCAACGGCAGAAGCGAAAGTTGTTCGAGCGGAATTCAGGCCTCCCTTTCCACGAGCTCATTTATCGGCGTCATCCCCAGCTACTTTTCTCCCATCACCGCCCTGCCAGTCCAGGCTGTCAGTGAACTGCAATATCGGCGACTTATCCTGAGATGCGCGTACGGCGGCGAAACGCTGTTCGTACAGGCCGCCCACTTGGAACTGCTCAGGGAGTCCGCCATGAAAATCAGTGTGTTCGGAAGTGGGTACGTGGGATTGGTGCAAGCTGCCGTCATGGCTGAAGTGGGCCATGATGTGGTGTGCATGGACATCGACGAGCGCAAGGTCGAGCAGCTTCGCCAGGGCCAGGTCAGTATTTTCGAGCCTGGACTGGCAGCGCTGGTACGTGAGGGGCTGGAGGCCGGACGGCTGCATTTCACCAGCGACGCAGCACTTGCCGTGCAACATGGTCAGGTGCTGTTCATCGCAGTGGGTACGCCCTCCAGAGAGGACGGAGCCGCAGACCTGAGCCAGGTACTGGCCGTCGGCGAGGCGGTAGCACGTCATCGTAAACAACCGATCCTGCTGGTGGAAAAATCCACGGTCCCCGTGGGTACCGGCGATCTGCTGAAGGCGCATATCGACAAGAACCTGGTCAAGGAAGGCCGCTTGCTGCAATTCGATATCGTATCCAACCCCGAATTCCTCAAGGAGGGATCGGCAGTGGCCGATTGCCGCCGGCCGGACCGCATCGTCATCGGCTGTGAGCGCGACGAGGTGAGGGAAACCATGCGCGACCTGTATGCTCCCTTCAACCGCAACCACGACCGGATCCTGTTCATGGACCTGCGCAGCGCCGAGCTGACCAAGTACGCTGCCAACGGCATGCTGGCGACGAAGATCAGCTTCATCAACCAGATGGCCGAGCTGGCTGAACACCTGGGCGCCGATATCGAGTCCGTGCGCCTGGGCATCGGCGCCGATTCGCGCATTGGCTACCACTTCATCTACCCCGGCTGCGGTTACGGCGGCTCATGCTTTCCCAAGGACATGCGTGCCCTGATCCATACCGCCGAGCAGGCGCACTGCTCCAGCGACCTTTTGCAAGCGGTGGAAACCATCAACCAACGGCAGAAGCAAAAGCTGTTCGAGCGCATCAAGGCGTTTTACCAGGGCGACCTGCGAGGCAAGACCTTCGCCTTGTGGGGCCTGGCTTTCAAACCCAATACGGATGACATGCGCGATGCACCGAGCCGTACCCTGCTCGAATCGCTCTGGGCCGCAGGGGCCAGTGTCCGGGCGTTCGATCCCGAAGCCATGCAGCAGACCCAGCGGCTTTACCCCAACGAATCGAAGCTGATGCTGATGGGCACGCCGGAATCAGTGCTGCCGGGTGCCGATGCGTTGATCATCTGCACCGAATGGCAACCGTTCAAGGCGCCGGATTTTGACCTGATCCAGCAAAAACTCAAGGCGGCGGTGATCTTTGACGGGCGCAACCTGTATGACCCCGACCGCATGGCAGACAAGGGCTTCACTTACTTTCCCATGGGCCGTGGACAGTCACACAACCTGCCTATCGCCCGACAAGCCTGGTTCCAGTCGTTCAAAAGCGCTTGAAGAGTTACCTCAAAATAAATGCATTGAAACTGCATTAATATGAATTTGTAACTCAGGGGGCCCGGGGGCAGACTGTGCATGTTCCTCACCCCCAACTGTTGGAACACTTAAAGGGCTTTCTGGGATTTTCCCGTAAGCCCATTTTTTTGTTCGTTTTTTGGATTTTTGCTGAATGCTTGCCCGCTGGTTCCCCGCTGCGATCAATACCCGTCCCACCGAATGGAGCCGCGCCGCCATCGGCATGGCGTTGGGAACGATGTTCAGTGTCTGGCTTTGCAGCCAGGTGTACGGCCTCGAAGTGGCGCAGCACCTGATCGGGCCGCTTGGCGCCTCGGCCGTGCTGCTGTTCGCGGTGTCCTCGGGCGCCCTTGCCCAGCCCTGGTCGATTTTTGGCGGATACCTGTGTGCCTCGGTCGTGGCGCTGCTGGTGGCTCATGTACTGGGACGCACGCTGGGCAGCGCCTGCCTGGCGGCCGGCACTGCGCTGGTATTGATGTGCTGGCTGCGGTGCGTGCATCCTCCGGCGGGTGCGCTGGCCGCGACCATGGTACTGGCCGACCCGTCCATCGTTGCCCTGGACTGGCAGGGCGTGGCCGCCGCCATGCTGGCCGGCTCCGGCCTGCTGGCCAGCGCGCTGGCCTACAACAACCTGACGCAGGTGCGCTACCCCAAGCGCGCCAGTGAGCCGGTGGCGGTCATCCCAGCCGATCATCCCCCGGTCGATCGACATGCCATCACCGCCGAAGACTTGAAGCTGGCGTTGGCGGAAATGGAAGCATTCTTCGACGTAACCCCCGAAGATCTCGAACAATTGATCCACGCCAGCGAGCGAAATGCCCGGCGCCGCAGCATCACGGAGGTGCTGTCGGGTCGCGGCTGACCCTGTGGCTGCTATAAATATGCAGAAAGGACCTGCACGTATGCCGGTTGTGCGATGCAAATTTGCACTGTTACGATCCCGACCGGGTACGCGCGACATCATTTATAAAGAACAATAAAAGCAGGGAGTTAGCGATGACAGCTCAGGTTTCATCCAAAGCCACAGGGACTGTAGAAGTGATGGCCTGTGACGTATTGGTCGATGTGCGCAACCACATCGGCCACTTGACCCTGAACCGGCCCGCTGGCCTCAATGCCCTGACCCTGGACATGGTGCGCAGCCTGCAGCGACAGCTCGACGCCTGGGCCCTCGATCCGCAGATCCGCGCGGTCGTCTTGCGCGGTGCCGGCGACAAGGCATTCTGCGCCGGCGGCGACATCCGTTCGCTGTACGACAGCTACAAGCAGGGCGATTCGCTGCATGAAGACTTCTTCGTCGAGGAGTACGCCCTCGACCTGACGATCCACCATTACCGCAAGCCCATCGTGGCCCTGATGGACGGGTTCGTCCTGGGCGGCGGCATGGGCCTGGTGCAAGGCGCAGACCTGCGGGTGGTCACCGAACGAAGCCGACTGGGCATGCCGGAAACCGGCATCGGTTATTTCCCGGACGTGGGCGGCAGTTACTTCCTGCCGCGCATTCCCGGCGAGCTGGGTATCTATCTGGGAGTCAGCGGCGTGCAGATCCGGGCGGCCGACGCCCTGTACTGCCGGCTGGCCGACTGGTACCTGGAAAGCCGCAAGCTCACCCAGCTCGACGAGCGCCTCGACCGCCTGGAGTGGAGCGACATGCCGCTCAAGGACCTGCAAAGCCTGCTGGCGAAACTCGCCGTGCAGCAACTGCCAGCCCCTCCCCTCGATGCCCTGCGCCCGGCCATCGATCATTTCTTCGCCCTGCCCGACGTACCGAGCATGGTCGAACAACTGCGCCAGGTGACGGTCGCCAACAGCCATGAATGGGCCCTGGAAACCGCCACCCTGCTGGAAACCCGTTCCCCCCTGGCCATGGGCGTGACGCTGCAGATGCTGCGCCGGGGCCGGCACCTGAGCCTGGAAAACTGCTTTGCCCTGGAGCTGCACCTGGACCGGCAATGGTTCGAGCGTGGCGACCTGATCGAAGGTGTACGCGCGCTGCTGATCGATAAAGACAAAAAACCGCGCTGGAACCCGCCCACCCTGGAGGCGCTGGACGCCGGCCACGTGGCGAGTTTCTTCGACGGCTTCGACGACCTCGGGAATTGAGTCCATGCACGACCTCGAACTGACAGAAGAACAAGTGATGATCCGCGACATGGCCCGGGACTTTGCCCGTGGTGAAATCGCGCCCCATGCCCAGGCCTGGGAAAAGGCCGGCTGGATCGACGACAGCGTCGTGGCAAAGATGGGCGAACTGGGACTGCTGGGCATGGTGGTGCCCGAAGAATGGGGCGGCACCTACGTCGACTACGTGGCCTATGCGTTGGCGGTGGAAGAGATTTCTGCAGGTGACGGCGCCGTCGGGGCACTGATGAGCATCCATAACTCGGTGGGCTGCGGGCCAGTACTCAACTACGGCAGCGACGAACAGAAACAGACCTGGCTGGCCGAGCTCGCGAGCGGCCAGGCCATCGGTTGCTTCTGCCTGACCGAGCCCCAGGCCGGCTCCGAGGCCCACAACCTGCGCACCCGCGCCGAATTGCGAGACGGCCAGTGGGTCATCAACGGCGCCAAGCAGTTCGTCAGCAATGGCAAGCGGGCGAAGCTGGCGATCGTCTTCGCCGTGACGGATCCTGAACTGGGCAAGAAAGGGATCTCGGCGTTTCTGGTGCCGACCGATACGCCAGGCTTCATCGTGGATCGCACCGAGCACAAGATGGGCATTCGCGCGTCGGATACCTGCGCGGTCACCCTCAACGACTGCACCGTTGCCGAGGCCAGTCTGCTGGGCGCCCGGGGCAAGGGCCTGGCCATCGCCCTGTCCAACCTGGAAGGCGGTCGCATCGGCATCGCGGCCCAGGCCCTGGGCATCGCCCGGGCGGCGTTTGAAGCGGCCCTGGCCTACGCCCGGGACCGGACGCAGTTCGACAAGCCCATCATCGAGCACCAGAGCATCGCCAACCTGCTGGCCGACATGCACACCCGCCTGAACGCCGCCCGCCTGCTCATCCTCCATGCCGCCCGCTTGCGCAGCGCCGGCAAGCCCTGCCTGTCGGAAGCCTCTCAGGCCAAGCTGTTCGCCTCGGAAATGGCCGAGAAAGTCTGCTCCTCGGCGATCCAGATCCATGGCGGGTATGGGTATCTTGAAGATTATCCGGTGGAGCGCTACTACCGCGACGCGCGGATCACCCAGATCTATGAGGGGTCGAGCGAGATCCAGCGGATGGTCATCGCCCGGGAACTCAAGCACTACCTGGTTTAACAGCAGGAGAAGCATTGCGAGCAAGCTTGCGATGCAGGGGTGCAGTTGATGAAGACGTCGACTGCGCCGCCGCTCATCTGGAAAATTCGCTACCTGTAAGCTCCTACAGTAGCCACCTCCCGCCATCCAGGTCCTAATGATTTCGTCGCTGCATCAGTCCGTCCCTGCTCGGCTTCGGTCGCCGGCTGGACGGGCCTGTCCAGCCTTGGCCGAACAGGAGCCGAATCATGACAGACCAAGCAGGAGATGTACTTGTCGAGAACCACCGAGGCGTGGATATCTGGCGAAGACAATACGACCCTTATGGCGGTCCAGCAAATTACTTTTATGTTTACAGAGGCCGCCAGAGCCCGATGTATAGCGACCCGGGCACGCTGAAAAAGGACCTGGATATTGAAATTGACAAGGACCTAACCGCAAAAAAATAGAAACCGCTTGCCCGGCTGAACGGCCCCCGCCCATCGCGAGCAAGCTCGCTCCTACAGGGCCTGGCGGTGTACACACATGTTCCGTACACCCTGGGTCCCCTACAGGAGCGTGCTTGCTCGCGATGGCGTCAGTCAGGGTTACGGTTATTTGTCCTGGAACTGGGGCGCGCGCTTGTCCACGAACGCCGCCATGCCTTCTTTCTGATCCTGCGTGGCGAACGCCGCGTGGAACACCCGGCGCTCGAAACGCACGCCTTCGGACAGGCTCACTTCAAAGGCGCGGTTGACGCTTTCCTTGACCATCATGCTGACAGGCACCGACTTGGACGCGATCAGGGCGGCGGTCTTCAGGGCGTCATCCAGCAGTTCGTCGGCCGGTACGATCCGCGCCACGATGCCGCAACGCTCGGCCTCCACCGCGTCGATGAAACGCCCAGTCAGGCACATCTCCATGGCCTTGGCCTTGCCCACCGCGCGAGTCAGGCGCTGGGTGCCGCCCATGCCTGGCAATACGCCCAGGTTGATTTCCGGCTGGCCGAACTTCGCATTGTCGCCCGCCAGGATGAAATCGCACATCAACGCCAGCTCACAGCCGCCCCCCAGGGCGAAACCGTTCACCGCCGCGATGATCGGCTTGCGCCGGTTGGCCACGCGGTCGCTGTCGCTGAACAGGTCGTCGAGGTAGATCTGCGGATAGGTCAGCTCGGCCATTTCCTTGATATCTGCACCGGCGGCGAAGGCCTTCTTCGAACCGGTCAGTACGATGCAGCCGATCCTGGGGTCCGCTTCCAGGCTGTCCAGGGCGTGGTTCAGTTCGCTGACGATCTGCGCGTTCAAGGCGTTCAAGGCCTGGGGACGGTTGAGGGTGATCAGGCCGACGCGGTCCTGGATCTCCAATAGAATCGTTTCGTAGTTCATGCAGCACTCCTGTTCAAAGATTGCGCGAAATGACCATGCGCTGAATGTCGCTGGTGCCTTCGTAGATCTGGCAGACCCGTACGTCGCGGTAGATGCGTTCCAGCGGGAAGTCGTTGAGGTAACCGTATCCACCCAGGGTTTGCAATGCCATGGAGCAGACTTTCTCGGCCATTTCCGAGGCGAACAGCTTGGCCATGGACGCTTCCACCAGCGCTGGCTGGTCGTTGTCCCGCAAGGTTGCGGCGTAATGGACCATTTGCCGGGCCACGGCGATCTGGGTCGCCATGTCCGCCAGGCGGAACGCCACGGCCTGATGCTCGATGATCGGCTTGCCGAAACTCTGCCGTTCGCGGGCATAGTCCCGGGCCGCTTCGAACGCGGCCCGGGCCATGCCCACCGCCTGGGCGGCAATACCGACGCGTCCGCCTTCCAGGTTCGCCAGGGCGATGCGATAGCCTTCACCCTCCTCCCCCAAGCGATTGGCCAGCGGCACCTTCACGTCCTCGAAAAGGATCTGGCATGTGTCGGATGCGTGCTGGCCGAGCTTGTCCTCGACCCGCGCCACGCTGTAGCCCGGCGAGTCGGTGGGCACGATAAAGGCACTGATGCCGCGCTTGCCGGCGCTCGGATCGGTCACCGCGAATACGATCACCACCCCGGCATTCTGCCCCGAGGTGATGAATTGCTTGCTGCCGTTGAGCACGTAATGGTCGCCCTCGAGGCGCGCCCGGGTCTTCAGGCTGCTGGCGTCGGAACCGGCCTGAGGCTCGGTCAGGGCGAAGGCGCCGAGCATCGCGCCGCTGGCCAGGGGAACCAGGAACCGGGCCTTTTGCTCATCGGTGCCGAACTTGAGGATCGGCACGCAGCCCACCGAGTTATGCACGCTCATGATGGTCGAGCAGGCCCCATCGCCCGCGGCGATTTCTTCCAGGGCCATGGCATAGGCCAGGTAACCGGTGTCGCAACCGCCCCACTGTTCCGGCACCAGCATGCCGAAGAAACCCAGTTCGGCCATCTCGGCGATGGCCTCCCTGGGAAAACGGTGCTCGCGGTCCCAGTCGGCGGCAAATGGTTTCAGGCGTTCCTGGGCGAACTGCCGGGCCATGTCGCGGATTTGCGTCTGTTCTTCAGTGGCAAGCATGGTCACTCCTTAATACAGGCATTCGACAGCCATGGCCGTGGCTTCGCCGCCACCGATGCAGATGGCCGCGACGCCGCGCTTGAGGCCTTTCTGGCGCAGGGCCGAAAGCAGGGTCACCAGGATCCGCGCGCCGGACGCACCGATCGGATGCCCCAATGCGCACGCACCGCCATGGACGTTGACTTTGTCGTGGGGGATTTCCAGCTTGCCCATGGTCACCAGCCCTACCACCGCAAAGGCTTCGTTGACCTCGAACAGGTCGACTTCATCCAGCGACCAGCCGGTTTTCTTCATCAGCTTCTTCACCGCACCGACCGGTGCCGTGGGAAACAGGCTCGGGGTGTCGGCGAATGCCGCATGCCCATGGATCACCGCCAACGGCTTCAAGCCGCGCTGTACAGCCTGGCTCTGGCGCATCAGCACCAGGGCGGCGGCACCGTCGGAAATGGAACTGGCATTGGCCGCCGTCACGGTACCGCCCTCGCGGAAAGCCGGTTTGAGGGAGGCGATCTTGTCGATCCGCGCCTTGGGCGGCTGCTCATCATGGCGCACGGTCACCTGCTCCTTGCCGACCATCACCTGCAACGGCACGATCTCGGCATCGAAACTGCCGTCCTTGATTGCTTGCTGGGCACGGGTGGTGGACGCAATGGCGAAGGCATCCTGGGCCTCACGACTGAAGCCGTTGGCTTCGGCACAGTCTTCGGCGAAGGTTCCCATCAGGCGCCCCTTGTCGTAGGCATCCTCCAGGCCATCGAGGAACATATGGTCGAGCACCTTGCCGTGGCCCATGCGCAAGCCGCTGCGAGCGCGATCGAGCAGGTACGGCGCGTTGGACATGCTCTCCATGCCGCCGGCCACGACCACATCGGCGCTGCCGGCCACGAGCATGTCATGGGCCAGGATCGCCGCCTCCATGCCCGAACCACACATCTTGTTGAGGGTGGTGCAGCGGGTCGACTTGTCGAGCCCCGCCCCCAATGCCGCCTGGCGTGCCGGCGCCTGGCCCTGGCCGGCGGCGAGCACGCAACCGAACAGCACTTCCTCGACCGCGTCCGGCGAGATATCGGCACGCTCAACGGCGGCCTTGATGGCGGCAGCCCCCAACTGTGGCGCGGTCAGGCTTTTCAGTTCGCCCTGGAAGCCGCCCATGGGGGTGCGGACAGCGCTGACGATGACAATCGGATCGTTGGACATGGAAAACCTCCTATTTGGCTGCCATGCGCAAGGCACCGTCGAGACGGATCACCTCGCCATTGAGCATGCTGTTTTCAATGATATGCCGGACCAGCGCGGCGTACTCGGTCGGTTTGCCCAGCCGCTGCGGGAATGGCACGCCGGCGGCCAGGGACTGGCGCACTTCGGGGGTCATGCCGGCCATCATCGGTGTTTCGAAAATACCGGGGGCGATGGTCATCACCCGGATGCCGAAGCGCGCCAGCTCCCGGGCTGCCGGCAGGGTCAGGCTGGCGATGGCGCCTTTGGAGGCAGCATAGGCCGCCTGGCCGATCTGGCCGTCGAAGGCAGCCACCGAAGCGGTGTTGATGATCACGCCACGCTCGCCGTCGGCATTGGCCTGCGTTTCGGCAATGACAGCCGCGGCCAGGCGCAGCAGGTTGAAGCTGCCGATCAGGTTGACGTTGATCACCTGGCTGAAACTGGCCAGGGCATGCGGACCGTTCTTGCCGAGGATTTTCTCTGCGCGCACGATGCCTGCGCAGTTCACCAGCCCGTTCAGGCCGCCAAAGGCATCCACCGTGGCCTTGACCGCCGCTTCGGCCGCGGCCTCGTCGCTGATGTCCGCCACCACGCTGTGGCAACCGAGTGCCTGGGCCTGAGCGGCCACGGCGTCGGCATTGAGGTCCACCAGCATCACCTTGGCACCGGCCTTGACCAGCATTTCGCCGGTGGCCGCGCCGAGGCCGGACGCACCGCCGCTGACGAGGAAAATCTTGTTGTCGATCTGCATCATGGTTTCCTTTGGTTCAAGCTGTAACGTTCTGCGCCGCAGCCCAGGGGGTGTTCTCAGTTGCTTTCCCCATCGCGTTGTCGCCTTAAAGCGGGCCAGGCAAGGCGCAGGCCGCCGGGAATGGTTGTTCCCTTCCCAAGGCCAGCCACGAAGCCTGGCCCGCTTTAAGGCACAACCCGAAGGGCTGGCGCGGTGGGGGAACTAACTGAGACCCCCCCCTAGGGCCTTGGCAATCTCTTGGTTGCGCAAGATAAAGCGCTGCAACTTGCCGCTCGGGGTCTTCGGCAAATCACTGACAAATTCGATTTCACGAGGATAGGCGTGCGCCGCCAGGCGCTTGCGCACGTACTGGCGCAACTCTTCGGCCAGTTCCGGCGCGGCACGGTACTGGGCGCCCAGCACCACGAAAGCCTTCACCAGTTCGGTCCGCTCCGGGTCGGGCTTGCCGATCACGGCCGCCTCCACCACCGCCGGGTGCTCGATCAACGCGCTTTCCACGTCGAACGGGCCGACGCGGTAGCCGGACGTGGTGATGACGTCGTCGCTGCGTCCGACGAAACTGATGCTGCCGTCGGCGTTGAACTCCACCGTGTCGCCGCTCAGGTAGTAGTCGCCAACGAAGGACTTGGTGGGACCGCCCTCGTAACCGGCGAACCAGCACATCGGCGACTGGCTGCGGTCGATGGCGAGGATGCCTGGCTGCCCCACCCCCAGTTCCCGCTGGTTTTCATCCAGCACCACGATCCGGTGGCCCGGCGAGGCGAAGCCGGCCGCCCCCAGGTGCACCGGATGCTCCAGCCCGTGGTGGTTGCACAGCACCATGCCCAGCTCGGTCTGGCCGTAGTGGTCATGGATCACCACATCGAGGTGATCGGCGAACCAGCGGATCACTTCCGGGTTCAGCGGCTCGCCGGCACTGCTGACGACCCGCAGACGGCCCTTGATCGAACGTGCGAACTGCTCGCCTCCGGCAATCAACAGGCGATAGGCCGTGGGCGAGCCCGTCAGGTTAGTGATGCCGTACTTGTTGATCACCCGGCAGGTGCTTTCCAGGGTGAACGGGCCGTCGTAGAAGGTGATCGGATGCCCCATGGCCAGCGGCCCGGTCACACCGAAATAGATGCCATAGGCCCAGCCCGGATCGGCGACATTCCAGAAAGCGTCCTCGGGGCGCAGGTCCACGGCGTCACGGGTGTAGCTCTGGAAGGCCACGATGGCCTTGAGCGGCACGGACAAGGCCTTGGCCGGCCCGGTGGTGCCGGAGGTGAACATCATCAGGAACGGGTCTTCGCCGGTGAGCATCACCGGTTCGCACTGGCTGGAATGGTTGTCCACTTCGGCCCAGAAACTGTAGTCGCCACGCACGATGCCCCGGCCTTTCTCGCCGCCCACCGTCACCACCGTGGGGCAGCCATCGACGTCAGCGAGCTTGGGACGGTTGACCGCGTCGGTGACCACCATGCGTGCCCCCGAGCTCCCGAGGCGGTGCTCGATGGCCTTGGGGCCGAACGCGGTGAATAGCGGTTGATAGACGGCACCGATACGCCAGGTGGCAAGCACCACGATCAGCAATTCGGCGGTGCGCGGCAGCAGCCCGGCCACCTTGTCGCCCTTGCCCACGCCCTGGGCCAGCAGGAAATTGGCGAAACGCGCGGCGTTGTCCTGCAGGTCTCGGTAGGTCCAGGTCGCGTCGCTGCCGTCGCGTCCCTCCCAGAACAAGGCGATGCGTCCCGGCAAGGCATGCCGGTCGCAACATTCGACGCAAGCGTTCATCGCTTCGAGCGAGCCGTGCAACGCGGCATTGACGGTGTTCAGGTAATCGAACTGCGACGTGGCGGACGAGTAATCGCGCATGACCAGAATCCCTCTGTACTTTTTATTGGTGGGGGAACCGTAAACAGGCAAATACTCGCGCCGAAGGGAGGGGGCGGCAATGGTCAAAGCCATCAAGTTGCATGACTGGTTTGGCCATGGTCCGGATCGCCAGCACGGGCGCACCGCGAGAACGCCCTGGGGTAAGCGGATTCAATGCGTCCAGGCCGATAGTTGCGGGATCGACGATCAGTGAGGTTCGTTGAGGATCAGGCTTCGATAATGCCCGGGGTTGGACCCGGACCACTTGCGAAACGCCTTGTAGAACGAACTGGCATCGGCAAACCCCAGGCGCGCGGCGATCTCCACGAAACTGATGGAAGGCTCGGCCAGCCAGGCAATCGCCAGTTCCTTGCGCACACTGTCCTTGAGGCCCTGGTAGGTCTGCCCCTCCTCCGCCAGGCGTCGACGCAGGGTCGAGGCGGAAACGCAAAGCTGCTGGGCCAGGGCCTCGGTTTCCGGCCACTGTTCGGCGGGCAGCTGGCGCAGGTCGTGCCTGATACGGCTGGCGAGGCTTTGCGGGTCGCGGTATTTGACCAGGATATTGGCCGGGGCGCGGGCGAGAAAGCGCTTGAGCTCATCGGCATTGCGCCGGATGGGCTGGTCCAGGCATTCGGCGGCAAAGATCATCCGGGTCCGTGGCCGGTCAAAGCGCAGGTTCTGGGAAAACATCACACGGTAGTCGTCGCAGAAATCCGGCGCCGGGCAACGCAGTTCGATGGAAAGAATCGGGATGCGCCGCCCGGCCAGCCAGCAGGTCACACCATGGACGATCATCCAGTACGTGAAATAGGTGAAGGCCCGGCGTGGCTCCCGGTCGTCCTCCAGCAGGACGATTTCCGCCAGGCTCTGCTGGCGGGTCCACTGCGCCGGCAAGTGTTCGAGCATCAGCGACAGGAACCCCAGCCCCGCCGTCAACCCGGCGGCCAGGGTGGGCTGGGCCATGGCGCACTGGCAGAGAAAGGCCAGGCTGCCGGACTTGAGCCGGCGCGGGTCCATGCCGAAGAACTCGTCGTCCAGTCGCTTGGCCAGCAACCGCCAGAGCCGCGCATAGGCATCGGCTGGGACCCGGGCCTGGGGATCGTCCAGCGACATGGGCTCGATGCCGACCTTGTTCAGCACTTCATCCGTGGCCGCTCCGGGGGCGCAGCTTTGCAGCAGCGCTTCGCGCACCAACTGGATGGAGATGGTGTCTTTTTCGGACATGGCGCCAGTGTTCACAGGATCCGGTAGAGCAGCCGTTCTATCCGCACACGGCTGACCCGCTTGAGGAACTTGGCCACCGCCGCCGGGTAATCCGGCAAGGCTTCCAGGTCCAGGTAGCGCTCGATCCGATGAGTGTGCCGGTAGATCTGTTCGAGTTCGGCCTGGCGTGGTGCCAGCAGCTCGCCCTTGGGATCGTCCAGCAGCAAGGCGTTTTCCAGGTCCAGGCGAAAGGCCCGGGGGTTGAGGTTGTTGCCGGTCAGCAAGGTATAGCGCTCGTCGACCCACATGCCCTTGAGGTGATAGCTGTTGTCGCCATCGCGCCACAGGTGCAGGTTCAACAGGCCGCTGTCGATGTAGCGCTGGTGCCGCCTGGCGAAGCGCCGCAGGCTGATCTCATACAGGTAGGGCAACGCGGCGATGATCTTGAACGGCTCGCTCGGCGGGATGAAGAAGTCGTTGGCGGTCTTGTCGCCGACGATGATGTCGATCCTGACGCCACGGGCCAGGGCTCGGTTGATCTCGCGGGTCAGCGCCAGGGGCAGGTTGAAGTACGGGGTACAGATCGTCAGTTGGCGACGACTGCTGGCGATCAGCTCGACGATGACCCGGCTCAACGGATTGTTCTTGCCCACCCCCAGCAACGGACTGACCGACAGGCCGTGCCTGTCGAGGCTGCCGGCGCTGGTGTCGTAGGCCGCGTGCTTGAGCCGGCTGCGCAGGTCGCCGATGTCATTGCGCAGGCTGCGGGTGCTGGGCAGGTTCGGCAGGTCCAGGCGGTGCACGGCCTTGGACGCGATCAGGCCGTGCTGCACCAGATGGTGCATCGAGTCGGCCAGGGCGGCGTTGTGCAGCAGGTGATAGCGGTCGTAGCGATACTTGTCGAACTTGTGCAGGTACACATTGTTCAGGCTCGCGCCGCTGTAGAGCACGCAATCGTCGATCACGAACCCCTTGAGGTGCAGCACCCCGAACAGTTCGCGGGTCTGCACCGGCACGCCGTAGATCGGCACTTCACTGGCATGGGTGCGCGTCTGCTCCTGGTACCACGCCGAGTTGCCCGGCTGTTTCTTGGCGCCGATCAGCCCGCGCTGGGCCCGCAGCCAGTCCACCACCACGACCACTTCCAGTTCGGGACACGCGGCCTTGGCGGCATGCAGGGCATCGAGGATTTCCTGGCCGGCCTCATCCTGTTGCAGGTACAGGGCGACGATGTAGATGCGCCGGGTAGCCTGGGCGATCTTCTCCAGCAGGCAGCGGCGGAATTCGGCCGGGCCATCGAGGATGGCCACGGCATCGGCAGGCAGTGCAAAGCTGCGCAGCTTGGGCAGCAAGGGGCGTTTGAAAAGCGACGGCATAGGGCTCGCAATAAGATCGATTCCAAAGAACGGATGAGCTTACACCATGGACGAGGCCGGGTCTTCCCGTCGTCATGAAAAAAACATTTGACCAAGGAGAACGATCGTTCTACTGTCTATCCCATGAATGAAATCATTAGCAATGACACACGAGACATCATCCTCGATGTCGCCGAAAAGTTGATCTATAAAAGTGGCATCGCGGCCACCGGCATGGATCTGCTGGTGAAAACCGCCGGCGTCTCCAGGAAAAGCGTTTATCGCTACTTCGCCAACAAGGACGACCTGATCGTGGCCGCCCTCAAGCGACGGGACGAACGCTGGATGCACTGGTTCAGCACCGAGGTCGACAAGGCCCCGACCCCGGCCGCACGCCTGTCCAACCTGTTCACCGTGCTCAAGGCCTGGTTCCAGAGCGAGGGCTTTCGCGGCTGTGCGTTCATCAATACCAGCGGCGAAACCGGCGACCCGCAAGACCCGGTCCGCCTGGTGGCGAAGCTGCATAAACAGAAACTGCTCGACTACGTCACCCGACTTTGCACCGAACAAGGCGTCGAGCACCCGGACGCCCTGGCCCGGCAGCTGCTGATCCTGATTGATGGCGCCATTACGGTCGCGCTGGTCATGGGCGATCACAGTGCCGCCGATGATGCCCAGGACATGCTGCACACGTTGTTGTTGGAAAAGAAGCAATAAACCTGCCCCGTTGAACTTTGTGAACTTGATTCATCACCCCACTGGAGATTTGCCATGTCATCTTGCGCTGAAGTTCGTCCACCGTTGCCGCCCTTTACCCGTGAATCGGCCATCGAGAAAGTCCGCCTGGCCGAGGATGGCTGGAATTCCCGTGACCCGCAGCGGGTATCCCTGGCCTATACCCTGGATACCCAATGGCGCAACCGCGCCGAGTTCGCCCATAACCGGGAAGAAGCCAAGGCATTCCTGACGCGCAAATGGGACAAGGAACTGGATTACCGCCTGATCAAGGAACTCTGGGCCTTTACCGACAACCGCATCGCCGTGCGCTACGCCTACGAATGGCACGACGATTCGGGCAACTGGTTCCGCTCCTATGGCAATGAGAACTGGGAATTCGATGAACAGGGCCTGATGAGCAACCGGTATGCCTGCATCAACGACATGCCGATCAAGGAAAGCGAGCGCAAGTTCCACTGGCCGCTGGGACGCCGCCCGGACGATCATCCGGGCCTGTCCGAGCTGGGGCTGTAGTCCTTAAACGCTGCTGCGAGGGACCGTTGCTCGCGGGCAACGGTCCCTGGCGGCCGGCCAGGAAGCCAGCAACGTAGCGGCTGGCGGCACACGCCTCGACGCCGCCCCCACCATCAGTTCGTTGCCGTGGATATACTCGATGGAGGGCGCAATGCAGCCGCCCATGCCGAGATACTGGGGTCGCTGCCGCGCAAGGATTCGCTCGAATCGAGGCAGAAACAGACGAGCGGATCGTGCCCGGCGACAGACAAGCGGCCTGATGACGGGGTTGACCCCGATACCATCAGGCATCACATTGCCTGGGCCGCCGGCAGATCCGGCGGCAGTTGCGTTGTGTCGCAGAGTTTGTGGAGCCCATGACCGCGTCGATTCCGATCCGTCCCCCCTGCCCGCCCGGCGTTTGCGATTGCGGCCGCGATGCGTTGCTGGAAACGCCCGGCGCAGACTTGCGCATCCTTTGCCTGAACCGCCAGGAAGAAAAGCGCCTGCTCGAACGCCTGGAAAGCATCCAGGACCTGGCCGAACTGGAACGGTTGCAGCAGCGCCTGTATGAGAATCTCGGGGTACGCCTGACCATAGAGCCGGGCTACAACGAAGTCAGGACCATGCGCGGCATCGTCATCGAATTCCAGCAGCAACCGGGGCTGTGCCGCAAGATTCGCCAGTCGATCCCCGCTGCCATTCGCCGCGCGCTGGAGAAACGTCCGCAAATCGCCTGGCGACTGCTGGACGCCCACGACCTGTTCCGCGACACCTGATTGACGGGGTGCCTGGCGGGCCTGTTTCACGCCGCGACCGAACAGCCCTCCCCCCATGCTGACGCCTGGAAATGGCTCCCTCCCTGGAGCTCTACGACGGGTCAGAAATCGACGGTCGCTGACAGCAGGTAGGTGCGCGGCGTCGACAGCGTCAAGCCTGGTTCGCTGTCGTCCGAGGCACCGGCCGAGCTCCAGTAGCGTTTGTCCGCCACGTTCTCGATGTTGGCGCGCAAGGTGATGTTCTTCTCGTCGACCTTGAATGTATAGCGGGCGCCCACGTCGAAACGGAACCAGGAGTCGATTTCCTTGACGTTGGACTGGTCCAGGTATTGCGAGCTGGAATAGATGCCGCGACTGGTCAGGGCCAGGCCCTGCATCGTCGGCACGTCCCACTCGGCTCCTAGGTTGACGTTGAATTTGGGGGTGGCCGGGGCCCGGTTGCCATCGAAAGCGCCGCCCGTGGTATCGGTCAGCTCGCTGTCGATGTACATCACACCTCCGAGCAGGCGGGTGCCCTTGATTGGCTCACCGAAGACACTCAGTTCCACGCCGCTGTTCTCGCGCTTGCCATTGGGTCCGAAGACACGGGTGGTGGCATCGGTGGCATAGGCCGGCTGCTTGATCCGGAACAGCGCCGCCGTCAAGGCGAATGGACCTGCGTCATACTTGGCCCCCACTTCGACCTGGCGACTGATGAACGGCGGGAAAATCTCGTCCTCGTTTATCGAGGTCGACGGTGCGATCTTGCCCTGGCTCAGGCCTTCCATGTAGTTGGCATACAAAGACAGTCTGTCGGTGGCCTTGAACAGGAGGCCACCCGACGGCGAGACCTTCTCTTCGTCGTAGGCCGTGTCGCCTTTGACATGGTTGGTCCAGTCATCCACCTCCACCCGCTGCCACCGGGCACCGAGGGTCAACAACAGCCGGTCATCGAAGAAGCCCAGGGTGTCGGACAGTGCCACGCCGCTGAAGTGGTTCTCGGTGTAGACCTTGTCGTCCTGTCGCGTAGGCCTGCTGGGGGTCGGGGTCTGTACCGGGTCGTACAGGTTGCTGCGGCCGTTGGCATAGCGGGCGCCGCCATTGGTGAAGTCCATGTAGAAATAACTGGCGGCCAGGTTGACCTCATGGCTCACCGGCCCGGTGTGGAACCAGTTGCGAACCCCGGCCGTGGCCGTCCGGACATTTTCGTCCCGGGTGAAATCCCGTGGCTGAACGGTGAAGTCGCCGGCGTCATTGCTCACCGAGACGTTATGGCGAAGGAAGTCATGGTTGCTTTTACGCGCTCCGACACCGCCATACAGCATCACGGCATCGTTGACATCGAATTCGGCGTTCACCGTACCGAAGGTGTCTTTGGTCCGCGCCTTGGTCCAGGGCTGCGCATAGTTGTCGCGCACGTCGCTGGCATGGGGAACCTGGGCATTGGCGCCCACTTGTACGCGCTCCTGCGGTGCATCCGTATCGCGCTCGGTATGACCAATGTCGGTGGACAGACGCAGGCGTTCGCCGCGGAAGTCCAGGCCCAGCACGGCCATCTCCCGATCCACGCTCTGGTGGTCCCACTCGGTGTCGCCGGACTGCTTGACGCCGTTGAAGCGGATGCCGAACTTGTTGTCTTCGCCGAACCGCCGACCGACGTCCACCGCACCGCCCAGTTGGTTGTTGGAGGCGTAGTTGCCGGTGAACGAGGTGATGGGCTTGTCGCTCGCGCGCTTGGGCACCACGTTGATGCCGCCGCCCACGCTGCCACGTGGCGAGATTCCGTTGATCAGTTGGGTCGGGCCCTTGAGGATATCGACCCGGTCGGCCATTTCCATGTCGATGGTGTATGTCGGCAAGACACCGTAGAGATCGTTGTAGGCCACATCACTGTTGAACAGACTGAAACCACGGATGGTGAATTGCTCATAGCGGCCACCCGCCGGGTTGGTGGAACGAACCGAGGGGTCGCTGGCGATCAGGTCGCCCAGGGTCCGCGCCTGTTGGTTCTTTACCGTCTCGCTGGTGTAGGTGGTCATGCTGAACGGCGTTTCCATGAAATCCCGCGAGCCCAGCAAGCCCTGTGAGCCACGACGCGCCACCTGGCCGCCGGCATACACGTCGCCTCCCGAGGTAGCACCGGCTCCGAGAATCGAGGTGGGCGCCAGTTGCAGGCTGCTGCCTTCCGGCGCGGGCACCAGGACATAGGCCTGTTCACCCACCGGTTGCAATTGCAGGCCGGAGCCCTGCAGCAGACGGGCAAAGCCCTCCTCAACACCGTATTCGCCCGCGAGGCCGGGGCTGTTGCGGCCGCTGACCAGGGACGGATCCACCGACAGGTTGACCCCCGCCAGACCGGCGAACCGGGTCAGTGCGGCGCTGAGGCTGCCGGCCGGCACCTGGTAGCTGCGCCGGGACGCATCCTCGGCCTGGCTGGTGGCGATGAAGAATGGGCTGGCACTCAGGCTCAGCATCAGGCTCAGGTTCAACAGCGGACGCCAGCCGGCAACGGCCGGGCGAAAACGCAAAGGTACTGCTACGGACATTGGAGGGAGCTCTCGTTTTTGTTCACTTGCCTTGAATGACAAGCGAGACAAAAAAAGGGGACAGGCTTCAGGCGATATTTTTACGGGGGACCAGCGTGACCCAGTACCGGGTGCGCATTTGCACATCCAACGGCAGGCTGGCCGCCAGCAGCGCAAGGATCTGATCGGTGTTTTCCAGGCGGAAGCTCCCGGTCACCCGTAGCGACTCCAGGCTCTGGTCCCAACGCAACACGCCCGGACGATAACGGTCCAGCTCTCGCAGAAAATCCCCCAACGGCTGGTTCTGCGCCACCAGCACGCCGTCACGCCAGCCCAACTGAGCCACATCGAAGGCACTCACAGGCCCTGCGCCGGCGGCCTGTAAACTGACCTGCTGGCCTTTCTCCAACGTCAGCGACAGCCCATACAGCGGCTGCAGTTGCGCTGAACCGCTGAGCAACGACACCTGGCAACTGCCCTGGCTCAACCGCACGCAGACTTCGCCATCCCTGAGGGTGATCGTCCCATAAGGTGCCTGGACGGTCAGCGGCATATCGCCCGCGACCTTAAGGGCCATCTCGCCTTGGACCAGAAGCACTCGCCGTGCCTTGAGATCCAGGTCCACGGCGCTGTCGGTGTTCAACTGCAATACGCTGCCATCCACCAGCGACCAGCGCCGCTGTTCTCCGGTGGCGGTATGCAAGTCGGCCCGCCAGGCTTGCAGCGGCAGCTCTCGTCCCAGCATCCAGGCGGCCGGCACCAGTGCAGCGACGCCCAAGGCCCGCTTGAGTACATCGCGCCGAGGCAGGGATGGCCGATCCAGGGTCGCCATGCCCAACTCGGGAGGCACACCGGCGAATCGCTGACGCAATCGCAGGGCCTTCTGCCAGGCCGCCTCATGCTGGGCACAGCTGTCCCGCCAACGCTGCAGGCCGGCGGAATCGAATTTACCGTCACCAACGTCCATCATGGCCAACCAGCGAGCCGCCGCCCGGGCCACTTCCCGGGCTTCGGGGCAAGGAGCCGGGTTCATCAGAAGTCCACCAGCAGGCAATGCTCGTAGGCCTGGGCCATGTAGCGCTTGATGGTGCGCTCGGACACCTGCATGCGCTCGGCGATTTCCCGGTAGCCCAGCCCTTCGAGCTGGCTCCACAAAAAGGCCCGCCGCACCAGGGGCGGCAGGCCATCGAGCAACTCATCCAGGGCGTGCAGGGTTTCGAGCAGCAACCAACGTTGTTCGGGAGACGGTACGCACGCTTCGGGCAAGCTCGCCAATGCGTCGAGATAAGCCTGCTCCAGGTTGCGCCGGGTGTAGAAATTGCTCAGCAGCCGCTTGCCGATCGTCAGCAGATAGGCGCGAGGCTCGTGCAGGTCGGCCAGGGGCTGGGCGCTGGACAGCACTCGCAGGAAGGTATCCTGGCGCAGGTCCGCGGCATCCCAGGCGTTGCCCATGCGCCGCCTCAGCCAGCCTTCCAGCCAGCTGCCGTGATCACGGTACAACGTATGTAGGGACTGCTCCGCCGGCGTAGCTGCATCAAACATGTCAAGAGGCCCTGCGCATGGAATGTCTCAAATGAGACTGATTCTAATTAATATTCATGCGCTAATCCAAGTCCTTTATGCCCCATGAATGCATAAAGCCCTGCTCGCCGGGCGATGACTCGGCCTTGCCGAGAAACGACAACGCCCTTGCAAGCAAGGGCGCGGGTGCGGCAAGACGGGTCAGTGGCTGGCGTGCAGGACTTTCGGCACCTCCGGCATGGCCGAAGAGTGATGGTTGATGATCTTCCACTGCCCATCCAGGCGTTCGTAGAGGAAGGTATAGCGGGCCTGGACATCCCGCTTGCTGCCGTCGGCGTTGGTGAGCGTGAAGGTGTAGACCCCACTGTCCATGGCCGCATCGGGGCCCATATGACGGATCTCCCGGTAATTGATCGTTCCCACCGGCTTGCCGGTCAGGAAGTGATCGAAGTAGTCCTGGATCTGTGCCGGTGTGGTGCGCACCTTGTTGGACAGCGTCGGCTGCAGGATGGCGTCCGGCGCATAAAGGCTGGTCATTGCCCTGGCACTGCCGGTCTTCAGCGTGGTGTTCCACTGGTCGAAGAGCGCAGCGATTTCGCGATCACCCACGTCTTTCGGCTGTTCGGCCACGGTACGATACACGTAAGGCGTGGCATCGGCCGCATGGACCAACGGCGAGGTCAGCACAAAAAAGGCGGCAAGGGCGAAGGTTTTCATTTTCATCGTGGGGCTCCTTTGGGTTTCAATGACCCCACTTTGCCGGCCGCCCGCACCGCCGCCATCGGCCAACCGGTGCCGATCGACTATGCCGTTCGGCAGATGGGCCCCGCCACCGACACGCTCTAGGCTGTACATGCAAAGCCAACGATTGACGACCAGGCAAGGCGGTTTTCAACGCAGCCTGATCGTCGCGCAGGTACTTTTCATGCAAGGCTTGATACCGCCTCGCGACCGAATCGGTCCCTTTGATACCGGAGCCCCCATGCAAAGCCCTCCCCATGATCCCGGCAGCGCCCTGGCCATTCGGACCCAGTATCGCCAGTCGCAAAGCCGTGCCGCGCGCCTGGGCCTGCTGCTGGGCACCGGCCATGAACTGACCCGGCTACCGCTGGCCCAGATGCGCCAGCGCGTGGTGCAACGGGCCTGTGCGTTCATGGCCATGGATCACGGCCTGCTGTTGGAGTGGACGGCGGATGACCCGCTGCGCACCCTCGCCAGCCATGGCAGCGGCGAGCGCCTGGAACGGCTCGCCAGCCTCGCCCATTCGCCTTCGGCCGACCCGCAATGGCTGGAGTGCCCCGGCAGCGTCCTGCCGCAAGTGCTGCGCGTGCCCTTGCGCACCTCCGACGGCGCGGTATCCCGAGTCTTGCTGCTGGGCAACAGCGTGACCATCACGGCGCCGGACAACGAAGACATCGACTCGCTGCAACTGCTGGCGACACTGTTGGCCGCGCATCTGGAGAACCATCGGCTGCTCGAAGCGCTCCAGGCCCGGGAGCGCACCATGTCGGAGCTGGTCCATCGCCTGTTCAGTGCCCAGGAGGACGAGCGCAAGCGCGTGGCCTACGACCTGCACGACGGCCTGGCGCAGAATCTGGCCGGCCTGCATCAACGCTTGCAGGGCTTCGCCGGGCGCTGCCCCTCCCTGCCTCCGGAGCTGGCGAACGAGTTGCAGACCATCCTGGCCCTGGCCAAGGGCTGCGTCGGTGAAGGCCGGCAATTGATCGGCGGCCTGCGCCCCCATGTGCTGGATGACTTTGGCCTGTACAAGGCTGTCGACAAGGAAGCCGATCGCCTGCGCGAGGCGGGACTGGCGGTGAGCTGGGACGATCACAGCGCCGCCCGCCTGCCCGGCGCGGTAGAGATCGCCCTGTTCCGCATCGCGCAGGAGGGTATCAACAATATCCTCAAGCACGCCCAGGCCAGCCATGCGCGCCTGGGCTTGTCGGTGAGCGACGGCCAGGCCTGCCTGCGGGTCGAGGACGACGGCCGTGGCTTCGCCCTGCGGCAACCTGTCGAAACCAATGGCCGCTGCCACCTGGGGCTGGCCGCGATGCAAGAGCGCGCCAGCCTTCTGGGAGGGCAATTGAGCTGTTCGAGCGACCCCCTGGGCGGGACCCGACTGCTGATCCGCGTACCACTGCCCGCCCATGGAGAGCAGCCATGACCGCGCCCATACGCCTGTTGCTGGCCGACGATCATGAAGTCACGCGCACCGGGTTCATCGCCATGCTCGCCGCAAGCGAAGGTTTCGAGGTGGTCGGCCAGGCCCGAGATGGCCAGGAAGCCCTGGACCTGTGCGAGCGGCTGCGCCCGGACATCGCCATCCTCGACATCCGCATGCCGGTGCTCAACGGCCTGGGCGCGGCGCGCCTCCTGCGACAACGCCAGCCCTTCATCAAAGTCATGATCTTCACCATGGACGACAGCCCCGACCACCTGGAAGCAGCCATCGATGCCGGTGCCGTTGGCTACCTGCTCAAGGACGCCAGCCGCGAGGAAGTGCTGGATGCCCTCCGGCGGGTGGCCCGGGGCGAAGAGACCTTGAACAGCGCCGTCAGCGCCCGCTTGCTGCGGCGCATGGCCGAGCGCGGAGGCAGCGCCGCCGCTCAATTGCAGGCCCTCACGACCCGGGAACGCCAGGTGCTGGGCCTGGTGGCGGGCGGTTTCAGCAACCGGGAAATCGGCGAAAAGCTCGGCATCGCCCCCGGCACCGCCAAGGCCCATGTGGAGCGGGTCATCGGCAAGCTGGGCGCCGCCGACCGGACCCAGGC
The DNA here is from genome assembly GCF_900119645.1 of Pseudomonas sp. NFACC43. Classification (NCBI taxonomy): domain Bacteria; kingdom Pseudomonadati; phylum Pseudomonadota; class Gammaproteobacteria; order Pseudomonadales; family Pseudomonadaceae; genus Pseudomonas; species Pseudomonas sp. NFACC43. Next base: position 46,411 of record NZ_FPKK01000005.1, read on the forward strand.
CGCGGTGCGCGGCATCGCCCTGGGCCTGGTGGCGCAACCCGCCGGGCAATGGCCATGAAGCTGCGGATCACGCGTCGCTGGGACGACTTGCCCCTGCGAGGCAAGGCCCTGGTGGTGATTTCCCTGCCGCTGGTGGTGCTGTTGCTGTCGCTGGTGCTGATCTACTTCACCGAACGCCAGACTGCCCGCGCCGAGGAGGACGTTCGCCGGGTGTTGCGGGTCCAGGGTGATATCCAGGCGGTCCATACCCTGCTGGCCGAAGCAGCGGCCAGCGTGAGGGGCTACCTGTTGACCCGCCGCGAGGACTTCCTGCCCGGCTACGAAAAGGCCACGTCGCTGATCCAGGCCGCCCTGCAACGCCTGGACCACAACATCCGCGACGCCAGCGTGCGCGATCATCTGCAGACCATCACGCCGCTGATCGAGGAGAAACTCGACGGATTGGCGGCGCTGCGCAACGGCAGGACCGATGACACCGAGGCCATCACGGCGATCCTGATCGAAAACAAGCAGGTGCTGGACGTGCTGCGCGAACAGATCAACGCCATGCGCATCCGTGAGGACGCCCTGCTCGACGAACGCAGCGCCGCCGCCTCGGCCACCCGCATGCGCCTGCTGTTCGCCACGTTGCTGGCGGCGGTGTGCGGTCTGTTCGGTGCGATAGTCGCGGTGCTGTTCCTGTCCAAGGGCATCGTTGCCCGGGTGCAGCAGGTGCAAGGCAACGCCCAGCGCCTGGCCCTGGGCCAACCCTTGCTGCCGCAACCACCGGAACAGGACGAGATCGGGCAGTTGGGCACCCGCCTGGTGGAGGCCGGGCAACTGCTGGCCGAGCGCGAGCGGGCGCTGCGGGACAACGAGGAACGGCTGCGGCTGATCATCGACGGCGTGAAGGACTACGGGATCTTCGCGCTGGATGCCCAGGGCCACGTGATCACCTGGAATGCCGGCGCCGAGCGGATCAAGGGCTATACCGAACAGGAAATCCTCGGTCGGCATTTTTCCCTGTTCTACCTGGCCGAGGAATGCCCGGCACATCCGGACATGGCCCTGCGCGAAGCCACCCGCGACGGCCATTACATGGAAGAAGGCTGGCGCTGTCGCAAGGATGGCAGTCGCTTCTGGGCCAGCGTGGTCATCACGGCCCAATACGACGCCACCGGCGCCCTGCGCGGTTTCTCCAAGATCACCCGGGACATCACCGACCGGCGTGCCGCCGAGATCGCCCTGGGCACTGCCCGCGAAGAAGCGGAAAGCGCCAGCCGGGCCAAGAGCGAGTTTCTGTCGCGCATGAGCCATGAGTTGCGCACGCCCCTCAATGCCATCCTCGGCTTCGCGCAGTTGCTGGACATGGACTCCACGGCCGGGCAGCGCCCCCAGGTCAGCCATATCCTGCGCGCCGGCCAGCACCTGCTGGCGCTGATCAACGAGGTGCTGGACATCGCCCGCATCGAGGCCGGCCGCCTGCCGCTGAATATCGAGCCCATCGCTCTGTCGGCGGTCCTGCACGAGGCCCTGACGCTGGTTTCGCCCATGGCCGCCGACGCCGGCATTCGTCTCGTCGAACTGCCGCCGCTTCCGGAGGGCACTGGTGTGCGGGCCGACCGTCAGCGCCTGGTCCAGGTGCTGCTCAACCTGCTGTCCAACGCCATCAAGTACAACCGTCCCGGCGGCGAGGTGCGCATCGAAGTGACCGCCCAGGCCCATCAGGTCAGCATCGCCGTCAGCGATACCGGGCACGGCATTGCCCTCGATCAACTGGCGCAGTTGTTCAAGCCGTTCGAACGCCTGGACGCCGATCCCCAGGTCGAGGGCACCGGCCTCGGACTGTCCCTGAGCAAGAGCCTGCTGGAAATGATGCAGGGCAGCCTCCAGGTGCACAGCGTGCCGCAACAGGGTTGCTGCTTTACCCTGCTGTTGCCGGCCGCCCAGGTGAGCGACAGCCATTCGGCGCCCATCGCGCCCCTGGCGGTGGCCCGCCCACCCGTCCAGTACCACGGCAAGGTCCTGTGCATCGAAGACAACCTTTCGAGCCTCGCGCTGATCGAGACCCTGATGCAACGCCGTCCGGGCATCCAGCTGCTGTCGAGCATGCAGGGCCAGATGGGCCTGGACCTGGCGCGCCAGCACGCGCCGCAACTGATCCTGCTGGACGTGACCCTGCCGGACCTGGAGGGCCTGGAAGTCTTGCGTCGCTTGCGCCAGTCCCCCGCCACTGCCGCGACGCCGGTGCTGATGATCACCGCCGACGCCAGCGACCTGACCCACCGAGCCCTGCAGGATGCCGGCGCCACGGCGATCCTGACCAAACCCATTCACATCCAGGCCTTCCTGGCCCATCTTGAGCACTATCTGCCGGAGCCCGCATGAACCGCGACCTGCGCATCCTGATCGTCGACGATCAGCGCCCCAACCTGGACCTGATGGAGCAATTGCTGGCCCGCGAAGGCCTGCATAATGTGCTGAGCAGCACAGAACCGCTGCGCACCCTCGACCTGTTCAACAGCTTCGAGCCGGACCTGGTGATCCTTGACCTGCACATGCCCGCCTTCGACGGCTTCGCCGTACTGGAACAGCTCAACCGCCGCATACCGGCCAACGACTACCTGCCGATCCTGGTCCTGACCGCCGACGCGACCCGGGACACCCGTCTGCGGGCGCTGGCCCTGGGCGCGCGGGACTTCATCAGCAAGCCCCTGGATGCGCTGGAAACCATGCTACGCATCTGGAACCTGCTGGAGACCCGCGCGCTGTACAAGGCGTTGCGCACCTTGATCCCATCCCAGCAGATCGAACTGCTGCGCCAGCATCGGCCCGCCGACCCGGCCTAGGCGCTGTACCGCGAACCTTGCGTGGACGGTTGTCCGCAGCTCATTTGATCCGATAGTGGAAGGTATTGCGCACCGCCGGCACGGTCACCGCCTTGCCATCGATGATCCGGGGCTGATAACGAAAGCCCTGGGCCGCGGCCAGGGACGGACGGATGAACAGTGGATGGCAACCGTCGAGTACCTTGGGATTATCGATGCGCCCATCCGGCGTCACGCTGTATTCCACCGTGCAGTCGCCTTCCAGGCCTTTGTCCAGGGCACGCTGCGGATAATCCGGGGCTTGCTTGCTCAACGGCTGGTAGCTGCGGCTGTCGGCGGCAGCCAGGCGGGCCTGCTCGGCCTGGTGTTGCCGGGCCAGTTCATCGGCCTGCCTGGCCTGGCGTTGTTGTTCGGCGGCCTGCTGGGCTTCCTGCAAGTGCCGCTCATGCTCCGCACGCCGCTCGTTCTCTACGCGCTCGCGTTGCTGTCGGGCCTGTTGCTCGCGTTTGTGCTCCTCTACCCGTTTGCGCGCCAAGGCTGCCTGTTCCAGTTTTCGCGCCTGGAGGCTCGGGTCCGGGATGGGCTTGGCCGTTTCGGGCCGGGGCATCTCGGCCGGCGCCGGGACGGACTCCACCGGTTGCGCTGCCACAGGTTCCAGCGGGGCCGGGGCGGCCGCCTCGGGCGCGGGGGCCAGCATCACCCATTGCGTGCGTAGCACCCGGGCTGCCTCCGCGGCAGGCTTTTCCACGCTCCAACCCAGTACCAGCAAGGCCGCCACGGCAGCGTGCAGGGCCACGGCGAGCCCGGCCGCCAGGCTGTTTTGCCAGAAACGGTGGCTGGCCGCTACCGGCAGGTTCATGGAAGAACTGTGCATGATCATCGCCGTCATTGCGGCGCCTCGGTCACCAGTCCCAGGTTGCTCACGCCGCCCTGCTGCAAGGCGGCCATGGCGGCGACGACCCGGCCGTAATCGGCATGATCGTCGGCCCGGATATACACCTGGGTGTCGCTGCGCTCGGCAACCACCTGGGCCACCTTGGCCCGCATCTGCTCAAGGTCCACGGCGCTGTCGGTCTGGTGTCGGGTGTCCAGTTCGTCGCCCAGGTTCCAGTAGTAGCCGCCTTCGGCCTTGACCGACAGGGTCAGGATCCGCTGGCGACTGTCGTTGGCCAGTGCCTCGCTCGCGACCTTGGGCAGTTCTATCTTCACACCCTGGGTCAGCATGGGCGCGGTGACCATGAAAATCACCAGCAGCACCAACATCACGTCGATGTAAGGCACCACGTTCATTTCGGCCTTGGGCCCGTGCTTGCGTTGTGGCTTGACTAGCATCTGCCCTCTCCTTTCAAGCGACCGAAGCCAGGTTCACCGGGGCGCCGTGCAGCTTGCGATGCAGACGGGCCTGCAACTCGTTGCCGAAGGCGTAGTAGCAGGTCAGCAGGGTCTGGCCACGGGCGGCGAACCGGTTGTACGCGATCACCGCCGGGATTGCGGCGAACAGGCCGATGGCCGTGGCGATCAGCGCTTCGGCGATGCCCGGCGCTACCGTGGAGAGGCTGGCCTGCTGTACCTGGGACAGGCCGAGGAATGCGTTCATGATCCCCCAGACGGTGCCGAACAGACCGATGTAGGGGCTGACCGAACCGACGGTGGCGAGCAATTGCAGGCCCTTTTCCAGTTGCACTTCCTGCTCGCTGATCGCCACTTGCAGCGAACGCTCCACCCCTTCGAGCACCACCTCGGGTTGGCAGGAAGGCTGGTGGAACTGAGTGAAGGCCAGCAGGCCTGCCTGGAAAATCGGCGTGATGCCGCCGTCCACGTCCCTGGCCTGGGCACTTTCGCGGTACAGGGGCAACAGGTCCTGGCTGCTGCGAAAACGCTGCATGAAACCCTTGAGCTGTCGCTCGTTGCGTTGCAGCACCGTGCTGCGCTGGATGATCAGGTACCAGCTCGACAGCGACGCCAGCAACAGCGTGAGCATGACCGCCTTGACCAGCAGACTCGCGTCGCCGATAAGGCCCCAGATCGTCATGTGTTCCAAAGTGGCTTGCATGGGTAGAACTCCTGTCTGGCTGCTATTCGATGAAATGTTCGTGACCGGTTGATGACAGCGTCGCTCAAGGCAGGCGCAGCGCCCTGGCGATATCGGCCCAGGGCACGAACTTGAAGTTCTGGGCCTGTTCGGGCATGCGCTTGCGTCCGTCCTGGACCACCAGCATCCCCTGGCTCCAGGGCCCGCCGAGGTTGACCGAAGTGACTTCCAGGCCGTCGGTTTCCGAGGCGCCGTCGATACCCGCCGCCGCATTCAAGCCGACCCGGAAAGCACCGCGTACGGCGAAAGGCGGCGCGGCATCGAGCACCAGGTAGCTGTCGTTGCCCTGGCTGGACACCACCAGGTAATCGCCGCCGTCGCCTCGGTACAGGGCCATGCCTTCGACGTCGGCGTGCAGTTGCGGGCCGACTTCGATCACGCGGGTCAAGGTGGCCGGCTGGTCGGCCCGGGCATCCACGGCCCAGACGCCGACGTCTTCCTCCCCCAGGAACAACCGCTGATGGCGCTCATCGGCCACGCAGCCTTCAGGCTGGCTATCGACGCTGAACTGGCGCACCAACTCGCCCTTGACCAGCCCATCCGGGGCGCTGAGGCGATATTGCAGGTAGCGGCCGTCCTTGCCGTTGACGAAGGCATACAACTCGCCCTCGGCGGGCTGGAACAGGCAGATGCCGTAGATGTCCTCCAGCGGCGTGGGGACCTCGCCCGCTTCGCGCAGCTCGCCACTGGCGCGGTCGATGCTGAACAGGCTCAGGCTGTTGCGGTCGCGGTTACTGGCCACCGCCAGGTCGACGGTTTGCATGCCGAGTTTGAAATTGGCCCGCAAGTCGACGTTGTTCAGACGCCCCACCGACAGCTCCTGCAGCAATTTGCCTTGCAGGTCGTAGGCGAGCAGCCCTTGCTTCTTGTTGGTGCCCAGCACCCGGCTCGCCCCGGGCGTCGTCGGGTGCACCCAGATCGCCGGGTCATCCGCGGCGTCGCCCTGGCGAGCCACCGGTTCGCTCTGGGCGACGGCAGCCACGCTGGGCAACACCGGCGCCAGCGCTACCGGCGCCGGTTGCCAGCGGATTTCGCCCTGGTACAGCTGGCCGTTGTCGTCGTCCCGCAGTAGCACTTCGAGCGCGTCTTTTGTCAACCGTGCCGCCAGGCCTTCCGGCTCTTTCAGGCCTGCCAGGGCCAGGATGCCCTGGGACGTCCATCCCGCGTCCGTTTGCTGGTACAGATGCAATTGCGCGGCGTCGGGATCGAGGCCCAGCATGCCCCCCGGCATCACCGCCATGGCACCTGCCGTCTGCCGGATATCCCCGAACGGCGTGCGCATCGCCACGGGCATCCGCACGGTCTCGGCTTCAGCGGACGCCGGATAGGCCCACCAGCCGACCCGCTCTTCGTTGACGAACAACTGGCCGGCGGCGTCCTGCACCTGGCAGGTCTTGGCGTCCGGTGGCAATGGCAGACCGCGCACGCGCTGGGGCTTCGCACTCAATTGCCCGTCGGCGCCTACCAGCCATTGTTCGCCCTTGCCCTCTTCGCCCACCAGGAACACGAACAGGTTGCTCGCCTCATCGCGGTACAGGCACAGGCCGTTGACCGGAAAGTCCCGGGTGGGCAGGTACACCGGCGCCCCCCATCGGCGGCCCTTGGGGTCGAGGTTGACCAGTACCGCCTGCTGGCGCGTGCTGTCGAGGCTGGCGACCAGCACGTCGGTGCCGAGGGTGCGGCTGTCGAGGCCTTCGAAACGACCCTTCAGGCGCGCCAGTTCGCGACCTCGGGCATCGAGCAGCAGCAGCCCGTCGCGCCCGGCGGCCAGGCGTTCGCGGGTCTGCTCGCCGGGCAGGAACGTCAGCGCATCCAGGGAAAGTGCCTGGTTCGGCGCCCAGGGTTGCAGCGTCAGGCCGGGGCTGGCTGGAGCCGCCAGGGCCGGGCCGGTGGCCAGGCCGATCAACATTGCCAGCCAATAGTGCTTGGAAAAACCGATATTCATATCCAACGCAAAATCCTTGTCATCGAGCCGGGCTCAAAGTGGTTTTTATTTACCTTGTGGCGAGAGGGTTTCGCTGAGTCCCCTCGCCACAGAAAGATCAGCCCCGTCATTCAGAAATGCGTGAAGGTCAGCCCCAGCTTGTAGGTCGGGCCGTACTCCTCGTACTGGCCGTTGTAGGAGCGATGCCCGGTGTAGACGAAATACGGCTCGTCGGTGAGGTTCTGGGCCTCCAGGCTGACCTGCAGGTTCTTGGTCAGCGAATAGCGGGCGCTGAAGTCGACGAAGGTCTGGGCATCGACGTGCAGGTCGTGATCGCGGTCGCCGATGGACGCCAGTTCGAACAGATACGCCGACTTGTAGTTGGCCGACAGGCGCAGGCTCAGCTTGTCGTCTTCCCAGCCCAGCATCAGGTTGCCAACCGTGTCGGACTGGTTCGGCAGATCGATGCTGCGCTTGCGCTGGGTACCGCTGGCCTGGTCGAAGCCTTCGATTTCGGCATCCGAACGACTGAAGGTGGCATTGGCACCCAGCAGCAGGCCGTTCCAGGGCGCCGGCAGCCAGTCGATTTTTTGTGAGTAGGCCAGTTCCAGGCCATACAACTTGGCGCTGTCGCCGTTGGCATAGCTGTGGGCTTCGGCAAAATCCGTCCAGGCGCCGGTGCCGGCCAGGTCGGTGTTGTAGACGAAGTGCTTGATGTCCTTGTAGAACACGAAGGCCGAGACGGTCCCGGCATGGCCCATGAAATGCTCGATGCCCAGGTCCAGGTTGCTCGACTCCAGCGGCTTGAGGTCCGGGTTGCCGAAGGTTGCCTCGTCATCGTCGATGACGAAGCCCGGCGCCAGTTGCCCAAAGGTCGGACGCACCACGGATTTGGTCCAGGCCGCACGGACCTGGGTGTTCTTGTCCAGCTGGTAGCGCGCGTGCAGTCCTGGCAGCCAGTGGTGGTACTTGCGACGGGTCTGGGTGTCAGTGAATACGCCGTCGGTGGCGCCGGTGCCCTTGGCTTCGAATTCGGTGCCTTCGTAGCGCATGCCGGCGATGAAGCGCCAGTCGTCGATGTCGACGGTGTTCATCAGGTACGCGGCATTGATGTCTTCGCTCATCTTGAAGTCGTTGACCCGGGACTCCTGCTCGTCGAAAAACGCATCGCGATCCAGGCCGCCCAGCAATTGCTTGATGGCACCGGGGCTGATGCCCGGTCCGTAATGCCCGAGGCGGTAGTCCACATTGCCTTTCTGGAATTGCCCGAGGTTGAGCTGTTCGTCGGTGAAGCCCAGGTCATCGAAGTCTTCATAGACCCAGGCGTCCAGGTCGTTGTCCTTGTCGCGCCGGCTCACCTTGCCGCCGAACTTGACCTGGGAGGCATAGCCGCTCAAGTCATAGTCCCGGGCCAGGTCCAGGCGCAGGTTTTTCTCGGTGTCGGTGGTTTTCTGTTCCTCCCAGTCCACCTTGTCGAGGCTGAAGTTGGTCGGGTCGTAGAATCCCGGGCCGATGATCGGCCGCGGCTTGTCGCTGTCGTAGAAACCACCGTCGAAACCGTCGATACCCTTGAAGGTGGCGCCGGCGATATGGCCCGGGCTGTCCTCGCTGGAGCGGCTGTAGCCGCCCTGGCCGCTGAGGGTCCAGAGGCCGAACATGCGCTCGCCACCCAGCACGTAGGACTGGATTTCCTGGGTTTCCTCCCGCTGCTTGAGTTTGCGCTCGCCTTCGGCAGCCCCCACCTCGCCCGGCGCTTGCGGGTCGTCGAAGGCAATGCTGGCGGCATTGCGCACTTCGCTGTCCTTGTAGCGGCTGTACAGGGTGCGCAGGTAATAGCTGCTGAAGTCGTCGGGCTTGTAGTCGAAGTTCAAACCGCCCCCGGCCCGTTCACGGCGGATGTCGTAGTCGCGCTGTTCGAACTCTTCGAGCCGCGAGCCTTGCTCGAAATCCCAGGCGCCCCCGGTTTCGACGTTGTCCGAACCGAAGTCGCGCTTCTGCCAGCTGAGCGCGGCGGCCACACCGAAGTTGTCGATGCCATCGCCCAGGCTGAAGCGGTCGCTGGCGGCACCGGAGAATTTCGGGCTGGTCTGGCCGGTGTTCTTGTCGTAGCTGGCTTCGCTGCTCCCGGTATAGAACAGGCCCTTGTGGTCGAAGGCCGAGAGGCTTTTCACATCCACCGTGCCGCCGAGGGAGTTGGCGTCCATGTCTGGCGTCAGGGTCTTGATCACCGACAGCGACTGCACCAGCTCCGATGGCAATACGTCCAGCGCCACGGCCCGTCGTTCGCTTTCCGGGGCCGGCACCAGCGTGCCGTTGATGGTCACACTGTTGAGGTCCGGCCCCAGGCCCCGCACGCTGACAAACCGTCCCTCGCCCTGGTCGCGCTCCACGGCGACACCGGGCAGGCGCTGCACCGCCTCGGCGACGTTCTCGTCCGGCAACTGCGCCACGCCGTCGGCATGCACCACGCTCTTGATGCTGTCGGCGCTGCGCTGTTCCTTGAGGGCCTGATCGATACTGGCCGCCTGCCCCACCACTTCAACGTGTTCCGTGGCGCCGGCGGACTGCTCTGCGGCGTTCAGTCGTTCACTGGCGATGGCCATCGCCAACGCGGTGAACGTGAAGCCCACGAGCCCGGCAGTGCTTGTGCGGTGATGCATGATGGTCCTCCCCGGAATCCGAAATCCGCCAGGCAATGGCCCGGCAACTGGGAGGGCACGCTAGGGCCGGGCAATGACGGTTCTGTGACAGCGGGGCCGAGCCAGAGGACGATATCGGCGATTCAGACGGGTTGGTCGGCCGAAGTGAGCTGAAATGACCTCTTCCCTGCGGCCCGATGAAGCTGAAGACGCTGACCTCGTGGCGAGGGGATCGATCCCCGTTGGGCTGCACAGCAGCCCTGTAGCGCTGATTGCATGGCGCGACAGGTATGCCGGCCGGGAGCGCATCGCCTCCCAACGGGGATCAATCCCCGCGCCACAATGGGAGAGATGCGGCCTCCCTGCAGCAAAAAAACCGGACAACCGATGAGCTGATTCGACCTCCCCCAGGCATTCGCCCGTCGTCACCGCACTGTCACATTCATCTGCTGTGCTGGGCCGCATTCCGCTTCTGGCAAAGGATTCCGGCCATGTTCTGCGTGCTCCGCCCGCATCGTTTCAAACTCGCCCTGCTGCTCTTGGCCGCCAACCTCGGGTTGATCCTGCACCTGGCCTGTGGCGAGCTCAAACCCGTCGCACAATGGGTCTGGCTGGACATCCTGGGCGAAGGCGGCTCGGCGCTGCTGGCACTGGTCTGGCTGGGCCTGGTGCTCAAGAGCCGGCCGGCCGGCCGTGTGACCAACTACCTGATCCTGGGCCTGGGCTGCATCTTCTTTTCCTGGTGGATCGACAGCCTCGACGAGTTCATCCATCTGCCCGACAGCATCACCTGGGATCATTGGCTGGAATCCGGCCCGATGCCGGTGGGCATGATCCTGCTGACCCTCGGCATCTACCACTGGCACCGCGAGCAACTGGCAATCAACGGCCAGATGGAAAAGCGCGAACGACTGTTCCGCGAGCACCGCTTGTTCGACAAGCTCACGCCCCTGGGCGGCGCGGACTTCCTCAAGCACGAATTGTCCGCCTGCCTGGAAGATAGCCGGCGCCGCCAGCAACCGCTGTCGCTGCTGGCCCTGGACCTGGACAACTTCACCGCCATCAACCAGCGTTTCGGCCACGGCGAGGGCGATGCAGTGCTTCAGGCCGTCAGCCAGTTGCTGGTGCTGAACCTGCGCCGCCAGGACCTGCTGTGCCGGCTGGCTGGCGATCGTTTCGTGGTGCTGTTGCCCGACACCGGCGAAAGCCAGGCCCGGCGCCTGGCCGCAGAGTTGCAGGACGCGGTGCGCAGCCTGGCTCACAAGACCCGGCAACACGGCGAACGCCTGCAACTGCTGGCCAGTGCGGCGGTGGTGATGGCGTTCGACGAATCCCCCGAGGCCCTGCTCAAACGTCTCAACCTGGCGCTGGCCCAATCCCGGCCCACCCTGGCGAAAAGCGCCTGAGGCTGCGCCATGACCATCAAGACCTGCTGGTACGAGACCGACTGCCGCTTCATTCCGGGGCACTATCAGCCTGCCGCGCTGATCGACCTGGCGCTGTCGCGGGACATCGACAGCCATCGCCTGCTGCGCGGCACCGGGTTGTTCCATGACGATATCCTGGCCGGCCGCAGCCGCATCAGCCCGCAGCAGTTTCTTGGCCTGATCGAGAACAGTCGGCGCCTGCTGGATGCCAGCGACAGCAGTTTCCTCTTCGGCCAGCGGCTGTTACCCGGGCACTACGGGCCGGCCAGCCATGCCTTGCGCCATGCGCCGAACCTGCACCAGGCCCTGCAGACCCTGATCGAGCAACAGGCGCTGCTCAGTCCGCTGGCCGCACCACGCCTGCTGCTGGATGAGCATTACGCCTACGTCCACTGGCTGGACAGCTGCGGCGCCCATGACCAGTGGCGCTTCGTGCTGGAAGCGAGCATGACCTCGATGATCGCGATGAGCACCTGGCTGAGCGGCGAACGCCTGCCGTGGCAATGCAGCTTTCGCCACAGCGAGCCGCGTTATGTGGAGCAATACTGGGTGCATCTGGGGGAACAGACACAGTTCGACCGGCCCCTGGACCTGATGCGCCTGCCCCGCCACTGCCTGGCCCAGCCCTGGCCCGACGCTTCGGCCACCGCCGGCCAGGTGGCACGGATCGAAGCCCGGGAACAGCTCGATCACCTGGGCTTCACCGCCAGTTTCCTCGACTGCGTCTACGAGTACTTGCGTGCCCATGTGCGCCAGACCCCGAGCCTGGAGCAGACCGCCCAAGCGTTTGCCATGAGCCCGGCCACCCTCAAGCGCAAGTTGCACAAGCACCACACCGGGTTTCAGCAACAGGTGGACCGGGTGCATACCCATGTGGCCTTGTACCTGTATCAGGTCAAGGGCTTCAGCAATGAAGAGGTGGCGCAGTACCTGAGCTTCAATGACACCGCGAACTTCCGGCGCTCGTTCAAGCGCTGGACCGGCAGCACGCCCAACCTGATTCGCCAACTGCTGATGCTGGGCTGACACCTATTGGTTGCCAAGGTCGGAGCGACCTGTGGCAAGGAGCTTCATCCCCTTGCCACAGAGGTGATGCCGGACGGTGCCGGCAATGATTGTGCGAGCCTCAGTGCCCGCGGATGTAGTGTTCCAACTGCCGGATCAGATCGGCCTGTTCGACGATGGCCTCTTTCACCAGGTCGCCGATGGACAACAGCCCGATCAACTGCCCATTGTCCAGCACCGGCAGGTGCCGCAGATGGCTGTCGGTCATGACCTCCATGCAGCGATCGATGCTTTGCTGGCTATCGGCGGTGATCACCGGCGCACTCATGATCGTGCGCACCGGCGTGCCTACCGAGGAGCGTCCCTGCAGCACCATCTTGCGTGCATAGTCCCGTTCGCTGAACACGCCCACCACCTGGCCGTCTTCGATCACCGGCAGCGCACCGACATTTTTCTCGGCCATGATCCGCAGCGCCTCAAGCACCGTCTGCTCCGGCGCGATGCTATGGACCTGCTGGTTCTGCACGCTCTTGAGTCTTACCAGTTGAGCTGCGGTTTTCATTGCTTCCCCCCGACCTGCGGCTTGGTACGTTCGCTTAAGGGCCCTTGTGGCGAGGGAGCAGGCGCCCTCGCCACAAGAGCGGATCAGTGCTCGCCAATCTCCACCACGTCGCCGTTGAGTCGCACCGGCCATACCCGCAGGCGTTGTTCCGGGTACTCCAGGCAATGGCCGTCCTCCAGACGGAAATGCTGCTTGTACATGGGCGATGCGATCACCAGTTCACCCTTGATACTGCCCAGCAAGCCGCGACCGATGACGTTCGCGCCGGACTTGGGGTCGCGGTTGTCGATGGCGTAGAGCGGCCGGTCCACCTGCTCCGGCAAGTACAGCAGCGCCACCTGGCTGCCGTCGTGCCAGGCGACCACGCCGGAATTGGGCACCAGGTCCTGGCGACTGCACAGGGGCCGCCACTGCACCTGGGTCTGGGCGACGGGAATACGGACGACATTTGACTGGCTCATCAGAGCACCTCCTCGGTGACGGGAATCAGGTGAAGTTCGCCGGCATGAACCGGCCGGCGCTGGCCGCGTTCCCTGACGAAATGGACATCCGGGTCGCCGCGGCCATCGTTGACGAAGGTACGGAAACGCTTGAGCTTTTCCGGGTCTTTCAGGGCATTGGCCCACTCGCATTCGTAGCGGTCGACCACCAGTTGCATCTGGGCTTCGAGCTCGGTGCCCAGGCCCAGGCTGTCATGGATGATCACGTCCTTGAGGTAGTCCAGGCCGCCCTCCAGGCTTTCGCGCCAGACCGATGTGCGCTGCAGCTTGTCGGCGGTGCGGATGTAGAACATCAGGAAGCGGTCGATGTAGCGGATCAGGGCTTCGTCGTCCAGGTCGGTGGCGAACAGCTCCGCATGCCGTGGACGCATACCCCCATTACCGGCCACGTAGAGGTTCCAGCCCTTCTCGGTGGCGATCACGCCGACGTCCTTGCTCTGGGCCTCGGCGCACTCGCGGGTGCAACCGGATACGGCGAACTTGAGCTTGTGAGGCGAACGCAGGCCCTTGTAGCGATCTTCGATAGTCAGGGCCATCTGCACGCTGTCCTGCACACCGTAGCGGCACCAGGTGCTGCCGACGCAGGATTTCACCGTACGGGTGGATTTGCCGTAGGCATGCCCGGTTTCGAAGCCGGCCTCGATCAGCTCGGCCCAGATGTCCGGCAGCTGGTGCAACTGGGCGCCGAACAGGTCGATGCGCTGGCCACCGGTGATCTTGGTGTAAAGGTCATATTTCTTGGCGACCACGCCGATGGCGATCAGCTTGTCGGCGGTGATCTCGCCACCGGCGATCCGGGGCACCACCGAATAGGTACCGTTCTTCTGCATGTTCGCCATGAAGGTGTCGTTGGTGTCCTGCAACGGCACCAGTGACGGGTCCATGATCGGCTGGTTCCAGCAGGAGGCCAGGATCGAGCCAACCGCCGGCTTGCAGAGGTCGCAGCCGGTGTGCCCGCGACCGTGCTTGGCCAGCAGCTCCTCGAAACTGATGATGCCTTCCACCCGCACCAGCGCGTACAGCTCCTGCCGGGTGTAGGCGAAATGTTCGCACAGGCTCTTGTCGACGCTGACGCCACGGGCGACCAGCTCGTGTTCGAACACCTGCTTGACCAACGCGGCACAGCCGCCGCAACCGGTGCCGGCCTTGGTGTCGCACTTCAGTTGTCCGAGATCGGTGCAACCGCTGTCGATGGCCGAGCAGATCGACCCCTTGGTGACGTTGTGGCACGAGCAGATCGTGGCGGTTTCGGGCAACGCCGCCGGGCCCAGTGTCGGAGCGCCGGCAGACGACGGCAGGATCAGGCTGGCGGCATCCTTGGGCAGCGCGATGCCGTTCTGCATGTATTGCAACAGCGTGTCGTAGTAACTGTTGTCACCCACCAGCACCGCGCCGATCACTCGCTTGCCGGCGGCGTCCACCACCAGTCGCCGATAGCTGGCGCTGGTTTCGTCGATGAACTGGAAGCTGCGCGAGCCTGGGGTGTTGCCATGGGCATCACCGATGGAACCGACGTCCACGCCAAGCAGTTTCAGCTTGGTGGACATGTCGGCACCGGTGAACGGCTCGGCATTTTCACCGCACAGTCGTGCCGCGACACTGCGGGCCATCTGGTAACCCGGAGCGACCAGGCCGAAGATGCTGCCGTTCCAGGCGGCGCATTCGCCGATGGCGTAGATGTCCGGATCGCAGGTCATGCACTGGTCATCGATGACCACGCCACCGCGTGGGCCGATGGGCAATCCGCTCTGGCGCGCCAGGGCGTCCTGGGCACGGATACCGGCGGAGAACACGATGAAATCGGTTTCCAGGAAATCATCGTCACCGAAATTCATCCGGTAGCGATACTGCTCACCGGCGGTAATGGACTGGGTTCCCTTGGACAGGTGCACACCGACACCCAGCATCTCGATACGGGCCTTGAGCGCCAGGCCGCCCCGCTCGTCCAGTTGCACCGGCATCAACCGTGGCGCGAACTCCACCACATGGGCTTCCAGGCCGAGGGTCTTGAGGGCATTGGCCGCTTCCAGGCCCAACAGGCCGCCACCGACCACCACGCCGCGACGGGCATTGCCGGCAGCGGCGCGAATGGCATCGAGGTCCTCGAGGGTGCGATAGACCAGGCAGGCATCGCCTTGGGCACCCTGGATCGGTGGCACGAACGGGTAGGACCCGGTGGCGAGTACCAACTTGTCATAGCTGATGCGATCCCCGGCAATCACCACCTGGCGCGCCTGGCGATCGATCTCCTGGACCGGTACGCCCAGGTGCAGGGTGACGCCTGGCGTCTGGTACAGCGACGCTTCGCCGAGGGCCAGGGACTCGGCATCACGACCTGAAAAATACTCGGACAGGTGCACACGGTCATAGGCACGCATCGGCTCTTCGCTGAACACGTGCACGCGGTAATGGTTGAGGGCACCGCGCTCGATCAGTTGCTCGACGCAGTGATGGCCGACCATGCCATTGCCGATCACGATCAGCGTTTGCAGCTTGTTCAGGGAAGCGACGTTGGAATTCATATAAAGCACCCGACAAAAGCCCATCACGGTTTTTGAAAGCAAAAAAAAAAGACGCCTGAAACCTTGCGGTTCCAGGCGTCTTTGCCTGTTCTGTGCGGTATCGGCCCGGCGACTGCGCCTCGACCTACCGTTATTTCCCCGACCTGCTGGCGTTCGATCTTCGTTGACCGACGGGGCTGCCCACTCGATTGCATTCGCGGTGGGCCTGGTCACCCTCCTGCAGCGAGCGTGCCAAACCTTGCGTGCAACGCCTCGGTCATGCCCAGAGTGCCCAGCCGCCCCTTGTGGAATCGGGTCCTGCAGCGAACCTGTCGCCTTGGTGAGCCATGGCCAGGACCTGCGCCGCCACCGCCGACGCCTGCCTTCCCATGGTGCGAATCCTCACCTGCGGCTTCATAAAAGTGCAGCTATCCCTGCCTGGGCAAAAAATGCTGAACCATCGCCAACTCGGATTTTCACAATAGACAGGAGCCGGCCACGGCACTGCCCAGACCCAGCGCAGCCGCCAGGCCAGGTTACTGTCCAACCCGAAAGAGGAGATCAACGATGAAAGTCAATGAAATCATGAGTCGGGAAATTCGCACGGTTTCACCCGATACGCCGCTGCGCGAGATCGCACTGATCATGCGCCAGGCCGACATCGGCGCGCTGATCATCAACCAGGACGACCGCATGGCCGGGATGATCACCGACCGCGACCTGGTGATTCGCGCCATGGCCGACGGCATGGACCTGAACACCCCGGTCAGCCGGATCATGAGCGACGAGGTGCGCTACTGCTTCGAAGACGAAGAAGTCGACCATGTCGCCAAGAACATGGCCCAGCTGGAAAAACGTCGCCTGCCGGTGGTAAACCGCGACAAGCGGCTGGTGGGCATGGTGTCGCTGGCCAACGTCGCCAGCTGCAACGCCGACAAGCTCAGTGCCAACCTGCTGCGGGGCGTGGCGCGGCCTCACTGATGCTACCGCACCGGCCATCGGGCAGAGATCATTGAATTGGAAGAAACGCAATGGATGAGCCAAACCCGCCGGTGGTGGTGATCTGCGGCGGCAGCGCCGGTGTCGGTCGCGCGACGGCCCACCGGTTCGCCGCCGCCGGTTATCGGGTCGGCCTGCTGGCCCGGGGCGCCCAAGCCCTGGCCGACACCGAAGATGAACTGCAGCAGCGCGGCACGCGGACCCTGGGCATCGGCGTCGACGTGGCCGACGCCGCGGCCGTGCTCGAAGCGGCGCGACGCATCGAGCACGAGCTGGGCCCGGTGCAGGTCTGGATCAACTGCGCCATGACCACGGTGTTTTCCCCTGTCCGCCAACTCAGCGCCGAGGAAATCCAGCGGGTGACGTCGGTGACCTACCTGGGCACCGTCCACGGCACGATGGCGGCACTGGCGCTCATGGAGCCGCGTGATCGCGGGGTGATCATCCAGGTCGGCTCGGCACTGGCCTACCGCGCCATTCCGTTGCAGGCGGCGTATTGCGGGGCCAAGTTCGCCGTCCGCGGGTTTACCGACTCACTGCGCTGCGAACTGCTTCATGCCCGCAGCGGTATCCGCGTCTGCATGGTCCAGCTGCCCGCCATCAATACCCCACAGTTCGATTGGGCACGCAATAAACTCGACAAGCGCCCGCAACCGGTTCCGCCCATCCACGATCCGGACGTCGCCGCCCGGGCGATCCTCAGCGTGGTACGACGCACGCCCAGGGAACTGTGGTTGGGCGCGGCGTCGGTGAAGGCCATTGTCGGTACTTGCCTGATGCCCGGCCTGCTCGACCGCCTGCTTGCCCGCAGGGCCTGCACCGGCCAGATGACCCGGGAAGACGACGACGGGCAACGGCCGGACAATCTGTTCGAGTCGCAGCAATCGCTGCACCGGATCCAGGGCCGGTTCAGCGGGCAATCACGGGCAGACGCACTGGCCTTGAGCTCCACCCAAGTGTCCGCATTGCTACTGGTGGTCTGCGGTCTCCTGGCGGTCACCCTGCTGCTGTTCTGAGCCTGCGTAGCGAAACCAGCGATAACCATAGCCACAAAGACTCATGCTGGCACCCTCGGGCGCGGGATATGGGCTGTCTGAAACGATTTCCTCGAAGCCCTCCAGGTCCGTCTGCAAACGTACCTCGACAGTCTCTGGGCCGAGATTGGCCAGCATCACCGAAGTGGCCTGGCCGACATGGGCAATGGCGAATACGGCGCGATGGTCTGCCGTCAACAACTGCGCCTCGCCGTTCCCCACTTCCGACAGCCCTGAGCGAGCCCATAGCAGGCGACGTGTGCGAGCCAGCAGCGACTCGGGGTCGTCCTGCTGCCGTGCGACGTTCAGGTGCGTATAGGCGAACGGCCCGTGTTCGATCAAAGGAGCAGCCAAATGATGGGCCGAGGAAAATCCCGCGTTGGCTTCGGCGTTCCATTGCATGGGAGTGCGCACCGAAAGCCGCTCGGGGCGCGACAAGTCATCGCCCATGCCGATCTCCTCGCCATAGCGCACGATTGGCGTACCGGGAAGCGACAACAATAGCGACTGGGCCAGTGCCTGGCGGCGCACGTCACCTTCGAGCATGGGGGCCAGGCGCCGGCGAATCCCGCGCCCATACAGGCGCATGTCCGGCTCCGGCGCGAAGGCCTGCATCACTTCCTCACGTTCCTCTTCGCTCAGACGCTCCAGGTCCAGCTCGTCGTGATTGCGCAACCACACCGCATAATGGGCGCCGTCCGGCGGGGCGGGGCGGCGGGCAATGGCGCGTTGCAACGGTTGCGCCTCGCCCCGGGCCAGCGCCAGGAAAATATGGTTGTTGACCCAGAAATCCAGCACCAGCCCCAGACGATCCCCCGCTCCGAAGTAGTGGCTGTAACGTTCTGGCTCGACATCCACCTCCCCCATCAAGATCCCTTCGGGGTTGATACGGATCATGCATCTGTAAAGCCTTTCGAGCAGCCAGACCCCCTGCTCCTCGTCACCGCCGCCGGCCTGTTCCACCAGGTGCGAAGCGGCATCCAGGCGAAAACCGGCGATCCCCAGCTCCAGCCAGTGGACCATGATCCGTTCGATGTCCTCGACAACTCGCGGGTTGGCAAGGTTGAGGTCCGGCTCATGCCGATAGAACAGGTGGCGATAATACTGTCCGGCCTCTTCGTCCCACTGCCAGATGCTGTCCTCCACCGAGGGAAAGATCGGCTGGTTGCCATCGTCCACGGGGGTATCGGACCACAGGTAATAATCGCGATAGACACTGTTTCTATCGCGCCGCGCCCGCTGGAACCAGGGATGCTGGTCGCAAGTGTGCTGCACCACCAACTCGAGGATCACCCGTATGCCGCGCTCCCCGGCCTTGACGATCAACTGGCGCAAGTCCTCTTCGCTGCCGAAACGAGGGTCCAGCGCCAGGAAGTCGCTGACATCGTAGCCTGCATCCTTGAATGGCGAGCGGTACAGCGGCATCAGCCAGAGCGCCCCTACCCCCAGTGCCTGCAGATAATCGAGCTGGCGGATGATGCCCTTGAGGTCGCCCCGGCCATCACCATTGCTGTCGTAGAACAAGGAAGGATCGATCTGGTAGATCAAGGTGTTGCGGTGCCAATTGGCTTTCATTGCAGGCTCCTCAACGGCACAGGATCAGCGCCTGCTCAGGGTTCAATCGACCGCTGAACGGCTGGCCTTCGCCCTGCCCGTCGCTGGCGATTTCCACTCGCCAGGGGGTGGCCAGGGGAAAGGCGTGTTCACTGTCGGCGAAATTGATGCACACCAACCTTTCGTCAGCCTCGTGATGGCGCCGGTAGGCCAGGACCTGTGGATGCGACGGCAGCTCTTCCCAGTCCCCCAGGCACAAGGCCGTGCTGCGCCTGCGACAAGCCAGGAGCCGTCGGTACAGCGCCAGGGTGGAATCGGCGGCGCTCTCCTGGGCTTGTACTGAAAGAACGTCGGCATCCGCGGCAAAGGGCAGCCAAGGCGTCGGTCCCCAGCCATGGGGTGCCTGGACGGTCCATGGCAATGGCGCCCGGCTGCCGTCCCTCCCGCCAGGGTCGACGCGCGTCCGGGCGGTAACGACGGTATCCTCCAGGCCCAGTTCCTCGCCCTGGTAGATGAAGGGCGTGCCGCGCAAGGTCAACAACATCACGGCGGCCGCACGGGCACGGCGCAGGGAGCCGCCATAGCGGCTGCGATGACGGCTGTTGTCGTGATTGGACAGCACCCAGGTCGGCCAAGCCTGCAACGGTCCGAGGTCGGCTTCCACCTCGCGTATGCACATGCGCAACACCACCGGATCCCAGGGGGCGTCCAAAGGCGGAAAATTGAAGGACATGTGCAATTCGTCGCTGGCGCCGTAATAGGCAGCCACCCGGGCGGTGGAGCGAATGTTCACCTCACCGATCAGGACGCGGTCTCCGGGGTAGCTGTCCACCAGCCGGCGCAGGCCGCGCAGCACCTCATGGCTGTATGGCTGGTCGTTGATCTTGACCATGGGTTCGCCGGCCAGGCAGCGCGGGTCGTCGGCGAAACTCTGGTCCTTGCCCACGCAATGCACGACGTCGACGCGAAAGCCGTCCACCCCGCGCGCCAGCCAGAAATGCAGCACCTGGTGCATGGCCGCCACCACTTGGGGGTGGTGCCAATTGAGATCGGGCTGCTGGGGCAGGAAGAAGTGCAGGTAGTACTGCTGACTGGTTTCATCCCAGGTCCAGGCGCTGCCACCCTCTATGGAAGCGCGCCAGTTGTTGGGCTGGTCGCGCCAGATATACCAGTCGCGCCTGGGATTATCACGACTGGCCCGGGACTCGATGAACCACGGATGCTGGTCGGAGGTGTGATTGGGCACGAAATCCAGGAGCACTTTCAGGCCGCGCTCATGGGCCTGGGCGATCAACTCGTCCAGGTCGGCCAGGCTGCCGAACAACGGATCGACATCGGTGTAGTCGCATATATCGTAGCCGGCATCGCACATGGGCGAAGGGTAGATCGGCGACAACCACAGGGCGTCGACCCCGAGGCGTTGCAAGTGATCCAGGCGCGTTATCAGTCCGGCAAGGTCCCCTACGCCATCGCCGTTGGCATCGGCAAACGAGCGAGGATAGACCTGATAGACCACAGCGCTCTTCCACCAGGGCGAATGGAAGGAGTTGGGCATGTCGCCTCCTTTTATCGCGATGTCGGGAGCGCAAGACCGCAGCCCCGCCTGGCGTCCCCCGTGTCACAGACCGTATTGCAGGCCTTGGTTAAGAACCGGGAAACGAACCGAGGGTTCATTTTTTGATGGGCAGGCCGGGTTGCGAAGGGGCAAGCCATCCGGACAATCCCCGTGGAACGCGGCGGCTCCGGATGGTGATCCGATGAGGCAGCGGGTCAGCTTGCGGGCGCGTCAAGGGTCCGCGTGACCATCGCGACGATGTTCACGAAAAGCTCCTCCTTGGCCTGCGCCGCGCTGAGCTCACCGCCGGCCGCCGCGTTGGACAACGCCTCCGCGGCCCCGAGCATGGCCCGCAGGGCCGCCTGGCCGATGCCCCGGGGGCCGGCGTACGGCGCCAGGACATCACGGCACTTCTTAAGGAAAACCGCCTCGTACTCGCGCTTGATGCGCTCCAGCTCAGGCGAACTTTCCAACGCCGCCACCACCCCGGGAATCTCCCGACCCTGTTGCTGTACGCAGTCGACATAGGCAGAAGCGATCACCGCCGCCCGGCCCTGCAGGGTGGGTTCGCTCGCCTCCAGGGCCGTCTCCATGAGGGCGCTCTGGCGCGCGTCGTAATCCTGGTAAAGCGCGGCCAGGAGCCCTGGCCGGGTGACGAAGTGGTCGTACACGATGGGCTTGGTCACGCCGGCCTGTTCCGCGAGTCGCGCCAGGGTCAGCGCTTCGCTGCCCTCCTCGCGCACGAGCCGCCAGGCGACATCCAATAACTGCCGTTGCCGGTCCTCCCGGGAAAGACGGCGACGGGGAGGAACGGAAGATGAGGGTTGTTCAAGGCTTGACATGCTTACTTTACCAACCGTAACTTACCAAAGGTAACTTAACCGAAGCATAACGCGTTCCCGTCCTTACCGCAGCAGGAGATTGACCATGCATGCACTCATTGTCGTTGCCCACCATGATCCCCACTCCCTGACCCATGGCCTGGCGGCGAAGATCGCCGAAGGCATCACCCTCGCCCATGACACCGATACGTTCGAGATCGCCGACCTGGCCGCCGAAGGCTTCGATCCACGCTTCGGTTTCGCCGACCATGCGGTCCATCATCGCGAAGCCTTGCCCCCCGCGGACGTGCTGGCCGAACAGGCCAGGATCGACCGGGCCGATGCGCTGGTATTGGTGTACCCCATCTACTGGTGGTCGATGCCGGCATTGCTCAAGGGCTGGATAGACCGGGTATTCTCCAACGGCTGGGCGTTCGACTTCAGCCTCGACAAACCCTTTGTCAAGAAACTGCAGCGCCTGAAGGTGCATCTGGTGGCGGTCGGTGGTGCCGATGCCGACTCGTTCCGGCGTCACGGCTATGACGAGGCCATGACCGTCCAGATCGACCACGGCATCTTCGACTACTGCGGTGCGCGGGTGATCAGTTCCCAGCGCTTGCTCGAATCGGAAACCCTGGATCCGGCGGCGCACCTGGAGGCTGCCCAGGCCCTCGGCCAGCGCCTGTTCGCCCGGTCAGGGGAAACCGCACGGGAACAGGCCGACGCCGAATGTGCCTGATCACGGGCCGGGATCAGAGCGTGCGACTGCCGGCGGCGGACAGGGCGGCATCGCGCTTGTAGATATCCGGAATGTACACCGGCTGCCCCTGGCTGTCCGCCTGCACGGTCCAGTAACCCATCAGGATCGGCACGGGCTTGGCCAGCCTGAACTCATGGGTCTGTTCGCTGGCCAGCAGCGTCTCGGTGCGGGCGCGTTCGGGGGGGCTGAGCAACCAGTCGCGCAGGCGCATCACTTGTTCGATGCGCACGCAGCCCGAACTGAACGCCCGCGGGCCTTTGCTGAACAGCGCCTGGCTGGGGGTGTCATGCAGGTAGACGGAAAACGGATTGGGAAAACGGATCGCCATCTTGCCCAACGGGTTCCTCGGCCCGGGGTCCTGGCGCAGCATCAGATCGCCAGGATGGTCCCAGTCGATATCGGCCGCCGCCAATGGCAGGCCGTCCCGGTCGATCACCCTCAGGTTCTGCCGCCCCAGGAATTCCGGATCGCGACGGATCTCGGGCAGTTTGTCTTCCCGCAGTATCGTCGGGGGAATGGTCCAGGTGGGGTTGAGCGTCAGGCGCGTGACCCGGGATTTGAGCAACGGCGTTTCCCGCCCCGCGCGACCGACCTGGGTCCGGGTCTGCCATACCGGCACGCCGCCCTGGTAAACCGTCAACTGGGCTGCGGCCACGTTGACCAGCACGCTGTCCGGCTCCAGGTCCTGGGCCATCCAGCGCATGCGCTCCAGATTGATGCGCAACTGTTCGCGGCGCATGGCCGGGCTGATATTCAACTCGGTGACGGTCCACGGTCCGACCACGCCGTCGGCCTGTAGCGAATGCTGCAGCTGGAAACTTTTCATCGCCGCCACCAGCTCGGGGCTGTAATGCTCGTCGACATCCGGCGGCAACGCGCTCAGGTAACCTTCGTTGAACAGCCGCTGGGCCAGCGCCGGGACGCGGGCGTCGCGTTTGTCCGGCTGCAACAGAGCGCCGCCGGGCACCGGTTGCCAGTCGGCCAGGGGTTGCTGCCGTTGCAAGGCGTAGGCCTGACGCAAGTTGCGATACAGCGCCAGGCTCGGCCGGGCTTGTTCGAACGCGCCGGCCAGGTCGTGCAGGCCGACCACGGCAATGTTCAGCAGGACCGCCTGACGGTCCAGAGGCTGCGGGTCGGCTTTCCATACCGGCTCCAGGCGGTCCTGGGGCAGATAACCGAAACGCAGATCCCGCAGCGCTTGCAGGTAGCGCTGGCTGATGGCGATGTCAGCGCAGGCATCGTTCGAGGAGGCTTCGGCCGGCAGGCTGTAACGAGACGGGTCCAGGCCGTCGTCGGCCAGTTGCTGAAGCTGCGTTCCCAGCGCCGCGCGTCGTTCGTCGCTCGACCAGACTGCCTGGCCTGCGTTTTGCTCATAGAACGCCTGCAGGTTCATGATCGTCGGAAAGTCGACAGCCGCCGCCAGAGCCGGGCAAGTGACCGATAATTGCGCCAGCGTGGTGTGTACAGGGGCCGGATCGCCGAACGAAACATCACCGGCCGTCGCGACCAATGGCGAAGCGAGGCATAGGAAGCTCAAGTAACATGCGGACTTTTTGAACAACTGCTTAACTCCAATCCATGGCCGTCTCGATGACGGTGACTTTTGCGACAGGTAAGACCCGCCATCATGATACAAACCAACAAATACGGACGGGATGCCGCGAATAAATACCTGCGTGGACATTTTTCGTCGGCGCTGACCTTCACTCGTCGATTCTGTCTGCTCGTGACCGGCCTGGGCGTCCTGTGCAGCCCGGCGCTGGCGGAGAAGGCAAAGGCTCAAACCCTTTACAACAGCCTCGCCCACGCAGCGCCGGAACTCAATCCCCAGGCGCTCAAAAGTGCCTTGAGCGCCATGCAATGCGCGGTCGCCAATGGTGCGCGCCAGGCCCGCCACCTGGCTGTGATCGATTATTCCCAACCCTCCACGGCCCGGCGGCTGTGGATCTTCGACCTGAGTCAGAAGAAGCTGGTGTTGCGCGACCTGGTGGCCCACGGGCAGAAATCCGGGGAAAACTTCGCCACTCAGTTTTCCAATCGCCTGGGCAGCTACCAGTCCAGTCTCGGACTGTTTCGTACCCAGGAAAGCTACCAGGGCGCCCACGGCTATTCGTTGCGCATGGACGGCCTGGAACCTGGCTTCAACGACCTGGCCCGGGACCGTGCCATCGTGATCCATGCCGCCGACTACGTGAACCCGCTGTGGAGCGCGCGCCAGGGCCGTATCGGACGCAGCCAGGGCTGTCCCGCCGTACGTCCCCAGGTGGCGCGGCAGGTGATCGATCGACTCAAGGGTGGGCAGTTCATGTTTTCCTGGTATCCGGATCCGGGCTGGCTGAAGCGTTCGGCGTATCTGAACTGCCAGCCGCAACAGGTTGCCAGCATCCTGGCCAGCAGTGGCGGCTGACCCGCACAGGCTTGCTCGGGCCAGGGTTGCAGTCGAACGGCCGGTGGTTAAAATGCCGGCCTTTCGAATCCCTGGCGTTGTCCGATGAACCCTGAAGCCCTTCACACCCTTCAAACGCATTTGCTGACGGCCCTGGCCTCCCTGCCCGACGAAACCCGGCGCCTGTTCCATGGCCGCGGACGCTGCTGGCCGGGGCTGGAACAGGTCACGGTCGACTGGCTGCAAGGGGTGGTGCTGGTTTCGTTGTTCAAGGAGCCCGAGCCGACGCAACTGGACGATCTGATGTCCATGTTGCTCGCCCTCGCTGCCTCGTCCACCTGGCAGCACAGCACCGCCCATACCCTGGCGGTCCAGCACCGCTATCTGCCCCAGAGCCTGACCCAGTGGCTGGTGGGGGAACCGGTGGATGAGTGGACGCTGACCGAAGGTGGCCTGCGCTACCGCATCGACCTGGGCAAGAAGCAGAACAACGGCTTGTTCCTGGACATGCGCTATGGTCGAGACTGGGTTCGCGCCCATGCCAGCGGTAAACGCGTGCTGAACCTGTTCGCCTACACCTGTGGTTTCTCGGTGGCGGCCATCGCCGGCGGTGCCCGGCAGGTGGTGAACCTGGATATGTCGCGGGCGGCACTGAGTCGCGGACGCGACAATCATCGCCTGAACGGCCATGACCTGGGCCAGGTCAGTTTCCTGGGCCACGACCTGTTCAAATCCTGGGGCAAGGTCATCAACAGCGGCCCCTATGATCTGGTCATCATCGACCCACCGACCTTCCAGAAAGGCAGCTTCCTGTTGACCAAGGACTACCAGCGCGTCCTGCGGCGGCTGCCGGAGTTGCTGGCACCCCACGGCACGGTGCTGGCGTGCAGCAACGATCCGGCCACCGGCCCGGACTTCCTCATCGAAGGGGTCACCCGGGAAGCGCCAGGCCTGGCGTTCGTGCAGCGCCTGGACAACCCACCGGAGTTTCCCGACGCCGATATGGCCTGCGGCCTCAAGGCCCTGGTGTTCCAGGCCCCCTGAGGACAATTGCCCACTGGCGCCGCCCCGCAAAGCCGTTGCGGCGAAGGGGCTCGCCCCCCTTTCGCCACAGGATCGATCAGACGCTCGCCGTGGGCGGCGATGGCGGTCGCAATGGCCACCAGGGATCGACCAGATCAGTGGTCAGGCGGCGTGCCAATACTTCGATCTCCCGGCTCTTGACCGAACGATAGATCGCCATGGTCCTGCGCAACTGGTCCTCGGTGAGCATCACCGGCTCGCCAGCCGCCCAGTTCACATCCGCGACGCCTTCGAGCGCGACGCGTCGCCAGACCGTGCCGTTGGCTTGGGGTATCTCTTCGAGAGCGCTGGGCAGGCCAGCTTCCGGCCGGGCTAGATTATCCAGCAGTACCCGAGGCCAATGGGACGGGTCCACCGGCTCGCTGAAAGCATCCACCAGGTCCTCCTCCACCCGGTCCCATATGGCCAACCCTTCTGACCATTCGTGAGACATCAACCCCAGGTAGGGACGCCAGGTCATCTCTCCTACCCGAGGTGCCTGGTCGTTGCTGTTGAAGGTGTCCTGGGCGTCGCTGAGCCAATCGATGAACCCTTCCCGGGTGATGGCTGCGTAACGCTGGGCATCGTCCGGATAACGGCCCCTCAATACCTGGTTCCAATAGCTGTAGTGATCACTCACGAACCTGGCGAAAGGCACGCCCTGGTGTTCGAGGCGAGCCCGCTGGATCGATTCGAACGACAGGAAGTGCAGCTCCAGTTCGGCGACATCCGGTTGTTGCCTGTCCAGAATCCGCGCTTGCAGGCGGGTACGCAACTGCCCCAGTTGCAGATCGAAGTCCGGCAGCCGGGCGGCCAGATCGGCATAGAGCGCTGGTGAGCCGATATAGAACTGCAGGATGGCCGCCGCCCGCTGGCGATCGCCCAGCGACAGCCCATCGGGCGCATCGGCATCGGCATCGCGGATGGCTCCGGAGAACCAATCGATGAACCGGCGCCCTCCAGCATCGTCCCGGGCGGCTTCCAATGAGCGCTGAAGGTCGGGAAAGATATTCAGCCAGTCATCGGCGGTATAACGGAAAGCTTCGGCGTCCAAGGCACGCAGCGCCTGGATCTGCGCGCTGGGCAATGGATTGTCTTCCAGCCACAGACCGAGGGTGTTTTCCCTCGGCATGTTCGCAAGGGTCGGGATCAGGTCATCCTGGATGTTGGTGATACGGTTGCCTTTCAAGTCGACGAAAATCGGGTCGGCCGAGGGCCTCGAGAGTACGGCGAGCGCCAGGGGAGGCACCCGATCGAGCCCGGCATTGGACAGTTCCAGCTCGGTCAGGGACGCGAGTTCCGGCAGGTCTGGCAGTTCGCGGCAGTTGTTGCCACTCAAGCGCAGGTCTTGCAGGCCGGTGGCGGTACGCAGGAACGCGCTGCCCTCTTCATCCAGGCGCAGGCCACAACGCACCAGGTCCAGCCCTCGCAAACCGGGTAACGCGGTGATGGCCCGCAGTTCTTCGAGGGTGAAGCTCAGGTTGTCCGACCATACCAGCTCACGCAGCGCGGGCAACTCGGCCAGGCGGCCGATGGCTGCGACCAGGTTGGCGCTGGCCATGGCATCTCCTGCGCTGCCTATCTGCGACAGGTGCAGCTCCCGCAGGCTGACTGCACGCCCTTCGCCCAAAAGCGGGGCAAAGACATTGGCGTCCATGACCAGGGGATTGGCCCCTAACGAAAGCTCCATCAAGGACGAGAACTCGCCCACGGCCACGGGGACCGCGGTGAGTTGATTGCCGTGCAGGCGCAAGGTATCGAGATTGGGGAACAACCGCAGGAAATCCGAAGGGTCCTCATTCAGGTTCATATGGGCCAGGTTCAGTTCCTCGATATGTTCGAAACGGACGCTGATGGGAGGAAGCCGGCCGATGTCCCACCCGGACAGGCGCAATATCAGCTCGCTGTCTTCCCTGCCCGGCTCGGGCTCACGCCGCCACGCCCGCCGGATTTCATTCGCCACGCCGCGGCGCGAAAAGAGCACGTCTGCCCGCTGGTACTGGCTTTCGGCAGGATGATGGATGCCCTCGAAGCCCTCCCATTGCTGCAATCCCGTGTCCAGCGTGACCCACTCGGTGCCTAGCCGGATGACCAGGTCGTCCAGGCTGATGCCTTCGCGTTCGGCCTGTTCGGTCAGGCTCCACTGGAGTCTTTCGAGGGCCTCGCCTGCGTAAAAGGGAAACAGTTGCTCCAGACGCGCCGCCAGGCTGGCGCGCCAGCGCAGCAATGGCAAACGCCCACGGCCGCTGAGGGGATATCCCAGCCCCCCGTTCATCCATTGCGGCCGATAGGCGCCGCTGTCGAGGTGCTTGAGCGCCAGATAGGGGCGCAGGCCCTGGCGATCTTCAAGGGCAAGGTCCAGCAGTTTCCTGCGAAGCCGTGCCGCCTCCCAGATATTCAAGCCCAGCGCCGTTCGAGCCCCGTCCGGCATTGCCCTGAGCAATGCTTGCTCCAGGCTCGAGGCTCCGGCCAGCTCGGCCCCCTCCTCATCGAAAGGCCAGTATTGTCCGTTTTCCTGACGGATCACTTTCAGAGGCCCATCGCTGCCCATCACAAGCGGCTGTGCCAGTTCCCCGGACGCCAGGCTCAGGTGAAGCTTGCCCTGCAACTCAGGCATGTCGCCCAGCAGCCCCATGACGATCCGGTCCCGGTCAGCACCGCTTTCACCGCGTTCCAGGTCGCGCAGGGCCTGGGTCAGGCGCAGTTCGCTCTGGGCCTGCGCACACTGCTTGCCCAGGCTTCCCGTCACCCGCCCCTCCCGCAGTCGCATCCGCTCCTGGCCATGGGATTGACGCGCAAGTTCGTTGGCCATGGCGCGCGAAAGTCTTGCAAAGGCCCGCCCCACCGGGGCTGCCAATGGATCAAGCTCAGGGGTCGGGACCATGGCCGTACTTATCCGCCCGGCATGGCGCTCCAGATGATCGGCCCAGCGTTCAGCCAACAGGTCGCTGAGCTCGGCCGGCCGCGGGCCGATGGAGCTTTGTCCCAGCAACCTGTCCCGCTCCTCCACGCTCAGGCCAACCAGGATGCACTCGGCCCAGGCGTCCTGCTCCAGGTCCAGGTTGCTCAAATCCAGTAGACGCGTCGCGCTCGCTTCGCCCGCGATGTGAACGCCCATGCCGTCGCGATAGCGCAGCGCCAGTTTTCCCGGCCAACCTGGCAAGTCCATCAGCGTGTGGACGATCTGATAAGGCAGGTTATTCCCTGGCGCCTCGCCGCGACGCAAACGTGCGATGGCATGCTGCACCCACTGCCAGTTTCGGGCCTCGTTCAGGGCCTCGGCAAGCAGGGCCGGCATCGGATGCCCACCCACTTGCAGATAACGCAGGTGATCCTCGCTGATGCCAGCCTGCCGCTGTACGGTCAGGATCGTATCGTCGTCCAGTTCGCCCGGGGTTTCGGCAAAGTTTCGCAGCAATTGGAGATTGCCCCGCTGCAACGGATTGCGGTGCGCCCATTGCCAGCCGCGACTACGGCTCCATTCCAGAAGTGGCGTCACGCCCCGATGGTCAGCAGGCAGACGCAGGTGCAGGGCATCGCCGGTGCCCTGCACTTCGTAATAGTGGCCGTCGACCTGTACCCAGGCTTCGTCTTCGTTACGCCAGACACCCCAGGCGTCCTGCTCGGCCTCCACGGGCGGCAAGCGCCGCGCCCGATATGGCGTGACATCGCCATTCCACAGCCGCGTGCTGCCATCACGCACCGGCATGGGTTCCACCGCGCCGCCGACGAACCCCAGGTAAGCGCCCTGGGCGACTCCGAACAGCACATTGAAAATGTGTTCGATCCCCTCCTGGGCGTGCCCTTCGTTGAAAGCCTGGATACCCTCGAATACCTCATAGATCAGGCGGACCCCGCCGACCGCCGCCGCAGCCATCCCCACCGGGGCACAGAACGGGATGAAGCTCGCCGCGAGCATCAGCGAGCGCTCGGCCAGGCTTTCCCAGTATTCAAGCCGGGCCAGCCAGGCCTGCCAGTCCTGGTCGCGGGTCGGCACCATCAGGGCCGAAGCGTTGCCCAGGGTGTGGGCCCGCCATTCGTGGTAACGGCCATGCCAGTGGTCTCCTCGCAGATGACCGACGTTCCAGGCCACGCGGGGCGCAGGCACCCGAATGCGACGCGTGTCCCGGTCCTCCCCAGGCTCGCCGTCGCGCCAGCCGACGATACGGGCATGGATCTCCTCGAAGAGGTTGGGGTTGTCCTTGATTTCCCACTCCACCTGATCATGCAGGGTTGCGCCAATACTGGCCTGCAACCGCACCGGGAAGTACCGCATCAGGCCCTGGCGGTAGCTGCGCTTGCGGACCCGTTCGGTCAGTTCTCTGGCCATGGCGTGGATGCTGGGAAACTGCTTGAGGGGCGCGACCTCATCATGGGGCAGGTGCAAGACCACCGGCCGATTGCCCTTGGCGTCCCCTTCCAGGCCCCAATACACCCGGGCACCGAACAGTGGCGCGGACAGCACCTCCAACGCCTTGACCTCGCAGGCCAGGGCGACGACGGTGTCCTCCAGCCGTACACCGGCATGGGCCAGCAGGCGCTCGCCGGTTTCATCCAGGCGACCATCCAGCTTCGCCTCATAGGCGTCGTAGGCAAGCAGGCTGCGGGCATAGGTGATGTACGCCTGGGCGACCGCTGGAATGCCGGTGGCGATGCGTGGCAGCCACTGTTCCAGCAAGCGCTGGTAGGCGCCCCCCACATCCACCCGTCGGCACAGGCTCGCGAAGCTGGCCGGCGTGATGGGCAACGCCGTGGTGTCCGACGCAATGCCGTCGCGGGAGAACTCGCCGCGCCGCCCCTGGATATACAGACGGCCGTGCTTGTCGAACTCGCTGCCCTGGCGGGCGTCCGCCGGCGGATAGTTGCGCATGGCTGCCTCGACCACCGACAGCGCCGGATCGGTCACGTAGGGGCCGCGCCTGACCCGTGCCCGACGTACCGCATCCGAAGCATGCCGGCTGCCATTGACCGGGCGCCACGCCCGCACCTCCGGCTGGGCCTGGAGCAAGTGGCGCGCGAAAATCTCGGGGGGCGGCAGGTCGATCAGTAGCGCATTGAGCGCATCGCTGTCGCGCTGCAGTTGCCGGACCAGCACCTTGAAGCGTTCCTGCCGGGGCCGCGAAGCGTTTTTCAGCCAGGCGGGCAGCCTGGCCTGGATAAACTCGACATGAGTATCGAGGGTAGACATGGTGGACCTCCATCCTTGGGGGCGATTGGGATATCGACATGCAACGAACCCAGGATCCTCGCGAAAATGATCGGGTATTGAAACCGTTCAACCGTTGCAAGGGGTTGCGGGTCCGTGTCCATCGTCACACCAGCAAGGTCAGCCAGGTCGACGCCAGCAACAACAGCGCCATGACCCGGTTGAACCGTCCCATCGCCACAGCGGAGCGGCAGAATCTCGCGGCCCCGCGGCCCAGGAATGCCCAGACGGTCATGCATGGGACCGAGATCGCGAAGAACGCCAGGGACAACCACAGCACCCGGGTCGTGCGATCGATCTCGGCGCCAGCGAACACGCTGACCACCGCCAGGGCCATCATCCAGGTCTTCGGGTTGACCAACTGCAAGGCAGCCGCCCCGGCCAGGCCAAGCCGAGGCCCTTCCACCGGGCGGTCGGGGTCGATGGCCTGGGCCGGCGCGCTGAAAATCTGCCAGGCCATCCAGCTCAACCAGGCGATGCCGGCCCAGGACAGCAGTGCCTGGAGGGTGGCATGGCGCGCCAGCACGTCCCCCAGGCCGGTGCCCACCAGCAGCACCAGCAGCGCCGCTGCGGCGCAGGCACCCAGGATGATGGGCGCGGTGTTGGAAAGGCCGAAGCGCGAGCTATGGCTCAACACCAGGATATTGGTGGGGCCCGGGGTGATGGAGGCAACGAAGGCGAACAGGGCAAACGGCAGCAACTGGTCCATGGGACAACGTCTCGGTGAATGATCGTGAGTCGATCATCCCCAAGGGCGCGATGTTCAGTCTGGAACGTTTGAGCAGCGCTTGCGGTAGTCCGCCGGGCTCATGCGATAGGCCCGCTGGAACCAGCGGCCCAGGTGGCTCTGGTCGGCAAACCCCAGCGACGCCGCCACCGCCACGGCACTGTCGCCACGGGCCAGCAGGCGCCGGGCACGGGCCAGCCGCAGTTGAATCAGATAGGCGTGCGGCGCCAGGCCGAATGCCGCCTTGAAGGCACGGGTCAGGCGAAAACGATCCACACCAGTGACCCGCGCCAGGTCATCCAGGCCGATGTCTTCACTCAAGTGGGCGTGCAGGTAGTCGCGGGCCTGCTGCGCCACCAGCGGCAACCGTGGATCGGGGTTGATCCGTGCCCGCCAATGCAGATGTCCGGTGAGTTCGGCCAGCAGGGTGTCGAGGGCAGTCTGGCGAACGATGCGGATTTCCTGCTGGTGCAGGCTCTGGAAGGCCATGGCGGTGGCATGGGCCAGTCGGGTGTCCTCGGCCAGCGTGGTGGCGAACCCCAGCTGCGCGTTGTCTGGCGCCACGTCGAACAACGAACGCAATTCACGCTCCAGCCAATGGGGCTCCAGGTACAGGGTGCGATAGGTGAAACCGTCGATGTGGGGTGCATTGCCGTCGTGCAGCTCCCCCGGTTCGAGGAGGAACACCTTGCCCGGCGTGCTGTTGTGCTGCTGGCGACGACAATGAAACTGCTGCACGCCCTGCTCGGTCACCCCCACCAGGTAGGTGTCATGCCAGTGGGGATCGTAGGCATGCCCCTCGAAATGCGCGCGCACGGTCTCGATACCGGACGTGACGTCCTGCTTGAGATCGATCCAGTTGCGCGAGGTCATGGGCTGGCCCTGTCGTGTGTATTGGCCCGGAACAGGTTAAACGCCACGGGCGACGGCGTCTGGAAGATTTGTGCAGCGATCAGGCATCCGGGGCAAGCGCCGGCAGCACCGTTTCCACCGCCAGGCGCGCCAGCTCGGCGTCCTGCTCGGCCTTGACCCCGGACACGCCAATGGCCCCGATGCACTGTCCGTCATGGCGGATGGTCACCCCGCCTTCGAGCATCCCCTGCAGGTGCGGTGCGCTGAGAAAAGCCTGGCGACCGCCATTGATCATGTCTTCGTAGAACTTGCTGTCACGTCGGCCCATGGCGGCGGTGCGGGCTTTTTCGGTGGCGATGTAGGCCGACAACGCCGAAGCCTCGTCCAGGCGCAACAGCCCCAGGGGGTGGCCGCCGTCATCCACTACGCAAACCGACACTGCCCACTGGCGCTGGTGAGCCAGCTCCTTGGCGGCAACCAGCAACTGCGCAACGTCTTGCTCGGTCAGAACAGCTTTGATCTTCATGAAACACTCCGATGGCAACGCAAGGGTCCGCATCGAAGTATGTCCTGTGAGGACATTGGAGCCAACCCATTGCCGCCCATAGGTTCGATTCAGGATCCCTCCCCGCTAATGGATCCATTGATCAGAAAGTTATCGCAACTCAGTCAATAATCATTTGACAGAAAAACTAGTTAAGAGAGTTAATGGATCCACAGAACAACAAAATCAGCCTGGAGATCCATCATGTACCCTAAGAATGCCTGGTACGTTGCGTGCACCCCCGATGAAATCGCCGACAAACCACTGGGTCGTCAGATCTGTGGCGAGAAAATGGTTTTTTACCGAGGACAGGCAGGCAAGGTCGCCGCCGTCGAAGACTTCTGCCCACACCGCGGCGCCCCGCTCTCCCTGGGCTACGTGGAGAATGGCAACCTGGTGTGCGGCTACCACGGGCTGATGATGGGAGGCGATGGCAAGACCGTCGAGATGCCCGGCCAGCGAGTACGCGGCTTCCCCTGCAACAAGACTTTCGCAGTGCAGGAGCGCTACGGGTTCATCTGGGTCTGGCCCGGTGACCAGGCGCTGGCCGACCCGGCATCGATACACCCACTGGAATGGGCGCAGAACGCTGAATGGGCCTATGGCGGCGGCCTGTTCCACATCCAGTGCGACTATCGCCTGATGATCGACAACCTCATGGACCTGACCCACGAAACCTACGTGCACGCATCCAGCATCGGTCAGAAGGAGATCGACGAAGCGCACCCGGTCACCACGGTCGAGGGCGACGAGGTCATCACCGCCCGGCATATGGAGAACATCATGGCCCCGCCGTTCTGGCGCATGGCCCTGCGCGGCAACAACCTGGCCGACGACGTGCCGGTGGACCGCTGGCAGATCTGCCGCTTCACGCCCCCCAGCCACGTCATGATCGAAGTCGGCGTCGCCCATGCCGGTCACGGCGGTTACCACGCGGCGCCCCAGTTCAAGGCGTCCAGCATCGTCGTGGATTTCATCACACCGGAAACCGAGACCTCCATCTGGTATTTCTGGGGCATGGCCCGGCATTTCCAGCCGCAGGACGAGGCGCTGACGGCGAGCATTCGCGAAGGCCAGGGCAAGATCTTCAGCGAAGACCTGGAAATGCTCGAACGCCAGCAACGCAACCTGCTGGACCACCCGCAACGCAACCTGCTCAAGCTCAATATCGACGCTGGCGGCGTACAGTCGCGCCGGGTGTTGGAGCGCTGGATTGCCCGAGAGCGTGAGGCCCGGGCCGGACTGATCGCCAGCACTGCCCAACCCCAGCTCGCGGAGGGCCGGTCATGATCGAAGTCCTGGTCGCCGCACGGCGCGAAGAAGCCCTGGACATCTGCAGCTATGAGCTCAGGCGTGTCGATGGCCAGCCACTGCCGGCGTTCACTGCCGGTGCCCATATCGATGTGCACTTGCCCGACGGCCTCGTTCGCCAATACTCGCTGTGCAATCATCCCGAGGAGCGGCACCGCTACCTCATCGGCGTGCTCAAGGACCCGGCGTCACGCGGCGGCTCCCGCGGCCTGCACGAGCAGGTTCAGCCGGGTACGCGGTTGACCATCAGCGAACCACGCAACCTGTTCCCCCTCGCGAGCCAAGCCCGCCGTCATCTGCTGTTTGCCGGCGGCATCGGCATTACACCGATCCTGTGCATGGCCGAACACCTTGCCCAGGACGGTGCGGACTTCCAACTGCACTATTGCGCCCGGTCCCTGGATCGGGCGGCCTTTGTCGAGCGTCTGCGGCAATCGGCGTATGCCGATCGGGTGTTCCTGCACTTCGACGAAGCGCCCGAAACGGCGCTGCAGGCCGCCCAGGTGCTGGCGATGCCCGACGATGATCTGCACCTTTATGTGTGTGGCCCCGGCGGCTTCATGCAACATGTGCTGGACACGGCAAAAGCCCAGGGTTGGCAGGAACCCTGCCTGCACCGAGAATACTTTGCCGCGACGCCTGTCGACACCGGCGATGACGGCAGCTTTTCGGTGAAGCTGGTCAGCAGCGGTCAGGTGTTCGACATTCCGGCGGACCGCAGTGTGGTTCAAGTGCTGGAAAGCCATGGCATCGAGATTCCGATCTCCTGCGAACAGGGCGTCTGCGGCACCTGCCTGACCCGTGTGCTGGAAGGCGTGCCGGAACACCGGGACATGTTCCTGACCGAGGCGGAGCAAGCCTGCAACGATCAGTTCACCCCCTGCTGCTCCCGCTCGAAGACTTCCTTGCTGGTGCTGGATCTCTGACCTGCCGGACAACCCCGCGCCCCTGTGGAAGCGAGCCTGCTCGCAATGGCGTCCCATCAGTCGACGAGGCGGCTGGATGCGCCGCCTCGGTCGGCTTGTCGCCCGGTGCAAGACCCCAGGGGCTGCTTTATTCAGGACGCAGTATCACCGTCATCCGCTCATCCGCCGAGGACGAGCCGAACACTTCGGCGTAACGCAAGGTGGCATTGGCATGTTCGCGCATGATGGCCTCGGCCCGGGCCCCCTGGCGATGAATCAAGGCGTCGAACACCGAATGGTGCTGCATGTGGGCATAGTTGAAGCGCCGATACTCGCCGGCCATGTTCTGTCGGTCTACCGCCAGGGCGGTGACTGACGCGAACGGTAAGTGGTCGTTGCGCGCCAGCGCATGGGCAATCGCCGGGTTGTGACTGCCTTCGACGATAACCCGGTGAAAGCGCATGTTGAGATCGTGATAGACCTCCAGGTCCTCCTCGGTCACATAGCCCTTGGCGAACAACGCATCGCCTTGGGCCAGGCATTGCTCCAGGGTGGCACGGTCCTCGTCACTCAACCCCCGCTCGGCCGTCTGCCGCGCGGCCAGGCCCTCCAGCACACCACGCACTTCCACGGCCCCGGCAATGTCCTGGGCGCTGACCGAGCGCACCTGGAAGCCCCGCCCGCCAAAACGCACCAGCAGCCCTTCCTGCTCCAGGGTCCGGAACGCCATGCGCACCGGCATTCGCGAGACACCGAACAGTTGCGCAGTAGGGATCTCCATCAACCGTTCACCGGCCGCCAACTCGCCAGAAGCGATCATCTTGCGCAACGCAATCAGCACCGTTTGGCCGGGCTTACTCATCCAGGGACTTCCAGGCAATCAGACAGCCGCCATAGTAGAAGGCCCGGGACAGTGTGTCACGGCGGGACTGAACTGGATCGGAAAAACACCTGGACCGAAGGCCCATTGAAGATCCCTCTACAGGAACATTGGAGATGTCCACCTTCGCGAGCCAGCCCGTTCCTCCAGGTACGGGCATAGCCTCATGCCCGCAGGATCGCAGGGTCCTCGCCGCGATACAGCGCCTCGACCTTCGCCGCTCGCCACTGCAATACCGCCCGCTGATTGAGCGACCCCTTGTCGGTGATCTCGCCGCGGTCGATGGAGGCCGGCTCATCGAGCAATGCGATCCATTCCACGCGGCTGGCGTTGCCGCTGGCCTGGCGATTCAAGCGCTGCAACCAGTCGGCGAACCATTGGCGCACCGGTGCGCTGGCAAGCACCTGGGCATCGCTGGCGGCCGAGCCCAGGCCCGACAGGCGCCGGCATTCGGGCAACCGCGGGAAGACCAGCGCCCCCAGGCACTCGCGATCCGGCGCGGTCACCACCAGGTCCTGGACGTAAGGCGTCCCTTCCAGGACCGCGCGGTTACGCAACGGCCCCACACTGACGAAGACCCCGGAAGACAGCTTGAAGTCCTCGGCGATGCGCCCATCGAACATCAGCCCCAACTGCGGGTTGCCGGGATCGGCCAGCTTGATGGCATCTCCCGAGCAATAGAAGCCGTCCTCGTCGAACACCTCGGCGGTCTGCTGCGGCGAGCGCCAGTAGCCCGGCATGATGTGCGGCCCGCGAAAACGCCCCTCGAACTTGCCGTCCACCGGTACCAGCCGTACCTCGCAACCCGGTGCCGGCAGGCCGATGTAGCCGGCCACGGACAGCGGCCCGGTGGTGAAGGTGCAGGACGGCGACGCCTCGGTCATGCCCAGCCCCGCCATCATGCGGATCCGTTCGCCGCAATGCTGCTCGGCCACCTTGTCGAGCCGGTCCCAGGTGCTTTGGGACAATCCCGCCGCTGCAAAGAAGAACAGGCTGATGCGGTCGAAGAAACGCTCACGCAAATCGCCGTCCTGCTCCAGGGCGCTGACCAGCTCTTCCCAGCCCTTGGGCACGGTCAGGTAGGCGGTCGGGGAGATTTCCTTGAGATTGCGCAAGGTCTCGGCGAAGCCCTGGGCGGTGGGCTTGCCGTCGTCCAGGTAAAACGTACCGCCGTTGTACAGCACGATGCCGACGTTGTGACTGCCGCCGAAGGTATGGTTCCAGGGCAACCAATCCACCAGCACCGGCGGCTCCTCGCCGAACACCGGGAACGTCTGCAACAGCATCTGCTGATTGGCGCAGAGCATGCGCTGAGTGGTGATCACTGCCTTGGGCAGCTTGGTCGAACCGGAGGTGAAGAGAAACTTGGCAATGCTGTCGGGCCCGGTGGCGGCAAAGGCGCGCTCGGCCTCGACACCACCGGGTTGCGCCAGCAGGCTGGCGAAACGAGTCCGGGCGCGCCCGGGGATTTCTCCACGCGCGGTAATCAAGGGAACGCCGGCGGGTAACACTGCATTGATCGCGCGTTCGAAAGGCGCCGCGTCGCTGACGTACACCAGGCCCGGCTGCAACAGGTCGCAGACGTGCCGCAGCTTGGCGAAATCCTGGGACAGCAATGAATAAGCCGGTGACACCGGGCAATAGGGAATACCGGCATACATGGCCCCGAGGGCCATCTGCAGATGCTCGATGTCGTTGCCCGATAGCAACACCAACGGTCTCTCGGCGGACAAGCCGTAGCCCAACAGGCCTTGGGCGATGGCCCTGACGCTGTCGAGCATCTCGGCATAGCTGACTCGACGCCAGTCACCACCGGCCACGCGGGCTGCGATGAACGTCTGTTGCGGGCGGGCCTGGGCCCAATGCACCAGGCGGTCGAGCAGGCGCGCCGGCAAGGGCTCCAGGGCCTCCAGGGAGCGCATGTGCAAGATGCCCTGCGCCTCGCTGACCTCGACGGCGGGATGACCGATCGACACCTGGCGATAACGCCCGGCGTCGGGTCGGGAGGACGATCTGGACTCGGAACTCACGTGCATTTCCTCCACCAAGGCACGCTCGGGTCGCGCTGAGCGAGCGGAGCGTGGCAGCGTCTGGCTGCGGCCTTGTCATTATTATTGGCCTGCGTCGCGGCGGTGGTCTTCAAGCCTGCCCGCCGGCGACGCAACGGATTTCAGATCGGGTAATGCCGAGGTCCGTTCTGCAGCGTCACCCAGCGCAACTGGGTGAAGTGCTCTATGGAGGCCTTGGCACCAAAGCTGCCGTAGCCGCTGGACTTGACCCCACCGAAAGGCATCTGCGCCTCGTCGTGCACAGTCGGGCCGTTGATATGGCAGATGCCGGACTCGATGCGTTGTGCCAGGGCCAGCGCACGGCTGGTGTCGCGGCTGAAGATCGCCGCCGACAGGCCGAACTCGGAGTCATTGGCCAGGCGCAGCAATGCTTCATCGCCCTCGCCGCGCAATACCACCGCCACCGGACCGAAGGACTCTTCACGGTACAGGCGCATGTCGGCGGTGACGTCATCGAGCAGGGTCGGTTGCAGGATGCAGCCGTCCAATTGCCCGCCCGCCAGCAGCCTCGCGCCTTTGGCCAGGGCATCGTCGATCAGGCCCTTGATGCGCTGGCCGGCACTGGCGTCCACCAGGGAACCCAGCACCGAGCCGTCGGCCGCGGGATCGCCGGCACGCAACGTAGCGATCTTGGTCGTCAATCGGCTGATGAAAGCCTCGGCCACGCTCGCATCGACGATCAGCCGCTCGGTGGACATGCAGATCTGGCCCTGGTTGAAATACGCACCAAAGGCTGCCGCTTCCACCGCGGCGTCCAGGTCGGCATCGTCCAGCACCAGGAACGGGGCCTTGCCTCCCAGTTCCAGCAACGCCGGCTTTAGATGACGTGCCGACAGCTCGCCGACGATACGCCCGACGTGGGTCGAGCCAGTGAAATTGACGCGACGTACCGCCGGGTTGGCAATCAGCCGCTCGACAATGGCCGGCGCATCGGCCGGTGCATTGCAGATGACGTTGACCACACCGTCCCCCAGGCCGGCGTCCTGCAGCACCTGGCCGATCAGCCGGTGCACCGCCGGGCTGACTTCCGAGGCCTTGAGCACCACGGTGTTGCCACAGGCCAGGGGCATGGCGATAGCGCGGGTGGCGAGGATCACCGGCGCGTTCCACGGTGCGATGCCCAGCACCACGCCACAGGGTTGACGCAAGGCCATGGCAAAACTGCCGGGCACGTCCGAGGGGATGACTTCGCCATTGATCTGCGTGGTCATGGAAGCGGCTTCGCGCAGCATATTGGCCGCCAGGTGCACATTGAAACCGTACCAGTTGGCCATGGCTCCGGTTTCGCCGGCAGCGGCGATGAACTCGGCGCTGCGGGCCTGCAACTGTTCGGCCGCGCGCAACAGTCGGGTGCGTCGCTCATTGGGCGACAACGCCGCCCAGCCCGGAAACGCAGCGTGCGCGGCAGCCACCGCGGCGTCGGCGTCTTCCAGGGTAGCGGCGGCCACGCGCGACACCACTTGGCCGGTAACCGGGTTGCAACGTTCGAAAGTCCGACCGTCACGGGCGGGGCACGACTGGCCGCCGATCAGCAGGGG
The DNA here is from genome assembly GCF_900119645.1 of Pseudomonas sp. NFACC43. Classification (NCBI taxonomy): domain Bacteria; kingdom Pseudomonadati; phylum Pseudomonadota; class Gammaproteobacteria; order Pseudomonadales; family Pseudomonadaceae; genus Pseudomonas; species Pseudomonas sp. NFACC43. The sequence goes on from NZ_FPKK01000005.1 coordinate 86,071, forward strand.
CACGTCCAGCATGGTGATTCCTCTTTATTGTCTTTATCGGGAATACGTTCACAGTAGCGTCGAGGGCCCTCGGCGAACAGCCGCCGGGCCCTGCTCGTTCAGCGCTTGTAAGCCTGCAGGCCCGGCTTGATGCTCTTGTCGTCCAGGAACTGCTTCATGCCCTGCTCCCGGCCGCCCTCCTTGTCCAGCAGGCGCGACTGGTCGAGCTTGGCGTACAGGTAGTCTTCGTTCTGCTCCCAGGTCAGCTCGCGGCAGCGCTTGAAGCCATGCTTGGCCGCTCGCAGCACCACCGGGTTTTTCTCCAGCAGGTTGCGCGCCAGCTCCACGGTGACTTCCCGCAGTTGCGCCAGGGGCACGCTTTCGTTGACCAGGCCCATTTCGGCGGCTTTCTGCCCGCCGAAAGTCTTGCCGGTCATGATGTAGTACAGCGATTGGCGATGCCCGACGGTATCGGCCATGGCCTTGCTGACCAGGTTGCCAGGCGGGATGCCCCAGTTGATTTCCGAAAGGCCGAAGGTAGCTTCATCGGCGCAGATCGCCAGGTCGCAGGCCACCAACGGGCTGAAACCGCCGCCAAAGCACCAGCCATTGACCATGGCGATGGTGGGCTTGGCGTACATGCGCAGCAGCTTCCACTGCCATTGGGACGCCTCGCGGCGGATTTTTTCCTGGAGGATCTCCGGACCGGCATCCACTTCGCGGAAGTATTCCTTGAGGTCCATGCCCGCGGTCCAGGAGTCCCCGGCGCCGGTCAGTACCAGTACACCGGCGGCCGGGTCCTGCTCCAGGGTTTCCAGCACGTCGACCATCTCGCGGTTGAGGGTCGGGCTCATGGCGTTGCGTTTTTCCGGGCGATTGAGAGTGACCCAGGCGATGCCCTCCTCGATCTCGACCTTGACGGTTGTCCAGCGACCTTCGTAGTTGCTCATGACACGTGCTCTCTTGTTCTGGGCTGAAGATGAGCTGAAACTAAACCGCAAATTTAGTTATGTCAATTAACTATTAATCAATTTATCAGTGTGCCGTTCTCAGGATCGCTGCAGGCCGGATCAACAAATCTGTAATCCACCGTAGCCAGGGCCGCCTAACCCCGGCAAACTGGATAGCCTTGTTAATCACTCACCTTGAGGATGCTCTTTTCAATGGCCAAGTCTGCAAAACTTGCCGAAGCCGCCGAGGCCGTGACCGATGTCGCTGCCGTGCAGGCGCCGCTGGACTCCGCGCTGGACGAGCTGATCGGTTACGCCCTGCGCCGCGCTCAGTTGAAACTGTTCCAGAACCTGATCGGCCGGCTCGCCGTTCACGATCTGCGGCCTGCCCAGTTCTCGGCGCTGGCGATCATCGATCAGAATCCGGGCCTGATGCAGGCCGACCTGGCCCGGGCCCTGGCCATCGAACCACCACAGGTGGTGCCGCTGCTGAACAAGCTGGAAAGCCGGGCGCTGGCCGTGCGGGTACGCTGCAAGCCGGACAAGCGCTCCTATGGGATCTTCCTGAGCAAGACCGGCGAAACCCTGCTCAAGGAACTCAAGCAGATCGCCGCCCAGAGCGACCTGGACTCCACGGCGGCCCTCTCGGGCACGGAGCGCGAAGAACTGCTGCGGTTGCTGAAGAAGGTCTACCAGTCATGAAGAACGCACTGTGGCGAGAGGCTGAACGGTCTCGCCACAGTGGCCTGGAGCCCTACCAGATCGGCACGCTGTAGGTCACCAGAAAGCGGATCTGGTTCTCGTCGCGAAACGCCGCAGCCGCGGGAAAATCATTGCGATAGATGGACTTGCGCGCCAGCAGCCCGACGTTTTTCAGCGGGCCACTCTGGATCACATAACCCAACTCCATCTGCAATTCCCGCTCCTTGCGATCCTCGGCATTGTAGGCGGCCAGCTCGATGTGATCGCCGCGCACGTAGCGCAATCGGGTCCGAAGGCCCGGCACGCCTACTGCGGCAAAATCATAATCATGGATCGCTTGCCAGGTGCGTTCACGGGCGTTGAGGAAATCCGAGCTCATGGTCATTTCACTCAGGCCCATCAACTCGGTGCCGGACACATAAGGCGTGGCGGTATCACCACTGGCATGCATATAACCCAGGCTGACGCTGTGCCCGCCCCAGCGGTAGCCGAACAGAGCCGAGACGTTGCGGTTATCCACCTTCCCGGCCTTGGCGGCGCCGTCTTCGCCACTGAAGAAGCTGCGCAGGTCGGTGGTCAGTACGCCGTCGCCAAGGGGCAGCTTATGCAATAGCGCCAGGGTCTCCTGCCGGTACAGGTCCGCCACTTCGGCGTGATAGACCCGCAGGCTGAGCGCCTTGTCGACCTGGTAGTCCCCCCCGGCGTAAACCAGGTGCGAGGAAGTGGCCGCGCCATTGAAGCGCCGGTTGGGGGACGCGATGCTCATTGCCTGGTAGTCGGTGGAGTCGCGCCGGTTGATGCGATCGATATAGCCAGTATTGAGTGTCAAACCGTCGATGTCCTTGGAACTGAGCGTCGTTCCTCGGAAGGTCTGTGGCAGCAGCCGCGACGGGCTGGCGAACGCAAACGGCAGGAAGATCGACACATCGCCTGTCTTCACCGTGGTCTGGCCGAAACGCAGCTTGCCGGTCAGGGCCAGGCGCGAATACTCATCCGGTGCCCGCCTGTCGCCACTGGACACCGGCAACAGCTCGGTACCGCTGCGGTCCGGCGAGGAGTCCAGCTTGATGCCCATCAATCCCCGGGCATCCAGGCCGAACCCCACCGTGCCGGGGGTGAATCCCGACTCCACGTTCATGATCACCCCTTGGGCCCACTCCCTGGCGGCGGTCTTGGCGCCGTCATCCTTGTAGTCGCGATCCATGTAGTAATTGCGCAGTGTCAGGGTGCCATGGCTGTCGTCGATCAATCCTTGGGCTGACGCGGTGACCGAAGACAGGCTCAGCCCGAAACAGGCCAGCAGATGAGCGAAACGTGTGACAGGGGCCGCTACACAAGCGCCCCGGGCAAGATTGGGCATGTTCGACGTCCATTATTGTTGTTGTTTTGTTCGCACCCCTCCGGCTGGAAGGGATGCCGGACAAGAGAATGGAAACCCCTCGGCATTCTCGTCAATCCAGAATGACCGATAATCGAACATTAATATCGTTAACTTGTTTTGCCGTTTTAGTGCCTTTTTCCCTCAAGGCCATGATTTAACGGAAAAAATATCGATTTCCAGCCCGTTTCTTCAGGCCATTCATTTTTTAGTTAGCTTTGTTAATCTAAATCCCGCTGCCTCGCCGGCTCCATCACCGGCCCCCGACAAAAACAATAAGAGGACTTGTCATGAACCATCCGGCGCGTCGTGCAACGCTGACCATTGCCTTGTGTTTCATCGTTGCGTTGATCGAAGGTTTCGACCTGCAATCGGCCGGCACCGCTGCCGCCGGTCTGCGACAGACGTTTGCCCTGGACCCGAAAATGATGGGCTGGGTATTCAGCGCCGGCATCATCGGGCTGCTGCCAGGCGCCTTCTTCGGCGGCTGGATCGCCGATCGCATCGGCCGCAAGAAAATCCTGGTGGGTGCTGTGCTGCTGTTCGGGGTCTTTTCCCTCGGCACAGCCCATGTCGAAAGCGTATCCAGCCTGCTGCTGGTGCGCTTCATGACAGGCCTGGGCCTTGGCGCCGCCCTGCCCAACCTCATTGCCCTGTGTGCCGAGGCGGTGGGCGAACAGCGACGCGGCACCGCCATCAGCGTGATGTACGCAGGCGTTCCGCTGGGAGGAGCGCTGGCGGCGGTGGTCGCCATGCTGTCGGGCGAACATTGGCAGATGACGTTTTTCATCGGCGGCCTGGCGCCGCTGCTGGTGGTGCCATTGATGCTGCTGTGGCTGCCGGAATCCAGTGCCTTTCGCCAGGCACGGGCTGCTGGCCCGCAAACTCGCGGCTCCACTGGCCAGGCGCTGTTCGGTGAGGGTCGCAGCCGGACCACCCTGTCCCTCTGGATGAGTTACTTCTTCACCCTGACGGTGATGTACATGTTGCTCAACTGGCTGCCTTCGTTGCTGCTGGAACAAGGTTTCAGCAAGCCCCAGGCCGGCCTGGTGCAGATGCTGTTCAACATTGGCGGTACCCTCGGGTCGTTGCTCGGTGGTTGGTTGCTGGACCGCTGCAACGGCATCAAGGTGGTGCTGTTCGTCTATGCCGGCTTGTTGAGCGCACTGGCCGGAGTGGGTTTTTCAGTCGGCATCGTGCCGATGACCATCGCCGGATTCGCCGCCGGACTGTTCGTGATGGCGGCGCAACTAGTGCTCTATGCGTTGGCGCCGCCCTCCTACCCCACCGCCGTGCGGGCGACAGGCGTCGGGGCGGCGGTGGCCATCGGGCGCCTGGGCTCGGTGGCAGGCCCCTTGGCCGCCGGGCAGATCCTGGCGGCCGGCGCAGGAACGACCGGCGTCCTGTTGGCGACGTCCCCCGGATTGGTGATCGCCGCCCTGGCGGCCATCGGTGTGATGACCCGCGCGGTGTCGGCAGGTGAGGTGCAAGCCGCGCGCTGACAAGGAGGCAGGACGAGGGCCGATGGAGTCAATCCGTGGTGCTGGCCGCCAGCACGCTCAGCGTGCGGCGCCGGGGATTCCAGATACTGAGGCACCACACGCCCCACCACTCCAGCCCATCTTCGAAGTAATTGCTCCAGGGATCACGTGCCGGATCGGGCTCGTCGCTGGCCAGCCAGTCGAGGTTGAAGTTGTCGACCCAGGTCAGCACCTCGGCCCCCTCCTCGAGCCCGAGCACATCGAGCCAGTCCTTGAACAGCGCCTGTGGGCTGTCGTCGACGAAGCGAGTGCCGTAGGGCGGCTCGCAAAATGCTTCGTACAAGGCAAAAGGCGGCGGGTCGTGCGCCGCCTTGTCGGCATGCAGGAGTTGCTCGATCTCTTGCCGGTCCAGGGGCCTGGGCCTGGCCTTGTCCAGATCCCAGCGCATATCGGGAGGCGTGGCGCCGGCAAACCGAGGATCAAGGATCAACTGGCGATGGCGCTCCAGCCACTGGTTCATGATGGACCGGAACAGCAGGTCCACCGCCTCGCGGTGGAGCGCTGGGGTGACCGCCTCACCCGGTTCGGGAGCGAGCACCAGGAAATCGAAGGCGCAGCCGGCCTTTTCCATCCGCTGGCGCAAGGCGGCGCTGGCTTGCCTTTCAACCACATTCAACATGACGGGCTTCCTCAACCTTTGACACACACCACCTGACGCAAGGTGTGCACGACCTCGACCAGCTCACGCTGGGCGTGCATGACCTGATCGATATCCTTGTACGCCATGGGGATCTCATCGATCACCGCCTCATCCTTGCGGCACTCCACATGAGCGGTGGCGCGAACCTGGTCTTCGACGCTGAAGCGTTTTTTCGCCTGGGTGCGGCTCATGACCCGGCCCGCGCCATGGCTGCAGGAGCAGAACGATTGCTCGTTGCCCAGCCCCCGGACGATAAAGCTCTTGGCCCCCATCGAACCTGGAATGATCCCCAGCTCGCCCTTGTGCGCCGACACCGCGCCCTTGCGAGTGACCAGGACGTCGCGCCCGAAATGGCGTTCCTTCTGCACGTAATTGTGATGACAATTGACCGCTTCGAGCGCCACCTCGAACGGCTTGGTGATGACCTGGCGGGTGGCGCGTATCACCGCGTCCATCATCAGCGCGCGATTCTGCCGGGCGAAATCCTGGGCCCAGCCCACCGCTTGCACATAATCGTCGAAATGCCGACTGCCCTCCTCGAAATAGGCCAGGTCGCGGTCCGGCAGGTTGGCGAGGTGTTGGCGCATGTCGGCCTGGGCCAATTGGATGAACAAGCTACCGATGGCGTTGCCCACGCCGCGCGAGCCGCTGTGCAGCATGAACCAGACCCGGTTGGCTTCGTCCAGGCATACCTCGATGAAATGATTGCCACTGCCCAGGGTGCCAAGGTGCTGGCGATTGTTGCTCCGGGCCAGCTTCGGGTACTTGTCGGTAATCGCCTTGAACCGCTCGGCCAGCGCGCCCCAGGCCTGGTCGGCCTGTGGGGGAACGCTGTTCCAGGCGCCTTTGTCCCGCCCGCCGTGACTGACCGTACGCCCGTGGGGCACGGCTTTCTCGATGGCGCTGCGCAGGCCATGGAGGTTGTCCGGCAGATCGGTCGCGGTCAGCGAGGTACGGGCGGCGATCATGCCGCAACCGATGTCTACCCCGACCGCGGCAGGAATGATCGCACCCACGGTGGGAATCACGCTGCCTATGGTGGAGCCCTTGCCCAGGTGCACGTCGGGCATCACCGCCAGGTGCTTGAAGATGAAGGGCATCTTCGCCGTGTTTATCAGTTGCTGGCGGGCCTCGGCTTGAACCGGCACGCCCTGGGTCCAGAGCTTGACGGGCTTGCCATTGGCGACTTCCAGCAGTTCGTAGGTTCTTTCTTCCATGGTCCGGCTTCTGTTCGATGGGCGAGCCGCTTTCATGGGCGGCTCACGACTTTGACAGCCAGCATGAACGCAGATTCAGGGGGATTTGTCGAAGGTCGGCGTCCCAGGGCGCTTTCAACAGCCGCCGCTGCAGTCGAATCCTTTATGATTGGCCGGCTAAAAACCACGGAAATGGACTTATTTGGCACAAAATCGATCCCATACGATGAGGAGTGTCCCAAGCGGTGCCGGACGGTATCGTGCCAGGGACTTCAACAGAGCGTGAAACCGTTGCCCCAGCGGGGCAAAAATTGCGCATCATAGGCGCCGTCCGCTCAAGGGAGATTTACATGCGTGCCATTTCATCCGCCATGCGTCTTGTGGTGCTGTCGCTGGGCCTGGCCTTCGCCGCCGGTGCCGCTGCCACCGAAGAGACGCAACTGGTCGAGTCCATCAATCTCTACCGCAGCCAATCCCAGAGCTGCGCCGGCCAGGCCTCGCTGGAGTTGCCGCCGCTGGCGATGGATTCGCGACTGATCCTGTCGGCCAATGGCATTGGCGATCTGCAGCAAGCACTGGCGCGGGCGGCCTATCCGATGGTCAACGTGCAGGCCATCAGCCTGTCGGGCCCGCGGGATGCCCAAGCGGCGATGAAAGCCGTGCAGGAGAGTTTCTGCCAGGTAGTGCTCGACCCGCAGTTCGTCGACATCGGGGTCAGCCGCATGGACCGCGAATGGCGAATCGTACTGGCGCGCCCGCTGCTGTCGGCGCGCCTGGGCGACTGGCAGGCCGAAGGCCAGAAACTGCTGAAGCTGATCAACAGTGCCCGCGCACAGCCGCGCCGCTGTGGCACGCAAGCCTTCTCGGCCACCACACCGCTGTCGTGGAACGCCACCCTGGCCCTCGCTGGCGTGAGCCACGCCCGAGCTATGGCCAACAATAACTTCTTCGACCACAAGGACCGAGACGGCCGCATGCCCGGCGACCGCGCCGAACTGGCCGGCTATCTCGGCCAGCTGATCGGCGAGAACATTGCTGCCGGACAGGACACCGCCCTCAAGGTGGTGGACGGCTGGCTGGCGAGCCCAGGACACTGCGCCAACCTGATGAACCCGCAATACCGCGAGCTGGGCGCCGGGTACGCCACCGATCCGAAAAGTGATGCGGGAATCTACTGGACGGCCATGTTTGGCACGCAGTAGGGATTGGCCCGGGCGCCGTTATCGCGTACCCCGCGCAACGGCATCCCACCCCATCAAAGCGGCTCCTGCCGCAACGTCTGCCGCAAATGCTGCATGAACCGGCTCAACGACGGTGACTGGGCCACCGGCTTGCGCTGCAGCAGTCCGATGGAGCGCTTACCGGGCTGGTCGATGGCAATCACCGAGCATTGCTCACCGATGTTGAACACCGCCGTGCAACTGGCCGGCAGCAGGGAAAATCCCAGGCCTTCGCGCACCAGTCCAGTGGCCGTGCTCATGTGGGCCACCTCCCACGCCGGTTCCGGCTCGACATTCAAATAGCGCAACGCCGCATCTGCCAGGGGACGGATGCTGGTATCGGGTGTCAGGGCGATATAGGGCTGGCGCTTCCAGCCGTCCAGACTGTCGCGTTGATGATCCTTGTGCGCCAGCAATACCAGGTTGTCATCCAACAGGCGTACGAAGCTCAGCCCGGACAGGTCGTCCGGCAATGAGGTGATGCCTGCGTCCACCTCGCCGCGCTGAACCCAGCCCATGATTTCCCCCGCACGGCCGTCCAGCACACTCACTCGTATTCCCGGGTGCTCGCGCTGGAACGAGGCAATGACCACGGGCAGGAAGGACGCGGCAGCGGTGGGCAACGCCCCGAGGCGCAGGGTGCCGCGGCTCAGGCTGAGAGTATCGCGAGCGTCGCGCACGGCATCGTCCATGTCCCTGAGCATCCGCCTGGCCTGGGGCAGGAAGTGTTCGCCGGCCGGCGTCAACTCGACACTGCGGGTGTTACGCGCCAATAACGCCAGCCCCATGGTTTCTTCCAGCCTGCGGATGCTGTAGCTCAGGGCTGGCTGGGACAGATGCAACTGCTCGGCGGTACGGGTGAAACTGGAGGTTTCGGCAATCAGGATGAAGGCGCGAAGCTGTCTGAAGGAAACGTTCATGGGCGCACTTATAAAGATACTGGATCAATTTATCTTACCTTTAAAATTCACAGAACAATGCGTTGCAGCCACCATGAGCCATCGCCTCAGTGGACATGGACATGACAAAAACAATCCTCGTCGGGTGCGGCGCCGGTTTCGCCAATGACCGTCCAGATGCCGCGCTGCGCCTGGCCCAGGACCTGGCGCAACGAAGCGGCCAGCGCTACATCATGCTCGAGCTGCTGGCCGAGCGGACCCTGGCCGAGGCGCAACTGCGCAAAAGGCTCGATCCCCAGGCTGGATACGCGTCCCGGCTGTTCGACTTCCTCGAACCGATGATGCAGGTGTGCATCGAAGCCGGGATCCCCATCATCACCAACGGCGGCGCCGCCAACCCCAGGGCGGCGGCACAACGGTTGCGGGACAGCCTCGGGGGACGCTACCCCGGGTTGAAAATCGCCTGCGTGCTGGGCGACGACCTGCTGGAGCAAAAGCCAGCACGCTACGATCGCTGGCTGTCCCTGGCTCCGGCGGAACACGACCCGGTGTCGGTGAATGTCTATACCGGCGCCGACGGCATCGCGACGGCGCTGGCCGAAGGCGCCGGTGTCGTGCTCTGCGGTCGGGTAGCCGATCCGTCGCTGGCGGTGGGGGCGATACGACACGGGCTGGGTTGGGCCGCCGACGATTGGCAGAAGATGGCGGTTGCGACCGCGGCCGGGCACCTGCTGGAGTGTTGCACCCAAGTCACCGGCGGCTATTTTGCCCATCCAGGGATGAAAGATGTTCCGGATCCGGCCAACCTCGGCTGCCCGATCGCCGAGATCCATGAGAACGGTCGCCTGATCCTCGGCAAGACCCGCCATTGTGGTGGACGGGTCAGCGAACAGACAGTCAAGGAGCAACTGCTGTATGAAGTGCACGACCCACAGCGATACCTGACACCAGACGTCGTGCTGGACCTGGGCCAGGCACAGGTGCGGTCGTTGGGCGACGACCGGGTGGAAATCAGCGGCCTGCTCGGGCATCCGCGTCCCGACACACTCAAGGGCCTGGTGGGCGTGCGCGGCCTCTGGTTCGGCGAGGCGGAAATCTCCTATGCCGGCCCTGGCGCCGTGGCCCGTGCGGCCCTGGCCCGGGAAATCCTGTTGCAGCGCTTCGACAGGTTGGCACCCGGCGTGCAGCCCTGGATCGACTTATCCGGCATCGCCAGCCTGTTCAACGACCATGATGGCCGCTATCTGCAACAACGCCTGGCCCAGGCCCCAGCGCTCGACGATGTACGCGTGCGGGTTGGCCTGACCCATTCCCAGCGATCTCTGGTCGAAGCTCTCCTGGCCGAGGTGGAGTCGCTCTATACCAACGGACCGGCCGGTGGCGGAGGCGTTCGTCGCCACCTCAGCGAAGCCGTCACGACCCGCAGCTTCCTTCTGCCGCGAAGCGAAATCCATACGACCTTGGAGTGGCACTGATGAACACGGTCCTGCTCGCCGACTACGCCCACGCCCGCGCCGGAGACAAAGGCAACATCCTCAGTGTCGCGGTGTTTCCCCACGATCCGGCGCACTACCCATGGTTGGTACGCGAGCTGAGCGCGGCGCGCGTCGCCGCGCAATTCGCCACGCGACGGCCCTCCCGGGTCCATCGCTACGAGCTGCCGAACCTCAAGGCACTCAACTTCGTGCTCGAAGATGCACTGGAGGGGGGCGTGAACCTGAGCTGCGGCCTCGACCGCCACGGCAAGAGCCTGAGCTACCTGTTATTGGCCCTGTGCCTGCCCGAACCACCGGGCTGACCGCTCTTCCACCCGAACCGCCGACAACAATAAAAAGCGAGGTCGCAACATGATCACTCTCCTGGGATTCACGATGATGCTGGGCATCATCGGGCTGATACTGATGCGCCGGATCAGCCCCGTGGTGGCTTTCACCACCCTGCCCGTCGCCATCTGCCTGCTGGCCGGTTTCAACCTTGGACAGATCGGTGAATTCATCAAGGCCGGGCTGGCCACGGTGGCCCCGACGGCCGCGTTGTTCCTGTTCGCCATCCTGTTTTTCGGCATCATGCGCGATCGTGGATTGTTCGACCCGCTGGTCAACCTGCTGATCCGCAGCACCGGCGGCAAGCCCCTCGCCGTGGCGTGGGTCACGGTACTGGTGACCTCCGTCGTGCACCTGGACGGGGTCGGCGCCGCCACTTTCCTGCTGACCATTCCGGCGTTGCTGCCTTTGTACAAGCGGCTGAACATGAGCCCCGCCATGCTGCTGTGCCTGGTGGGTACCACGGCGGGGGTCGTGAACATGGTGCCTTGGGGCGGCACCACGGCCCGGGCCGCCGCTGTCTCCGGGTTGGATGCCACCGAGCTGTGGCTGGGGCTGCTGCCGGTGCAGATGGTGGGTCTGGCCTGCATGCTGCTGGTGGCGACAGTGCTGGGGCTGCGGGCCCAGCGCCGTCGCCCCCTGTCGTTGGGCGCGGCGGCCACATGCGACCTGGATGAACTGCAACTCCAGGGCCGTGAGTTCAGCCTCTCTCCCCGGGACCTGCGCTACTGGCTGAATGTGATCCTGACCGGCGGGATCCTGGCGTGCCTGTTCACCGGCATCTTTCCGCTCTATGCCTGTTTCATGGTCGGCCTGGGTATCGCCTTGCCATTGAACTTCCCCTCCCTGGATGCACAGGCCGAGCGTCTCAAGGCCCATGCGTTCGATGCGCTGCAAATGGTGCTGGTGATGATGGCCGCCGCCGTGCTGCTGGGCGTGCTTTCCGGCGCCAAGATGTCCGATGGCATGGCCTTGGCATTGATCGATATCCTGCCAGCCGGTTCGGCCCAGTACCTGCACGTGATCATCGGTATGTTCGGCGTCCCCCTGGGCATGATCTTCTCGCCGGACGCCTACTACTTCGCCCTGTTGCCTGTGATCAAGGACGTGGCCGCCGCTGCCGGGGTCCCCCTCGAGGCCGTGGCTCGCGCCATGCTGATCGGCGAGAACACCGGTTTCTCCATCAGCCCGGTGGTACCCAGCGTCTACCTGGCACTGGCCCTGAGCGGCGTGGAACTGCGCAAGCACATGGCGTACACCTTTTTCTGGGCCTGGGGCGTCAGCCTGGTAATGCTGGCTTTCGCCGTGGCGACCGGGGCGATCCAGGCGTGAGCCCAACCAGGCGTGCCGATTTCAATGCGTGTCGAAAATCAGCGACCGGTGCACCCCCGACCCCGCCCGCACGCCATCACCGACGGCCAGCGCCACCGAGCCGAAGGGCATGGCCGCATCACCACAGACGAACACCCCCGGCACGCTGGTTTCCCGGGTCATGTCGCTCTGGATGAAGGCGCCAAGCGGGCCGTCTTCGAAATCGCAGCCCAGGGTCGCGGCCAGGGTGCCGGCGACGCGGGTGCGCGGCAAGACGAACAGGCCATCGAGGGCCACCACACACCCATCGACCAGTACGGCGTCGGCCCGCTCGCCCTCGATGCGCCGCACCCGTTGCGATACCAGTGTCACGCCGCGCCGCTCGAGGCTCGCCCGTTGTTCGGGGTCAGGCTCGAACGCGCCGTTGAGCAGGAAGGTGGTGGGCCCCCAGTCCGGCAGCATCAAGGCGTGGTGCAGCGACATTTGCGAAGTCGCCAGCACGCCTATGGGCCCTTGCTCCAGCTCGTAGCCGTGGCAGTACGGGCAATGGAAAACACTTCTGCCCCAGCGCTCGGCCAGGCCTTGCACCGCCGGCAGCTCATCGGTCACTCCCGTGGCCAGCAGCAGGCGCCGGGCGCTGTAGCATTGCCCGCCGGCGGTTTCCAGGCTGAAGCCATCCCCTTCCTTGCGGGCGCTGACTGCGCAATCGGCAAGCCATTGCACCGTTGGATAGGCCATCAACTGCCGACGAGCATCCTCGGCAATGTCTCCGGGGGCACGACCGTCCTGGCCAAGGAAGCCATGGGACGTCGCGGCGAAGCGGTTTCGACGCTGGCCGGCATCGATCACCAGCACCCTGCGCCGGGCGCGAGCCAGTTGAAGACCTGCGGACAGACCGGCATAGCTGCCGCCGGCGATGATGACGTCGTAATCCATGGTCGTTCTCCAGCGTGATTTGGAAGGCGTTGCAAAAGTCTCGACACATCGTATGTTTCTTGAAAAGCAGCTGTCAACGATCTCGTAACTTTTGCAATTACAGGCGATACTCGGCACCGCATCGACTTCAGAACCCCAAGCGATCATGAGAAACGACACCCGCCTGTCCCGCATGCTTCACGTCCTGATCCATATGGATCGCCATCAGCAATCGGCCACCTCCGACACCATCGCGCAGATGCTGGGTACCAATCCCGTCGTGGTGCGCCGCACCATGGCCCTGCTCAAGGAGCAGGGCTACGTCACCTCGGAAAAAGGCCACCGTGGCGGCTGGACCCTGAGCAAGCTCTTGTCGGAAATGACCTTGCTGGACATCCACCAGGCCCTGGGCAACACCACGATCTTTGCCATCGGCCTGTCCACCGATCACCCGCAGTGCCTGGTGGAGCAAGCCGTCAACGCGGCGCTGACGGATGCGTTCGATGAGGCGCAAGCCTTGCTGCTCAAGCGCCTGGGAAGCATTACCCTGGCGCAGTTGGCGGAGGATTTCGACCAGCGTTTTCGGGAGGGTTGCGGGGCAGGCACCGATGGCCTTTCCCCTGTGGAACGCAACGGGCATTGAGAAGGCTGAGCGCCGCTGTCACGATCGCGCCGCCATCGCCCATAAAAAAACGCCGCTCGATGAGCGGCGTTTTTTTCCTGACCAGACAGCGTCCGGTTTACAGCGCCATGTCGGCCGCCGGATTGGCTTCACGGGCGGCAGCCGGTTTGGCCGGAACCACGGCAGCGCCTGGCTTGCCGATTGCCGGCGGCGGGTCCAGTTGCAGGACCTCGCTGGTGTACGTCCATTCCTGAGCGACGCGCTCAGGGCTTTCGTTGAGCTTGGTGCCGTAGCTCGGCACGATCTGGCGCAGTTTTTCCTGCCAGGCCGGGGTGGCGACCTTGTCCTTGAAGACTTTCTCGAGCACGGTCAGCATGATCGGCGCAGCGGTCGAAGCGCCTGGCGAGGCACCCAGCAGGCCGGCGATGCTGCCATCCTGGGACGCGACCACTTCGGTACCGAGCTTCAGGACACCGCCCTTCTCCTCGTCACGCTTGATGATCTGTACGCGCTGGCCGGCTTGCCACAGGCGCCAGTCTTCCTGCTTGGCCTCAGGGAAGTATTCCTTGAGGGCATTGAAACGATCTTCATCCGACAGCATCAGCTGGCCGGCCAGGTACTCGACCAGAGGGTACTGCTCGATACCGACCTTGGTCATCGGCCACACGTTGTGGGTGGTGGTGCTGGTCAGCAGGTCGAAGTACGAACCGTTCTTGAGGAACTTGGTGGAGAACGTCGCGAACGGGCCAAACAGGATCACACGCTTGCCATCGAGCACGCGGGTGTCCAGGTGCGGCACCGACATCGGCGGCGCGCCGACCGAAGCCTTGCCGTAGGCCTTGGCCAGGTGCAGTTGGGCGATGGTCGGGTTCTCGGTCACCAGGAACGAGCCACCTACCGGAAAACCGGCGTATTCACGGGCTTCCGGAATGTCGGACTTCTGCAGCAGGTGCAGCGCACCGCCACCGGCGCCGATGAAGACGAACTTGGCGTCGGTCTCGGTTTCGGTACCGTCCTTCAGGTTCTTGTACGAAACGCGCCAGCTGCCGTCTTCATTGCGGGTGATGTCTTCCACTTCGCTGGACAGCTTGAGGGAGAAGTTCGGCTTGGTTTGCAGGTAGGTCGCGAACTGACGGGTGATCTCGCCGAAGTTCACGTCGGTGCCCAGGGGACTCCAGGTGGCTGCCACTTTCTGGCTCGGATCACGACCTTGCATCATCAGCGGAACCCATTTGCTGATCTGCTCGGGATCTTCGGAGTACTGCATGCCGGCGAACAACGGGCTGGCCTGGAGCGCTTCGTAGCGCTTCTTCAGGAACGCGATGTTCTCCTCGCCCCACAGGAAACTCATGTGCGGCGTGGAGTTGATGAACGAGCGCGGGTTCTTCAGTACACCGTTCTTGACCTGCCAGGACCAGAACTGACGGGAGATCTGGAAGGCCTCGTTGATTTCGATGGCCTTGGAGATGTCGACCTTGCCGTTCTTGTCTTCCGGCGTGTAGTTCAGTTCAGCCAGCGCAGAGTGGCCGGTACCGGCATTGTTCCAGCCGTTGGAGCTCTCTTCGGCAACACCGTCCAGGCGCTCGACCATTTCCATGGTCCAGCCCGGCTCCAGCTCATTGAGCCAGACGCCGAGAGTCGTGCTCATGATGCCCCCACCGATGAGCAAGACATCCACTTTTTTTGGCTCGGCGGCGTGCGTGGTCGCAAGACCCATCGCCATCGCCAGGCCCAGTAGCGCCGTGTGTGTTTTCTTCAACATGTGTGTATCCCTAGGATGGAACGCCATTCCGTCCTCCCGTCTGCTCAAGGATAGACCACGCCCATGGCCGGCTGCGCCAGCATGGCGGTTATCGAGAAGGACTGGAGGAAGGACCTACAGGGCCGAGCAGTGCGTCGGCCTCTCATTTATGTCTCTCCGGCGCTGACTTCTTGTAGGTCTTGGCTTCAGCTGGGTGAGGGACACTGCAAAACGGTCGTCATCGGGCCTGGCGTGGCCGTGCCCGATTGTCGCAGCGGGGGGAGTTTACATAATGAAATAACGAGACCGAAGCCCCTTTTTCATATTCCTGACAAAAGCGCTGGGTAAAATCGGGCATTTTGATGGCCCAGCGGGACTGGCATTGACGCGCAAGCCCCGCAGATCCCGGCCTTCAGAAGTATTTCAGGATCGCGATGTCACGGCGGCGCTGTTTGACCCCTGCGAACCAACGCGTGGGGAAAAACAGCACGACCGCCAGCAGCACGCTCCACAGCCAGACCATCGGCAGGTGGTCGAAGCCGTAATAGGCGCCCTGGTTGGTCCCCCAGATGGCCACCGCCACCAGGTACAGCGCCTTGAGCACGTAAAGATGCAGCAGATAGAAAAACATCGGGGCGCCGCCATAGATCGCCAGTAGCGCGATGCTGCCCCGCTGCCGGGCTTTCTCGAAAAGCGCCAGCAGTATCAAGCCCACGCCCAGGGTCGGCAGCAGGAACATCAGGGACGGCGGATACTTCGTCGCACTCAGGAAGCTCATGACGGTACGCAGCGCATCACCGGTCTGGACCCAGGGCTTGTCGCCATACACGTTCAGGTAACGGATCAAGACAAAGGCCAGCAGCAGGCCGATGCCGACCTGCAACAGCCGGCGCAGCCGCACCGCAGGCGCAGTGTCCTTGCCGAACCACGGCCCGATGGCCCAGCCCAGCAGGATCACGCCGATCCATGGCAATACCGGATAAGTGGTGCGAGCCCGGGTGAATTCGGTGATATCGATGAACGCGCGCTGGTGAAGAATCGACCAAGGCACGAAAAATGGCGAGTCAGGCCCCAGCACCACGCCATCGAGCAGGTTGTGCCCCGCGACGATGACCACCCCCAGGGCAATCAGCCAACTGCGCTTGAGGTGCAACAGAGCGGCCAGGACGATCATGCACAGGCCAATGCACCAGATCACCTGCAGCCATAAGGTCCTGGGCGGGAATTCGGCGTTCCAGGCGAAACAGACAAAGGTCAGTTCCAGGAACACCAGGAACAGGCCGCGCTTGAGCAGGAACAACGACGTCTGGCCCGCGGTGTGTTTCTGGCTGTAAAGCCACGCCGACAGGCCGGTGAGGAAAATGAACACCGGGGCGCAGAGCGTGCTGAGCAGGCGGGTGAAATACAGGTCCGGGGTGACGCTCAGTGCGTCGATGGGGTCGCTGACCTGGCGGTGCAGCAGAAAGGTCTCGCGGACATGGTCCACCAGCATCAACAGCATGACAAAACCGCGCAACGCATCGATGGCGAGCATGCGGACGTGGGTGGCGGCGGCGCTGGAGGCCAGGGTGGGCGCGCTGACGCCGGACGGACTCGTCGCGCGTGGGAATAGGCTCATGGCATTACTCGGATGCAAAGGGATCGTGGGGGTCCACGCCTGGCGAGGATGAGAATCCCTGCCAAACGAAAGCGGATAACATAACATGAAATCCGCTTAACCCATCAACCCTGGGCCTTACCCGAGCATCTGGCTCAACACCGCCCGCAGCTTGCCGGGCTTGACCGGCTTGTTGAGCAGCGGTGCGTTCAGCTTGCGCAAGGCGCGACGACACTGGTCACTGCGGTCGGCGGTGATGATCACCGCCGGGATCGGCTGCTGGAAGTGCTCACGCAGGTGCTTGACCACTTCGCAGCCCACCACGTCATGATCCAGATGAAAATCCGCCAGGATCAACTCCGGTGCATGCCCTTGCAATACATCCAGGGCCCCGGCTTCGTCTGTCGCGATCAACACGTCGCAACCCCACTGCCCCAGCAATGCGGCCATGCTCTGCAGGATACTCAGTTCATTGTCGATCACCAGCAAACGGCGGCCCGGCAACGGGTTGCCGGCCATCGCCTGTATGGGCATCTGCGACACGGGCAGCGGTTTGTCCACGGACAGCGGCACCTCGATGCTGAACACCGAGCCGCGTCCCGGCCGGGAGCGTACCTGGACCCGATGACCGAGGATATTGGCGATCCGTTCGACGATCGCCAGCCCCAGCCCTACCCCTTTGCGATCGGCGGCCCGCCCCACGTCCAGTTGGTTGAACTCGAGGAAAATCGACTCCAGGTTATCCGCCGCGATGCCGCGTCCCGTGTCCCAGACCTCCAGGCTCACCCACCCGCCCCTGCGCCGTGCCGCCAGGAGAATGCCGCCATGATCGGTGTAGCGACAGGCGTTGCTGAGCAGATTGCGCAGGATGCGCGTTATCAGCCGCAGGTCGGTCAACACCGCTTCATCGATAAAGCGCACCCGCAGCTCCAAGCCCGCGGCGCCGGCCACCGACTGGAACTCCGACACCAGCGGTGCCAGCAACTCATCCAGCCGATACGACGCCGGGTCGGGACGAACCGCCGCCTGGTCCAGCCGGGAAATGTCCAGCAAGTCGGTGAGCAGGTCTTCCGCGCCTTCCAGGGCCTGATGGGTGCGCTCCACCAGCAATTGCTCGGTGGTGGGCAACGCGCGCTCGCGCAAGGTGGCGATCAACAGGCGTGCGGCATTGAGCGGCTGCAACAGGTCGTGGCTGGCGGCGGCGAGGTATTTGTCCTTGCTGCGATTGGCGGCCTGGGCGGCGTCCCGGGCCTGGCGCAGTTGCTGCTCCACCAGCTTGCGCTGGGCGATCTGCTGCTGCAGGTTGTGGTTGGCCTCCAGCAGTGCATCGGTGCGCTCGGCCACCCGCTGCTCCAGCTGGTCGTTGAGCTGCTGCAGGCGGTACTTGGCCTGCTCCAGCTCCTCCAGGCGTGCCGCCAGCTCCGGATAATGGCTCTTGCGTGTCGAGTGGTTGCCCAGGCCCAGCAGCCCTGCCAGGGCTTTCTGTTGCTCGTCAGAGGGCTTCGCCATAGACGACCTCGACATCCCGCTGGCTCGACTCCCGAGGGTTGGTAAGGATGCACGGGTCATCCATCGCGTGTTGCGACAGGAACGGAATATCCGAGGTGCTCACCCCGTGCAGCCCCAGGGTTTCGTGGAAACCGATGGTACGCTTGAGAGCAATCAGGTGCTCCACCAGCCGGGTGCGGATCTGCCGGTGGTTGAGCCCCCGGCAATCGATGCCCAGTGTCTCGGCAATCACCTTGAACCGCTCCGGCGCCGAGGTGTAGTTGAATGCCACCACATGCTCCACCAGCACCGCATTGCACAGGCCATGGGGCAGGTCCAGGAAACCGCCCAGGCTGTGGGACATGGCGTGTACTGCGCCGAGGATGGCGTTGGAGAAGGCCAGTCCGGCCTGCATGCTGCCGAGCATGATCTTTTCCCGCAGCGCGATATCCGCCGGGTTGGCGATCATCTGCACCAGGTTGTTGTTGATCAGGCGCATCGCCTCCAGCGCGTGGGGGTCGGTCAGCGGTCCGTGCCCGGTGGACACGAAGGCCTCGATGGCGTGGACCAGCGCGTCGATACCGGTACAGGCCGACAGGAACGGGTCCATGCTCAGGGTGGTTTCCGGGTCGATCAGCGACACGTCCGGCACCGCCGCCTTGCTGACGATGGAGAACTTCATCCGCTCCTGCTGGTTGGAGATGATCACGAACTGCGACACGTCCGCCGAGGTGCCGGCCGTGGTGGGAATCAGGATCAGCGGTGGGCTGGGTATGTGCAGGGTGTCGACACCTTCGAACTCGAGGATGTTGCGACCATGGGCAACGACGATGCCGATGCCCTTGCCGCAATCCATGGGGCTGCCGCCACCGACCGCGACGATGACATCGCAGTGGTTCTCCCGGTACAGCTCGGCACCGAGCATCACTTCCTCGACCCGGGGATTGGGTGAAACGTCACTGTAGATGCAGTAATCGATGCCCAGGGCCTGGAGGCTGGCCTCGACGTCCCCCACCCAGCCGGCGGCGATGACGCCTGGATCGGTGACCACCAGCACCTTGCGCGCGCCGAAGGTCTTGGCGTAATTGCCGACATTGTGCCGACAGCCGGCACCGAACATGATTTCTGGGGATACGAACTTGCGCAGTGGACTGAGGCTCATCTTCACAGGTGCATGGCTCATTGGTAAGCCTGTTGTTATTGTCTTGGGATACCCTGAGCCTAAAGCATCCCACCGTGATTGCAATCAGACCATTGGGTAGCCCGGCCTGAACGCGTCAGGCCGGGCCCGCACTCATCGGTTGGCGAAGTACATCGTCACTTCGAAGCCGATACGCAGGTCGGTGTACGCGGGTTTAGTCCACATGGGTCTTTCCTCTTCTTGTACCGGGCGATTCCGGCAAGGTCATTAAGGCATCCAGCGCCCCAGGCTCGAATGCTACTTTCGAAGCGGTGGATGGGGTGCGTTGGTATGGGGTGGATGACATGCCACTACCTACCCCTTGTGGGAACGAGCTTGCCCGCGATGAAGTCGAGACATTCAACACGCAGGTTGACTGATCGGCCGCTATCGCGAGCAAGCTCGCTCCCACAGGTGCAGCTGTGCTATCGGGTTAGAAGAACCCCAGCGGATTGATGTCGTAGCTCACCAGCAGGTTCTTGGTCTGCTGGTAGTGGTCGAGCATCATCTTGTGGGTTTCACGGCCGACACCGGACTTCTTGTAGCCACCGAACGCGGCGTGGGCCGGGTACAGGTGGTAGCAGTTGGTCCAGACGCGCCCGGCCTTGATGGCCCGGCCCATGCGGTAGGCCCGGTTGATGTCGCGGGTCCACAGGCCGGCACCGAGGCCGAACTCGCTGTCGTTGGCGATCGCCAGGGCTTCGGCTTCGTCCTTGAAGGTGGTGATCCCTACCACCGGGCCGAAGATTTCTTCCTGGAACACGCGCATCTTGTTATGACCCTTGAGCAGGGTCGGCTGGATGTAGTAACCGCTCGACAGGTCGCCTTCCAGGCGCTCGGCCGCGCCGCCGGTGAGCAGCTCGGCGCCCTCTTCCCGGGCGATGTCCAGGTAGGAAAGGATCTTGTCGTATTGCTGCTGGGAGGCCTGGGCCCCCACCATGGTCTCGGTGTCCAGCGGGTTGCCGCGCTTGATCCTGGCGATTTTCTTCATGACTTCGGCCATGAACGGCGCGTAGATCGATTCCTGCACCAGGGCCCGGGATGGGCAGGTGCAGACTTCGCCCTGGTTGAAGAACGCCAGCACCAGACCTTCGGCGGCCTTTTCGATGAAGGCCGGCTCGGCCTGCATGATGTCTTCGAAGAAGATGTTCGGTGACTTGCCGCCCAGTTCCACGGTGGACGGGATGATGTTTTCGGCGGCGCATTTCATGATGTGCGAGCCCACCGGGGTGGAACCGGTGAAGGCGATCTTGGCGATACGCTTGCTGGTGGCCAGGGCCTCGCCCGCTTCGCGGCCGAAACCGTGGACGATATTCAACACACCGGCCGGCAGCAGGTCGGCGATCAGCTCGGCAAAAACCATGATGGACAGTGGCGTCTGCTCCGCCGGCTTGAGCACGATGCAGTTACCGGCGGCCAGGGCCGGCGCCAGTTTCCAGGCCGCCATCAGCAGTGGGAAATTCCACGGAATGATCTGCCCGACCACGCCCAGCGGTTCATGGAAATGGTAAGCGGTGGTCAACTCGTTGATTTCTGCCGCCCCGCCTTCCTGGGCGCGGATGCAGCCGGCGAAATAACGGAAATGATCGGCGGCCAGTGGCACGTCGGCGTTGAGGGTTTCGCGAACGGCCTTGCCGTTGTCCCAGGTTTCGCTGACCGCGAGGATCTCCAGGTTCTGCTCGATACGATCGGCGATCTTGAGCAGCACCAGGGCGCGGTCCTGGACAGAAGTCTTGCCCCACGCGTCGGCGGCTGCATGGGCGGCATCCAGGGCCTTGTCGATGTCGGCGGCACTGGAGCGTGGGAATTCGGCGATCACTTCGCCATTGACCGGCGAGGTGTTGGTGAAATATTCGCCATGGACCGGCGCGACGAATTCGCCGCCGATGAAATTGCCATAGCGCGGTTTGAAGGAAACGACGGCGCCTGGGGTTCCGGGTTGTGCATAGATCATGATTGGGCCTCTGCCTGGTCGATGCCTGTCACGGGACAGGCGATAGGCCGATGGTAGAGAGCCCCGGAAGCCGGACGAATGCGTCGTTGGCAGGGGGGGCTCTCGTTATTTGGTCGTAGGTTTTGCTGCGATCCGAGGATGAGCGGGGCTTCTTTGTGCGAGCGAGCTTGCTTGCGATGAGGTCGGCAGCTCCAGCATGGAGGGTGGCTGATCGACCGCTATCGCGAGCAAGCTCGCTCCCACAGGTTCTGCATTTACCAAGGTTGGCTCAGCGCTTGGCCACCAGGTCCTTCGGCAGCTTGAAGGTCCAGAGCATGCCGCCCTGGTTGAAGTCCTTCACCCGCTTGGCCACTTCGCCGCCCCACAGGGGAACCGCGCCGCCCCAACCGGAAACCACGGACACGTATTGCTCGCCGTCCATCTCCCAGGTGATGGGCGAGCCCAGCACACCGGAACCGGTCTGGAATTCCCAGACCTTTTCCCCGGTCTTGGCGTTGAAGGCCTGCAGGAAACCTTCAGGCGTACCGGTGAAGACCAGGTTGCCCTTGGTGGTCAGCACCCCGCCCCACAGTGGCGCGAAGTTCTTGTGGCGCCACACTTCCTTGCCGGTCTTGGGATCGATGGCACGCAGCACTCCGATATAGTCATCGTTCAACGGCTTGATGGTGAAACCGGCGCCGAGGAAGGCCGCGCCTTTCTTGTAGGCGATGCCTTCGTTCCAGATGTCCATGCCCCACTCGTTGGACGGTACATAGAACAGCCCGGTGTCCTGGTTGTAGGCCATGGGCATCCAGTTCTTCGCGCCGAGGAAGGCCGGAGCGACGAACACCGAGCTGCCCTTCGCTTCACTGCCCGGCGCCCCCGGACGACTGGCCTCGTTGTAGATCGGCCGCCCGTCCTTGTCCAGGCCGCTGGCCCAGGTGATCTTGTCGACAAACGGGAAGCCACGGATGAACTTGCCGTTGGTGCGGTCCAGCACGTAGAAGAAGCCGTTGCGGTCGGCGGTGGCCGCGGCCTTGATGTCCTTGCCGCCTTCCTTGTAGTTGAACGAGATCAGCTCGTTGACGCCGTCATAGTCCCAGCCATCGTGAGGCGTGCTCTGGAAGTGCCATTTGATGCTGCCATCGTCCGGGTTCAGGGCCAGGCGCGACGAGGAATAGAGGTTGTCGCCAGGGCGCAGGTGGGAGTTCCACGGGGCCGGGTTACCGGTGCCGAACAGCAACAGGTTGGTTTCCGGGTCGTAGTAGCCGCCCAGCCAGGGCGCCGCGCCACCGGTCTTCCAGAGGTCGCCCGGCCAGGTCTTGCCGGCCTCGCCACCGGAAATGCCATTCTCGACCGCCTTGCCGTTCTTGTAGACGTAGCCCATGTGGCCTTCCACGGTCGGACGGGTCCACAGCAGTTCGCCGTTCTTCGGGTCGAAGGCACTGATCTGGCCCACCACGCCGAACTCGCCACCGGCCACGCCGGTGATCAGCTTGCCATTGACGATCAGCGGAGCGGCGCTGATGGAGTAGCCTTCCTTGTGGTCGGCCACCTTCTTGCTCCACACCACCTTGCCGGTGTCCTTGTTCAGGGCCACGAGCTTGGCATCCAGGGTGCCGAAGAACACCAGGTCACCGTACAGGGCCACGCCACGGTTGATCACATCGCAGCAAGGGCGGATGTCGTCGGGCAGGCGCGCATCGTACTGCCACAGTTTCCGGCCGGTGCGGGCGTCCACTGCGAACACCCGCGAATAGGAACCGGTGAGGTACATCACCCCATCCTTGATCATCGGCTGGGCCTGCTGGCCGCGCTGCTTTTCGCCGCCGAAGGAGAACGCCCAGACCGGACGCAGGTCCTTGACGTTGTCGACATTGAGGGTATCGAGGGGACTGTAGCGCTGACCCTGGACGCCCAGTCCGTTGGTCACGACCTGCTGTGGGTTCTTGGGATCCTGGAGGATTTCCTGGTCGGTCACGGCGGCCAGGGCCGAACCGGACAGCAGCATGGCACTGAGCAGCAGGCTGATGGCGAAGGGTTGGCGACGTGCGGGATGAGTCATGACGGCTACCTCTGCGGTTATTGTTATACCCGGGAAATTTTCCCGGTCTGCCGCAGATTCTTGGGCCCGGCGGCGCCGCCAACAATTGCCCGCTGTGTTGAGTTTCCTAGTTCCTTGGTACATGTGGGGCCATTGCCTGTGCCCACAACTCCTGCGACGGCCCCCTCGCCACAGAGGGTTTGCTCAGCCGAGGGTCATCGGGCATCGACCCGCTTCATCCCCGCGCGTTCATAACGCGGATAAAGATGGCTGACACTGCGGATCAGCTCATAACGGGTCAGGCTGATCCCGGCAAATCGCTCGGGGATGGGGCTGCGGATCATCTCGGCCATGTCGTCGCCCCGGGCGGCGCCGTCGCGCATCAGTTGGTCGAGCCAGCCCAGGTAATCGCGCATCTGCGCAAAGGGCCGGAGGTCGCCTGCCACCGGACCATGGCCGGGCACCAGCAGTTTCCAGGGCAAGGCCTGCAAGGTGTCCAGGTCCTTGAGCCAGACCTCCAGCCCCGGGCTGTTGGGGGTGGTCAAGGCTCGCTCGTAGAACACCAGGTCGCCGGCGAACAACACGCCGGTGGTCTCGTCCAGGATCGCCAGGTCGGCCCCGGTGTGCCCGGCCAGTTGCAGAAGGCGCAGGGAATGATCGCCCACCACCAGCCTGCCGGGCTCCAGGACCTGGGTAGGCAATACCACCTCGGTACCGCGCATCCAGTCGCCTACCAGCCGGTACATGTTCTCGGCCATCGCGTCGCCCTGCTGGCGCAACAGCTCCCCAGTCCCCGCCAGGGCGGCGATGGGCACGTCGGTGAACGCCTGGTTTCCCAGGACATGGTCGGGATGATGATGGGTCAGCAGTACGCGAATCACCGGTTTATCCGTGGTCGCCGCGATGGCCCGGCGAAAGGCCTCGCCATAACGCCTGGACGGCCCGGTGTCGATCACCACCACCCCCGCATCGGTCACGATGAAACCGGTGTTGACGATGTTGCCGCCATTGCCCTTGGCAAAATTCTCCGTACTGCCTTCCAGCAGCCAGGTGCCCTCGGCGATCCGCCGGGGCTGGAGGGTATAGTCTGCCCCGGCCCAGGCTGGCCCGTTCAGGCAGATGAAGATCAGCAGCAGCCAACGCATGGCGCGCTCCTTGTGGTCAGGGGATCGCCGCCTCGAACGTGTTGCCGCTGTTGTCGCGCAACGACAGGCGGGTCTGTCCGGGGCCCTGGATGTCGAAGCCCAGGTTGGGGTTTTCGCTGACCGCCGGGAACAATTCCAGGCGCGCCAGCACCCGGCCTTCGGCGTCCAGCAGTTGGGCCTGGTCGAGAAAGAATTCCGGGATGCCGCTCACCAGGCCGTTGTCCATCGGGTGGGCCACCTGCAGGCGCAGGCGGCTGGTGTCGCCCCGGGGGTAGCGCGCCCCGAGCACTTCGCCCAGGTGTTCCTCCCACCCCGGCTGGGTCCGCACCACACTGGGCGCGGTGCAGCCGCCCCCGGCCGCGTCGATCAGGGTCGAGCCGACGTGCCACAGGCCGTCGCGGGTCTGTACGGCGGCCCGCAGTGGCGTGGCCTGTTCGATACGGATGCGAATCGACAACCAGGGCAGCACCCGCTCTCCCGGTTGGAAATCGACGATCTTCGGCAACGGGTTCAGCTCGGCCCAGGCCAGTATCCGAACCACGTCTGCGGCAAAAGCCCGCGCATCGATTTCCAGCGGTACCTGGCGCGCATCTTCGGCAAAGGGCGGCGCCAGCAGCCGGACCCGGTCATCGAACACGAACGGTGCGTCACCCAGCAATTGCTTGTGATAGAAGGCCCACATCACCGAGGGCACCGGATCCTTGCCGGGCTCGACCGCCGCCTGCGCCATCAACGACAGGCCGCACCACAGCAGGCAACACCCCAAGCGATAAGCAGGCCATTTCATCCTGGTGCTCCTATTGGTACATCTCGGGCACTTCGTAACGCAGGCCGTAATGGGCGTAGACAGCCTTGAGGCTGCCGTCGCGGATCAAGCCTTCCAGTGCTTCTTCCACCGCATAGGCCAACTGGCGATTGCTTTCATGCACCGCCATGCCGATTTCCCACCGCTGCTTGCCCATGTTCGGGTAGGCATTCTCGGCGAGGGCCAGCTGCGGGTCGCGCGCCTGGTGCACTTGCCAGTCCACTTCGCCGCGCATGGCCATGACGGCATCGACCTCCCCGGCGTGCATGGCCTTGAACGCCTGGCCGACACCAGGGTAATGGCGGGTCCTGGCGCTGAGCATGCCGTTGAATACCGAAGTCAGGTAGAACGACGGCACGCTGTCGACTTCGACACCGATAGGGTGCTGCTGGAATACCGCGACGCTGCCTACCGAGTCCAGCCGACGGCGGTCATAAGCCACCTGCCAACACTCCTGCTGATAGGGTCCGAACATCACCACCTGGGCATTTTCCAACTCACCGACATCGTTACGCCTTTGCACGTAATCGTGATCGTAGGGCACCCGCATCATCAGGTCGGCCAATTGTCGGTCGTGGAGCGGGCTGCTGCGCCAGATGTAATCGCGCAGGTCGTCGTCGAGCTTCTCGCCGGGGGGCGCCCAGATCAGTTTCAGCCGCACACCCAGCGCCTTGGCCAGGGCCTGGGCCAGTTCCACATCGACGCCCCTGGGCTGGCCGTCGTCTTCGAAGCTGTAGGGCGCGAAGTCCTTGTAGACCGCCACCTTCAACTCCCCGGCGGCAATCATCTGGTCAAAGCTGCGCACCTGGGCCTGAACCGCCTGGGCACCCAGCAAAACATAGCAGATTACCCAGGCGAACCAGCGCATGGCGGTCACTCCTCGACGTGCACGCTGTCGAGGTAGGTGCGCACCGCCCAGAGCGCTTCCTGGCTCAGGTAGTCGGCCATTTTCGGCATGTAGACCCGGCCATCGCGCACCGCACCGTGGCGCACGCGCTCGACGAACCACTCGTCACCGGCTTCGGCGGCGTCCAGCATGCGCAGGTCGGGTGCGATCCCGCCGGACTTGGCTTCCAGGCCATGGCACGCGGCACAGTTCTGGTTGTACGCCGAAGCGCCGATCTCCACGGCCTTTTCACGTTCGGGAGAATTGCGATAAGGGTTCTGCGAGGCCCAGCCATCGCCGTCCAATGGCAGGTTGGTGTCCTTGATCGGGGTCAGGCCCTTGGTTTCCACTGCCTGGGGCACTACGTTGCCATGGGCCCATGCGGAGCCTGCGCCGGTCAGCCCCATCAGCAATGCGGTAGCGATGATGGCGTTGCGTTTTGTTGTCATTGTTATGCCCTCTGGATTGCACGCCGACCTCTCTGCAGAGGCCGTGCCGTCATCTTAGGAACCGTGCCGCACCAGCCGAATGCTGCTTTGGTGGCCGGGTCCTAGTTCCTTGGTATCGGGTCATCCGACGCAGGTCGCAAAGACAGCCGGTTCAGGAAGTCTTCCCGGCAAGGGCGGGACTTTTTCCGTATCGGCCGGCCCCCGGCGCGACCGAACCTAGTCAGGCCAAAACCTCCACTGGGAACCGCCACCATGACAATAAGAACGCTACCCGCCCTCTCCCCCCTGACCGTGGCCTTGCACGCCTTGCTGCTGGCCGGCAGTCTCTCGTTGAGCCCCATGGCCAGCGCCGCCACGCCGGGAGTCAGCTGGGAGGACATCGCCAACGACCACCTGACCACCCGCGACGTGCTGCAATACGGCATGGGCACCAACGCCCAACGCTGGAGCCCGCTGGCCCAGGTCAATGACAAGAACGTCTTCAAGCTCACGCCCGCCTGGTCCTATTCGTTCGGCGACGAAAAGCAGCGCGGCCAGGAATCCCAGGCCATCGTCAGCGACGGCGTGGTGTACGTCACCGGCTCGTACTCGCGGGTGTTCGCCCTCGACGCCAAGACCGGCAAGCGCCTGTGGACCTACAACCACCGGCTGCCGGACAACATTCGTCCTTGCTGCGACGTGGTCAATCGCGGCGCAGCCATCTATGGCGACAAGATCTACTTCGGTACCCTGGATGCGCGGGTGGTCGCCCTGGACAAGAACACCGGCAAGGTGGTCTGGAACAAGAAGTTCGGTGATCACTCCGCCGGCTACACCATGACCGGCGCCCCGGTGCTGATCAAGGACAAGACCAGCGGCAAGGTGCTGCTGATCCACGGCAGTTCCGGCGATGAGTTCGGCGTGGTCGGGCAATTGTTCGCTCGCGATCCGGACACCGGCGAGGAAGTCTGGATGCGGCCCTTCGTCGAAGGCCACATGGGTCGCCTCAACGGCAAGGACAGCACGCCCACCGGCGATGTGAAGGCCCCATCCTGGCCAGACGACAAGACCACCGAAACCGGCAAGGTCGAGGCCTGGAGCCACGGCGGTGGCGCCCCGTGGCAGAGCGCCAGTTTCGACCCCGAGACCAACACCATCATCGTCGGCGCGGGCAACCCCGGCCCGTGGAACACCTGGGCCCGCACGGCCAAGGACGGCAACCCCCACGACTATGACAGCCTCTACACCTCCGGCCAGGTGGGCGTCGACCCGAGCACCGGCGAAGTGAAGTGGTTCTACCAGCACACGCCCAACGATGCCTGGGATTTTTCCGGCAACAACGAGCTGGTGCTGTTCGACTACAAGGACAAGGACGGCAAGGTGATCAAGGCCACCGCCCATGCCGACCGCAACGGTTTCTTCTATGTCGTGGACCGCAACAACGGCAAGCTGCAGAACGCCTTCCCCTTCGTCGACAACATCACCTGGGCCAGCCACATCGACCTCAAGACCGGCAGGCCGGTGGAGAATCCCGGCCAGCGTCCGGCCAAGCCGTTGCCCGGCGAAACCAAGGGCAAGCCGGTGGAAGTCTCGCCGCCGTTCCTGGGCGGCAAGAACTGGAACCCCATGGCCTACAGCCAGGACACAGGACTGTTCTACGTCCCCGGCAATCAGTGGAAGGAGGAATACTGGACCGAGGAAGTGAACTACAAGAAAGGCTCGGCCTACCTGGGCATGGGGTTTCGCATCAAGCGCATGTATGACGATCACGTCGGCAGCCTGCGGGCGATGAACCCCACCACGGGCAAGGTGGTCTGGGAGCACAAGGAGCCGCTGCCGCTGTGGGCCGGCGTGCTCGCCACCAAGGGCAACCTGGTGTTCACCGGCACCGGCGACGGCTTCTTCAAGGCCTTCGATGCCAAGACCGGCAAGGAGCTGTGGAAATTCCAGACCGGCAGCGGCATCGTCTCCCCACCCATCACCTGGGAGCAGGACGGTGAGCAGTACATCGGCGTGACTGTCGGTTATGGCGGCGCGGTGCCGTTGTGGGGCGGCGACATGGCCGAGCTGACCAAGCCGGTAGCCCAGGGCGGGTCGTTCTGGGTGTTCAAGATTCCGAGTTGGGACAAGGCGACGGCGCAGAAGTAGCCCGTCCCCACCTGAACTGCGATCGATATACCAACCCTCTGTGGGAGCGAGCCTGCTCGCGATAGCGCCGCGGCAGTCAACATTACTGCCAGCTCATGCTCCGCCATCGCGGGCTAGCTCGCTCCCACACCGCTCTGCGAGCTAGCCGCCATGAACTACCTGCCTCTTGTACTGCTGCTGATCGCGGCATGTACCAACGCCGACGACCTCGACACCCCGCTCACCCTCAACGGCTGCGTCATTGCCGAAGCCAGCCAATGCCCCGGCGCCAACCTGCGGGGCGCAAGACTGGCGAACCAGGACTTGCGCAAGATGAACCTCAGTGGTGCCGACCTGCGTGACGCCGACCTGCGGCACGCGCGCCTGGACCTGGCGAACCTTGAGAAAGCCCAGCTACAAGGCGCCAACCTGACCCGTGCCAGCCTGCAGCAGAGCAATCTGCGCCTGGCCGATTTCAGCGGCGCCACGCTCAAGGCGATCCAGGGATGGGGGCTGTTCGCCCAGGGTGCGCAGTTCCAGCGTGCCGACCTGACCGGCGCGTATCTTCAGTTCGCCCGCTTGTCCGGCGCTCGCCTGCACGATGCCAACCTGCAAGCCGCCGACCTGGAAATGGCCTGGCTGAGCAAGGCCGACCTCAAGGGCGCCGACCTGCGCGACGCCAATCTGCAAGAGGTCAAGCTGGGAGAAAGCAACCTGGAGCAGGCTGACCTGAGTGGGTCGCGTCAGCATTACGGGAATTTCCAGGACGCCAACATGCAGGGTTGCAAGGGATGCCCGCAATCCTGGGATCGATGAGAGCCTTTCGGCACACACCTGTGGCAAGGGGATTTTTTATCTCCGTTGGGCTGCGAAGCGGCCCCAGTTCGGTTAACTCGGCGAACCGACTGAAGAGGGGCCGCTTCGCAGCCCAGCGGGACGTTGCGACGTTCCGCCAAATCCCCTCACCACCGTTGACCGTCGCAGTGGAACCCGGGATTCATCCCGCCACCCGCACCACCCCCATATCAATCCCCAAGTGCACCAGCTCGGCATGCGAGCTGACCTGCAACTTGCTTTTGAGCAGCGTGAGATGGTTGGACACCGTCTTGGCGCTGATGCACAGCTGTTCGGCGATGGTGCGCGCAGGCGTGCCTTTGGCGAGCATGACGAAGATCTCCAGCTCTCGCTGGGTCATGCATTGCAGGCGCGGGTCGGCGTCATGCCGGGAGCTGGCGCAGGCCAGTTGTGTCGCCAGGGACTGTTCGATATAGGCATGGCCGGCCAATACCCGTCGCACCGCCTCCACCAGCACCTGGGGCGCCGAGTTCTTGGTCAGGTACCCCGAGGCGCCGGCATCCAGCGCCTGGCGTACCAATGGCAGTTCGTCATGCATGCTGAAAAACAGCACCCGCAGTTGCGGCAGGCGCTGACGCAGGCGCCGGGTGGTTTCCAGCCCGCTGATGCCAGGCAGGCCGAAGTCCATGATCACCAGATGCGGCACCTGCTCCTGCACCTGGCTCAACGCCTCTTCGCCGGTGGTCGCTTCCCGAACCTGCAGGTCCGGCATCAAGGCTCGCAGAAGGCTGGCGTAGCCCTGCCGGACCACCGCGTGATCATCCACCAACAAAATGTTCATCGTGCCTCCAGGGGAATATTCAAGGCCAGCGCCCAGCCGGCACCGGGCTGGCAGATCACCCGCAGCTCGCCGCCCAGGCTGCGGGCCCGTTCGCACATCGAATGCAGGCCGACACCCGGTCGGGGCGGCTGCTGTGCCCCTCGGCCGTTGTCCCGCACCAGCAGGCGCAAGCGGCCGGCACGCTGGCCCAGGCGGATCCTTACCCGGGTGGCATTGGCATGGCGGGCGACATTGGTCAGCGCTTCCTGCAACAGGCGATACAGGTGGGTCTTGTCCGAGCCGGACAATGCCGGCAAGGCCCCTTCGATGCGCAAATCACAGGCAATGCCATGGGTGTCGCGGCATTGCCGTGCCAGCAATTCGACGGCTTCTTCCAGCGGCAAGTGCTGCAGCACCACCGGATACAAGTCGTGCACCAAGGCCCGGAAGCCCTGTTGCAGGTGTTCGCAATCCGCTTCGAGCTGGCTGACGGTCTGCTCCAGCACGGTCGGCTGGCCGGTGACCAGGCGCAGCAGGCAGGCCCGGGCGCGGATGCCCGTCACATACTGGCCCAGGTCGTCGTGCAGCGCCTGGGCCAGATGCGTACGTTCCTGCTCCTGCACGGCCAGCAGTGCCTGGGTGAGCCGGGTGTTATCGGCCTGGGACTGGGCCAGGGCGGCGGTCATCCGATTGAAGTGCCCCGCCAGTTGCCGCGCCTCCGGTATGCCTTCGGCGGGCAAGTGCACATTCAGGTCGCCGTTGGACACCTGGCGCAACGCCCCCAGCAGTTGGTCGAGCATCGACATGACCCGGCGCACCGCCCAGCGAATCACCAACAGGCTGAGCAACAGGGCCATGGCGCAGACGCCCAGCAGTTGCACCAGTGAATCGAGGATTTCGTCGATTTCGTCCCGCGGATCGACAGCGATCCAGGCCCGCCGCCCATCACGCAGATCCACCACCTGCGGCGCCGGGCCATCGGCGAGCAGTCGATGGCCGAGCCAGGCCTGCAGCCCGCTGTCGGCACCTGCCGGAAATTCTTCCCCTGGTGCCAGCCAGCGTATCCGTACATGCCGCAGGCTGCCGGTCAGGCGTGTCTGCAGGCTGGCCGGGTCGCGCTCGGCGGTTTCCTTGAGGTAATGCACCACCGATTCGGCCGATTGCAGCTCGCGCTTCACATCGGTCATGGCCTGCTGCAGCGACAACAGGGAGCACGCCAGGGTCACCAGGGCGAAAAACACCGTGACCCAGAGATTGATGCGCCAGAGGGCCGACATGACTAGCGTTCCGCCCCGAAGTTGACACCCATACCCTGTGGGAGCGAGCTTGCTCGCGATGACGGCGGCACAGCCAATACCGAGGCCGACTGAACCACCGCTATCGCGAGCAAGCTCGCTCCCACAGGAGGGCCTGGGCGGTGACAGGCTTTGGGACGATCCACCCCGATCAGACTCAGGATCAGCAGAAACGGCAGCAGCAGGGCCTTGAAAATCCGCACGGTCTGTCCACTCCTGGTCGATGACGATTGCCTGCATCCTAAAACCCTGGCGGCGACGGCGAGCTACTACCTTGGTACTGCCCCGGCGGTACTTTCTGCATATTTCCCCATGCCCCCGGCCTTCCTATGCTGGCGCTACCCGCAATGGAGGATGTCATGCGCCGGCTCGTCAGTTACGCCCTGGTTTCACTGCTGGCAGCGGCAACCGCTCACGCGAACGATGCCGCGCCACTGCAAGTGCGCATCGGCTACCTGGGTTATCGCCCCGATCCAGGACCGTTGTTGTCCAATGTGATTACCGAGCCTGCCGACGCCGGGCTGCGCGGCGCCGAGCTGGCGATCGTCGACAGCAACAGTACCGGGCGTTTCCTGAAGCACGATTACCGCCTGCAAAGCGCCAGCGTCGACAGCCCCGAAGCGCTGGTGCAAGCCGCTCGCGCGCAACATGAACAGGGCCTGCGGCTGTTCGTGGTCAACGCCCCGGCCGACAGCCTGCGCCAGCTCAGCGCCGCCCTGCCCGACAGCCTGCTGTTCAATGCCGGCAGTCCCGACGACAGCCTGCGCACCACCGATTGCCTGGGCAACGTGCTGCACAGCCTGCCCGACCGGGCCATGCTCGCCGATGCCCTGGTGCAGTTCAGCGTCGTGCGCAAATGGCAGCGGGCTTTGCTGATCGTCGGCCAGACGCCCGACGACCAGGCCTACGCCGCCGCCCTGCGCCGGGCCATGAAACGCTTCGGCATCAAGACCGTCGCCGAAAAAGCCTGGCAGTTCGATAACGATCAGCGCCGCAGCGCCCAGGCCGATATGCCGTTGTTCACCCAGACCGCCGAATACGACGTGGTGCTGGTGGCGGACGAACGCGGGGATTTCGGCGAATACCTGCCCTACCAGACCTGGTACCCGCGGCCGGTGGCCGGCACCCAGGGGCTGGTGCCCACCGGCTGGCACAAGACCGTGGAAACCTACGGCGCGGCGCAACTGCAGAAGCGCTTCGAGGCCCTGGCCGGCCGCTGGATGAACGACCGTGACTTCGCGGCCTGGATCGCCGTGCGCAGCATCGCCAGCGCGGTGAGCAAGCTGCGCCAGGACGACCCGTCGGCAATCCGCCAACTGGCTCTGAGCGATCAATTGCCGCTGGACGGCTTCAAGGGCCGCAAGCTCAGCTACCGGCCATGGAATGGCCAACTGCGCCAACCGATTCCCCTGGTCCAGCCGCGGGCCCTGGTCAGCACCTCCCCCCAGGACGGCTTCCTGCACCCCTCCAACGAAATGGACAGCCTGGGCTATGACAAACCCGAAGTGAGCTGCCGTTACCCCTGATCGATAACAACAATAAGGAAACCGCCATGCCTCGCCCCTTGCTCCAAGCCTGCCAGGTCCTCACCCTGGGCATGGCGTTGTTCGCCGCCGGTCCCGCCGCCGCGAGCATCGCCTGGGTCTCCAACGAGAAGGACAACAGCCTGAGCCTGATCGACCTGCAGCGCCTGGAGGTCATCGAGACCCTGCCGGTGGGCCAACGTCCACGGGGCCTGTTGCTGTCCCACGACAACCGTCTCCTGTACATCTGCGCCAGCGATTCGGACCGGGTCCAGGTGATGGACGTGGCCACCCGCAAGATCGTCAAGGAGCTGCCCTCCGGCAAGGATCCGGAACAGTTCGCCCTGCATCCCAACGACCGCTGGCTCTACGTCTCCAACGAGGACGACGCCTTGGTGACGGTGATCGACACCCAGACCTCCGAAGTGCTCGGCCAGATCGGCGTGGGCGTCGAGCCGGAGGGCATGGCCGTCAGCCCCGACGGCAAGTGGGCGGTCAACACCAGCGAAACCACCAACATGCTGCACTGGATCGACACCAGCACCCAGACCCTGGCCGACAACACCCTGGTGGACCAGCGGCCGCGTTTCGTCGAGTTCAGCCGCGATGGCTCGCAACTCTGGGCGTCGGCGGAGATCGGCGGCACCCTGACCATCCTTGATGTCGCGACTCGCCAGGTGCTCAAGACCCTGACCTTCCAGATCAAGGGCGTACACCCGGACAAGGTGCAACCGGTGGGCATCAAGCTCAGTGCCGACGGCCAGCTCGCCTTCGTCGCCCTGGGCCCGGCCAACCATGTGGCGGTGATCGACGCCAAGACTTTCGAAGTGCTGGACTACCTGCTGGTGGGCCGCCGGGTCTGGCAACTGGCGTTCACCCCGGACCAACGCCAACTGCTGGCGACCAACGGCGTGAGCGGTGATGTCTCGGTGATCGATGTCCAGAGCCGCAAGGTGCTCAAGTCGGTGAAAGTCGGGCGCTATCCGTGGGGCGTGGTGGTCACGCCATGAACGCCTTGCAGGTCAGTGACCTGAGCTTCGCCTATGGCGCCCGCGAAGCCCTCAGGCAAGTCGGTTTCGCGCTGCCCGCCGGGCAGTTCGCCGCGCTGTTGGGCCCCAACGGAGCTGGCAAGTCGACGCTGATCGCCCTGCTCACGCGCCTCTACGATGTGCAGCGAGGCGAGATCCGTGTCGGCGGCCACTGCTTGCAGGCTTCGCCTCGGGCGGCCTTGCGTCAGTTGGGCGTGGTCTTCCAGCAGAGCACCCTGGACCTGGACCTGAGCGTCGAGCAGAACCTGCGTTATCACGCCGCCCTGCATGGCCTGTCGCGGCGCCAGGGAGGTTCCAGGATCGACGCCGAGCTGGCCCGCCAGGGCCTGGCTGAGCGACGCGACGAACGAGTGCGCAATCTCAATGGCGGTCACCGTCGTCGGGTGGAAATCGCCCGGGCACTGCTCCATGAACCACGCCTGTTGCTGCTGGACGAGCCCAGCGTCGGCCTGGATCCGGGCAGTCGCCAGGCCCTTGGCTTGCATGTCCGGCAACTGTGCAGCGAGCAAGGCATCAGCGTGCTCTGGACCACCCATCTGCTGGATGAAGTGCAGCCCGGCGACGCACTGCTGATCCTGCATCAAGGCCGCCTCGTCGCCAGTGGCCGAGCCGATGCCGTGAGCCAGGCCCATGGCGGTGACCTGGGCTCGGCCTTTACTCGCCTGACCACGCCGGGAGTTTGCTCATGAATGCGTATTGGCAATGTTTCAGCGGCATCGTGATACGCGAATGGCTGCGCTTCATGCTGCAACGCACGCGCCTGCTCAGTGCGCTGGTCCGCCCGCTCCTGTGGCTGCTGGTCTTTGCAGCCGGCTTTCGGGCGGCACTGGGCATCGCCATCATCGCCCCCTACGACACCTACATTCCCTATGAGGTGTACATCGTGCCTGGGCTGGCGTGCATGATCCTGTTGTTCAACGGCATGCAAGGCTCGTTGTCGATGGTCTACGACCGGGAGATGGGCAGCATGCGGGTGCTGCTGACCAGCCCCCTGCCCCGGGCATTCCTGCTGGCGAGCAAGCTGCTGGCGACCTCGCTTATCTCATTGCTGCAGGTCTATGCCTTCCTGGCCATTGCCTGGCTGTATGGCGTCCAGCCCCCGGTCGAGGGCCTGCTGCTGGCATTGCCGGCGCTGCTGCTGGTGGCCCTGATGCTCAGCGCCCTGGGCTTGCTGCTGTCCAACGCTATCCGGCAGCTGGAGAACTTCGCCGGGGTCATGAACTTCGTGATCTTCCCGATGTTCTTCCTGTCTTCGGCACTGTACCCGCTATGGAAAATGCTCGAGGCCAGCCCCTGGCTGTACTGGCTCTGCGCGGTGAACCCGTTCACCCACGGGGTGGAACTGGTGCGGTTTGCCTTGTACGGGCAGTTCAACCTGCTGGCAATGGTGGTGTGCCTGGTGCTGACCCTGGTGTTCGCGCTGCTGGCGGTGTGGACGTTCAATCCGCAGCATGCGGCGTTGCGCAAGGCAGGTTAACCGTGCCTGTCCCTCTGTGGGAGCGAGCCTGCTCGCGATAGCGGTGGTTCAGTCGGCCTCGGTATTGGCTGTGCCGCCGTCATCGCGAGCAAGCTCGCTCCCACAAGGTCCGGTGGCGATCCCCAGCCTGTGACAGGAGCATTTTTACGACTTTAGTACTGGTTTTCCTGTCTATGGTCGCATTCACAAGACCGCGACCCTGGCATGTAATGCACCCATAACAACAAGGATCAATCCCCATGCTCCGTTTGCTGGCAATCGTCTTGCCGTGCCTGTGGCTGAGCGTCGCCCAGGCCGACGACACGCTGTTCTCGCCCCAGGGCTATCGCATCGACCGGTATCGCAGCCCCACGCCCGCCGAGGTCCAAGGCGCGCAGACCATCGATACCCAGGCGTTGCAGCGACTGCTCCAGCAAGCCTCGCCTCCCGTGCTGGTGGACGTCTACCGTCGGCCCTGGGTCCAGGGCCGGTTCATCGACAACGAACCCCACGCCAACCTCCCCGGCAGCCTGTGGCTGGCCAATACCGGCGACGGCCACCTGGATCCGACCTGGCAGGACTACTTCGCTCATTACCTGCGCAAAGCCACCGCCGGGCGCATGGACCAACCGTTGGTCTTTTATTGCCGCTCCGATTGCTGGTTGAGCTGGAACGCGGTAAAACGCGCCGCTGCCATGGGCTATAAGCATCTGTACTGGTATCGCGATGGCCTCGATGCCTGGGAAGCGGCCAACCTGCCCTTGCAGGCCGCCCGACCCGAACCTTTTCCCTGATGCACAAGTGCGAGTCAAAAGCGTGCTGCAACTGCCCCACAACAATAACGAGGTGAATGGCCATGTATAAAATCCTGATAGCCGACGATCACCCACTGTTTCGCGAAGCCATCCACAACGTTATCAGCGACGGCTTCCCTGGCAGCGAAGTCATGGAAACCGCCGACCTGGACAGTGCCCTGGCACTGACCCACGAGCACGACGACCTGGACCTGATCCTGCTGGACCTGAACATGCCCGGCATGCACGGCCTCAATGGCCTGATCAACCTGCGCAACGAGGCGCCGACGATCCCCGTGGTGATCGTTTCCGCCGAACAGGACAAGCAGATCGTCCTGCAGGCCATCACCTACGGTGCGGTGGGGTTCATTACCAAATCCTCGCCACGTTCGCAGATGACCGACGCCATCGAACAGATCCTCAACGGCAACGTGTACCTGCCACCGGACATCATCCGCACCCAGAAGAACCCGGTAGGCCGGCGCCTGAGCGAAACCCCGGCGTTCCCGCCCGAACTGCTCCAGGCCCTGACCCGCAAGCAGCTGCTGGTACTCGAGCGCATGACCAAGGGTGAGTCGAACAAACAGATCGCCTACACCCTGGACATCGCCGAGACCACGGTCAAGGCCCACGTCTCGGCCATCCTGCGCAAGCTCAATGTGCACAACCGGGTGCAGGCGATCCTCAGTGCCGGGGATATCGATTTCGGGGCTTATCTGCGGCGTTGACACACATCCCTGTGGCGAGGGGATTAGCGAAACGTCGCACCGCCCCGCTGGGGCGCGAAGCGGCCCTGAAAACTGACAACCGGGGTCTGCCAGGCAGACCCGGGGGGAACAATCCCCTCGCCGCAACAGCGTTCGGCTCAATGGTTGCGGGGCTGGCCCAACAAATGACTCATCGCCGTCTTGAGCTTCATCGGCCGCACCGGCTTGTGCATCAAGGTGTGGCCGCGCTCACGGATCTGCTGCTTGAGCTCGTTGCTGTAGTTGGCGGTGATTAACATGGCCGGGATCGCCGAAGCCCGTTGAGCGTTGATACGGGCCACCGCGTCGACGCCGTTCTGATCGTTGTCCAGGTGATAGTCGGCGATCAACAGGTCCACCTCGGCGTGGGCGCAGTCCACCTGGCCCGCCAGGTCCTGCTCCGACAGCGCGGTCACCACCTGGCACCCCCATCCTTGCAATAGCGTGCGCATGCCGGCGCAAATGGCCGCGTCGTTGTCCAGCACCCAGATCCGCGCGCCGCGCAAGCGTTCGAGCATGGGTTCGCTCATGTCCAGGCAGGGCTGCGGCGTGGGCGCGGTGGCGCTCAGAGGCACGTCGATGGAGAACATCGAGCCCTTGCCCGGCCACGAACGCACCTGGATCCGGTGCCCGAGGATACCGGCGATCTTTTCGACGATCGCCAGCCCCAGGCCCAGGCCGCGGTCCTGGTCCGGGCGCTGCACATCGCCGCGCTTGAACTCCTGGAAGATTTCCTCCAGGCGTTCCTCGGCGATGCCGATGCCGCTGTCCCAGACCTGGATCGAGACCTGCCGTCGATGCCGTCGGCACCCCAGCACCACCCGGCCGCTGGGGGTATAGCGGATGGCATTGCTCAACAGGTTGCGCAGGATCCGCGCGAGCAACTGCATGTCGCTGCGCACCAGGACCGAACACGGTACGAAGCGCAGCCCCAGCCCTTCGCTACGGGCCACCTGGGCGTATTCGGCGGCGAGGTTGTCGAGCAGCTCGCTGAGGGCGAACGGGGCGACATCCGCCTTGATCACCCCGGCGTCCAGCTTGGAGATATCCACCAGGGTGCCCAGCAGGTTTTCCACGTCCTGCAGGGAATTGCTGACGTTGCGCACCAACTGCGCGTTCGCCACCGGCTCGCGGCGTTCGAGCAAGGCGCTGGTGAACAATCGCGCGGCATTGAGGGGCTGCAGCAAATCGTGGCTGACCGCCGCGAGGAATTTGGTTTTCGACAGGTTGGCCTGCTCGGCTTCGCGCTTGGCCTCGCGCAAGCGCACCTCCACCCGACTGCGCTCGTCGATTTCTCGCAACAGTTGGTCATTGAGGGTGGTCAGTTCGGCGGTGCGCTCCTGCACCCGTTGCTCCAGGTTCTGGTAGGCCTGGTGCAGCGCCTCGGCGGTGCGCCGCCGCTCGGTGATGTCGCGGATCAGCACGAAGATCCCCACCACTTCGCCGTTGGCCAACCGGTTCGGCACGTAGGAGCGCAGCATGTAGCGCTCCTGGTTGTTGATGTTGGTCTCGGCGAATTCGAACGTTACGCTCTCCCCCGCCAAGGCCCGGACCACATAGGCCTCCAGGCGCTGGTAATGCTGCTCGCTGTGGGCCTCGCGCAGGCTCTGGCCGAGCATCACGCCCCGGGGCCAGCAGTACCATTGCTCGTAGACCTTGTTGGTGAACTCATAGACCAGGTCGGCATTGAGGTAGGCGATCAATGCCGGGACATGGTCGGTGATCAGACGGATCCAGCGCTCGCTTTCACTCAGCGCCTCGGCATGCTGGTAACGCTCGGTGATGTCGGTGAAGGTATTGACGTAGCCGCCGGTGGGCAGCGGATGGGTACGGATCTCCAGGACCCGGCCATCGGACAGGCGTTGCTCGCACTCGTGGATCAACCGACCGTTGCCGTCGCGGCTGGCGGGGGTCAGCAGTTGCAGTTCGCTGTCGGCGATCACCTCGTTGAACGGCCTGTGGGCGGCTACCGGGGCCAGGCCGCTGAGTTCCAGGAAACGCCGGTTCCACAGTTCCAGCACGCCTTGGGCGTTGACCATCGCCACGCCCTGGGACAGGTTGTCCACCGCCCGCTGCAACAGATGGGACTTCTGCGCCACGGCCTGTTCGCGACGCACGGTTTCGCTGAGCTTGACGTCGGTGATATCGGTGAACAGTATCACCCGCCCGCCTTCCTGGGTCGGCCGTTCGCTGACCTGCAACCAGCGCCCGTTCTGCAGCCGGTAGAGCACATGCTCGTCATCCTGCCCGCGGGTTTCCTCGCTGAACAGGCCGTTGGCGGTCATCAGGCGCTTGACCTCGCCAAGACGCATCCCGGCGATGATCCTCACCCGGCTGTGGGCCCAGAACGCCTTGAAGCGGCTGTTGAACAGGACGATGCGCTGCTGTTCGTCGAACAGCACGAAGGCATCGGAAATGCTCTCGATGGCGTCGATCAGGTGCCGGTGGGCCATCTCCGCGCGCAACCTTGCCTCGCCCAGCAAGTGATTACCGGCCTTGAGCTCGGCCATGGCCTGGTTCAGGGCGTCGGTGCGTTCGCGAACCTGCTCGGCCAGGACCACCGAATGCTGGAACGCCGCATACGGGTCGCTGCCTCGGGTCACACCGGACTCCACGCGCTCGATCAGGGCATCGTTGATACGCCGCAACTTGCGGTTTTCGTGCTGCAGCTTGGCGAGCTGCGCCTGCAGCTCAGCGATGGCCGGGGACGCGATGTCGGGCAATGGCAACTCCGGTGAAGGTCTGGTTGATATGCATGCCATTGAACTGTTCTCCATAGGTGTTGAAGCCCATCACCCGTTGTTCACGCAGGAACTGCCCGATCGGCTCCAGGCCGCCACGATCCTCCAGCTCCAGGCGCCGGAGGAAGCAATCGCAGCCGATGGTCAGCAAGAGGTCGCCGAGGCGCGACTTAAGGCCGTCGAACAGGTCTTGCAGGTTGTCCAGCAGAGGCCCCGGGGTCATGGCCGTCAGGACGATGCCGTTCTCCACCGCGCAGTAAAAACTCAGGCTCAGGTCCGGATGCACCTGCTGGATGGCGCGCACGTAGTACTGGTCGTTGATGCGCACCGCCAGCGGATGGGCGGCGAACACCCGGTAATCGAGGTCGCCGACCGGCACGCCGATGTGCCGGGCGTATTCCTCGGCGGCGGGTTCGGCGTTGAGCTCATAGACCCGCCGGGAAGCGCTGTCGGCGCCGGTCACCACCAGTTTCTCCTGGCGGGGCAGGATGTGATGGGTGGTGAACACTTCGAACTCCAGCCAGGTGTTGACCAGCACCACCACGGCGGCGCCGCTGTGGAACTGGCCTTCGAAGTACACGTGGGTGTGGGTGAGGTAATTGTCGTCTCCGGCCGAGCCGCCGAAATGCGGGATGTCTCCCAGGGCGGCACTCAACGCCGCCAGCACCATTTCCTCGCGGCTCGACAGGCCATCGAGCAAGGTCAGCGCGAAGCTGTGGCCCTTGATCGGCGCCAGGGCATTGCTGCGACAACCGCCAGCCAGTCGTTCGACCATCTGCTGGGCGTCGATCAGGCTGAAATGCTCCATTTCACCGATCAACTCGGCGGCGATGGAAAAGTGCCGGTGGTCGAAGCCCACCGCTGTCACGCAGTTGCGCCCGTAGCCCAGGGACGTGATCTCCCCGGCGCTGGTGCACCCCACCAGGCGAATGCCACCGAAACTGCGCGAAAGCGCCTGGCCGAGGGCCGGCAGATCGTATTCGGCTGAACAGAAGAACAGTACGAACCCCAGATAGGGATGCAGCAACTGCCGCGCCAGCTCCTGGGCCACTTGCTGGACGTCCGTTGCCTGGGACATTGCGCTGACCACGCCTTCGTTCCGGGCCTGTGGCATCTTCGCCTCCGACGGGTGCGTGATAGGAGTCTTGAGTGTACGAAGCCGCGCCAGGGCGACGAATGCTACTTGGGTAGCGGGTGCACGCTTCCATGGGAGGAGAACGGTGGCGGTCCCGACCGCGATGCGCACGGTGGGACCGCCACGAAACTGGCTCGATGACTGATCGCTCCCACGCTCCGCGTGGGAGCGATCATGACCTCAGTGTCTCAGGCGCATCGTACAG
Source organism: Pseudomonas sp. NFACC43 (assembly GCF_900119645.1). Taxonomy (NCBI): domain Bacteria; kingdom Pseudomonadati; phylum Pseudomonadota; class Gammaproteobacteria; order Pseudomonadales; family Pseudomonadaceae; genus Pseudomonas; species Pseudomonas sp. NFACC43. The sequence goes on from NZ_FPKK01000005.1 coordinate 127,180, forward strand.
CCCCGCGGGGTGTGCTTTTCGCCCGGCGAATCGGTGTCACCAGGTCAACACAGCGCCCACCGCAAAGGTATCGGTGTCCTCGTTCTGGGCGCTGGTGTCGTGGCCATTGATTTCGAACTGGTTGTACTCGGCCACGAGCTTGAGGTTGTCGTTGATGTCGTGGAACAAGGCGATGCCACGGGTTTCGTAATCGGCGCCGCTGCCCACCACCCCGTTGCCGTCGTCATCGGTCTTGCCATAGGACAGCGCCAGGCGATTCTTGCCCAGCTTGTACGAGCCCTGCAGCAGGTAGCCCTTGCTGTCGACATTGCGCAACGTGGCTTCGCCCGCGTTGTTGGTGAAGAACGGGTTGATGCCCTTGGCCTGGAATCCGGAGCCGGTGAGCGACAGCCCGCCCATCTTGGCCTGCACGCCATAGCCCACCCCCTTGGAAGTCACGGACTCGACGGTGGTATCGGTGTTGTCCGAGGTCTGGTAGCTGCCGTTGAGCCAGCTGTAGATCTTGGCTCCGGCGAGGTCGAACTGGTAGGTGATCTCGCTCTCGGTGCGTGGGTTTTCCTGGTAGGCCTTGCCGGTGGCGCTGTTGTCGTTGGTGTCCACCGGGTCCATGATCCCCACCGCCATGCGCAGTCCGTCCACCACCGGCGTGCGATAGGTGATCTGCGAGGTGGGGAACGGATAGGGATAGCCGCTGCCGATGTTGCCGAACGACACGCCACCACCGTCCACCAGGCCCAGGGTATCGCTGACCTGGCCGTAGCCGGCCAACAGCTCGTCCAGCAGGATGTTGGAACGGGCGAACAGGCCGAAGTCCTTGCCGATCAATACCTCGCCCCACTCCGGGTTGGCCACGGTGCCGTAGAACTGGCGCACGTCGATGGCGGTGTCGGTGCCGTTGGTTTCGCTGTCGTTGATGGTCACCCAGAACGATGCGCGGGCGCCTAGCTTGAGGTCATCGACCTGCTTGCCCATGTTGAAGCCCAGGTAGTTGGGCAAGAACCCCATCTTGACCCGCGACTGACGACGGTCGAATTGCTCGCCGGCACGATCCACGTCGCTGTTGACGTAGAAAGCATTGATATAGCCGTCGGTGGAAAAAGTGGTCTGGTCCTTGTCGTACAGCATGATTTCAGCCTGGGCCCACGGCGTCAGGCCGAGGGTCGAAAGGCCGGCGATCACCGCAGGCAAAAAACGGTGGCGGGTATTGTTATTGTTGTGCATGGCGCGCTCCGCAACAGGGGACAGGATGTCGGAGGCGATTATCGAAAGGCTGCAGGCCCCGCCATACGCTGCCTTGGGGGCAATTGGCGAGTGCTTTGGAAGCGCCGGGCTGGCGCGGCATTTTGGATGTAAGACGGCGAGGCTGACGGGCGCGGCAGTTTGGGCGTAAGACTGCGTTGTCGGCGGGCGCGGTACTTTGGGCGTGGGCCACTGGATGGCCTGGGAGGGTATAAGGTGGGTGCTCAATACCACCGACCTTGTGGTGAGGAGATTTATCCCCTCACCACAAGGGCCTGCTTTCGCTGGCCTGCGCGGCAGGCCCGCCGCCGTCGCCTCAGAACCTCGGCTTGACGATTTTCCAGTCCGGCCGGTAGCGCTGCATCTGCCGCACATCGTCACGCTGACGAATGCCGCAACGCAGGTACTGTTCATGCAGCAGGCCCAACTGGTCTCGGTCCAGCTCCAGCCCGAGCCCCGGCGCCCGGGTAATTTTCACGCAGCCATCGACGATGGGCAGCTTGCCGCCCTGGATGACTTCTTCGTCCGGCTCCTGCCATGGGTAATGGGTGTCGCAGGCGTAGTCCAGGTTCGGCACCGCTGCCGCCACGTGGGCCATGGCCATGAGGCTGATGCCCAGGTGCGAATTCGAATGCATCGACACCCCAAGGCCGAAGGTGGCGCACATCTTCGCCAGCACCTGGGTGTCGCGCAGCCCGCCCCAGTAATGGTGATCGGCCAGGACGATCTGCACGCTGTCCTGGGCGATGCTGCGACGCAGCTCGTCGAAGTCGGTGACCACCATGTTGGTGGCCAGGGGCAGCCCCGTGCGCCTGTGCAGTTCGGCCATCCCCGCCAGCCCTGGCGTCGGGTCTTCGTAATATTGCAGGTCATCGCCCAGTAACTCGGCCATGCGAATGGAAGTCTCCAGCGACCAGTTGCCATTGGGGTCGATGCGCAAGGGATAACCGGGAAACGCCTGCTTCAACGCCTTGATGCACGACACTTCATGCTCCGGCTCCAGGGCACCGGCCTTGAGCTTGATGCTCTTGAAGCCGTAGTCCTGGATCATGCGCCGGGCCTGGGCGACGATCTGCCGTTCATCCAGGGCTTCACCCCAGCTGTCCGGCGGGTACGGTGAATCGATGTGCTCGGCATACTTGAAGAACAGGTAGGCACTGAACGGCACTTGATCGCGAATCGCCCCGCCCAGCAGGTCCACCAACGGTACGTTCAGGTAACGGGCCTGAAGATCCAGGCACGCCACCTCGAAGGCCGAATAGGCATTGCTCACTGCCTTGCTGGCGTGGGATCCCGGCGCCAGCTCCGCCCCCGCGACGCTCGCCGGGCGGTGGGCCGCCACGGTGGCCTGGACAATGGCCCTCAGCTGATTGAGGTTGAACGGATCCAGGCCGATCAGCTGGCTTTGCAGCTGTTGCTGGATCGCCAGAGCCGGCGCATCGCCGTAACTTTCTCCCAGGCCGATGTAGCCGTTGTCGCTCTCGATTTCGATGATCGAGCGCAGCGCGTAGGGTTCGTGGATGCCGCTGGCGTTGAGCAGCGGCGGATCACGGAAGGCGATGGGTGTGACGGTGACGCGTTTGATCTTCATACAGCGGCTCCCGATGGGCCAGGGTTCAGGGCTTGTGATTTTTCCGATGAGTCGGCGTGGGTCGCTGCTTCGGGCCGACCGGACAACGAGTCAGGCTTGTCCCGACGCGGCGCGGTGCGGGCGAAAAAGATCACCACGGCCGCCACGAGCGAGGTGATGGCCAGCCCGTACAGGCCGCCTTCGATGGAACCGGTGGTCTGTTCCAGGAAGCCGAAGGCCGTGGGCGCGACGAAACCGCCGAGGTTGCCGATGGAGTTGATGAGGGCGATCACCGCCGCTGCGATGCGCGCGTCCAGGTAGCCCTGGGGGATGGGCCAGAACAGTGCCGAGGCCGCCTTGAAACCGATGGCCGCGAAGCAGATCGCGACGAAGGCGAACACCGGACCACCGGTGGTGGACATGAACATGCCGAAGGCAGCGATCACCAGGGTCACCGCGACCCAGGCCTGCTGGAACTTCCAGCGGCTGGCCAAGGCGGCGAAGCCATACATCGCCACGATGGAAATGATCCACGGGATGGAGTTGAGCAGGCCCACCTGGAAATCCCCCAGGCCGCCCATTTTCTTGATCATGCTCGGCAGCCAGAAGGTGGCGCCGTAGATGGTCAGGGCGATGGAAAAGTAGATGAAACAGAACAGCGCGATCTGGCGGTCGGCGAGCAACTTGAACACCGACGGCTTGATGACCTGGGCGGCTTCCCTGGCACGTTGCTCCTCGGCAATGGCGGCGATCAGTACGGTCTTCTCTTCAGCGGTCAGCCACTTGGCCTGGCTGGGGTGCGATTGCAACCAGAACCAGACAAACCCGCACAGGGCGATGGAGGCGAAACCTTCGATCAGGAACATCCATTGCCAGCCATGCAGGCCCATGCCGCTGATGTGCAGCAAGGCACCGGACACCGGTCCGGAAATCACCGAGGCGATGGCCGAGCCGCTGAGGAAGATCGCCATGGCCTTGCCGCGTTCGTTGGCGGGCAGCCATTGGGTGAAGTAGTAGATGATGCCGGGGAAGAACCCTGCTTCCGCCGCGCCGAGGATGAAACGCAAGACATAGAAACTGGTTTCGCCGCGCACGAAGGCCATGGCCATCGCCGCCGCGCCCCAGGTGAACATGATCCGGGTCAGCCAGGCCCGGGCGCCGTAACGTTGCAGCAGCATGTTGGATGGCACTTCGAACAGCGCATAGCCGACGAAGAACAGCCCGGCGCCCAGGCCATAGGCAGCGGCGCCGATGCCCAGGTCGGTTTCCAGGTGGCTGCGCACGAAGCCGATGTTGACCCGGTCGATGTAGTTGACGATGAACATCACCACCACCAGGGGCAGGACATGACGTTTGACCTTGGCGGCAGCGACCGCGAGGGTGCTGTCATGCGTGGAGTCCGACAGGTTGTTCAAGGGAGCCTCCCATTCATTGTTTTTGTGGAGAACGGCCCGATGATGGACGGCTGGTATTGTTCCCGTCTAATCTAACTTGGCACTTGATTGATACCTGGATTGAATCAATGTTTGAACTGGCCCAACTGCGCTGCTTCACCACCGTGGCGACCGAGCTCAACTTCCGTCGCGCCGCCGAACGGCTGAACATGACCCAGCCGCCCTTGAGCCGGCAGATCCAGTTGCTGGAGCACCACCTGGGGGTCGAGCTGTTCACCCGCAGCACCCGCAGCGTCGCGCTCACGGCCGCCGGCCGGGCTTTCTTCATCGAGGCGCAGAATCTCCTGGAGCAGGCGCAACAGGCCGCCGTGGCCGCCCGGCGGTTCGCCCAGGGCGATATCGGTTCGGTGACGATCAGCTTCGTCGGCAGCGCCGTCTATGAGTTCCTGCCCAGGGTCATTGCCGAGGCACGACTGAAACAGCCCCAGGTCAAGATTGTCCTGTCGGAAATGAATACCTACCAGCAGCATGAGGCCCTGCGGGCCCGGCGGATCGACCTGGGCATCGTCCGCTCCCCGCTACTGGAGACCGGCTACGCCACCGAGTGCCTGGTACGCGAACCCTTCGTCCTGGCGGTGCCTGCCGGCCACCCGCTAGCCCGCGCCGACTCCGTGAGCGTCCAGGATCTCGACGGCCAACCGTTCCTCATGTACTCCCATACCGCCTACCCGCCCTTCAACGAACTGCTTACCGGCATGCTCCGCTCGGCCCGGGTCGCGCCGCAATTCGTGCAGTGGCTGGGCTCGTCGCTGACGATCCTGGCGCTGGTCAACGCCGGCATGGGCCTGGCGCTGGTGCCGCGCTGCGCCACCAGCGTGGTGTTCAAGCATGTCGTATTCCGTGAAATCGACCTGGGTGAAGGGGTGCAGAGCGAACTGCACCTGGTATGGAGAGAGGACAACGACAACCCGGCGTTCACCATGTTGCTGGACGGCATTCGGGGAGCGGTTCGCGAGGGGCTGTGAATGCGCCGCCAGCCCAGGAAGGCCCTCGCAGTATCGTTGTCCCTCCCCGGTGTCCTCTGACCAGACCTCGCCGATTTCACAGATGGCCCGGCTGTACGACTATTCCCGTAGCCTTCGGCAAGTTGTACGATGACCGACGAGCACAATTCAAGCAAAGTGCTCGTGCATTGCCGATACCTACAACAACAAGGAAATCTTCATGAAAAAAGCGACATTGATCGTCAGCTTCTTATGCCTGTTCAGCGGCTACGCAGCGGCAGCCACCTCATCGGCCGAACAGGAAGTGGCCCAGGCCGTCGACCACCTGACCCAGGCCATGCTGCACAAGGACATCCCGCAACTCCAGGCCCTGGCCGCCGAGAACCTGACCTATGGGCATTCCAGCGGCAACATCCAGGACAAGAAAGCCTTCATTGCCGACATCGAAACCGGCAAGAGTGCGTTCAAGACCCTGGAAATGAAGAATCAGAAAATCATCCTGTCGGGAGACACCGCCCTGGTGCGTAACCACTTTTCGGCCCAAGCGCTCAAGGGCACCGAAGTGGTCCCAACGGAAATCGAGAACTTCCAGATCTGGCAGAAGCAGAAAGACGGCAAGTGGTTGTTGATCGGTCGTCAGGCATTCCGGTTCTGATCGCTGACCGAACGCAAACCTGATCGCTTCATTGTGGCGGGGGGGATTTATCCCCTCGCCACAGGTTTTTGCTTCAGGCTTCGGCCCACTGCTGCCGGTACGTCAACAGGAAGTCCACGAAAGCACGCACCCGTTGCGGCACATACCGGCCGTGAGGATAGAGCAACGTAAACGGACGGGATCGGCCACTGTAGGGTTGTAGCACCTCCACCAGGCTCCCATCCGCCAGTTCCTTTTCTACAATGAATCGATACGTCTGAAACAACCCTGCCCCATGCCTGGCCAGGCTGACCCCACCCAGCACATCATCCGAACAGCAGTAGCCGCCCTGGCCGAACACTTCGCGCTCCCGGCCGTCGACATTGAACAACCAGGAGATGCGACGACCGCTGCTGGGCAATTCGAACTGGATGCATTCGTGAACGTCCAGGTCTTCCAGGGTCTGTGGGGTCCCGGCCCGACGCAGATAGTCCGGGGAAGCGATGACCACCAGCTTCGCATCTTCCAGCAGGCGGGCGATCATGGAGGAGTCCGGCTGGGCCCGCACCCGGATAGCCAGGTCGTACCCTTCGGCCACGAAATCGATGTTGCGGTTGCTCAAGTGGACGTCCACGCTGACTTGCGGATACAGCGCCCGAAAGGTCGGCAATAATGGCAGGATGCGGTGGTGACCATACGTGGTGGGCAAGCTGATGCGCAGTTGCCCGGACGGTACCGACTGCGCCCCCATCATTTCCTGCTGCGCCTCCACCAGTTGCGTCAACGCCTGGCGGCATTGCTCGAAGTAGGTCCTGCCGGCTTCGGTCAGGCGGATGCTGCGGGTGGTACGCACGAAAAGCCGGGAGCCCAGGCGCTCTTCCAGGCGAAAGACCGAACGGCTCACCGCCGCGGGGGTTACCCCTGCCAGTTGCGCCGCAGCGGTGAAACTGCCCGCCTCTGCCGCCAGGCAAAACAGTTCTATGCTGCCCAACTGCAGGTCTTCGAAATGACGTTTCATGATTGATTACACCGCGTATCAACTGAATATGCCGAGGCCCTGTTTATCAGCCTGTGGCGTATAAATACAGTGAGTTCGTTGACGTGGGAATTTCTCCTGCGTCTTTTTGATCAGCAGGAGTGCGACATGCCTTTCGTCAATGTGCGAATTACCCGAGACGGCGTTACCCGCGAACAAAAAGCCCAGGTGATCGCCGAAATCACCGATACCCTTCAGCGCGTACTGGGCAAGGATCCACACCTGACCCATATCGTGATCGAGGAAGTCGATACGGATAACTGGGGGTACGCGGGAATGACGACGACCCACTATCGAAGTCTTCCCAAGGAATGACAGATCCCTTCCGAGCCCGGTCCATTGACCGGGCTTTTTTCTGCCTGCCAGTCTGACAAATCCATGGGAACGAGCTTGCGTTGCCCTTGCCACTCATTACATGAGGTATCAACTCAAGTACCAGAACCCATATTTATCAAGCATCGATGCAGCAATACCCTGACCACAACCACCGCCCACACGGGCGCCCGGTTCCATTCAATGTGATCAGGAGTCAATCATGAGCATCAACAAAACCGTCATCGTCACCGGCGCGTCCAGCGGGATCGGCCTGGGCCTGGTCAAGGCATTCCTGGACCGGGGTTATAACGTGGTGGGCAATGCGCGCTCCGGGGCCGGCCTGGACAATGCCGCCGCCCTGCTCGGTCATCCGGCCGCCTTCATCGGCGTGGTGGGCGATATCGCCGATCCTTCGACCGCAACGGCACTGGTCGAAAGAGCCATCGAGGCGTTCGGCGCCGTCGACGGATTGGTCAACAACGCCGGCTTCTTCCTGCCCAAGCCCTTTGTCGAATACAGCCCCCAGGACCTGGACGCGTTGCTGGACACCAACCTCAAAGGGCTCGTCTTCGCCAGCCAGGCCGCGGCCGCCCATATGATCAGCCGCCAGCAAGGTTTCATCATCAACATCTCGGCCGCCGTGGCCCTGCAGCCCAACATCCAGGTACCGGCGGCGTTGCCGGTGCTGATCAAGGGCGGCGTCAACCAGATGACCCGCGCCCTGGCCCTCGAGCTGTCGCCCTACAACATCAAGGTCAACGCCGTGGCCCCCGGGATCGTCGACACACCGATGCATGATCCGGCGCACCGCGAGTTCCTCAACGGCCTGGCCCCGGCCGGACGCGTAGGCACCATCGAAGAGATCGCCCAAGCCGTGCTGTACCTGGCCAGCGCAGACTTCACCACCGGCGCGATACTGCCAGTGGACGGCGGCATGAGCACGGGCAAGTGGTAATAAAGAAAAACCCCGGAGGCAGGACCTCCGGGGTTTTCATGACGCACTGGATTCAGAGCGTGTAGGAGATGCCGGCCTGCACGGTCCGCGGAGCGCCCGGGTAGGCGTAGACGCCACCGAATGCTCCCTCTTCGTAGTCGGCATCAAACAGGTTCTTCAGATCCAGGTTGAGGCGGATCCGCTCGTTGACCTTGTAGAAACCGAGCAGGTCCACGACGCTGTAGCTGTCCATGCTAAAGGTACTGGCCGCGGTATTGCCGGCCCGCTCGTCGACGTACCGGGCACCGACACCAAGGCCTAGGCCCTTGAGGCCACCGTCCTGGAACTCGTAGACGTTCAACAGGCTGAAGGAGTTCCTGGGCACGTTGAGCAAGCGGGTGCCGGACGGGATGCTGGTGTCCTTGGTCACTTCGGCATCCACATAGGCGTAGCCACCGATCATTCGCCATTGTGGTGTCAGGTTGCCCGCCACATTCAAGTCGAAACCGCGGCTGCGCACTTCGCCGGCCGCCACTTTGAAGTCCTGGTCCAAGGGATCGGGGGTCAGTACGTTACGCTTTTCGATCTGGTACACCGCCGCATCGACACTCAACTGGCGGTCCAGCGCTTCCCACTTGACGCCCATTTCGTAGGACTTGCCCTCCTCCGGCTTGAACCCACCGCCTGCACGGCTACGGCCAGTGTTAGGTTTGAACGAACGGGCGGTATTGGCATACACCGCCACGGTGTCGGTCAGGTCGTAGATCACGCCCAGTCGTGGAGTGGTCGCGTTATGGCTGGCATCCCAATCCCCATTGCGGGTGGTGAAATTCTCGTACCGATGCTCGAACCGCTCGATGCGCGCGCCGGCCAACACCTTCAAGCGCTCGGTCAGCGCCACCTGGTCCTGGATGAATACACCCAGGGTCTTGAGGTTTTCCTGGTCATTGGTCGGCGTGCGGGTCAACGCCGGGCGTGGCTGGCCGTACACCGGATCGAAGATGTCGATCGGGTAGGCACCGGCGGCGCCGGAGGAACGCTGGATGATGGACTGATAGTCGTAGTCTTCGTACTCGATACCGGTCAACAGTGTGTGTTCGAACCCTGCGGTGGAGAAATGCCCGGTGAGGTTGAGCTGGGTGTCACGATCGGTCCACTCCAGCTTGCGGTAGTTGAAGTTGCGGCCCAGGGTGCGCCCGTCGGCAGCGATCCCGTTGCCCTCCACCGCGTTGCCCTGCAAGGTGCCGTCGAGCCACTGGGTTCCGCCAGCGAGGGTCCAGTCGTCGTTGAGCATGTGCTCGAAGCGTACCTGCAGCATGTTGTTGTCGTTGTGCAGCTTGCCGGCGTCCTTTTCGCCGAAAAACGTATCCCGCGACGCAGTGCCGCGCTGGCCGGCGTAATGGGTCAGGCCACGGTCCAGCGGCGCATTGTTGCGCATGAAATCGCCTTCGAAGGTCAGGCGCGTGGTGTCGTTGACCTGCCAGGTGACCACGGGCGCAATGCCATAGCGCTCGGTCTCGACGTGATCGCGGAAGGTATCGCCGCCCTCGCCGATCACGTTCAACCGGTAAGCCAGGCGGCCCTCTTCGTCCAGCGGTCCGGAGGCATCCAGGGTGCCACGACGCATGCCCTGGTCATTGACCTGGCTGCCCAGGGTCACCGTGCGCTCGGCCAACGGCTGCTTGGACACCACGTTGAAGGTACCGCCCGGATCGCCACGACCGTAAAGCATGGTGGCCGGGCCACGCAGGACCTCCAGCCGCTCGATGGTGTTGGCGTCGGGCATGTTCGGGTAGCCACGGTTGATGGGGAAACCGTTGCGGTAGAACTCCCCCGTGGTAAAGCCGCGCACGGTAAACGTGGTCAGGCCCTGGCCACCGAAGTTGTTGGCCCGGCCTACGCCGCCGGCGTAATCGAGGGCATCCTGCAGGCGCGTGGCACTGAGGTCTTGGACCACGTCGCGGGATACCACGGAAATGGACTGTGGCGTTTCATGAATCGCGGTGTCGGTACGGGTGGCACTGGCCGAACGGGTGGCGTGATAGCCCTTCACCGGTCCCTGTGCCGATTCATAGTCGGCGCTACCGACGATATCCGTGGCTTGCAACTCAAGGGAAGCCGGCTTGGCAGGGACTGGCTGTTCAGCCCAGGTGGAAACGGAATAAGCCTGGAGCACACACAGTGAAACGAGAATCCGACGCATCGATGCACAATCCTAATGGAAAAAAGCCTCCGCATCGGGAGGCTGACAAGAATGTGTCGCGAACGATACAGCAACTCATTTCTGTTTGATATCTATTCCCATTAGCGAAAATATTTTTTTGTGACCGGTCAGTCCGTCATCGCGAGCAAGCTCGCTCCCACAGGGATCTTCGGTGCCCCCCGGCTCTGCTCCGTGGGAGCGAGCTCGCTCGCGATGGCGCCAGAACAGTCTCCCCATGCTCTACTGGCCCGCCACAATCGATTCCTGCTCCACCCGCTGGAAGAACACCTGCGCACGATGATCCTGAGTATGGGCCACATTCAACCGCAACCAGTCGCACGCCTCCCCTTGGGGCAGGAACGTCGAACCCAGGGACAACTGGATCTGCAATTGCCGGGCGATCTGCTGCACCCGTTGTGCCGTCAGGTACCGAGGCCTGGCCCAGACGAACATCCCCCCCATCGGCTCGGCAAACACTTCCCAGTGGGCCGGGTCCAGGTGGCGCAGCGTACTTGCCATCTGCTTGTTCAGACGCTGGCGCAAGCGCTGGATCAGCTTGCGATAGGCACCGTTGGCCAGCAATGTCGCTACCACGTTTTCCGCCAGCAGTGAGCAACCGATGCCGGTAATCATCTTGACTTCGGCCAGACGCCGGATGATGTCGGGCTGGGCGACCACATAACCGATGCGCAGCGAACTGGACAAGGTCTTGGAAAAACTCGCCAGGTAAATCACCCGGTCCAGTGCATCCAGGGAGGCCAGGCGGGACGTCGGGCCATTCTGGAAATCGGCGTAGATGTCGTCTTCGATGAGGCGAAAGTCATGGGCCGTCGCCAGTTGCAACAGACGATAGGCCACGCTCGGCGCCAGGCTGGTGCCGGTGGGGTTCTGGTACATGCTGTTGATGAAGAAATACGAGGGTTTGTGCTCGCCGAGAAGCTGTTCCAGGCGGGCGATGTCCGGGCCTTGGGCGGTTCTCGGCACCGCCACGGTCCTGACCCCCTGCAACTTCAGCAGATTGAACAGGTTGTAGTAGCCGGGACTTTCCACCAGTACCAGGTCGCCGGGCTTGAGCAGGGTTCGCACCAACAGGTCGAGGCCCTGGCTGGCGCCTTGGGTGGTGATGATCTGTGCCGGGTCGACGTGAATGTCGATCAGGCCCAGGCGTTTTTGCAGTTGCAGGCGCAGATGATGCGAGCCCAACGGGCTGCTGTAGTTGAACAATGCGTGGTTGTCGCTGCGCACCACCTGGCGGATCGCCTGGCCCAGGTCGGTATCGTCGCGCCAGGCGTCGGGCAGCCAGCCGCAACCGAGCTTGAGCTGCGTCGACGCGTTGTCGAACAGCGACCACGGCCCATCCCCCGGCTCTGTGTCCGGCTCGGCGGCGCGGGCCGCCTGTTGCGCCACGAAGAATCCCGAGCCGTGGCGGGACTCCAGCACCCCACTGGCGACCATCTGGTCGTAGGCCTTGATCACGCAAGACAGGCTCACGCCGTTTTCCCGGGCCAGGGAACGAATGGAGGGCATCCGCGCGCCAGGACGGATGTGCTGGGCGTGTATCCACTCCCCGAGGTGTGTCACCAGTTGCCGGATCACTGGGGTCCCGGCATTGCGATCGATGTTCAAGTCCATGGCGCGTGCCCTTGGCGGTCTCGTGGCTCAAGTGTTTCCATAATTCGAGGGAACAGTTAAACACAAAAGGCACCGTTCTGTTCCTTGTCCGTCTGCGGCCCGGACTTGATAGTCCCTCACACGTGCAGACCATCAGGACATACGCTTGAACACACCGGATCGACACTCATGGGGACTGGCCTTCGGCCTTTGCCTGATCACCCTGGCGGTCAACCTCCAGGCGCCGCTGTACACCACCTATGCGCAAGCCTCCGGCCACGGTGCCGGGGCCACGGCGGTGGCATTCTCCTGTTATGTGCTGGGGGTGCTGCCGGTCCTGCTCGCCCTTGGCGGCTTGCCCGACCGGGTCGGGCGCAAGCCGCTGATCCTGGTCGCCCTGGGCCTGTCGATGGTGGCCACCGTGATGACCTCGCTCTGGCCGAACCTGATCGCCCTGGGACTGGCGCGCCTGATGATGGGACTGGGTACCGGATTGGCCTCGGCGACTTCCACCGCCTATATGAGCGAACTGCTGGCGAATGGCGACCCACGCGCCTTCGCCAATCGGGTCACGGCCAGTACGTCCCTTGGGTTCGGCCTGGGTGCCGCCCTGACCAGCCTGTTCCTGTTGGTATATCCCAGCGTGGTCCCCGGCAGTTTCTGGTTGCAGCTGGCCATGGCCACCGTGGCGATCGTGGTGGTATGGCGACTGCCGGACCCTGCCGCAAGGAACCGCCATGCGCCAATGCTACGCCTGCCCCTGTTCCCGGCCGGCAGCCTGCCCTACAGCTTCTCCATGCTGCTGGCCTGGGCCACCTCGGGCCTGGTCATCGCCATCCTGCCGTCGGTGCTGGCAACCCATGATCTGCAGCGCTGGTCGGGCCTGTCGACGTTCACCGTGATCAGTTGCGGCCTGCTTTTCCAGCCCTGGGTACGCCGCCTGCAACCGGCCAGGGCCACGAGCCTGGGCCTGTTGATCCTGCCTGCGAGCTACGCGTTGCTGGCCTGGGGCGCGAGCGTCGGCTCCCTGCTCGCCGTGTTGGCGGGAGCATTGGGTGCCAGCAGTGCTTGTTACGGTTTCCTGTACCTGGGCGGGTTATCAGCCGTCACCGCCATGGCCGGCATGGAAAAGGCGCGGGTCACCGCGGGGTTCTTCCTGTTCGCCTATGTTGGCTTCAGCATCCCGGTCGTGGTGACCGGGCTGTTGGCGGATGGCTTCGGCGCCAATGTGGCGTTGATACTGTTTGGCATAGCGTTGAGCGTCGGAGCGTGCGTCACCGGGCTGGTCGTCGTTCGGACGCAGGCCAGCGTGGCCAGTTTCTCCCATGGATAACGCAGAAACCCTGTGGCGAGGGGATTGATTCCCGCGCCACACGGTGGGGTCGACTTGACGGCTGATAGTCCCAACGACCGTCTCGGTAAAGTCGTATACCATATCCCCATCTCAGCCATCCGACCGCCGCCGTGACTTTATCCAAGTTCAACCTGCCCGACCTGGGCAATACTCCCTCCACCTCGGAAATCATCACCCGCCACCTGCGCGATGCCATCGTGGCCGGGCATTTCGCCGAGGACGAACCGATCCGCCAGGACGACATCGCCCGGCAGTTCAACGTCAGCAAGATTCCCGTGCGCGAAGCCCTCAAGCGACTGGAGGCCGAAGGGCTGGTGATGTTCCAGCGTAATCGCGGGGCAATGGTGACGCGCATTTCCGAGGCAGAACTGGCACAGATGTTCGAGGTGCGGATGCTGCTCGAAGACAAGGTGCTGCGCCTGGCGATTCCCAACATGACCGAAGAGACCTTCGCTCGGGCCGAGGGCATCTGTCGCGAATTCATCGGCGAAGACGACGTGGGGCGTTGGGCCGAACTCAACTGGCAATTGCATGCCTGCCTGTACGAGCCGGCGCAGCGGCCGTTCATGGTCAGCCTGATCCGCTCGGTGCACGACAAGCTGGAGCGCTACCTGCGCATGCAGATGAGCCTGTCGGCCGGCAAGGAACGCGCCGACCACGAACACCGGGAGATCGTCGACGCCTGCCGGGCCGGGGATGTAGAGCGGGCCGTGAAACTGCTGGACGAACACATCGCCGGTGTCTGCAAGACCCTTTTCGAGTTCCTGCCGTCCAGTCATTGAGGGACCGGCGCTGTGCCGATTTCGTCATCGGCGGCGGATAAAAGCATCAAGCCGCCGGCCCCCGGCACGGGCGACGCTTGCGTTCACTCATCTGAATGGACGTGGCCCACCCATGAAGCGCATCACCGTGATCGACTCCCATACCGGCGGCGAACCGACCCGACTGGTCATCGACGGGTTTCCCGACCTGGGCCAGGGCAGCATGGCCGAACGCAAGCAGCGCCTGGCGAGCCTGCACGACGCCTGGCGCACGGCCTGCGTGCTGGAGCCGCGCGGCAGCGACGTGCTGGTGGGCGCGCTGCTCTGTGAGCCGCAGGACCCCAGCGCCTGTGCCGGAGTGATCTTCTTCAACAACAGCGGCTACCTGGGCATGTGCGGCCACGGCACCATCGGCCTGGTGGCGTCGCTGGCCCACCTGGGACGGATCGGGCCCGGCGTGCACGCCATCGAAACCCCGGTGGGCACCGTGCAGGCGACCTTGCACGAGGACCGCTCGGTCAGCGTGCGCAACGTGCCCGCCTATCGCTACCGCAAGGCGCTGACCCTGGAGGTTCCCGGAATCGGCCCGGTGACGGGTGACGTGGCCTGGGGCGGCAACTGGTTTTTCCTGATCGCCGACCACGGCCAACAGGTGGCGGGCGATAACCTCGACGGGCTGACCGCCTACACCTATGCCGTGCAGCAAGCCTTGGAACAGCAAGGCTTTCGTGGCGAAGACGGCGGCCTGATCGATCATGTCGAGCTGTTTGCCGATGACCCTGACGCTGACAGCCGCAACTTCGTGCTCTGCCCCGGCAAGGCCTATGACCGCTCCCCTTGCGGCACCGGTACCAGCGCCAAGCTGGCGTGCCTGGCCGCGGACGGAAAGCTGCAAGCGGGCCAGACCTGGCGCCAGGCGAGCGTCATCGGCAGCCAGTTCGAAGGTTGCTACGAAACGGCGGGCGAACGCATCGTACCGACCATTCGCGGCCGGGCATTCATCAGCGCCGAAGCCTCGCTGATCATCGAGCCGGACGACCCGTTCGCCTGGGGCATCCGTCCGTGAGCGAGGGCGCCGTTGCCGACGTGATTGTCATCGGTGCCGGCATCATCGGCGCCGCCTGTGCCCGGGCGCTGGCCCAACGAGGCGTGCGGGCCCTGGTGCTGGACGCCGGTTGGCACGGCGCCACTGCCGCCGGCATGGGCCATTTGCTGGTGCTGGACGACAACCCGGCGGAACTGGCCCTGAGCCAATATTCGCTCGGCCGCTGGCGCGAGCTGGCCGATGCCCTGCCCCCAGGCTGCGCCTGGCGCAACAACGGCACCCTGTGGCTGGCGGCCAATCCCGAGGAAATGGCGGTGGCCCACAGCAAATACCTGAACCTGCTGGCCCATGGCGAAGCCTGCGAGTTGATCGGCCAGGCCAGCCTGCAGCAGCGCGAACCTGGGCTGCGCAAAGGCCTCGAGGGTGGCTTGCTGATCAACGGCGACGCCATCCTCTACGCTCCGGCGGCCGCCCGCTGGATGCTGGACAATCCGCTCATCGATCAGCAGCGCGCTCAGGTCGTCGAAGTGGATGGCCGGCGGGTACGCCTGGACGACGGTCGCTGGCTGCGCGCCGACGCGGTGATTCTCGCCAACGGCATCCAGGCCACCGACCTCTGCCCGGAACTGCCGATCGAGCCGAAGAAAGGTCACCTGCTGATCACCGATCGTTACCCCGCCACCGTTACCCACACCTTGGTTGAACTGGGTTACGTCACCAGCGCCCACAACGCCAGCGGCCCTTCCGTGGCGTGCAATATCCAGCCCCGACCGACCGGCCAGTTGTTCATCGGTGCGTCGCGGCAGTTCGGTACCGTCGACCCGCAGGTAGAAGGCTGGATGCTGGCCAGGATGCTCAAGCGCGCCGTCGAGTACCTGCCGGGGCTGGCGCAACTCAACGGCATCCGCGCCTGGACCGGTTTTCGCGCCGCCAGCCCGGACGGCCTGCCACTGGTGGGGCAACACCCGCAGCGCAAGGGCTTGTGGCTGGCGGTGGGCCATGAAGGGCTGGGGGTCACCACCGCACCGGCCACGGCCGACCTGCTGGTGGCTCAACTGTTCAACGAAACGTCACCGCTGGCGGCACGCCCCTACCTGCCGCAGCGTTTCCTGGGAGAACCGGCCCATGCCTGAATTATTCCTCGATGACCGGCCGCTGTCGGTCGCCACTGGGACCAGCGTCGCGGCCGCCCTCGCCCTGGGTGCGGACGGCTGCAGCCGGACCTCGGTCAGCGGACAACGCCGCGCGCCGTTGTGCGGCATGGGCATCTGCCAGGAATGCCGGGTGCTGATCGACGGCCAGCGGCGCCTGGCCTGCCAGACGCTGTGCCGCGATGGCATGCAGGTGCGAACCCGACCATGAACCAAACCACCGACCTGCTGATCATCGGCGCCGGCCCCGCCGGCATGGCCGCAGCCCTGGCCGCCGCCGGCAGCGGCGCACGGATCGTGCTGCTGGACGACAACCCGTCACCGGGCGGACAGATCTGGCGCGACGGGCCCCAGGCCAACCTGCCGTCCGCGGCGCGACGCCTGCGCGCCCGACTGCAGGCCTGCGCCAACGTGCACTGCCATGCCGGCACCCGGGTGATCGCGGAGGTTGGCGACAAGACCTTGCTGCTTGAAGATGCCGAACGTGGCTGGCAGATCACCTATGAGCGCCTGGTCCTCTGCACCGGTGCACGCGAACTGCTGCTGCCCTTCCCCGGCTGGACGCTGCCCGGGGTGACCGGTGCCGGCGGCTTGCAGGCATTGATCAAGGCTGGCTTGCCGGTACGCGGCGAACGGCTGGTGATCGCCGGCAGCGGGCCGCTGCTGCTGGCCAGCGCCGCCACAGCCAGGCACCAGGGCGCGCAGCTCGTGCGGATTGCCGAGCAAGCCAAGCGCAGCGCCGTGGCCGGTTTTGCCGCACGACTGCCGCGCTGGCCGGGCAAGTGCCTGCAAGCTGTCGCTCTGTTCGACCGACACTACCGCACCGACAGCCATGTGCTGCAAGCCTATGGTCATGATCGGCTCGAAGGCGTGCGTCTGCTGCAACAGGGCAAGACGATAGAGCTGGCCTGTGATCGCCTGGCCTGTGGTTTCGGACTCATCCCCAACACCCAGCTCGGCCAGGCCCTGGGCTGCGAGCTGGCTGGCAATGCCCTCGCGGTGGACGCCTGGCAAGCCACCAGCCGCCCCGAACACTACGCCGCCGGCGAATGCACCGGTTTCGGCGGCAGCGAGCTGGCGCTTGTGGAAGGCAGCATCGCCGGGCATGCGGCGGTGGGCGATACCGTCGCGGCCCAGGCGCTGTGGACCCGTCGCCGCTACTGGCAAGGTTTTGCCACGACCCTGAACAAGGCGTTCGCCCTGGATGACAGGCTCAAGTCATTGGCCCAGGCAGACACCCTGGTCTGCCGCTGCGAGGATGTGCCCTTTGGCGAGTTGACGGGCCATCGGAACTGGCGCGAGGCGAAACTCGCCAGTCGCTGCGGGATGGGCGCCTGCCAGGGCCGGGTCTGCGGTGCCGCCCTGGAACACCTGCTTGGCTGGACCCCGCCGGTGCCGCGTCCGCCTTTCAGCCCGGCGCGAATCGAAACACTGCTGGACCTGGGGGCCTCTTCGAGCGACTGAGCCTGCCTGCGATTGCGGCGTGACAGCCACCCGATTTTCGAACGACACTGCGCTATCGCGAGCGTCCTCGCGCCCACTCCAAGACGATGCCGGCCATGTACCCCTCGTTCACTTCTTTCCCGCCCTGCGACCTGGACACCCTGCTGCACAGCCTGCAACCCATCGCACCGTTGCTCGATACCCTTTCGGACGTGGTGTTCTTCATCAAGGACAGGCAGGCACGTTATGCCTTCGTCAACCAGACCCTGGCCAGACGCCGCGGCTTCAAGCACAGCGGCGATCTGCTGGGGCTCACCGCCGAACAAGTCTTCCCCGAACGATTCGGGCCGCTGTACACCGAACAGGATCGGCGGGTGCTGGCAAGCGGCCGAGAGCTGGCGGACCAACTCGAACTCCACCTGTACTACGGCAACCAACCGGTATGGTGCTTGACCCACAAGCTTGCCCTGCGCGATGCCGATGCACGGATCGTAGGCCTGGCGGGCATTTCCCGGGACCTGCAATTGCCCCAGTCCAGCCACCCGGCGTTCCAGAAACTGGCGGCGGTGGATGCCCATATCAAGCAGCACTTCGCCCGCGCCGTCAGCCTGGCGGAACTGACCGCAATCGCCGGCTTGTCGGTGGCGCAACTGGAGCGTCACTGCAAACGCATCTTCCAGCTCACGCCCCGGCAGATGATTCACAAGGCGCGCCTGGAAGAAGCCTCGCGGCTGTTGCTGGACAAGGACCTGCCCATCACCGAAATCGCCCTGCGCTGTGGCTATACCGACCACAGCGCCTTCAGCCGTCAGTTCCGCGCCTTGACCAGCCTTTCGCCCAGCCAGTATCGGGAGAACCAGCGCTGAATTGTTCCCTCTCGGGGCACGAGCGCGCCGCGCTGCTCCTATCTGTAACACCCTGGACCAGGTTCGCCCACGGCCTTGTAGGGCGCCTGTTTGAGCGAAAGCCCTCTAGATCAACCCTCTGACGCGTCGCCAGGCGACACAGCCTGAACAGGCATGGGGATTGCTTATTTAATATCGTATACGAAATCCTCAATACGATATTTCAACGCACCCATTCGACAGCGAGGCATCTATGAAGAACCCTGCATTGGCCGTAGCGTTAAGCGTTGTACTGACCCCTCTCCTTGTTTCCCCGGCCCAGGCCGACAAGCTCGACGACATCATCGGTTCGGGCAAGCTGCGTTGCGCCGTGACCCTGGACTTCCCGCCCATGGGCTCGCGCGATGAAAGCAACAAACCGGTAGGCTTTGACGTGGACTATTGCCACGACCTGGCGAAAGTCCTGGGCGTGGAAGCCGAAGTGGTGGAGACGCCCTTTCCGGACCGCATCCCGGCGCTGATTTCCGGCCGCGCCGATGTCATCGTCGCATCCACCTCCGACACCCTTGAGCGGGCCAAGACCGTTGGCCTCACCGTGCCTTACTTCGCGTTCCAGATGGTAGTCCTGACCCGGGACAACACCGGCATCAACAGCTACGCCGACCTCAAGGGCAAGGCCCTGGGCAATACCAGCGGCACCTACGAGGCCATCGCCCTGGAAAAGGACCAGAAGAGTTGGGGTAGCGGCAGTTTCCGCGCCTACCAGTCGCAGAACGACACGCTGCTGGCCGTTGCCCAGGGGCACATCGATGCCACCGTGGTGACCAACACCGTGGCGGCCGCCACCATCAAGTCGGGTAAATACAAGAACCTGAAGATCGCTGGCGACGCACCTTATGTCATCGACTACGTCTCCCTCGGTGCCAAGCGCAACGAGTATGGCCTGATCAACTACCTCAACCTGTTCATCAACCAGCAAGTGCGCACCGGGCGGTACAAGGAGCTGTTCACCAAATGGGTCGGCACTGACATCCCGCCCACCGACCTGACCGTTCCCCAGGTCTATTACTGAGGAGCGGCGCATGCCAAGCACGCCTGTGCGCATCGAAGGACGTTGCCTGGTGGAGGGAGCCGCCCAGGGCACCCTGCTCTTCGCCGACGTGGGCCTGAGTTTCTGGGGCGGTGTCGACCCGGCCAGCGGCGAGGTCATCGACCGCCATCATCCGCTGAGCGGCGAGCGCCTGGCCGGGCGCGTGCTGGCGATTCCCGGCGGACGCGGCTCCTGCACCGGCAGCAGCGTGTTGATGGAACTGATCAGCAACGGTCATGCCCCCGCCGCCCTGGTGCTTGCCGAGGTGGACGAGATCCTGGCCTTGGGCGTGCTGGTGGCGCAGGTGATCTTCCAGCGTTCATTGCCGGTGGTCTGCGTTGGACGCGAAGCGTTCGAGCGCTTGCGGGGCCAGGGTTTCGTGCGTGTCGAAGACAACCGCCTGACCCTGTCCGGCCGTCGTCCCGACGATGGCTGGCAAGGCCGCGAGGGATTTACGCCGTCCTGCACACCGACGCACATCCAGCTCACCGAACGGGACCGGGCCTTGCTCGATGGCACCCACGGCAAGGCCGCCCAGGTGGCGATGCAGATCGTGCTGCACATGGCCGGGATCCAGGCTGCCACACAACTGCTGGACGTGACCCAGGCCCACATCGACGGTTGCATCTACACAGGCCCGGCGAGCCTGCGTTTCGCCGAGCAACTGGTGCAGTGGGGGGCAAAGGTCTGCATCCCCACCACCCTCAATGCCATTTCCGTGGACCAGCGCCGCTGGCGAGAACTGGGGGTCGATCCGGCGCTGGGCGAGCCGGCCAGCGCCCTGGGGGATGCCTACATGGCAATGGGCGCGCAATTGAGCTTCACCTGCGCACCCTACCTGCTGGACACCGCTCCCAAGGTCGGCGAGCAGATCGTCTGGGCCGAGTCCAACGCAGTGGTCTACGCCAACAGCGTGCTGGGCGCCCGCACTCAGAAGTACCCGGATTTCCTCGACATCTGCATCGCCCTGTGCGGCCGCGCGCCGTTGTCCGGCTGTCATCTCGACGCCCAGCGCGAGGCTCAACTGATCATCGACGTGCCGGCCATGGAGGTCGCCGACGACAGCTTCTATCCGCTTTTGGGCTATCACATCGGCCACCTGGCGGGCCGGCGAATCCCGTTGATTCGTGGCCTGCAAAATGCCGCTCCGACATTGGACAACCTCAAGGCCTTCGGCGCCGCGTTCGCCACCACCAGCGCCGCGCCGCTGTTCCATATCGCCGGGGTGACCCCGCAAGCGTTGGACCCCGACGCATGGGATCAGGCCTTGCCGCTGGAAACCGTGGCCATCGCCGGCCTGCTTGCCAGTTGGCGCGAGCTGAACAACGCCAGGGACAACCACGTGGATGTGGTGTCCCTGGGCAACCCGCATTTTTCCCTCAGTGAGTTCGCCGCACTGGCGGCGCTGTGCGCGGGACGCCGCAAACATCCGCACGTGGTGCTGGCGATCACCTGCGGCCGCACCGTGCTGGAACAGGCCCGGGCCGCGGGGCATATCGAGCCCCTGGAGGCCTTTGGCGCAACGCTGGTCACCGATACCTGCTGGTGCATGCTGGGCGAACCCGTCATCCCGCCACGGGCCACCACGTTGATGACCAATTCCGGCAAATACGCCCATTACGCGCCAGGCCTGGTGGGACGCGGCGTGCACTTCGCCAGCCTGGCCGAATGCGTCGAGGCAGCCTGCACCGCCGCCACCGGCGGACAGCCGCCGCGCTGGCTGCAACCTGCCACTGGCCGAGGATCCCGCCCCCATGTTTGACTACAGCTTCCAATGGCGCCCCGCCCTGCGGGCCCTGCCCGACATGCTCGCCGGCGCCTGGGTGACGTTCGAGACCGCCGCCCTGTCGATGATCTTCGGCGTGCTGATCGCCCTGGTCCTGACCGTGATGCGCCAGGCGCGCAACCCTCTGCTGCGGGGCGTGGGCAATGGCTGGGTGTCCATCGCCCGCAACACGCCCTCGCTGTTCCAGATCTACATCCTCTACTTCGGCCTCGGCTCCCTCGGCCTGCATGTCAGCTCATGGCTGGCGCTGCTGGCCGGGATCACCTTCAACAACGCCGGCTACCTGGCGGAAAACCTGCGCGGCGGTCTCAAGGCGGTACCCGATACGCAGATGCGCGCGGCCCGCTCCCTGGGCATGAGCGCGTCCCAGGCCTACCGGATGATCATCGTCCCGCAGTTGTTGCGCATCGTGTTCTATCCGCTTACCAACCAGATGGTCTGGGCGGTGCTGATGACCTCCCTGGGCGTGGTCGTCGGCTTGAACAACGACCTCACCGGCGTGACCCAGGAATACAACGTCAAGACGTTCCGGACCTTCGAGTACTTCGCCCTTGCGGCGCTGCTGTATTACCTGATCGCCAAGGCGATCGTCGGATTGGCCCGGCTGCTGTCCTGGCGTCTGTTCCGTTATTGAGGGTTCGTCATGTTCGCCACCAGCCTCACGCTCAACGACCTGCTGTTCCTGCTCGACGGCGCCTGGGTCACAGTGCAGTTGACCGCTTGGTCGATCCTGCTGGGCACCCTGGCCGGGCTGCTGTTCGGCCTGCTGCGCGCGCTGATGCCCCGAGCCAGCCTGCCGCTGGCCTGGGTGCTGGACGTGTTTCGCAGCGTGCCGTTGCTGATCCAGTTCGTGCTGTTCAACTCCCTCAAGAGCATCGCCGGCCTGGACCTCAGCGCGTTCGCAGTCGGCTGCATCGTGCTCGGGATCTACGCCGCGGCGTACTTCACCGAAATCGTGCGCGGCGGCGTGCTGGCGGTGCCCCTCAGCACTCGGCGGGCCAGCCGTTCACTGGGCCTGAGCTACCTGCAGGACCTGCGCTTCATCGTCCTGCCCATCGCCACGCGGGTCGCGTTTCCCGGCTGGCTGAACCTGGTGCTCGGGGTCATGAAAGACACCGCCCTGGTGATGTGGATCGGCATCGTCGAACTGCTGCGGGCCTCCCAGACCATCGTCACGCGCATTCAGGAACCCCTGCTGGTGCTGTGCATCGCGGGCCTCATCTACTACGTCATGAGCCTGGTGGTCGCCCGCCTTGGCGCACGCCTGGAAAAAAGGTGGCAGGAAAATGATTGAGATCGAAAACGTACACAAATCCTTCGGCCACCTGGAAGTGGTCAAGGGGGTGAGCCTGACGGTGGACAAAGGCGAAGTGGTGTCGATCATCGGCGGCTCGGGCTCCGGCAAGTCGACCTTGCTGATGTGCATCAACGGCCTGGAACCGATCCAGAAAGGCAGCATCCGCGTGGACGGCGTCGAGGTCCATGCCCCGTCCACCGACCTCAACCGCCTGCGGCGCAAGATCGGCATCGTCTTCCAGCAATGGAACGCCTTCCCCCACCTGACCGTGCTGGAAAACGTCATGCTGGCCCCGCGCAAGGTACTGGGCAAGAGCAGGCAGGACGCCGAGGCCCTGGCGGTTCGCCAACTCGAACACGTGGGCCTGGGGGACAAGCTCAAGACGTTTCCGGGCAAGCTTTCCGGCGGTCAGCAACAGCGCATGGCCATCGCCCGGGCCCTGGCCATGTCGCCGGACTACATGCTTTTCGACGAAGCCACCTCGGCCCTGGACCCGCAGCTGGTGGGTGAAGTGCTGGACACCATGCGCATGCTCGCCGAAGACGGCATGACCATGGTGCTGGTGACCCACGAAATCCGTTTTGCCCGGGACGTGTCCGACCGGGTGGCGTTCTTCTGCAACGGCCGGGTCCATGAAATCGGACCGCCGGACCAGGTGATCGGCAATCCGGTGCAGCCGGAGACGGCGGCGTTTCTCAAGTCGGTGAAATAGCGGATGGCCCTGTCGCGAGCGAGCTCGCTCCCACACTGTTTTGTGTACACGACAGCCCCCCCTTTTGGGAGCCAGCTTGCTCGCGATGAAACCCAGCCAGACAACACAAGGACTTGATCCATGCGCTCATCGAAAATCATCCATGTAGTCAGTTGCCACGCCGAAGGCGAAGTCGGCGATGTCATCGTCGGCGGCGTCGCCCCACCACCCGGTGCCACGGTGTGGGAGCAGTCACGCTGGATCGCCCGGGACCAGACCCTGCGCAACTTCGTCCTCAACGAGCCCCGTGGCGGTGTGTTCCGCCACGTCAACTTGCTGGTGCCGGCCAAGGACCCGCGGGCGCAGATGGCCTGGATCATCATGGAGCCGGCCGACACCCCGCCGATGTCCGGCTCCAACTCGCTGTGCGTCGCCACCGTGTTGCTGGACAGCGGCATCCTGCCCATGACCGAGCCCCAGACCCGCCTGGTACTGGAGGCCCCTGGCGGCCTGATCGAAGCGGTGGCCGACTGCCGCGACGGCAAGGTGCAACGGGTCGAGATCAAGAACGTGCCCTCCTTCGCCGACCGCCTCGATGCCTGGATCGAAGTCGAAGGCCTGGGCTCCCTGCAAGTGGACACCGCTTATGGCGGCGACAGCTTCGTCATCGTCGACGCCCAACGCCTGGGCTTTGCCATTCGCCCCGAGGAAGCCGCCGAGCTGGTGGCCGTGGGCTTGAAGATCACCCGCGCCGCCAACGAACAACTGGGCTTCGTGCACCCGTTGAATCCTGACTGGTCACACATCTCGTTCTGCCAGATCGCCGCGCCCATCGTCCAGGAGAACGGCATTGCCACTGGCGCCAACGCCGTGGTGATCCAGCCCGGCAAGATCGACCGCTCCCCCACCGGCACCGGCTGCTCGGCACGCATGGCGGTGCTGCACGCCAAGGGCTTGATGCAGGTGGGCGAGCGATTTATCGGCCGCTCGATCATCGGCTCCGAATTCCACTGCCGCATCGACTCACTGACCGACGTGGCCGGACGCCCGGCGATTTACCCGTGCATCGCCGGACGGGCATGGGTCACCGGGACCCATCAGCTGTTGCTCGACCCGGCCGATCCGTGGCCACAAGGCTATCGGCTTTCAGATACCTGGCCTGGCGCATGATTTTCCGATTGTGCAAGTCCTCTTGCCACATACCGCTAACCACCGGAGACAACCCATGAGCAAACGCATCAACTGGAGCGGCGTATTCCCCGCTGTCACCACTCAATTCAACGAAGACTTTTCCATCAACCTGGAAAAGACCCACCAAGTGATTTCCAATGTTATCCGCGACGGCGTATCCGGCCTGGTGGTGTGCGGCTCGGTGGGCGAGAACACCTCCCTGAGCGCCGAGGAGAAGATCGCCGTGACCGAAGTGGCGGTGGACGCCTCCCGTGGCCGGGTCCCGGTGATCTGCGGCGTAGCCGAGTTCACCAGCGTGCAGGCGGCCAAGGTCGCCAACGCGGTGCGCAAAGTCGGGGTCGACGGGGTGATGCTGATGCCGGCGCTGGTCTACGGCTCCAAGCCGTTCGAAACCGCCGAACACTTCCGCTATGTGGCCCGGCATGCCGACGTACCGCTGATGGTCTATAACAACCCGCCGATCTATAAGAACGACGTGACGCCGGACATCCTGATCTCCCTGGCCGACTGCGACAACGTGGTGTGCTTCAAGGATTCCTCCGGCGACACCAGGCGCTTCATCGATGTGCGCAATGAGGTGGGAGACCGCTTCGTGCTGTTCGCCGGCCTTGACGACGTGGTGCTGGAAAGCCTCGCCGTGGGTGCCGAAGGCTGGGTCTCGGGGATGTCCAATGTGTTCCCGAAGGAAGGCGAGACCATCTTCCGGCTGGCCCGCGCCGGACGCTTTGCCGAAGCGATGCCGATCTACGAGTGGCTGATGCCGATCCTGCACCTGGACGCCCGCGCCGACCTGGTGCAGTGCATCAAGCTGTGCGAAGCCATCGCCGGTCGCGGCAGCGCCCTCACCCGCCCACCGCGGCTGGCCTTGCCGGAAGAGGACCGGGTGTATGTGGAACAGATCATGGCCAAGGCCATGGCCAATCGGCCGGCGTTGCCGGATGTGGGGCTTTGACCCCGGGGCATGGCGCCAACTGGCGGTGACTGGGACGCCGCCATCGCGAGCAGGCTCGCTCCCACAGGGTTCTATGATGAATACACGATAGTGGGCGCATGGGACTCAAACTGTGGGGGCGAGCTTGCTCGCGATAGCGGTCGGCCTGAACCGGCTATGCTGGATATGCCGCCTTCATCGCGAGCAAGCTCGCTCCCACGATGTCTGTGGCGGACACCACAGGGAGACCGCCCATGAACTATTTCCTGGCCCAGGCCCTGAACAACCAATGGGCCAATCACCGGCTGCTCAGCACCTGCGCGCAGTTGAGCGAGGCTGACTATGCCGCGCCGCGCACGGGATTCTTCCCGTCCATCCAAGCCACGCTTTGCCACATCCTGGAAGTGGACCGCTATTACCTCACCGCCCTGGAAGGCGACCGAGACGGCCAGATAAAGGATTTCTCCGAAACCCTGGCCTTTGCCCCACTGGTGCATAAGCAGACCCAGACCGACCAGCGGCTGGTGGCGTTCTGCGAAACCCTGCGGCAAACAGACCTCGCCCGCTGCGTCGACCTGGTCCGGGCCGACGGTATCGTGCGCGAACGAATCGACCGGCTGCTGTTGCACCTGTTCGAACATCAGATTCATCATCGTGGGCAGGTCCACACCATGCTCAGCGCCACCCATGTCGAGCCGCCACAACTCGATGAGTTCTTTCTCGATTGCGACCGCCCCTTGCGCAAGGACGAGGAACAGCGGCTTCAGCTCGATGAACGGCGGGTCTGGCGCGCTTACTTGCCGGGTTGAACCGCCCCCACAGGAGACCTTGCCATGAACGTTATCCTTCGCTGCATCGGTTTGGCGTCGATGCTGATGGCCACGGCAGCACTCGCTCACCACGGCTGGAGCGAATATGACGCCAGCACCCCCTTGGAACTCGACGGCACCATCAAGGAATCCGGTTACTCCCATCCCCACGGCTACGTGCGCCTGCAAACCACCGACAAAACCTGGACCGTCGTGCTGGCCCCGCCGTCGCGCATGGAGAATCGGGGCCTGACCAAAGACAGGCTCAAAGCGGGTAACCGGGCCACCGTGGTCGGCTATGCAAACCGCAACAAACCCGACGAATTGCGCGCCGAACGCATCACCATCGACGGCAAGACCACCGAGTTGCGCTGATGCAGGCCTCCCCGGCGGGTGCGACCCAAGGCTGGATGGACCAACTGGCGGATTCATCCCTGGCGGTGGCCATGCGCGGCGAGCTGTGGCTCTACCCGCTGGTGGAAGTCGTGCACATCATCGGCTTTTCGGTGCTGGTGGGCGCGGTGGTGATGTTCGACCTGCGCATCCTGGGGTTGTCCAAGGGCATCGCCGTGACCGCCCTGGCCCGTCATCTGCTGACCTGGGCCCTTGCGGCCCTGCTGCTCATCGTGCCTGCCGGGCTGATGATGTTCAGCGCGCACCCCCATGACTTTGCCGGCAACGACGTCTTCGTCCTCAAACTCTGCCTGATCGCGACGGCGGGCCTCAACGCCCTGGTGTTCCACGTTGGAACCTACCGCGGCGTCCAGCAATGGAATATCGGCCACAAGGCACCCGGCCTGGCCAGAATCCAGGCACTGCTGTCCATGGCGCTATGGTTCGCGGTGATCTGCTGTGGCCGGCTGCTGGCCTATACCTGAAAAAAGGCGATGGCCACTCCGACCATCGCCAAATCGCCCCACCTCAGGCGCCCTCAGATCCGTGCGGGTGACACGATGATCTTCACGTTGTGCTCCTTGTTGTTGACCAGTTCCTCGAAGCCCTGCCCAACGATCTGCTCCAACTTGATACGTCCGGTCACCAGGGGCGAGATGTCCAGGCGTCCGTCGGCGATAAAGGCGATCACGTCGGCGAACTCGCCGTTGTAGGCCAGCGCCCCGAGCACCTGCTTCTCGGTGGAGACCAGTTCAAAGAAGTTGAATGAACTCGGCTCCTCGAAGATCCCCACCAGGACGCATTTGCCGGCCTTGCGGATCAGGTCGATGGCCAGCTTGGCGGTGTGCTTGTTGCCGATGCACTCGAAGCTGACGTCTGCCCCCAGGCCGGCGGTCAACCGCCGCACTTCGGCCAGGGCGTCGCATTCGTTAGGATCGATCACGTGGCTGGCCCCGACTTCCAGGGCCTTGGCCTTGCGGGCGCTGGACATTTCCAGGGCAATCACCTGGGCCGCGCCGGCAGCCTTGGCACACATGATGGTGCACAAGCCGATGGTTCCGGCGCCGACCACCACCACGTTCTGCCCCAACAGGCTGCCAGCCTTTTTCACCGCGTGCATGCCCACCGCCAGCGGTTCGATCAGCGCACCGGCCTCGGCCGGGAATCCGGCGGGCAGCTTGTACAGCAGGTTGGCGGGAACATTGACCAGCTCGGCGAATGCGCCGTTGTTCATCAACCCGGTGAAGGCCAGGTTTTCACAGATGTTGTAGAGCCCATGGGTGCAGTAATAGCAGGTGCCGCAATGCTGGCAGGCATCGGCCGCCACCGGTTCGCCGACACTGAAACCCTCCACACCGGCCCCCAGTTCGACGATTTCGCCGCAGAACTCGTGGCCAAGGATGCACTGGCCCTTGATACCGGTCAGCGGATGCGGTGCATCCACCGGGATGAACACCGGCCCGGCCACGTATTCGTGCAGGTCGGAGCCACAGATACCGCACCACTGCACCCGAATCTGCACCCAGCCGGCGGGCGGCGAAACCGGCAACGGTACGTCCTCGACGCGGATATCGTTGCGACCGTGCCAGACGGCGGCGCGCATGCTGCGGGCAGGCGTGATTGAAACATTCATGATAGTGCCTCCAAGGCTTGGGGCGACGACCCGGTCGGCGCCCGCTTGATCAGTTCTGTTGAACGAATTCGAGAATCAGCCGGTTGACCTGCTCGGCCGCTTCCATCTGCACCATGTGGCCCTGCCCGGCGAGCACCTCGACCCGCGCCGCCAGCCCTTCGCTGTGGGCCGCCGGAATGATTGCGTCGTCGCTACCCCAGATCACCAGGGTCGGTACATGGCCGGCCTGCACCACTTCGCGCAGGTCCACCTGCTGGCGGCCGTCGGCGAACAGCGTCGCCGACAGTTGCCGCAGGGCGGCGTCCACGCCTTCCAGGCGCTTGTACTTGAGCATGTCGTCGAGCATCTGCCGCGTGACCAGCTCGGCATTGGAGAACAGTTGCACCAGTGGCGGCTTGAGGGCGTTGCGGTTGGCCGCCTCGACGAAGCCCTGCAGGTAGCTGCCATTGATCTGCGTGCCCAGCCCGGCGCTGCCGATCAAGGTCAAGGACCGTATCCGCTGGGGCATCAGGCGCGCGGCATTCAACGACACCGCCCCACCCATGGAATGGCCCACCAGATGCACAGCATTGATATCCAGGTGATCGAGCAAGGCCAGCACCACGCCGCTCAGCTCGTCCAGGTCGCCACGTTGCAGGGTTTTCGACGATTCGCCATGGCCCGGCAGGTCCAGGGCAATGACCCGACGCCCGACGGCCAGTGCTTCATGGTTGAACAGCCAGTTGTTCAAGTCGCCGCCAAAACCATGCACCAGCACCAACGGCACACCGCCCTCGCCGCGTTCGAAATAGCGAATCACCCGTCCGTCCAATTCGACTTTCTGAGGTGCCGGACCGCTGTCTTCATCGGCTGCGTCACCGGGCACGAAGCTGGATTGGAACTGCTCGATGACCGCGTCGATCTCGGCGTCGCTGGCCTCGCCTTCCACGACGATGCCGAGCAAGGCGCCCACCGGCAGGGTTTCGTCCTGGCGGGCGACTTGCCGGCGCAACACACCGCCAAACGGGGCCTCGACACTGCTGGAGATCTTGTCGGTCTCCACGTCCAGCACCTCGTCGCCCTTGGTGATGGCCTGGCCCTCTTCCTTGAGCCAGGCATCGACCCGGCCCTCGGTCATCGACAGCCCCCACTTGGGCATGGTCAGGGTATGAATCTGGCTCATCAGCGCTTGCTCCACTCGATCACATTGAGCACGGCGCTCTCGATCTTCGCCGCATCGGGGATGTACAGGTCTTCCAGGGCATCGGAGAACGGCACCGGAGTGTGGGGCGCGGTGACCATTTCAATCGGCGCCTTGAGCGCCCCGAAGGCTTTTTGCGCCACCAGTGCCGAGATATCGGTGGCCATGGAGCATCGCGGGTTGGCCTCGTCGATGACCACCAGCCGCCCGGTCTTTTCCACGCTTTCCAGGATGCTGTCCTCGTCCATCGGGCTGGTGGTGCGCAGGTCGATGACTTCGCAGTCGATACCCCGCCCCGCCAGGCTGCGGGCCGCATCCATGGCGATATTCACCGTGCGGCCATAGGAGACCAGGGTCACGTCCTTGCCATCGCGCAGGAAATTGGCTTCGCCAAAGGGAATGGTATAGAGCTCTTGCGGCACCTCGCCCTGCATGCCGTACAGCAATTTGTGCTCGCAGAAGATCACCGGGTCGTTGTCGCGAATCGCCTGGATCAGCAGCCCCTTGGCGTCGTAGGGTGATGACGGGCAGACCACCTTCAGCCCCGGGATATGCGTCCACAGCGAGGTGAGCATCTGCGAGTGCTGGGCCGCGGCGCGCAGGCCGGCACCCACCATGGTGCGGATCACCAGGGGCGTGGAGGCCTTGCCGCCGAACATGTAGCGAAACTTCGCCGCCTGGTTGAGGATCTGGTCCAGGCAGCAACCGGCGAAGTCGACGAACATCAGTTCGCACACTGGCCGCACGCCGCAGGTGGCGGCACCGACGGCGGCGCCGACATAGCCGATTTCCGACAGCGGGGTATCCAGCACGCGTCCGGGAAACTGGTCGTAAAGCCCCTTGGTGACGCCGAGCACTCCGCCCCAGGCGTCGTTTTCACCGGGCGCACCGGCGCCGCCGGCCACGTCCTCGCCCATGATGAAGACACTGGCGTCGCGACGCATTTCCTGGGCCAGGGCCTCGTTGATTGCCTGCTGGTAGCTGATTTTTCTCGCCATGATGGGATTCTCTATTCTTGTTTTGAGGAAGGCGTTCAGGGATAGGAGACGTACACGTCGGTGAGCAGGTCCGCGGCCGTGGGCTTGGGATCGGACTTGGCCTTGTACACCGCGTTCTCGATCAGCAGCTCCACTTCCTTGTCGATCTGGTCCAACTGCTCTGCCGACAGCAAGCCGGCCCGGGTGGTGCGCTCGCGGAACTGCATCAGGCAGTCCTGGTTTTCGCGAAAATGCTTGACCTCATCGGGTGCCCGATAAGTCTGGGCATCGCCCTCGAAGTGCCCGTAGTAACGGGTCAGCTTGACCTCGATCAGCGACGGTCCTTCCCCGGCCCGGGCCCGCTCGATGGCGGCCCCGGCGGCTTCGTGCACGGCAAAGAAGTCAAAGCCGTCCACGGTCACGCCCGGCATCCCGAACCCGGCCGCGCGGTCGGCGATGTGATCGCAGGCCACCGACCAGTTGGACGCGGTGGCTTCGGCATAGCCGTTGTTTTCCGCGATGAACAGGCACGGCAGGTTCCACACCGACGCCATGTTCATGGCTTCGAACACCGCGCCCTCGTTGGAGCCGCCATCGCCGAAGAACACCACGGCGACGCTGTCGGTGCCCTTGAGCCGGGCCGCCAGCGCCGCGCCCACCACCAGGGGCGCGCCGGCACCGACGATGCCATTGGCGCCGAGCATGCCTTTCTCGAAATCAGCGATGTGCATCGAGCCGCCCTTGCCTTGGCAGACGCCGGTTTTCTTGCCGTAGATCTCGGCCATCATCCCGTAGACGTCCACGCCCTTGGCGATGCAATGGCCATGGCCACGGTGATTGGAGGCGATGCAATCGTCATCGCCCAGGTGGGCCATGACCCCGGCGGCCGAGGCTTCTTCGCCGGCATACAGGTGGACGAACCCAGGGATCTCGCCCGTGGCGAATTCCACGTGCAGGCGCTCTTCGAAGGCGCGGATGGTGCGCATGACCTGGTAGGCGTGCAGCAATTGATCGTGGGTGAGGGTTGTCGACATTTTTATTCTCCAGGGGTGTCTTGAAGGTTTTGGGGGTGTTGCGGGTGTTCGCGGCCGATGGCCAGCAGACGGTGCTGCGCGGCGTAGGCCAGCACCGCATTGACATCGATACTCAGCGGGCCGCCGGCATCGAGGGTGACCGTGGGCCGGTCGTTGACGTTGAATTCGATTTCCCGTTCGCCATCCAGGGCCAGGGTGCCGCTGGACAGCGACAGCCCGTGGGCAATGCCAGGCTCCAGCGGGCCGGCGGCCAGTACGCCGCAGCCCTGCAGCAGACCGGGAGCCAGCGGTACCAGCAGCGCCTCGGGCGATTGCGGGTCCAGGCGCATCCAGGCCCCTCCCGGCGCCTGGCGCGACACCGGGAACCACAGGCCGCACAGCGCCGACAAGCCCACGGACTGCGGCTCGGCGAAGGTCACGAAGACCTCGGCCAGGTCCGCCGCCCGGCTGATGGCCCGGGCGCCGACAAACCGCAGCGGCGACACAGCCACATCCACCAGGGCGACTTCCCGCAGGCCACGCTGGGCCTCGCAGACCAGAAGCCGCTTGTTGCGGCGCAAGCCGATCTGCGCGGGGATCCGGCCGCTGGCGTACAGGCCGCCGGCCAACCCGGCGGTGGTCGCCTCGCGCAGCTCGGGGAATGCATTGTTGGTACCGGTGGACAGGGTCAGCAGGGGGATGTCTCCCACGTGCGCCGCCACCGCCTTGTGGGTGCCGTCGCCGCCGAGTACGGCGATCAACGCCACTCCCCGCTCGGCCATCAGGCGCGCGGCATTGCGCGTATCCTCGACCGTCTGGCGCAGGGTCAGGTCGAGGAACTCCAGGGCCGGCCAGTGGCTGCCACGGGCCTGCCGGCCATGACTGTTCTTCAGTACGGCGGCGGCGATGCCGGTCATGTCGGTGGGCATCAGCACCTGCTGGATGCCGGTGGCACCGAAGGCCGCCAGCAGGCGCTGGATCACCGAGACCTTGTCGGTGCTGGAAAACAACCCGGCATTGGCGGTCAGGCGACGCACGTCCCGACCCGAAGCGGGATTGGCGATGATGCCTACGGTCAGGGGCGGCCGGTTCATGGCGCCACCCCGTTGCGGGCAGGAAAAGAACCTGAGCGATAACCCATGCGAACCTCGTTTTTATTATTGGAAGACCCGTCGGGCGGGTTGAAGGGGATAGAGCAAGGGCGGTGCCAGAACCGCGCAGAAGCGGCGAGACAGGCGAGCCAGAGCGGCCGGCTTCGGATCAGCCCGGCCACGGATCCGGTCTGGGTGAGACGTGGCATGTCAGCCTGCACGAGCCAGCCGTGAGACTGTGAGACGTGGCGTCTCACAGCGGGCCTGTCGTCCGTCGTGCTTGTCTGCGCCAGGGGAACGGCGCTTAATGAGCGCACAACGATAAGAAGCTGAACCGGAGGCCCGTATGCTTTCCGCTCACTCCCGGGCGCATGTGGATTGCGTCAGCCGCGTGGTGAAGAACGCGGACCAGTTGCCCCAACGTCCCGTCCCGGACCTGATCCTCGATTCCTGGCGCCGCTCCATGGAGCAACACCACCTGGACCCTGGCTCGCTGCAGGGTCCGCGCATCCTGTCCGAGGACGTGCTCCGGCAGTGTCGCGAGCGCTCGGAGCTGTTTCTCAACATCGCCAGTGAAGAAGTGACCCGCCTTCACGGCCGGGTGCGCGATGCCGACTACTGCGTGCTGCTGACCGATGCCCAAGGCCAGACCATCGACTACCGGGTGGAAACCACGATCCGCAACGACTGCCGCAAGGCCGGGTTGTACCTGGGGACCTGCTGGTCGGAAGGCGAAGAAGGCACCTGCGGCGTAGCGGCGGTGCTCACCGCCCGGGCCCCGGTGACCGTGCACAAGCGCGACCATTTCCGAGCCGCATTCATTGGCCTGACCTGTTCCGCCGCGCCGGTATTCGATCCCCAGGGAGAACTGCTCGGGGTGCTGGATGTGTCGGCGGTGCGCTCACCGGATGATCGCCGTTCCCAACACCTGATCCGCCAGATGGTGGTGCAGAGCGCCCGGGAAATCGAACAGGCGTTTTTCATGAGCAGCGCCCAGGGCTACTGGGTGTTGCGGGCTCATCACAACGCCGGCTATGTCGACAGCCAGCCCGATTTCCTGTTCGCCTGGGACGACGACGGTTGCCTGCAGGCCCTCAACCCCGCCGCCCGCCAGTATCTGCTGCAACACTACGGCCAACTGCCGCAGCACATCAGCCAGGTCTTCGATCAG
Organism: Pseudomonas sp. NFACC43; assembly: GCF_900119645.1. Classification (NCBI taxonomy): domain Bacteria; kingdom Pseudomonadati; phylum Pseudomonadota; class Gammaproteobacteria; order Pseudomonadales; family Pseudomonadaceae; genus Pseudomonas; species Pseudomonas sp. NFACC43. The sequence goes on from NZ_FPKK01000005.1 coordinate 160,972, forward strand.
CAGCAATTGCACCGCGCCCGTGACGAAAGCCTTTACCCACTCGATCATGCCCTGCATGGCCGCCTGAGTGCGCCCCGCCATCGGGCGGTTCCGCGACCCAGGGTGGCGATGGCTCCTTCCGAGCTGGATCCGCGCCTGGCCGACAGCCTGCGCCTGGCGGTGCGCGTCAAGGATCGCAACCTGCCGGTGTTGATCCAGGGTGAAACCGGTTCCGGCAAGGAGGTCTTCGCCCGTCAGTTGCACCAGGCCAGCCAGCGCCGAGAGCGCCCCTTCGTGGCATTGAACTGCGCGGCGATCCCTGAAAGCCTGATCGAGAGCGAACTGTTCGGGTATGTCGCCGGGGCGTTCACCGGCGCCTCGGCCAGGGGCATGCAGGGCCTGCTGGAACAGGCCGATGGCGGCACGCTGTTCCTCGACGAAATCGGTGACATGCCCCTGGCCTTGCAGACCCGCCTGTTGCGGGTGCTGGCCGAAGGTGAAGTGGCGCCCCTGGGGGCCTCGCGGCGCAGGGCCGTGGACATCCAGGTGATCTGCGCCACCCACCGCGACCTGGAAACCCTGGTGGCTGCCGGCGAGTTTCGCGAAGACTTGTATTTCCGCCTCGGAGGCGCCCGCTTCCAGCTTCCGCCGTTACGCGAACGCACCGACCGGCTGGCGCTGATCAATCGCATTCTCGAAGAAGAATCGATGCGCTGCTCAGGCTTGCTGCAGCAGTTGAGCGGCCCGGCCCTGGAATGCCTGCTCGGCTATCACTGGCCGGGCAACATCCGCCAGTTGCGCCATGTGCTGCGCTACGCCTGCGCGGTATGCGAGGCCAGCGTGATTTTGCTCAGCCACCTGCCCGAGTCGTTGCAGGGCCCGGGCGCTATGGCCGATACGCCGGAACCGGTGGCCTGTGCGCAGCGCCAGGCCTTGCTCGACGCGCTGGTGCGTCATCGCTGGAAGCCCACCGCCGCGGCCCGTGCCCTGGGCATTTCCCGGGCCACCCTCTATCGACGGGTGCACCAGCATGGCATCGAGATGCCCGGCAGAAGCCCGGCATGAATCCATTCGCGACACCGCCTAGCGTTGCGCCAGTTCATGGCGCACGCATTGCTCGTAATAGGTCTGCTTGACCGCGGCCGGCTTGAGGCGCGAAGCGCTGTTGTAGGTCTGCTCGGTAATGCCCAGGGCCGTCATGCGCATCCACGGCCGGGGAAACTTGCGCACCTGCAGTTTTTTCCGGGCGCCGTAAAGGGTGATCCCGGACAGCTTCGAGGCCTGGGCCCCGGCCGCGATATCCGAACCCCAGCGGCACACCGACAGCTGGTTTTTCGTCAACGCCCTGGCCTGGGCTTCGAGCGAGACGATCGCCAGAAGAAATGTCGCCACGACCCACATAGAAATGCGCATAGATTTGTCGCCCAACGTTCTGAAATAGAAGAAGTTTGACGACCTTGCCATGAGCAAGGGGCCAGTATTCGGCCGAAGCGGTTCATGGTGACTGCACGCCTGGGGGGCTGCCAAACCAGCCGTTTCTGCTGCCTGGCGCCTGAGCGCGACACATCACCCAAACAACTGTAGATTAGATCTATAACTTATTGAAAATAATGGAAATTTATTAAAAAAGACGACCCTCTCAGAGGCCGTCTTTTTTCTATAAATAACTTTATGTTTTAAAAACAAGATATTGAAATATAACGACTTTACATAGAAAGGCCTCAAGCCTGACGCCCCATGGCAAGGGAGCACGCTCCCTCGCCACGGCTCACTGGCCTGCCTTCGCCTCTTGCAACAGTTGCTGGATCACCTGCTCCTGCTCACCATAACGCCCTTCGCCAAAATGGCTGTAACGCACCTGGCCCTTGGCATCGATGAAATAGTGGGCGGGCCAGTACTGGTTGTTGAAGGCGCGCCAGATCGCATACTGGTTGTCGATAGCCACCGGGTACTGGATATCCAGCTTGCGCACCTGCTGGCGCACGTTGTCGATGATTTTCTCGTAACCATATTCCGGTGTGTGGACGCCGATCACCACCAATCCGTCCTTCTCATACTTTTTCGCCCAGCCGTTCACATAAGGCAGCGTGTGCTGACAGTTGATGCAGTCATAGGTCCAGAAATCCACCAGCACTACCTTGCCGCGCAAGGACTCGCTGCTCAGCGCAGGCGAGTTCAGCCACTGCACCGCGCCGTCCAGCGAAGGCATGGCCCCCTGGGATTGAAGGTTCGGCATGGGTGCGGCGTTGGCCTTGCTGACCACGTAGTCGATCGCCTTGGGCACGTTCTCCAAAAGGCCTTTCTCCAGAGTGGCTGCGCCCTGGGAGGACGTATTGGCCAGCAGACGATCATCGACACCCGTGCCAATCGCCACGGCAGCCAGCAACACCACGGCTCCGGTGCCGCGGCGCAACCAGGTCGTCACCGGGAGGGAGAGCTTGAGGCGTCCCACCAGCCCGCGTCCGGCGAGGATCAGCACACCCAGGGACAAGGCGCTGCCCAGGCCGTAAGCCAGCAATAACAGGCTGGTCTGCGCATTGGCGCCTTGCAGCATGGCCCCGGTCAGGATCACGCCGAGTACCGGACCGGCGCACGGCGCCCAGAGCAATCCGGTGGCCACCCCGATGAACACGGACGCCAGCGGCCCGGCCACCTGCCCGGCACCGGCATCGATGCGATTGCCCAGGTTCACCAACGGCCGCGCCAACCAGGTGCCGACCCGGCTGAACATCAGCGACAAGGCGAACAGCACCATCACCCCGAGGGCCACTTGGCGGCCGACGCTGCTGGCGCGCAGTACCCACTCACTGCTGACCACCGCCAGGCTCGACACCAAGGCGAAGGTCAACACCATGCCGCCCAGGGTCAGCAATACCGAACTGCGGGACCGGTCGGCACGGGCGAACAGAAACGGGACGACCGGAAGAATACAGGGGCTGAGGATCGTCAGGATCCCGCCAAGAAAAGCGATCAGAAGCATGGCATCACCTAATAATGGATGAACGGATAAGCAGCCAGGTCGGATCAATCAACCGGACATGATGTGGCCTGCGGGGCTGCGCAACAGCCCCTGGAGAGGCCTGAAACAGCGTTGCGCAGCCCCAAGGCCCGTGGCGATCCAGTGACATGAATCCAGTTGCAACAAACGGTTGGAGAGCATTCCTGATCTTTTTCATCAGTTTTCGTTATTGCAGTTTTCGGAAATTTTGCGGTAGTCCAACGCCTGCTTGTGGCCCGCTGAGTCCAGGTAGGTCATCCGGGCGTTCACCACACCGCAGGTCGGGTTGGCGTCTTCGGTGAGCGACAGCACCTTCTGGATATCCAGGTGGGAGCCGTAGGCGTAGGTTTGCGCCGGAACATTGCTTTCGGCTCGGGCCGACAAGGTGCAGATGTTCAGTGCGGCGAAAAGACAGGCGGCGTAGATGGCTTTGGTGTTCATGGTGCGTTCCTCGATTCGTTCAATGGGCTGACTTGTGTCGAGGCTCGTGGTGTCGCCTCGTTGGAAGCCATTGAATGCCACCGAGGTATCGCGCCTGTATCGAGCCAGGCGGCTTTTTGCATCGCTGTGTATCCGTCGCGCGCCAGATACACTGCAATACAAACCGTCGCGAGCCAGGCCGGCCGGTGTCTGTAGACTGACCACCAACGAAACGCCATAAGGGGCTGTACACCATGGATCATGTCGACCATGTGTTGATCGTGGATGACGATCGCGAGATCAGAGAGCTGGTGGGCAACTACCTGAAGAAGAACGGCCTGCGTACCACCGTCGTCGCCGACGGCCGGCAGATGCGCACCTTTCTGGAAACCACCCCGGTGGACCTGATCGTGCTGGATATCATGATGCCGGGCGACGACGGGCTGGTGCTGTGCCGGGAGCTGCGTGCCGGCAAGCACAAGGCCACGCCGGTGCTGATGCTCACCGCGCGCAACGACGAGACCGACCGCATCATCGGCCTGGAAATGGGGGCCGACGATTACCTGGTCAAACCCTTCGCCGCCCGGGAGTTGCTGGCCCGCATCAACGCGGTGCTGCGCCGTACCCGCATGCTGCCCCCCAACCTGGTGGTGACCGAAAGCGGGCGCCTGCTGGCGTTCGGTCGTTGGCGCCTGGACACCACGGCCCGCCATCTGCTCGATACTGACGGCACCATGGTCGCCCTGAGCGGCGCCGAATACCGGTTGTTGCGGGTGTTCCTCGACCATCCGCAGCGAGTGCTCAACCGTGACCAGTTGCTCAACCTGACCCAGGGCCGGGATGCCGACCTGTTCGATCGCTCCATCGACCTGCTGGTCAGCCGGCTGCGCCAGCGCCTGCTGGACGATGCCCGCGAGCCGGCCTACATCAAGACCGTGCGCAGCGAAGGCTATGTGTTTTCGCTGCCGGTCGAGATCCTCGAGGTTTCGGCATGAACCTGTCATTGCGCTGGCCGCGGACCCTCGCGTCGAGGCTGTCGCTGATCTTCCTGATCGGCCTGATCCTGGCCCAGGGCCTGTCTTTCGGTGTCCAGTACTACGAACGCTACCAGAGCGCCAAGACCACCATGCTCGGCAACCTGGAAACCGACGTTTCGACCTCGGTCGCCATCCTCGATCGCCTGCCCGCTGCCGAGCGTCCGGCCTGGCTGCCCCGCCTCACCCGGCGCAACTACAACTACCTGCTCGATGAAGGCCTGCCCGGCCAGCCCATGGTCCCGGAAGACGCACCGATATCGGTCAGCTCGATCCAGGACGCCATCGGCCAGGCCTATGCGCTGACCTTCACCGACATTCCCGGCCCGCAAAAGCACTACCAGGCCCATCTGCGCCTGGGCGACGGCAGCCCGCTGACCATCGACGTCCGTCCGGCCATGACGCCCCTGTCTCCCTGGCTGCCGGTGGTGTTGCTGGGGCAGCTGGCATTGTTGATCGGCTGCACCTGGCTGGCCGTGCGCATTGCCGTCAGGCCCTTGACCCGCCTGTCCCAGGCCGTGGAAACCCTTGACCCCAACGCCCACGGCGCGCGCCTGGACGAAAAAGGCCCGACCGAAGTGGTCCATGCCGCCAAGGCGTTCAATGCCATGCAGGAGCGCATCGCCGCTTACCTGAAAGAGCGCATGCAACTGCTGGCGGCGATTTCCCACGACTTGCAGACGCCCATCACCCGCATGAAGCTGCGCGCGGAGTTCATGGACGATGGCATCGAAAAGGACAAGCTGTGGAGCGACCTGGGCGAAATGGAACACCTGGTGCGCGAAGGCGTCGCCTACGCCCGCAGCATCCATGGCGCTACAGAAGCCAGTTGCCGCATAAACCTGGATGCGTTCCTCGACAGCCTGGTGTTCGACTACCAGGACACCGGCAAGGACGTTCAATTGTCGGGCAAGAACGCCGCCGTCATCGACACCCGCCCCCACGCCCTGCGCCGGGTGTTGGTCAACCTGGTGGACAACGCACTGAAATTCGGCGGCTCGGCGCAGATCCACGTGCAATTGACCGGCAATGGCCAACTGGCGATCCAGGTCCTGGATCGTGGCCCCGGCATCAGCGAGCACGAATTGAGCGAGGTGCTCAAGCCGTTCTACCGCGTGGAAAGCTCGCGCAACCGGGAAACCGGCGGAACGGGCCTGGGATTGGCTATCGCCCAGCAACTGGCGATCGCCATGGGCGGTTCGCTGACCTTGAGCAATCGCGAGGGCGGCGGCTTGTGCGCCGAGCTGCGCTTGAGCCGCGAAACCGCTCCGGCCAGCTGAACGCCCACAAGGCCTGGCATCCGGGTTTGTATGCCAATGTGTCTGCCGTCGCCGGGCACACACGAACTTGCAATCCCCCGCGTTCCCGACACAACCCGCTTACACCCGCTTGAAAGACTCCCCGAGCCCCGGCCACTGAAAGGGTCGGGAACCACACCTCAAGGAGTCTTGCCATGCCTGCCACCACCACGCCATCCACCCTGCGTTTCCAGGGTCGCTTCCCGATCTTTGCCTGCTCTGACTTCAAGGGCGTCCCCACGAGCGACGGGTACGTACTGCCGTTTGGCCTGACCTGCGCCACCACCATCATCCGCCTGGTCGGCACGCCGGGCCGGGCCAACACGCGTGCCCAACCTCTGCAACACGCAGCGTAATCGGGGAGATCGTCATGTATCCAAGCATCCTTAAAGCCCTGCCCACTCGTCTCGATCACGCCGGAGCATGGCTTGCGCCACTGGGCCTGCGCCTGTTCCTGGCTTGGGAGTTCTTCGAGTCCGGCCTGGAAAAATGGAACGGTACGAACTGGTTCAGCGAAATCCAGTCCGCCTTCCCATTTCCCTTCGACCAGTTGCCCGCCAGCTGGAACTGGGAGCTGTCGATGTGGGCCGAACTGCTCTGCGCCATCGCCCTGCTGATCGGCCTGAGCACCCGTCTATCGGCGCTGGTACTGATTATCGTCACCGTGGTGGCCACCGCCGCCGTGCATTGGCCCGCGGACTGGTCAAGCCTCAGCGAGCTGGCCCAGGGCTATGCGATCACCAATAAAGGCCATGGCAACTTCAAGCTCCCATTGATCTACCTGGTGGCGTTGATGCCGCTGCTGTTGCAGGGGGCGGGGAAACTGAGCGTGGATGCGCTGCTACAGACTGGCCTGAACCGTCGAAACGACGCCTGAAAACAAACCTTGTGGGAACGAGCTTGCTCGCGATGGCGGCGTATCGGTCACGGTTGATGGCGACCCGTTGGCATCGCGAGCAAGCTCACTTCTTACAGGGTTTGCGTTTCAATCGGCGGCGAGTGTCTTGCGCCCACCACACCTTCCTCTCCCATGCGCTTGAGCAGCGCCAAGGCGCTGTCCATGAATTCGAAGGCATTCGCCCCCGCTTCTTCGGCCAGTCCCAGCAATTGCGCCCGTGCCTTCAGTTCCGGAAATTGCTCGATACGCTGCAACAACCGCCAGGCCAAGGGGCTGAGTTCAGAAAAGCGCACGTCGAGCCCAGGGGTACGCCTGACCAACAGCAAGGTTGGCTGGGATGGCGGTGTCGACGGCTGGTAATCCGGCGCCAGGCGATGCACCGGCCATTCATACGCCAACGGCCAGGCCAGGGGCGAAAGCTGCAAGGGCCGGTCGAGGCACAACGTTTCGTCATCGTTGGGCAAGGCTTGGGCCGGCGATTGCAACAGTGCCATTTCGACCCACTCGTAATGCGCCAGGTCAGCCATGAACGGCGGTTCCTCGGACACCGGCCGGGCCGACAGATAGTCCACGAACTCCCTGGCGATCTCTGCGAACCTGGGCGTGACGCAGCGATGCTCGCGCAGGAAGCGGCGTACACAGGCACGCCAGCGGTCCTGCCCCAGCACGCTCACCAGCACCGGAAAGGTGCCACTGAGTAACGAGCGCATGTTCTCGAAGATCAGGTCGCGATAGACCTGGGCCCGCTCCACGTCCATGCCGGACGGGACCGGACACCGCTCCGGATCGCGCAGGTAGCCGGTCAATGCCTGCTGCTGTTGGTGCAGGGTCTGCCGGAGTTCAGCCATGGATCACCGCCTGCCGGTCGGCGGTTTGCCGCTGCAACTGGCGGATGATCTGCAATTCGGCTACCAGCGCGGCGTAGGGTGGGAAGTTGAAATCCCGTTCGAGCAAGGTCGGCTGGATGCCGAAACGCGCATAGGCCCTGGCCAGCAGCGTCCAGACCACCGGCTTGACCGGCGCGCCGTGGCTGTCGATTTTCAGTGTGTCGGATTCGTCGTAATGCCCGGCCACATGCATCGCCACCACCCGCCCGGGATCCAGGCCGTCCAGGAATGCGCAGGGATCGAAACCGTGATTGACCGAATTGACATAGACGTTGTTGACGTCGAGCAACAGGTCGCAATCCGCCTCGCGCAGCACTGCCTGGGTGAATTCCAGCTCGCTCATGTCCTGGTGGGGGGCGGCGTAGTAAGACACATTTTCCACCGCCAGGCGTCGCCCCAGGACATCCTGGGCCTGTCTTATGCGGGCCGCGACGTGATGCACCGCCTCCTCGGTGAAGGGCAGCGGCAGCAGGTCATACAGATGCCCGTCATCGCCGCAGTAGCTCAGGTGCTCGCTGTACAGCGGCACATCGAAGCGCTCCAGGAAACCGCGCACCTGGGCGAGAAACGCCAGGTCCAGCGGAGCCGGCCCGCCCAGGGACAGCGACAGGCCATGGCAGGACAGTGGAAAACGCTCGGCCAACCCATGCAAAGCGGCGCCATGGGCGCCGCCGATGCCGATCCAGTTTTCCGGCGCGACCTCCAGGAAGTCGAAATCACCGGCAGGCGCCTCGCGCAGTTCATCGAGCAAGGCCCGGCGCAAGCCCAGGCCGACAGAGGTCTGGGGGAATGAAGCACCAGCGGCAGGACGGTTGAAGCTATGGCAAAACTCTCGGGACATGGCACATCTCCTTGAAAAACAAGAGAGGGAGAGCCACGACGGATGGGGGCACGTCGCCACCGACCTGTGGCGAGGAGCGTCAACCCCTCGCCACACAAACACGCCTGCCCCATTCATGTGCCAGTCGGGGCTCCCCAAAGGCGGAGGATCAGGACTCGATTGCCGCCCCGCACTTGCCCTCGCCGCATTTGCCTTCGGCGCTCTTGGCCTGGGCCGACAGGTATTGCTTGGCTTCCGGCAGGGATATGCCGCCGTCGTGGTTGGCGTCGATCTTGTCGAACTCGGCCGCGCGCTCCGGTGCGGCGGCGATGAACTCGTCCCGCGAGACCTTGCCATCGTGGTTGGTATCGGTCTTGGCGAACTTGTCTTCGCCGCACTTGCCTTCGGCAGGTTTCTTCACCGTATCGGCCGCTGCCAGGGTATAGCCCTGGGCCAGGTCGTTCATGGTCAGGGCAGAAGCCGCCGAGGACAGGCCAAGGCCACCGACCAGGGCCAGGCCGAGTGCCAGGGACGAATTGCGCGAGAAGTTGAGCATGGGGTATTTCCTCCAGGGATTCGATCGCCAGTCACCGGCACCGCGTATGGGTCCCGGCTGGCTGGCGTAGTTAATCGTCGGTGTGTATCCGGCCTGTGTCCCGGACCCGCCCCTTCGTCAAGCAGATGTATCCGCCCTGCCCCGGTACACACTGAGATACACGCCCGGCCCTGGCACCCGCCCCGGAAAAAATCTAAACCTTGCGCGGCCTGTGTCGGTCAAGTCTGTAAGCACGCCAACCGCTGCACGCCGCTCCAAGCGGCTCGCGGCCTGAAACGAGGGACAGACATGAGCATGACCGTCGGTGATTTTCTGGTGGAACGTCTTTACGAATGGGGGGTTCGCCGGATCTACGGCTATCCGGGCGATGGCATCAACGGCGTCTTTGGCGCGTTGAACCGGGCCAACGGGAAAATCCGTTTCATCCAGGCCCGACACGAAGAAATGGCAGCCTTCATGGCCTGTGCCCACGCCAAGTTCACCGGCGAGCTGGGGGTATGCATCGCCACCTCGGGGCCTGGCGCGTCCCACCTGGTGACCGGACTCTACGACGCCCGAATGGATCACATGCCGGTGCTCGCCATTTGCGGCCAGCAGGCCCGCGCCGCCCTGGGCGGGCATTACCAGCAGGAACTGGACCTGGTCAGCCTGTTCAAGGATGTCGCCGGGGCGTTCGTGCAGCAAGCCAGCGTACCCGCCCAGGTCCGCCATCTGGTGGACCGCGCCGTGCGCACGGCCGTGGGCGAGCGCCGGGTCACGGCGTTGATCCTGCCCAACGACCTCCAGGAGATGCCCTACGCGGCGCCAGCCCACAAGCATGGCACCGTGCATTCCGGCGTCGGCTATCGCAAACCCAGGGTCGTGCCCTACGAAGAAGACTTGCGCAAGGCCGCCGATGTGCTGAACGCCGGCAAGAAAGTCGCCATCCTGGTGGGCGCCGGAGCGCTGCAGGCCACCGATGAAGTGATCGCCATCGCCGAGAAACTCGGTGCCGGCGTGGCCAAGGCCCTGCTGGGCAAGGCGGCGGTGCCGGACGACCTGCCCTGGGTCACCGGCTCCATCGGCCTGCTCGGGACCGAGCCCAGCGACAACCTGATGGCCGGTTGCGACACATTGCTGATGATCGGCTCCGGCTTCCCCTACGCCGAGTTCCTGCCGCCCGAGGGCCAGGCCCGGGGCGTGCAGATCGACATTCAGGCGGACATGCTCAGCCTGCGCTACCCCATGGAAGTCAACCTGCACGGCGACAGCGCCGATACCCTGCGGGCCCTGCTGCCACTGATCGAAGAGAAGACCGACCGCAGTTGGCGCGAGAAAATCGAGCACTGGCGCCAGCGCTGGGACCAGACCCTGGAGAAGCGCGCCCTGGTCAGCGCCAAGCCGATCAATCCGCAGCGGGTCACATTCGAACTGTCGCCCCGGCTGCCGGATCGCGCCATTGTCACCTGCGACTCAGGCTCCTGCGCCAACTGGTATGCCCGGGACCTCCATATCCGTCGCGACATGATGTGCTCGTTGTCCGGCGGCCTGGCGTCCATGGGCGCCGCCGTGCCTTATGCCATCGCCGCGAAATTCTGCCATCCGGACCGACCGGTGATCGCCCTGGTGGGAGACGGCGCGATGCAGATGAACAACATGGCGGAACTGATCACCGTGGCCAAGTACTGGCGGACCTGGGGCAATGGCGCCTGGGTCTGTGCGGTGTTCAACAACCGGGACCTGAACCAGGTGACCTGGGAACAGCGGGTCATGGAGGGCGACCCCAAGTTCGAAGCCTCCCAGGACATTCCCGACGTGCCCTACCACCTGTTCGCCGAATCCATTGGCCTCAAAGGCATCCTGGTACTGCATGAGGATGATGTGGCCGGCGCCTGGGAAGCCGCACTGGCGGCGGATCGCCCGGTACTGATCGAATTTCGCACCGACCCCGACGTCCCGCCGCTGCCTCCCCATATCAAGTTGGAACAGGCGAAGAAATTCGCCAGCACCCTGCTCCAGGGCGATCCGAACGAGGCAGGCATCCTGGCGCAGACGGCCAAGCAGGTGCTGAGCGGGCTCCTGCCGGGGCACCGCAAGGACAAGCAATAGCGCCAAGCGCTCGCGCAGCGCGCAATCCGCGGCTGTACATCGGCTGTCGGGCAATTAAGTTAATTGTCCGACAGCCGATACAAAGTCGTGCGGGATATTTCGCGTTTTGCCGATGGCTTGTTTATGACTGAAGATGCTGGTGACCATTCCACCGACCTGTCCCCGGGGCTGCCGACCCGTAGCTTCACCCGACGCACCTTCCCGGCCATCATGCTCCTGCTGTTTGTCATGTCCGCCCTGGCGATTGGCGTGCTGCTCAACATCACTCAGAACCAGGATGAGCGCGCCCGGGAACAGAGCCTGTTCTTCGCCCAGCGGGCCATCGAGGGGATCCGCACCGCAATTGCACGTGACCTGAGTGACTACTCCAAGTGGAGCGACGCCTACCGGCACCTGCATGTGACGGTGGATAAGGAGTGGGCCTACGACCAGGAGAACGTTGGTAGCAGCGTTTATTCGCTTTACGGCTACCAGGCGGTATTCGTCGTGTCCCCGAGCGGGAAAACCGTGTATTCGGTGATCGACGGGAAAATGGACGAGGTCGATGCCGATACCTGGCTGGCCGGTGACCTGCGAGGGCTTGCGAAACTTGCCAGGGCCCCGGAAAACCACGATGAGGTCGTGGTCAAGTTGTTGCATCACAACAATGCGCCGGCATTCGTCGCCGCCTCGGCCATCACCATCGGCACCGACAACAGCGTGCCCGAGATACCAGGGCCGCCCAGCCTGCTGTTATTCGTGAAAGTCCTGGACGCGGCTTCCCTACAGGCCCTGGCCCGGGATTTTGCCTTGCCCGATGCGTTCATCACCGCAACCCAGGGGCCGCAGGGCACCGCCCAGCTAGCCCTTGATGACCAGGCCCTTGACGGCCAAGGCCAGGAAGCCCTCGCCTGGCGACCGGCCACTCCCGGCCACGACCTGCGCAAGGTCTTGCTGCCGCTGCTGATCGTGGCGTTGCTGATCCTGGGGATCCTGGCGCTCGCCGTGTTGCGGCATGCGCTGATGATGCTCCGTGCCCAGCAGCGCCAGTACGACAGCCTGCTGGCCCACCGCAAGGCCCTGGAGCGCAGCGAAGAACGCTTCCGGGACATTGCCGAAGTGTCGTCCGACTGGCTATGGGAGGTAGACGCCAAAGGGACATTGACCTACCTCTCGGAACGCTTCGAACAGGTGACCGGTTTCAGTCCCGGCGAATGGCTGGGTAAACCCTTGCACAGGCTGCTGCATCCACACGGCGGCAGCATTTCCATCGCCCAATGGTTACTGGGCGGCGCCAGCAGCGGTTCGTCTTCCCCGCTGCTGTGCGAGTACACCGCGCGCAACCAGCGCATGCGTACCTGCAAGCTCTCGGTGCGGGCCATCGAAGCCGGCGCCCTGGGATTTCGCGGCACCGCCACCGATATCACCGATGAGCTGCGGGCACTGGCCCAGATCAAGCATCTGTCGCTGCACGACCCGCTGACCGGGCTCGCCAACCGCAACCGGTTGTTCGACTGCCTCAACGAACACCTGGATCCGGCAAGCGGCGTCCCGCTGGCCGTGTTGAACCTGGACATGGACCGATTCAAGCCGGTCAACGACTCCCTGGGGCATGCCGTGGGCGACAAGGTGCTCAGGGAAGTGGCGCATCTGCTTGTGCAGAACGTGCGCGGCACCGACCTGGTGGCTCGCCTGGGGGGCGATGAATTTGTCATCGTCATGCCTGAGCCGGGCGATTCGCAGGACCTTGAGCAACTGTGCGCGCGCCTGATCGACTGCATGCAGCGCCCCATGCACCTGGACGGCAATACCCTGTACCTGGGGGTGAGCATCGGCGTTGCCTGGGCGCAAGCCGGTGAAACCCGCGCCGACGAGCTGCTGCGACAGGCCGACATCGCCCTGTATGCGGCCAAGGCTGCCGGCCGCAACACCTGGCGCGTGTACGTGGAAGCGATGGGCAACGTGGCCCGGGACCGCCGCCGCTATGAGCAGCAATTGCGCGATGCCATGCACCACGGCCAGCTGGAGTTGCGCTACCTGCCCCGCTTCGATGTGAATGCCGAGCAGTTGCATGGGTTCGAAGCCCAGATGTTCTGGCACCATCCCGAAAAAGGTGAACTGAGCGGCAGCGACTTCATACCCGTCGCCGAAACGTCAGGCCAGTTGGAAGAGCTGGGGACGTGGATGCTGACCAATCTCTGTGAGGAAGCGGCAAGCTGGCCGACGCCGGTCAACGTGTCGCTGGCGGTTTCGCCCAAATGGTTCAGCAGCGGCTTCCTGCTCAACCAGGTGCAAACGGCCCTGGATACAAGCGGCCTGGCACCCCATCGACTGACCCTGGAAGTGGCCGAGGGCATCCTGCTGGTGGACCACAAGACTGTCGCCACGACCTTGCATGCCCTCAAGGATGTCGGTGTGCTGATCAACATCGACAAGTTCGGCACCAACATCGCCTCCCTGCGCGAAGTGCTGAACCAGCCGTTCGATGGCATCCGTTTCGATCGCAACATCCTCGCCCAGCTGGGCCTGGAGCACGACGAGGCCGGAGTCCTGGCGATGATCCGCCTCAGTCGCAGCGTCGGCCTGATGGTCACTGCCGAAGGCATCGAAAATGCCCGGCAATTCAGGCAACTATGCAGTGTGGCCTGCGACCACGTCCAAGGCCCCTATTTCGGCTCCGCCCTGGCCCGCTCGGAAATGGCCTCGTTCTTCACCACACCGCGCTGGCTGTAACCCTCCCACCGCTATCGCGAGCCAGCTCGCTCCCACAATGGGCTCTGTGGTGCATGCAAACGAACACCCCGCTTCCCTGTGGGAGCGAGCTTGCCCGCAATGACGCCAGCACAGCCCACCTCACTGCAAGCTCAGCCCCCTACAAACTCAACCGCCCCCGCTCTTCCTCGGTCAGACGCTGCCTTGACTGCTCGTCCAGGGGGCCGGCGCCCAGTACCTGCACCGGGCTGGCCGGGTCGTAGGCCCTTGGGGTTTCGCGGCTGGCGCCGTCCCGGGACGGCGCCAGTTGTTCGTTACCGAAGCTCACCACCTGCACGGTGAACACCGATGCCTGGTTCTGCCGCGCCGCATTCTGTTGCTGGCGGGCCACATCTTCAGCCGCCTGGGTGGCCGAGGACGCCGCCGAGCTGGCCGAGGTGATCGCCCCGGTGTTCACCGAGGCCGCCAGCGGCACCCCGGTGGACTTGCCCTGGGTCTGGATGTTGGCCGCGTTCACTACGGTCAGCGCCGCGATGTTGACGTTGCCCGATACCCGGATTCCGGCCTCGCCCGCATCGATGGTGCCCAGCGGCGCGATCAGGTCGATATCCCCCGGCGCCACCTCGGGAATCGGGTTGAGGGTGGCGATACCGGCACCCGTGCTCGGCACTGACGGCGACAAGGACACATTGCCCCAGGTGTCGTACAAGCGCTTGGGCGGCGTATAGACCACGGTGGTTTTCGAACCCCGGCCGGCGTTGATGTCGCCCTGGGCCGACCAACCGAGGATCGAGCCGCCGAAGGTCGTCATGATCCGGCTCTGGCCCAGCAGGATGCTGTTGCGGGCGTACAACTGGATATCCCCCTCACCCTGGGTGATGACCCCGGCGGTGGACGGCGGTGCGTTGCCCTCGATGCCGAATGTCTGCCCGCCACCCGGTGTGAGCATCTGGATACTGCCACCGAAGTCGGTGTGCACGCCTGCCCCGCCGAACAGGGTGATGTCGCCCTTGTAGGTGATCGGATTGCCCGCCACGTCCTTGGTCGGGAACAGCCATTCGATCGCTTCCCGTCCCCGCAGGTAGCTGCCTTGGCGCACACCGCCGGCTTCGTTGTACTCACGGCCTGCGGCCTTGAGCTCGGCGAAGTACACATTGCGGGCAAACACACGCTGCTGCTCGGCTGGCAGCGCCGCGAAATAGGCGCGGGCCTGCTCGCTGTCGCCGCTGAAGCCGAAGCGCTGCTCCAGCCAATCCACCAATTCAGCTTCATAGGTCTTGGCGACCTTGCCGTCCTGGTTCGCCAGGGGCACGCCGGCCAGGGCCTGGTTTGCCGGGTCCAGGTACGCCTTGACGAAGCGCTGGTAGTCCGCCCCGTCGAGACCCGTGCCGGCTTGCAGCACCAGGCTCGCCCCAGGGCGCGAATCACCCGGTACCACGGCGCCGAGGCTGGTGATGCTGACCTTGTCTTCCATCAGGATATTGCGCCCGGCGGTGATCTCCAGCAGGCCGGGGCCGGCGACGTTGAAGTTGCTGTAGAGGATGTCGCGCCCGGCCGAGACGATGGAGATGTCGGTGGGGTTGTTGTGGATCAACAGATTGCCGGTACTGGTGTAGTTACCCAGGAAGAAGTCGCTGTTCAGCGAGCCGCCCAGCGGTATACCACTGCTTACAATGTCTCGTCCGGCCCTCATCCAGACAGCCCCCATGCCTTCATAGGCAATTTGCCCGAATCGGCTATCGTTCTCGGAGGTGTACCTCATCGTTCGTCCGCTCGCGACGGCCAGCAAATCGCCGGTGAGTGCATAGAAGCGAGCAGGATCTGCGTTGCCGGCCCACTCGCTGGAAGCGCTGCTGGTATCGAACGCAAGCAACGGCAGGATATTCGCGCTGGGACGCGCACGATTGGCATCGGCGGAGAGATTGCTGAGCGCCACACTACCATTGACGAGCCCGGCAAAAGCCGGTCGCAACGGTGTGGCCAGGGCCTCGGAGGCAGCACCGGAACGACTGACCGACATGTCGCCACCGTAGATGGAATCGCCGGCCATGAACTGCAGCTCACTGTTGATGCCGGGAGCGAGCAGCAGCGCTGGGCGGTCGTTGCCGTTGTAGCCATTATCATAGAGCGCTGAGGACTTCCCGTAATAAAGGCTGCCGCTGGCTGCCACAGCCCTCAGGATGGACGGATATACCACCGCCAGGTCGGTTGCGATGCTGGATGTCAAAGGTGTCAGGTTGCCTCCCGACGACCACAAATCGACCGCAGTATTGGCCGTCCACAACGTGAACCAGCTCAGGCCTGATCCGTCAGTCGCAGCGTTTTTGAAGGGCGACCCACTCATCATCGGCGCCCGGCCCGGATCGGCGACATCCATCACGACAAGGTCGCCCGAAGTTGCCAGATCAAAGGTAGCGTCCCCCGGCATGAGGGTCAGTCCACCGGTGGCAAAGCCTCGTGTGGATTTGAAGGAGTCGTAGGCTCGGGTTTCTCCAGGTGACTGTGCCGAGACGGCGTCGCCGTATTGAAGGTCGATTCGACCGATGGCGCCGCTGTCGACCTGCACGTGGCCCCGCAGGTTGATCACCGCACCGTTCAGATGCCCGTTGGCGATCAGACTCTCGGGGTTCAAAGCCCCCCCCACTCGCAGATTGAGATCGCCACCGCCTGTCAGTTGCAGCCTGCCATCGGCGCCTACACGCCCGGTACTGCCCACGGCAAGAACCAGCCCTTGACTGCGGCTGTTGCTGCGCGGTTCGAGAAGACTCCCCGTCAGTCGATCGAGTATCCCGGCATCGCCTGCCACTTGAACATTCAGGTCGCCGCCGCCAAGCGTACCGAAACCGGTAAAACCGACCATCAGATCGGCCATGCTGGGGTCCTGCGCAGCGGTGTAGCTGCCAAAATTGATCCACCAGGCGGGCGGTTGTGCCCCGGCACCCGTGGCAACTGAGCCGTTGCCTTGGCGCCACAGCCAGTTACCAACGTTGACCGTGTCGTAACCGGTATCGAATGAGTTGGGCCGCCCATAACTGCTGCTGGAAACATCCATGGCGTTGCCGGTCATGTCACCACCGACCTTCAGGGTCAGGTTACCGCCAGAGTCAGGGTACCAGGCGCGATAGACACTGTTGACGCCGCCGTCCACGAATTGCTCGTTTTCGCCTGTCTCGTCATTGAGCACCGTACCTCCTGCCCCCAACGCCTTGGGCTGGTTGTACGGATCGCCGGCGTAGGTTGCGCTGGCCGAGCTGCCGGCGGTGTAGACCCCGTAAAGAGAATCCATCCTCAAGTCACCTGCCGACAGCAACTCAAGGTCTGCCGTGCCGGTGCGAATGACGCTCCAGCGCTGACTGCCCGGCTTATAACCCGGAGGACCTCCCACTTCACAGCGAGACGGATCGTCGATGCACAGGTTCGGATCGCCGAACCCTGCGAAGTCCACGGGTTGCCCCACCATGCTGGTGTCACCAAAAAACTCCAGCGATCCTGCTTCGGTCCACACCATATTCGGCACGCCAAACACGCCGTAATGACTGTCGGCCAGATGCAGATCGCCTCTGGCCGACACGGGCTTCACGACCCGGCTGTCAGCCGCCTGTGTATCGGCCCCCGCCACGAGGCGCAACGACCAGGATTGCGAACCCTCGGCCAGCATCGGGGCGATGGCCCAGTTGCTCCCCGCCACTTCCGGACGCAACTGCACCGACTCCACACCGGCCGGCAGCTTGATGTCGGTACCTGAAGGGATTTTCGAGCCCACGCTCAGTGCCAGGGCGCCATTGAGACGCTGCACATTGGTCAAACCGTTGCTCGCGTCCGCAATGCCTGGCAATGCAACGCCTTTAGGCCAGATCAGGCTGCCTATGGTTGCGCTGGTGCCCAGCAGGCTGCCAGCCCCCAGGACTGTTCCTGCCTCAAGGGTCTGAGCCGAAGCCAACAAGGTGCCGGCTGCGAACAACAGGTTACCCGAGGCGTCATGCACCGCCGCGGCCAGCACCGTACCGGCCGGCAGCTCCAGTGGTTGATCAAGCGTCGCGGCGACCGGCAGGCGTGTTCCCGCCGCCAGGGTGGCACCCTTGAGTGGCACATCGAAGTTGAGCACCGAGCCTGCCGGAAACGCCGTGTCGTCCGCCAAGGTCACACCGGTACCGGGCACGACGATATCGCCCGCGGCGAAATCGATGCCCGGCAACAGCACCCAGCCCTTGTCATCGTTGGTGGCGGGCGGCCGGGCGAAACCGTCGGTGATGCTGCCATAGATGTTCAGGTCCCCTCCGGCGCGCAGGGTCAGTGCACCCGACTCACCGGAGCCGTACACGGCGGTTTTACGAGCGCGCGGATTCACACTGGCGTAGCGATAACCGGACAGGTCCAGGTCACCCCGCACCACCAGGTCACCGTCGGCCGTCGCGCTGACAATCTCCACGCCGGGCCGCAGGTGGAACGCATCGGCATATCGAGCGTTGTTCAGACCGGCGAGCTTGCGTTGCATCAAATCGCCGTTGGCCAGGGCCGCGTTGATGAAAGCGATACTGTCCTGGTGCTTGCCATCCAGGTACGCCTGGTCGATGACCTGATAAGGCCGACCGCTGGCCGCCGGATCGCTGCCGTAGGCTGCGTCGTTGTACTGCCAGGTACCGTTGACGGCAATCGAACGAGCGCCCTGGATATCCAGGCCACCGCGGGCGTCAATGGCGATGTCGCCCTGGGTCGGAGCCGAGCCGGCACGTCGCGCATTGAGTTCCAGCGTGCCACGGGCACGGCCGTCGTGCTGCCCGGCGGGCGCCGCAGTGCCATGCCGCAGATCGATACGTGCACCCTCGGCCAGGGTCAGCACACCGCCGCGGGAAGTCAGGTCGACGATGGCACGGTTCGGTGAATCGATGATCTTGCCGTAGCTGTCCACCCGCAGACGGGCGCCGTGGGCATCGAGCACCGCGTTGCTGCCCAGGGTCAGGGAACGCCCGGCCGCGAGCCGGATGCTGCCGACCCGCTCGCCACTGGCGTCGACCTTGCCGTTGACCAGCAGGCTGCCATTATCCAGCGACACGCTGATGGCCGAGGCCCTGAGTTCGTTGCCGATCACCAGGTCGCCTTGCTTGAGCTGGAAACCACGGGAACCGAATACCTGTCCTTCGTTCAACCGTTGGTTCAACGCAGCGAACTGCTCACTCAGGCTACCGCCCCCGCCCAGGCGCTGGGCCTGGATTTCCACACCGCCGGCCAGGTACGGCATGGCGGTGCCTGCAGCGTCATATTCGCCTGTGCTGCCACCCAGAATCCGCCCCTGCAAATCAACGATCCCGGCGGCCTCGTCCAGGGCCACCGCGCTGAGCCGGCCAGCCTGGTTGTTGCGAGCCGAGAAGTCGATGCTGGCCCCATCAGCCTGGCGGATGATGCCGTTCTGGCTTTGCAGGATCACCTCGCCACCGGCGCTGTAGCGTGTCACGTCGTTGAAAGTCACTGCGCGACCAGCCACGTCGATCAGCGACTTATCGGCCAGGGTCAGGTCATCCGTCGCGCTGAGGGTGAGCTTGCCGCCAGGCAGCACCACGGCACTGGCCAAATTGAGGCTCGCGCCTTTGATGGACAACTCGCCCCCAAGTCCGGAGACAGTGCCCTGCCTGGCGGTCGTGCCGGTCACGTTGACCGCCCCGCCCGCCGTGATGCGGTTGACCGAACCGGCTTCACCGGTGAGCAACGGGGTGAGAATATTCAAATTGCCGCCGCTATAGGCGTAGCCTGTTTTGGCGTCATAACTCCCCTGGCTTCGATACACCGCCAGGCTGCCCTTGTGGTTGGCGGTCAGACGCTCGCTGGCGCTGAGGTTGACGTTGGCGAATCCCAGCGCCAGGCGATCCAGGGTAGTGACCGAGCTGGGCTGGGCAAAGTCGCCGTAGCCCAATTCGATGCGCTGGGCCTGGATGTCCAGGCGACCGGCACCGGTACCGGCCCCACCGGCGATCACCGAACCCGGCGCGCCGACGGCACCGTTCCAGATCAGGTTCGCGGTGCGGATGGTCGCCACGTCGTCGACACTGCCGGCGCCATAGATGGCCGGGGTGCTGAGCATCAGGTTGCTCAGGCGTGACTTGCCTGTTGTCAGGTCATAGGTGTCCAGGCTGACGGTGCCGTAGAAATTCAGCGCCTGACTGGCCGTCAGTTCGAGGGTTTCCAGGGACGGAGCGCCATACTGGGTGTCGCCACGCAACAGGCGATCGAGCACCGTCTGGCTCAGGGTCAGGCCGGCAGGCAATACGTTGCGTCCCGCCGCATCGCTCAATGCCTGGGCGGTGCCGACATTGATGTTACTCAGGGCCAGGGTCAGGTGACGGGTGCCGTAACGCACCTGGTCGTCCAGTTCCAGGCTGCTGCCGGAGGCTGCAACGATGCTGCCTTCGGAGTGAATCCGGGTCACGCCGCTGCACGGTGTCAGGCTGCACCCGCCGATGTTGACCGAGCCCATGGAGCCTGACTGCGGAGCCAACACGTTGAGCAAGCCGTTGGAGGCCGCCAGCATGTTGTAATTCTGGTTCCTCACATTGAGGTTATAGATAAAGCCATCACGGGCATCGTATGCCGCCTTGCCCTGCCCGATAGTGTTGATGGCGGCGCCTTGCTCCACCAACAGCTCGCCGCCGTCGGCCAACAGGAAAACCTCGGGCGCTGCCAGCGTCGCACCTTCACGCAAGGTCACGCTGCGCGATACCCGCTGTGGCGTGATGTAATTGCCACCTTGGCCATATAGCACTGAAAACTGGCCGCCAATCACCTGCCGTGACGCATCCAGCGCATTGAGACTCTCGGCATCGAGGGTCACACCCTCGAAGCCGGTCGTGGCCCCCCGCCCTTCGGCGACCACCTCCAGTGCGGTACCGTTGCTGGCAACCACCGCGACGGTGCCGCCGAATCCCCCGGCCTGAGGCGCGAACCTGCCGACGCCCTTGAAGGTGAAGGCCTGGTCTCCAGCGCCCGTCGCCAGGTTCAACTTCAAGGTCTTGGCATCGACCGGCAACAGGGCCCTGGGGACGCCCAAGCGCGTGGCGTCGGCCACGGCAAACTGGGCGTAGCTGGTTTCGTTGTATTGCGAGTAGCGACGCAGCACATCGCCCGACGTCAGGATGAGCTGGCTGGACAGACTGTCACGCTGCCCGGTATTGGCCACCGATAACACACCAGCGGTAGTCCAGGAGCCGTTGCGCATCTGCTGCGCGCCCATTGTGACGCCTTGCCCCGCCAAGCCATTGACCTCGACCCGGAACGCCCCCGGCAGCAAGGCATAGGTGGACGGCATCAGGGTATACGTACCCGCCGGCAACCCAGGAACGCCGGCGCCGATGGTGATCTGCTGCCCTACCCTCGGATCCACGGCGCCGCCCTCCGGAGCGACCGGCGCGTACTGGCTCTGGTTGCCTGGCACGATGGCGTAGACCGGGTTGCTGGACAGGCCAGGCAAGGTGAATCCGCCGTTGGCACCCATTTGCACCAGCGGATTGAAACGCGCATCGGTCGAGCCACCGCGGCCGGAAATGAAACCGGCGCCAAGCAAATCACCTCCACCCGAAAGATCCAGTTCCGAACCCGCCTCGGCCGCCACCGACCTGCCACCGAGAATCACGCCGATTTCGAGATCACCGTTGGCGGAAGGAACCCCTCCTTGCCCCAGCAACACGACTTTCTTGCCGGCGTACTGATAATCTTGACCATCGACGGTGCCACCATACGGCAGCACCAATCCCTTGCCACTGACCGACGTCAGACTGCCTGGCAACAACTCCACCCGATCGGATACCCCTTCCGAGCTGTTCGTGCCGATTTCCAGCAACCCCAGAGGTGCCCGGACGACACCACCTTGTTCGATCTTCGCACTGCCCAATTGCAAGCGGCCAAATACCGAATAAGGCACTTGGGGTGCGATCCGGGTCGTACGGCCGATGACCAGGCTGCGCGCCGGATCATAGAGTTTGGTGCCACTTCCGGACTCAGCGCCCCAGCCATATCCCGCCAACACCCGTGCGCCAACCCCGGTCGCCGGATACAGTTGCGCGGCCCGCAGGATCATGTCCGAGGGGGTCAATAACTGAGTGGTGAAGCCCTGAGGCAAATCGTCGCCGGAGAACCCGGCCAGCAACCGCATATCGCCCCGACTGTTCAACTGCACCCGGTCAAAACCGCCGCGCTCCATCTCGACGGAGCTGCCATCGGCCTGCAGCACAGTGCCTTTGCTGCTGAACATCACGTTGCCCTGCACATCCAGCAGGTCGGCATTGACTGCAAAGACCGATTTGTTCGCCAACAGCGATACACCGCCCTCGATCACCGGTCGGCTGTAGTTGTCCTTGTTCGGTTGACGTCCCGCCAGACCCGATAGCAGCACGTGCGAGGCGTTGAGCCGGACTTGGCTATGGGTTGGTGCAGTTGCACCCAACCCGAAGCTGCGGGCATACAGACTCAGGCTCTGCCCCAGAGACAGCGAAACGTCACCGTCGACACTCAACAGCCCATTGCTCAGCAGGGCCAGGCTGTCGAAACCGCCCGACCGGACCTGGTCCACACCCAACCGCCCATGACCATAGACCAATGAATCCGCCACGGTCTGGGCACTGCCACCCGGCAAACTTGCCTGAGCGGACTGCCCCAGCACCAACTCACGCACCTTCAGCACTCGATCATTGACGGCATTCTTCACGTAGTAGGGCGTTTCCAGCGCCACCGACAGTTTGCCACCCGCCGCCCCCGCCCCACCCGAACGGGCGCTGAAGGCGCCATCCAGGTACAACCCGTTGGCCGATGCCAGGGAAATACTGCCGCCATTGCTCGCCACCGTCGTGCGGCCCTGGCCGGGAATATCCAGCACGGCCTGGCTGCCATCCGCCTGCAGGCGCGCGCCCTCGCGCACCACCACGAACAATTCGGACGCCGAGGCCGATCCTTTCGCGACATCGATCTGGCCACCGATGACAATCTGCCCGCCATCGCGTACCAGGCCGTAGGTCTGGCCACGCATATCGCGGGCGGTCACGGCCCGACTGGAGACGTCGATCAGCGCCTGCTCGCCAAGCCAGATGGAACGGCCATGCCCCTGGGCATTGACCGGGTCGCTGACCGTTTCATTGACGCCCAACCCGGTAAGGCTGACCCGCCCACCCCAGGCATTGAGCGTGCCATTGGCGGTCAATTGCCCGATGCTTCGCACATCGATGCCCTGGCCGGGATCGACGCTGATCACGCTGCCTGTGCCAAGGTTCAATACGGTATCGGCCATGTCGGCGGCACTGGCATTCGCGGTACCGGCATTGAGGCTCAGGCTCGCGCCGCGACGCTGGGTCAGCACCCCCTTGATCGCGTCTTCCTGGTACAACTCAGGCGTCCAGCGCTGCAAGGCACCGGCCGGGTCTGCACCGCTGCCGGTGCTCAACGCCTGCTCGTCAAAACGGTACACTGGCATCGTCACATCGACCCGGGTCCCGTCTGCCACGGTCAGGCCCTGGTTGCCGGTGATGTCATAGGCTGAAAAGCCCTTATCGAAGAAATCGCCGTCCAGTTGCAAAGTGCCGGGTTCAAGGGACGAACCGCTGTTGCCGATCAGCACCTTGTTGGCCGCCAGTTTCAAGGTCCCGCCACCGCTCACCCCGGTGCCACGCAACTCACCGTCCAGGTTCAGATCGCCGTTGCCGGACGACGCCCCCGTAGCCGCCATCAGGGTCAAGTCACCGCCCTTGCCGCCCCGGGTCTTGCCATCGGCCATGATCGCAGCGCCGGAACTGACGTCGATCAGGCTGCCCCGGCGCACATCGATATCACCACTGCTACGCACGGACACGCTGCCGCCGTTAATGAACGGCAGGCCTTGGCGGTCGTGGCCGTCGAGCAGCAGATTGCTCCAGCGTCCGGCGGTGTCCAGCTTGACGCCTTCGCCCAATGTGACCGTCGCCCGCTGTCCTGTAACGGGTGAAAGCGTGACGTCTCCCATCTGGAAGTTGTCGGTCCTGACCTGCTTGAGGATGTTACCCAATACAATGCGACCACTGCGGGCCGTCAGGTCGGCGTTCACTTCCACCTGCGGCGCATAAAGCGTGATATCCCCGCCGTCGGCTACCGTGAGTGCGCCGTCGATCTTGATGCCTTCAGCCGCCGCTACCTTGACTGCGCCGAGCTGGAAGCCATTGAGCAGCGCGTTATCCAGCACCAACTTGCCTTGCCGGTCGTTGCCGACCGCCGAGGTCAAGTCCAAGCCTGCGGCAATCTTGTCGGTCACCTTGCCGACGGTGACCTGATCGAAGGTGGGGTTCAAGCCACTGTTGATCACGCCACTGGCCTTGTCATAGATCGGCGTGTAGCTGCCCACCCACAACTGGGCCCGACGGGCCACGGCGTTTTGCGATTGCTGGTAGCCGTCGAGGTTGAGGTTCGGCGCCTGGGTCTGGCGCTCGCCCTGGTAGACCTCGCCGACGATCTGGCCTTCCAGTACCGCGTTGCGGGTCGACACCACCAGCTTGCCGGCGTCGCGGCCGACGGTGTAACCGGCCTCGAAGCGCTCGCGGGGGGCGATCAGCGGGTTGTAGTAGTAATCGGTCTGGCCCCAGCGTTGACTGTGGTCTTCGTAGCCCTTGTAGATGCCGGTGTAGAGGATGTCACCCGGCGCCCTGGACAACTCATACAAACGCCCGTCAGCGCCCTTGAGCCAGGACTGGCGCAGGTAGCCGCTCTGTACGTCCAGGGTACCGCCGGACAGGTTCAACTGGGCCGCCTGCTGGGTCACGACATCGTTGCCGGTAAACGTCAGGCTGCCACCCTGGGCCGCCCATTCGCCGACACTGTGCCCTCGGGTGCCCAGGTAGCCGCCGACTTCCAACAGACCACCCGCTGTGTACCAGCGGTCAGTTGCGTAACCGTTGGTGCCCGCCGGCACGTAGACCAGGTCACGCACGTCGACCCAGACATCGTTGTTGGTCAGCTTGCCGCCGTCGCGGTTCACCGGTGCGTCGCGCTGCTCGTTGCCCTGTACATTGACCTTGATGGAATTGGACTCCATCGCCACCTTGACGCCGATGGCACCGGACACGTCGATCACCGCACCATCGCGCACCAGGCTGCGCCCGGCGGCGCTGACGGCCACCTGGCCGCCGGTGGCCAGGGTGATGGAGCCGTTCTGGAAGTCGACACTGGCGCCACTGACGATCTCGACCCGGGACTGGTCGCTGCGGTCCACTACGCTGCTGAGGTTGTTGAATTGACCGGTGATCAGGTTGTTCGGCGTGCCATCGAGGCCTGCCGGTCCGGCATTGCGCTGGCTGTCCAGGGCGCTGCCGCCCGCAGCATCGAGCAGCACCGCCGTGGCGCTGCCCTGGCCCAGCGTCACGCTGCCGGTGCTGTCGTTGAAGGCGTTGAGCAAGTGCACGGTGCCGCGGGTGTCCACCGAACTCGTCGCGATGGCCACGCCGTTCTGCTCAACCCGGTGTCCGGTGAGGGTGATATCGCCAGTACTGGCCTGGATCAGTCCGCTGTTGATCACCGTGCCGGCGCTGCTGCCGGGCTTGAGGGACGTCGCCACCTCGTTGCCACGGGTGGTGGAACGCAGGTTGCCGCTGGTGCCCTGGCCCCGGCGGATATAAAAACTGTCGCCCGCCGCCAGGGTGGTCTGGCCCTTGGCGGTGATGATGGAACCGGCGTTCTCCACCTCGGAGCCCAGCAACAAGGCATAACCACCACCGGCCGTGGAGGTAGCGGCGCGGTGGGTTTCGATCAGCGCGCCCTGCTGCACTTCGACCTTGCCCGCCGCGTCGGTGAAGGTCGGTTGGCTGCCGGTGGCATCGACGTACAACCCACGCTTGCTGAATTGCTCATCGCTGATATTGGCCGCTACCGCCGCCAGATTGCGCACGTTGACCTGGCTGCTGCCGCTGAAAATGATGCCGTTGCGGTTGACCAGCATTACCGTGCCGTCGCCCTTGATCTGGCCCTGGATCTGGCTGGGTCGCGCTTGAGGATCGTTGACCCGGTTGAGCACGGCCCAGTCCGCATGCTGCTGGAAATCCACCGTGGTGTTGCGTCCGACGTTGAAGGTTTCCCAGTTGAGAATCGCCTTGTCGGCGGTCTGCTCGATCGTCACCGTGGTCTTGCCGCCGGCCTGGGTCTGCTTGGGCCCCTTGGCGTTGAGCCAGCCCTGGGTCAGGCTGTTATCGACCTTGAGGCCGCCCTCGCCCAATCCATCCGGCACAGTCTGCACCTGCCCGAACGCCGCTTGCCGCCCCGCCGCTTGCGCCGCCTGCTGGGCCGCGATGGCGGCCACGGTGTTGTTGAGGTTGGTCAACGAACGCTGCAACTGCGCATTGGCCCGTTGCTGTTGCGCCAAAGGCGGCGGCATGCCTGGCTGCGCCGTCGCGGGCCGCCCCGCGCCACCGGCCTGGGAGGCGCCCTTGGCGGCAAACCAGGCCGAACTGAACGCCGTCGCCGCCTGGGCATTGCTGGCCACCATCAGCAGCGCAATGGCCTGGGCCAGCGGCTTGAGTCGCAACATCGACAATTCGCCATCGCGACGTGGAGCCTTCAGGTTCGTCTGGGGTTTGCAGCGCAGCATCCTACTC
Source organism: Pseudomonas sp. NFACC43 (assembly GCF_900119645.1). Lineage (NCBI taxonomy): Bacteria > Pseudomonadati > Pseudomonadota > Gammaproteobacteria > Pseudomonadales > Pseudomonadaceae > Pseudomonas > Pseudomonas sp. NFACC43. The sequence goes on from NZ_FPKK01000005.1 coordinate 187,231, forward strand.
ATCCTTTCGGGTTCGCTCTAAGGGGTCGCAAGGCATTGCCATCAAGCTGCCAGCCTTGGTTATAGGGGTTAGGCGGTTACAGCCGCTCGGGACCGAACGGTTGTCATGAAAATTTCATGTGGCTGTGTTGGTCGGGGCCTGACGCAGAAGATCAGCAACGGCTTGCGCCGTTGCTGATCGTGTTGCATGGAGCTAGCGCGATTCGTTACAGCGGACGACCGATGCCGTTGCAGACGTTCGCATTGCCGATGCTCAGGGCATTGGTTGCGGTTACGAAGCTGCTGCGAATGGCGGTTTTCCAAGTCGCTGGAAGCGGTACAAAGCGATTGGCGGTGATGGCGGCGTCGTTGCTGCTGGCTGCCGTGGCGTTGTAGTGACGGGTGAAGAAATCACGCACCTGGGTGGTCTGGGTTGCATCGGCGTAGCACTGACTGAAGATCAGGTTGGTGAAGCCCAGGATCGGATAGCCGGAGGATGGGTAAGCCACTACGCTTGGGTCGTTCGGGTTGGTGGTTGCGGCGAACACGGGCACCCAGGCGTTCGGGTTGGCGCGGTTGGCAGCGGCAGGAACTGGAACAGCAGCGATGGCAGTCGAAACGTTGGCTGGGGCTGGGGACACACCGGCAACGCGAGCGACCTTGGTGGCGTCATCCAGACCGGCCAGGGAGGTAGCGGCGTAATCCGGGCTCATGTAAGTGATGCGACCTTGGGCAGCGTTCAACGCAGTCATCACAGCCTGGCTGCCGGTGGCAGACACGGCGCCGGTTGGCAGACCGCCGCTGTAGCTGGAAGCGAAGTTGGTGGTGACGGCGAAGGTGCCGGTTTCAGCGCACTTGGCGTTCAGGAAGCGGGTGAACAGCTCGGTGGTGCCGCTGCTCTCGGCACGGTAGACCACGGTGATCGCACCGGTACGACCCGAGCCGGTGATCTGGCTCCAGTCGGTCAGGCGGCCGGAGAACACGCCGCACAGCTGGTTGACGCTCAGGTTGACGTTGGCGGTGCCGGTCTTGTTGAACGGAATGGCGACCGAGGTAGCCACCGAAGGCACCTGGATCAATGGACCCCAGGCGGCGCCGTGGGCAGTGACGTAGTTGCTCAGCTCAGTGGCGCTGAGCTTGGAGTCGCTGCCAGCCCAGTGCACGTTCTTGCTGGTGTTGCCCGCTACGAACTTGGTGTAGTCGTTGTTCAGGAAAGCAGCCTTGCCAGCACCGCTGCCCACGCCGATGTAGGGAGCAAAACCAGCGGTCAGTACGCCGGAAGTCTGGTACAGGGGCTGAGGCAAGGTCGCACCACCGCCGTTGACATCAGCCATGGCGGCCTGGGCGGCGCAGAGGCCGGCGAGGGTCAGGGATACCGCGAGAACGTTGCGCTTAAACATGAAGAATCTCCTTTCATCGTGTTCGTACGTAGGTTGATTGACGCGTGCTTGCCGTCATGGCGCTCCGTCCTGTGCCAGTGGCGATGGGGTGAGGCCATGGGTTAGAAATTCGCAGTTTCCGGTGACAGATAAAGGAAAAAACCTCGGGAGCCGAGGGCTGTTTTTCGAGTTTTTTCCTCGGGTGTTCGGGGGCTCTGCGCCGTGGGTTCAGGCGGTTTTTCCAGGGGGACGACAAGGGTTGGCCGTGGAGTGGCGGCGAATGGTTGCCGAACGGCGGAAGATGACAGAACGAGGAACCCGAGTTTGGCGAGAGCGAGGCTCGGGAGGTGTCGACGGCGTCTGTGTCTATTTTGCTCGGTGTGCTTTTCTGGCGAGGGGATTTATCCCCCTTGGGGTGCGAAGCGCCCTTCACAACGCGCGCGGGTGTGCCAGGCGGGTTGGCTCGGTGACATGGGGCTGCTGCGCAGCCCTGCGGTGAAAGATCCCCAGAGCAGCGGTGCTTGCCACAAGGTTTGTGTCAACCAGACGAGGACGGTTTATTGAACCAGTTGGTTGATCTCGATAATCGGCAGCAGCACCGCCATGACGATTACCAATACCACCCCGCCCATGACCACGATCATCAGCGGCTCCAGCAACGCGGTCATGCCCATGGCCCGACGTTCGATGTCCCGGGACAGGGTCTGCGCGGCGCGTTCGAGCATCGGGGGCAGGCAACCGGTCTTTTCGCCGCTGGCGATCAGGTGGATCAGCAACGGCGGAAAGACCTTTTCCACCCGCAGGGCGGCCGCCAGGTTGACCCCTTCGCGGACCTTCGCCGTGGCATCGCTGACACTCAGGCTCAGGCGGTCGTTGGACAGTGTCTGTCGCGCCGCTTCCAGCGCCCGCAGCAGCGGCACCCCGGCGGCGCCGAGAATCGCCAGGGTGGAGGCGAAACGTGCCGTATTGAGCCCCAGCACGAAACGCCCGATCAACGGCAGGCGCAACACACGCGCGTGCCAGTTCAATCGTGCCCGAGGGTTGCGCAGGTATATCCGCCAGCTCCAGAACCCGCCCGCCAGCACACCGAAACACAGCCACCCCCAGGCGCGGATGAAGTCGCTTGCGGTGAGCATGGCCAGGGTCAGGCCGGGCAGGTCCTGGCGCGCCTGGGAAAACGCGCTGACCACCTGGGGCACCACATAGCTGAGGAGGAAGATCACGATGCCGATGGACACCAGCCCCACCACCCCCGGATAGATGAACGCCGTCAGGATCTTGCCCCGCAGGTTGTTGCGCTCCTCGATGTAGTCGGCCAGCCGCTCCATGACCTGGGCCAGGTCACCGGACTCCTCGCCGGCGGCGATCAGTGCTCGATAGATGTCCGGAAAGTCCTTGGGACGCGCCGCCAGGGCTTCGGCCAGGCGCATGCCGCTGCGCACATCGGCCCGGACTCCACTCAGGGTCTGGGCGATGTGCTTGCGCTCGGCCTGTTCCACCGTGGCACTCAACGCAGCTTCCAAAGGCAGGCTCGCCCCCAGCAGGCTCGCCAGTTGCCGGGTGGCCCAGGCCAGGTCGTTGTCCGAGAGCCGGGCCGCGAATAACCCGCCACCGTGGGCTTGAGGTGTGTTGCGTTCCAACTGCACCTGCAATGCGGTCAATCCACGACTGCGCAGCAGGCTGAAAACAGCACCCTGGCTATCCGCTTCCAGGTGTCCGGTCTCGATCTTGCCCTGGGCGTCGGCCGCCTCGAAACGATAGCGATTCATCAGGCGTCCCGTGTCACGCGCAGGATTTCTTCAGGAGCGGTCACGCCGCCACGAACCCAACGCTCGCCATCCTCGCGCATGCTGAACATGCCGGCCTGGCGAGCGGAGGCGCGCAAGGCCTGCTCCCCTGCCCCCTGGTGGATCAGCGTGCGGATGTCATCGTCGATGCAGAACAGTTCATGGATCCCGGTGCGCCCGCTGTAGCCGGTCTGGCTGCAGGCGGCGCATCCTACCGGGCGCCAGGTGCCGGGTGCCGCCGGATCGGGTTGTTTGCACTGCGGGCACAGCCTGCGCACCAGTCGCTGGGCCAGCACCCCGAGCATCGACGAGGCCAGCAGGAACGGCTCGACTCCCATGTCGATCAGACGGTTGATGGCCGACACGGCGTCGTTGGTGTGCAGCGTGGCCAGCACCAGGTGACCGGTCAGGGAGGCCTGCACCGCGATCTGCGCGGTCTCCAGGTCGCGGATCTCGCCGATCATGATGATGTCCGGGTCCTGGCGCAGGATCGCCCGCAGGGCCAGGGCGAAGGTCATGTCGATCTTGGCGTTGACCTGGATCTGGCTGATGCCCGGCAGGTCGTATTCCACCGGGTCTTCCACTGTCAAGATGTTATGAACGCTGGCGTCCAACCGGGCCAGGGCGGCATACAGGCTGGTGGTCTTGCCACTGCCGGTGGGGCCGGTGACCAGGACGATGCCGTGGGGCTGACGGATCAGGTGATCGAGCTTGCCCAGTACATTCGGGTCCATGCCCAGGGTCTCCAGTTGCAGGCGCCCGGCCTGCTTGTCCAGCAGCCGCATCACCACCCGTTCACCATGGCCCGTGGGCACGGTGGAAACCCGGATATCGATAGGCCTGCCGGCCACCCGCAAGGCAATGCGGCCGTCCTGGGGCAGGCGTTTTTCGGCGATATCGAGCTGGGCCATGATCTTGATTCGCGACACCAGCGCACCGTGCAGGGCCTTGCGCGGCGAAACCACGTCCCGCAGGGTACCGTCGACCCGGTAGCGCACCACCGAATGGCTCTCGTAGGGCTCGATGTGAATATCGCTGGCCTCATCCCGGGCCGCCTGGGTCAGCAAGGCGTTGATCATGCGGATCACCGGCGCGCCGTCCTGGGTATCGAGCAGGTCGGTGATCTCGGGAATGTCCTGCATCAAGCGGTCGAGGTCCACCTCGTTTTCCGCCGCGCCCACCACGGCGGCAGCGCTGCCGGTGTCGGCGTAGGCGCTGTTGAGCAGGCCTTCGATGTCGTCTTCGCGCACCCGCTCCAGCCGCACCTCGCCGAACTGACGACGGACTTCGCTGATGGACCAGCCCGGCGTGGAAGGACACACCATCAGCACGGCCCCCTCTTCGCCCTGGCGCAGCACCAGGCGTTGGGCCTTGGCCCAGGCGTATGGGAGAGTGTTCATGCCGACACCTCGCCCCCAAGAAACACACATGCCGCCTGTGGGAGCGAGCTGGCTCGCGGTAGCGGCGGGACGGTTGCAATGAGGTTGAGTGAACTGCCGCCAGCGCGAGCCGGCTCGCTCCCACAGACTCTTGGGCTGGCCTCAGCCTTGCGCATGCCGCGAACACTCAGAGGGCTGATGTTCATTGACGAGAATCTCCCTCGACCGGCACCGCCTTGATCGCCGCCCTCGGGGTTTGCAGCCCGACCGGCGCCGCGCCGGGGATCGCCTTGGCCGAGGCCGGCAGTTGCGGCGCCTGCATGTCCGGCATGGCCCAACTGCGCTCCGGTTGCAGCAGGCCCTGGGCGCGGCGCATGAAGTCGTAGCGATTGAGGGTGATGCCGCGCCCCGCCGCCGTGTCACGGATAATGTAGGGCCGCAGGAACACCATCAGGTTGGTCTTGGTGATCTGCCGCCGCTCATTGCGAAACAGCGCACCGATGCCAGGGAGGGTCGACAGCCATGGCACCGCGTCGTTGCTCTGGCTGTAGCCATCCTGAAGCAACCCGCCCAGGACCATGATCTGCCCGTCGTCCAGCAGGATACTGGTGTCGATGGCGCGCTTGTTGGTGACAATCCCGGTGGTGCCGGAGGCGCGGTTATCGACGCTGCTGACCTCCTGATAGATATCGAGCTTGACCGTGCCGCCCTCGGAAATCTGCGGCCGCACGTTGAGCTTCAGGCCCACTTCCTCGCGTGTCACGGTCTGGAACGGGTTGTTGCTGGTGCCGCCGCCCCCGGTGACATAGCTGCCACTGACGAAGGGGATGGTCTGGCCGACGAAGATACTCGCGGCTTCGTTGTCCAGGGTCAGCAGGTTCGGCGTCGACAGCACGTTGGTGCCGCCCTTGCTTTTCAAGGCCCTGGCCAGGACTTTCAGGTCGAGGATCTTGCCAATGCCGGGAATGTCCACGGTGCCGTTGGCCACCCCCAGGTTCAGGCCCGGGGGCAGTACGTCGATGCTGGTCTTGCCGTTGAGGTTGAGCCCCGTGCCGCCGAGATTGACGCCTCCGATCACGCCGCTGCCACCGAGATCGCCGGTCTGCCATTGCACGCCGAATTCGCTGGCGTCGTCCTCGCCGACCTCCACGATCAGGCTTTCGATCACCACCTGGGCCCGGCGCTGGTCCAGCAGGTCGATGACTTCCCGCAGGTTGCGGTAGAGCGGATCCGGCGCCGAGATCAGCAAGGTGTTGGTGGTGGCATCGGCCTGGATGGTCACACCGCCGGCGCTGAACGCGGTGCTCTGCTCGTTCTGTGTCGAGGCTGAAGCCTGCCCGCTGCTGCCCTGGCCGTATCCGCCGCTGGTGGGGGCGACCGCGCCGCTGTTCCCGCTGCTGCCATCACCGCTGCTGCCCTGGCTGCCCTGGCCGTTGGTGCTGGCGCCCATGCCGCTGAGCACCGAGCGCGAGTTGTCGTGGCCCTCGGTTTCGCTCTCCCCGGTCAGCAGGCCGCGCAGGGCCTGGGCCAGTTTGCCGGCCTGGGCGTTGCGCAGGTACACCACGTGCAGGTTGCTCGGATTGTTCTGGGCATTGTCGAGCTTGTAGATCAGGTTGCGCGCCAGCTCGGTGCGCTCGGGGCTGCCAGCGCGAATGATGATGGCGTTGGAGCGCGGGTCGCCGATCACGTTGATCTTCTGGGTCTGGTCACCGCCCTGGGTTTCCAGCAGGTCGGAGACCATCTGCGCGATGTCCACGGCAATGCCGTTCTGGATGGGCACCACGTCGGTGTCGATGGCGCTGGGGGTGTCGATGCCTTCAATGAGCTGCGCCACCCGCGTCAGGTTCTCGGCGTAGTCGGTGACGACGATGGTGTTGTTGCCGGGGTACGCGTTGATCGGGTTGTTGGGCGAAACGATGGGCCGCAACACCGGGATCAGGTTCACCGCGTTCTCGTATTGCAGGCGAAAGGTGCGGGTCAGCATGCCGTTGCCGGCCGGTTTGTCGGCACTGTAGATCGGCCCGCCCAGCAGCTTGGCATCGGCTTCGGGCACCACTTGGGCCACGCCGCCCACGTCCACCACACTGAAGCCCTGCATGCGCAGCGCCGCCAGCAGCATGTCGTAGGCCTGATGGGCGGGCACCTGGCCCTCGGATACCAGGGTCAGGTTGCCCTTGACCCTGGGGTCCACCAGGAACTGCTGCCCGGTCGAGCGGGACAAGGCTCGCACCACGGCCTGGATATCGGCCTCGACGAAGTTCAGCGTGACGGGTTGATCCCCCAGCGGATTGCGGCCAGGCGTGTTGGCGCGGGCTTCGCGACTGCGGGACGTGAGATCGACCGGATGCCTCGCCGCAGGTTTCTGTTCCCGCGAGGCCTGGGCCCGCTGCCGGTCCAGCAACGCGTCGCCCGTGCGCTGGGTATTGCCCAGCGGCATGCCCAGCTCACTGTCCACCAGCAAGGGTGGCTGCGAGGCTGGCGGCGTGCTGTTGCAGGCGCTCAGCGCGAGCAACAGCAACGGCGCGGCCTTGTGCCAATGACGTGGATATCTGGCCCCCTTCATGAAGCTTCCTTAGCGCCTTGCGCCTGATCCATGCGAACGGTTCCGGACAATGTGCCGGCGGTGTCGGTGTCGTCGGAACTGGCCGGGCCCGTGCGTTGCAAGCGGGCCTCGATCACTTCCAGGGAAAATCGTCCGGGATAGCTCAGCAACCAGTCGATCGCGCCATCGGCCGGAGCGTCCTGGAGGGTCAGTTGCCAGGCGTTGTTACCCGGGTCGGCAGCCTGCAGCTGGTAATGTTCGCCCAGTCCGCTGGCCTCCAGGGTCTGACGCAATGCCGACTCGACCGACTGCCCCTGGGCAGGCCCGCCGACATCCCGCAGCAGCACCTCCAGCGCTTCGGTCTGCGAACGCAGCTTGGGGGTTTCGGCCTGCCAATAGGCGATGGTCTTGAGCGGCGGCTGGATCAGGACCAGCCAGACCAGGCAGCTGCCCACCACCAGCGCCGCCAGGGACACGGCGCGCCGCTCTCTCAACGCCAGGCCCTGCCAGGCGCCCTTGAGACGCGAACGCAGGGTCTGCCAGCGAACCTTCAGTCGGGTCAGGGAGGGGTTACTCATCGTCGGCTTCCGAGGTGTCGTCGGGGGTGTCCGCGGCACCCGTACCGTTCGAGGCCGTACGCAACAACCAGCCCTGCTCGATGGCGACGACGTCGATGCCGGCCTGGGCCAGGGGCATTTTCCAATCGTCCGCGGCGGTGGCTTTCTGCGCATCGGCGACGACGGTCAGGCGTAGCTCACCGTTATCGAAGACCAGGGTTTGCACGTTGCCGCCCATGAAGGGCATGGCGCTGCCGGCCTGTCGCACAAGGGCAGCGAAGCGCCGGGCCGGATCGGTGGCCGAGCCCTCGCGACGGGCAGCGATCTGCTGACGCGCCTGTTGCAATGGGTTGAGGACCACCGGCAACTGCGGAAACGCCTGCTTCACCCGCTGGGTCATCTGCGCCTTGAGCCGTTGCCCCTGGGCTGCGTGGCGGGCGGCGTAGAGATTCAGACCAACGACCCAGACCACCAGGGCCAGCGCGCAGATCGCCGCCGCCCGGCCCCAGCCCCCACGTCCGGTCGTGCGCTGGTTCAGCCCCCCATGCAAGCCCCAGCCCGGCACGGCACCCGCCAGGCGCTGGCTTGCCGGCAAGGTCGCGATGGAAGGCTGCGGCGGCGACTCTCCCACCCAGTGCAAACCCGGCCCGGCGTCCATCAGCCATGGGTCCGCGCTCTCCCCGACCAGCGGCTGTATCTCGGCATGCTGCGGGCCATGGCGCACCAGCAGATGTCCGTCTTCGATACAGGCCACCGGTCCGGCCAAGGCCGGCAAGGCGTAGGCCGCCGGGTAAAGGCCGCGCAACCTCAGGCCGGCCTGTTGCAGGAGGCCGCCGAGCAGGTTGAGCGACTCGCGGTCCAGCCAGGCAATCGACACCTGTCCATCGGGGTCCCGAGGGCCGTGGGCGACCTGCATCCGCTCGCAGGCCCCGAGCATCAGGGCCTGGGCCGCGCAGGTCACCGCCGCGCTGATTTTCGCCGCCGGTAGCGAAGGCAGTTCCAACCGGGTCAGCAAACTGTCCCGGGGATGAAGGAAGCATTCTACCGACAGGTGTTTGGCGCCCTGCCCCAAGGCCCGGAGGCTGCTGCGCCCGTGTTCGCTCACCCGCCCCTGGCGGTCCAGCCAGGCAAACGCCAATGGCGTGTCGAGGTCCAGGCTCCCCAGCGGCGCCAGCGCTACCCGCAGCCGCTTCATACACCCACCCGTGACCAGATCACCTGGGGCAGCCGATCCGGGCTGCGCTGCAGCAACGCGTCCAGTTCGACCCGACGCTGACCGCTGCGGGCCTGACCGCGCAAGCGGAACCAGTCGCTGGTGATGCCGACCTTGACGGCGGTGGTTTCCAACTGCGGCATGCGCAGGCGATTGACGAAATCGCCGCGGTTGATGAACCAGTGGCCACCGTCGCGCTCGGCCACCAATGCCTGGGCCTGTTGCAGCGACAGTCCGGGTACGTAGGCAGCCAGCACCTGGGCGCTGGCGGTATTGCCGTTGAGCCAGGTGTTGGCCGGCAGCACGGTGACATGGGGCGCCAGGGTTTCCAGTATCTTGGTCGTGACCCCCTTGAGGCCGTGCAGATCCTGCAACGTGCGTATCATCGGCCGCGTGGGCGCCAGCGGCTTGCCGCCGGCGTGGGGCGAGGTGTCGCGACCGCTGTCGAAGGTGTGAGCCGTCGTCGCGGCATCCGTGCGCTCGGTGTCCGGCAATCTCGGGTACCCCGCGATGACGCGTTCGACGATGCGCCCGCGTACCGCCGCGGCAACACCCAGTTGCTCGCACAGCCGTTCGAAGGCCCGTAGTTGCTCCGGGTCCACCCGCTCGTTGGCGACGAGGTTGCGCAGGTTGAACTTGCCTTGCTCGTCTTCCAGGTGTCCTTCGAACGGCGTTTCGACCGCGCTCGAACCCGGTAGCACGATGGGTTTCGCCCAAGGCTGGCCGAAACGCGTCAAGGGATCACGCTGGCGGGCCTCCCACAGCAGTTGGCGGCTCCATTGCAGGCCGTCTTGCAAGCGTGCCGTTCCCTGGATACGTAGCTGTTCGGCCTCCACGCTACGGGTGAAGAGGGTCTGGCGGGCCAGCATGCCGCCAGCGATGACTGCCACCACCGCGGCGATCAACAACGCGCTGATGACGGCCATGCCACGCTGCTTCGCGCCGTTGGGCGAATCCGTGCGCATCACGTTCCTTACAGCTGCCAGGAACCGATGTCGGCGTTGACCCCGTCGCCGTCGGGCTGGCCGTCGGCGCCCAGGGAAAACACATCGACTTCACCATTGGCACCGGGGTTGAGGTAGTTATAGGGACGACCCCACGGATCGTTGGGCAGGCGCTCCAGATAGGAACGCCAGGTGCTGTTCTTGGCATCGGCCGGCCGCTCGACCAGGACCTTGAGGCCCTGGTTCATGCTCGGGTAGCTGCCGTGGTCCAGACGATAGAGCTTCAAGGCCTGCATCAGGCCGCCAATGTCCTGTTTGGCCGCCGTCGCCCGCGCCTGGTCAGGCCGGTCGAGCACCTTCGGCACCACCATCGCCGCCAGGATGCCGAGGATGACCACCACGACCATGATTTCTATAAGGGTGAAGCCGCACTGCCCGCTGGGGCCTTGGGGACGGGCAGTGTAACGGGCGATCTGCATCTCGACGGTCCTTCGCTGGATTCGATTCGAGGCGCAGTGTTGCAAGAAAATATGTCAGTGATATTGAAATTGGTCAGGAGCTTGCGTCTTCAATCGGTCACGAACCCCGGCTAGCCTTGCAGGCTTGCCTTCACCGATCGAGTCCTAGCCATGTGCCGCCCCGCTCCGCAAGCCGGCTTCACCCTGATCGAAGTGCTGGTGGCCCTGGCGATCATTGCCGTGGCCATGTCGGCCGCGGTGCGCGTGGCCGCAGTGATGACCCAAGGCAATGGCCTGTTGCGCGACAAATCCATCGCCCTGCTGGCCGCCCGTACCCAACTGGCGCAGTTGCGTCTGCAAGACCGCTTCACCCCGGGCACCCGGGTATCGGACTGCGACCAGGGGCGACTGCTGCTGCGCTGCGAGCAGAGCCTGCGCCCGGCGGAGAACGGGCGGATGCTGCGGGTCGAACTGAGCGTGTCCGACCGCAGCCGCGAGGCGCCGCCACTGGCCCGGCTGGAGACGCTGGTCGGTCGGGAAAAATGAGCGCCGGACCTGCGTCCGCTCGCTGTTCAACGACGTATCAGGGAAGGCAGGCTCACCGAATCCGGCAGTCGGGCCAGGGGTAGTCGGGTCTGCTGGTTGCCGCGTTCGATCACCACCGCTTGCGCCTCGATCGACACCAGGCGTATGCCGGGGGCCACTCTCTCGCCCACCAGGAAACCGCGGGGTGGCCCGTCGTTGAGGCTGAGGATCGCCACAGCCGCGCGGGCACCGGCCATGACGCCGCTGACCTTGATGTCCACTGATGCCGGCTGGCTGGAAAACCACTGCAACGCCGGGTTTTCGGAACGCTCGGCCATGCGTTGCGGCGTCACGTCCGGTGTGCGGGATTCGGCGGATGTCGTCAATAACGAAGACCAGGTCGCCACCCCGGCCAGCGCCGCCAACAGGCCTAGCGCCTGGACGATCTGCGCCGGCGACACACGCTCTATGAGGGACATGACCTGGCTCTCCTTGTATTGATTCCGGCGTTCAGCGTACGCGTCAATTCTCTCCGTTTTATTTCACATGCTTATCATCTTCGCCGTGCAGGATGACGCTCAACGCAAAGGAGCGCGCCATGGGCCGGGACAGGCTGCGGGGATTCACCCTGATCGAATTGATGGTGGTGCTGGTGATCGTCGGAATCGCCAGCGCCGCCGTGAGCCTGAGTATCCGGCCCGATCCGTTGAAGTTGCTGCGCCAGGACGCCGAACGTCTGGCGCAATTGCTGCAACTGGCCCAGACCGAAGCCCGCGTCGACGGGCGCCCTATCACCTGGCGCGCAGATGCCAAGGGGTTCGGCTTCAGCCGTCGTGCCGACCAGGGGACCGGCCTGGACCGTTTCAAGGACGATCCGCAACTGCGCCCGCGTCGCTGGCAGAGTTCCTCCCTGCAAGTCGATATCGAACCGGGGCCACGTGTCGTCCTGAACGCCGAATGGATTGCCGAGCCCCTGCAGATTCGCCTGTCGGATGGCCTCAACAGCCTCACCGTGCAACGCAGTGACGCCGGACGGATACAGGTCCGATGAACAACCGGGAGACAGGTTTCACCTTGCTGGAAGTCATGGTGGCGATCCTGCTGATGGCGGTGGTCAGTCTGATCGCCTGGCGCGGGCTGGACAGCGTGACCCGGGCCGACAGCCACCTGCAGGCCAGCACCGAACAGACTGAAGCGCTGCTACGGGTGCTGAACCAGCTGGAGCGCGACGTGGCCCTGCGCGCCAGTACCGAGTTGAGCGAACCGATGAAGCCCGGCGTCGACGACGAACCCTCCACCGCCCCACCCGCCCTGACCGTGCGCAGCACCGAGGGTCGGGGGTTTCGCCTGGATGTCATCCGTGTCTCCGCGACCCAGGAAGGCCAGCTGCAACGGGTGCGCTGGTGGCTCAAGGGCGACACGCTTTACCGCGCCCAGGGCCCGGCCCGCAGCCACTACCCACTGCCCGCCCCCGGACCGGGGGTGGCCGTGCTCAGCGAAGTCAGCGATGCCGCATTGCGGTATTGGGACGTGGAAAAAGGCTGGCGCAAGCTCAGCGGCAACCGCCGGGACAACCCGACGGGCATCGAAATCAGCCTGACCCGCCGGACACCCCAGGGCCTGGAGAAATACCGGCAGGTGCTGGGGCCTTTGGAATAAGCCCCTTGCCATCGCCTGGACGCTCGATTTCGCGGGCGCGCGCCCATAGGGATAGAGATGGCGCCGAGATCTTCACCCGGATTTCCGTGGCAGCGAGCCTGCTGGCGATAGCGGTAGGTCAGTCAACCTCTTCGCCCACTGAACCCCCTTCCCGGGCAGGCTCGCACACGGTCCTCCTCACAGATCAGCTGATGGCGCCATCCACGAGGGCTTGCGCCTCGCTCACCAGTTGCTTGAGGTGTTCATCGCCAATGAAGCTTTCGGCGTAGATCTTGTAGATGTCCTCGGTACCGGACGGACGCGCCGCGAACCAGCCATTTTCGGTCATGACCTTCAGGCCGCCGATGGCCTGGTCGTTGCCCGGGGCATGGCTGAGGATGCTCTGGATCGGCTCACCGGCCAGTTCGGTGGAAGCGACCTGCCCTGGCGAAAGCTTGCTCAACAAGGCCTTCTGCTGCGGGCTGGCCTTGGCGTCGACGCGCACCGAGAACGGTTCGCCCAGCTCATCCGTCAGGGCGCGGTAGGCCTGGCTTGGATCACGACCGGTACGGGCGGTCATTTCCGCCGCCAGCAGCGCCGGGATCAGGCCGTCCTTGTCGGTGCTCCAGACACCGCCGTCCTTGCGCAGGAACGAAGCCCCGGCGCTCTCTTCGCCACCGAACCCCAGGGAACCGTCGAACAGGCCATCGGCGAACCACTTGAAGCCCACCGGCACCTCATAGAGACGACGACCCAGGCGCCGGGCGACGCGGTCGATCAGCCCGCTGCTGACCACCGTCTTGCCTACCGCCGCATCGGCGCGCCATTGCGGGCGGTTCTGGAACAGGTAGTCGATGGCGACGGCCAGGTAGTTGTTTGGAGCCAGCAGTCCACCGGACGGCGTCACGATGCCATGGCGGTCATGGTCCGGATCACAGGCGAAGGCCACGTCGAACCGCTCCTTCAGGCCGATCAGCCCCTGCATGGCATGACTGGAAGACGGGTCCATGCGGATCTGCCCATCCCAGTCGACGGTCATGAAGCGGAACGTCGAATCCACCTGGGTGTTCACCACCTCAAGGTCCAGGCGGTAATGCTCGGCAATGGCCGGCCAGTAGCGCACCCCCGCTCCGCCCAGCGGATCGACGCCCAGGCGCAAGCCGGCGGCGCGGATGGCGTCGAAATCGATGACGTTGACCAGGTCGGCCACGTAGGTGTTGAGGAAATCATGGCGGTGAGTGGTTGGGGCTTTCAGCGCCTGCTCGTAGCTGATGCGCTTGACGCCGGCCAACTGGTTGGCCAGCAATTCATTGGCCTTGGCTTCGATCCACTTGGTGATGTGGGTATCGGCCGGACCGCCGTTGGTAGGGTTGTACTTGTAGCCACCGCTTTGCGGTGGGTTGTGGGACGGCGTGATGACGATGCCGTCCGCCAGGCCGCTGGTGCGCCCGCGGTTGTAGCAGAGGATGGCATGGGACACCGCGGGCGTCGGGGTATATTCGTCGCCTTCGGCGATCATGACGGTCACGCCGTTGGCCGCCAGCACTTCCAGGGCGCTGGCACCCGCCGGGGTAGACAGCGCATGGGTGTCGATACCGACGAACAGCGGCCCGTCGATCCCGTGGGCTTCTCGGTACAGGCAGATCGCCTGACTGATCGCCAGCACGTGCCACTCGTTGAATCCCAGGTCGAATGAGCTGCCACGGTGACCGGAGGTGCCGAAAGCCACACGCTGGGTGGCAACCGAGGCATCGGGCCGGCCGGTGTAGTAGGCCGTCACCAGTCGCGGGATATCGATCAACAACTCTGCCGGCGCCGGCTTGCCCGCAAATGGACTGACTGTCATGCAAAACCTCTGAATGGAGTGGCTTGGGAAATGGAATGCAGTTTACTGACAGTTCGACCGTGGCGCGATGGGTTCGATCCATCGCCCTGCATTACGATTGCTCGAGCCTCAAGGCCTCGGCCAGCGCCCAGAGCGCGCCGTCCATCTCATCCGATCCGCCCAGGGCATGGGTCAGGCGCAGATGCTGGGCATACAGGCCCTGGAGGCTGAACAGCTCCCCCGGGGCAATGACGATCCGCTGGGCAAGCAGGCGCTGGAACACCCGCCGCGGATCCACCCGTCGCAACGAGCGCACCCAGATCGTCGCACCTCCCTGGGGCTGCACCCATTGCACGCTGTCCCCCAGCCGCTCGCCCAGCAGCTGCGTCGTAGCGCCCGCGCTGTCGCGCAACAGACGCCGCAGGACCAGCACGTGCTGATCGATCCGACCATTGCTGTACAGCCGGGCGATGGCTTTCTGGCGAATCGGCGACAGACGAAACGCGCGCAGCAGGAAATGCCGTTGCAGCGGCAGGGTCAGCTGACGCGACAGCACATAACCGTACGGCGCTTCAGGGCCCACGGTCTTTTCGAAGGTGGAATAGACGATCAGCCGGTCCGGGTCCAGCAGGTCACGAAAAGGCGTGGCACCCGTTTCGAATGCCAGGTCCGTGTAGCTGTCGTTTTCCAGCACCCAGGTGCCATGCATCTCCAGCAAGCGAGCCACGGCGCGACGATTGCCTTCGGACGCGAGCGTGCCCATGGGCATGTTCAGCACAGAGGAGAGCACCACCAGGCGCACCGACTCGTTGGCCAGCAATTGTTCCAGTAGCTCCAGGCTGATTTCGCCATCCCCCAGCAAGGGCAACTCCACCACCCGGACCTCAGCCGCTTGCAACAGGCGAAGGAGGGTCCAGTCGCAGGGCGATTCCACCAGGACCGTCGCGCCCCGCAGTTCCAGGACCGCAATGAGGATTTCCAGCACGCCCCTCGGATCGGCACCGATGTAGACATCATCGGCATTCCAGCAGCGGGCCGGCGAAGAGGTATAGCGGGCCGCCAGGGCGGTACGCAGTTCCTGTTCACCCCAGGGTTGCGAAGGCATCTGGGAGGAGCGTGGATACTGGCGCAACAATTCGCGCTCAAGCAGTAGCAGCGGACTGTCCAGGGGCTGCAGCGCGGCAGGCTCGTCGGCGCTGAGTACTCGCATGCCCGGTCGCCGTGCATTGACATACAGCGTCTCGAGCAAATCGTCGCCCCCCTCCAGGGTCGCGACGCAGGGCACCGGCGAGGCGTAATACCCGGACTTGGCGATGGAATAGACCCGCCCTTCCTTCTCCAGCAGCGAATAGGCGTACTGGATGGTGGAGATCGACACGCTCAGGCGGTCGGCCAGTTGCCGCAACGACGGCAGGCGCACCCGGGCATCGGCGCCCAGTTCGTTGATCAACGTCGTCAGGTAGCGATAGACCGCCTGGTAGGCGAAATCCGTTTCCCGCCCTCCTTTCATGACTTCAGGCTCGCCATTGATGCGAGCACCGAACCGGCCGGGCAGTCGTTGAATAAATCCGTCAAGCCGCGCCCCTCAATGCCTGGCCGAGCGTTCGCGCAGGCCATCGGCGTCCAGTCCCGGCGCGTCATCGTCGGTGTCGTCCAGGCCCTGTTGCGGATCGACTCCGGACGCGTTTTCCTGGTCCGGCGCCGCGATGCTCGCCCCATAGAGCCTGCTGAGCATGTCGATGGACAGGCCGCTGACATCCACCATCCACTGCGCCACCTGGTCGGCGATGGGCGCGCCCTGCATGGCCTTGTGCAAGTCCGGCATCGCCACCAGCATGCCGGGATGGCAGCAGCGCAGGAAATGCTCGAGGCCTGCGCCTTTTTCGACAAAGGGCGCGAACAGCATGCACACCAGTTGCGCTTCGTTGAGCCCCAGCGTCTTCTGCGCTTCGAGGGCGGCCAGGGCACGCCGCTCGGCAATGGCCGAGGGCGGACCGAACAGCTCGTTGGCCTGCGCGCAGGCATGCTCCGGCAGTTGCTTGCGGTGCATGATCATGACAGCCCGTTGGACATAGTCGCCATAGCCCGTCTCGTAGCTGCGCCCCTGCAGGTAGCAGGCCTGCAGGCCATGCAGATGAGCCGACAGCAGCGGGCTGAGGTATTCGTTCTCGGGGGAAGACGCGATGAAGTCGTCGGTTCGCACCCGCAGGAATTCGCTGAACAGCGGCCAGTTGGTTTCCTCGGAGCGCTCGACGATCAGGTCGTCGATACCGATATGCCCGACGCGACGGCAGGCCTGGAAACAGCCCTCGGGTTTCCACGCCCCGACCCGGTGCGCCCCGTAGAAATGCTGGAAGAGATCGCCGCCAAGACCATCGAGCTGCGCGAACAGACTGTCGAAGGTGCCGGTTGGCTCGGTGACCAGGCCGATCTTGCGGGTCGCCCGTCGAAGGCCCGCCATGAACTGCTTCTGCTGGCGTGGCGTATCGCTGCTCACCAGGGAATCGACCCCCGCCTCCCAGCGCGCCATGTGCCGATAGAACTCCGCCATGGCCAGATAGCCATCGTCGCCGATCTCCAGGGGGCTATCGGGGGAGCGAAGGTGCCCCAGGACCAGCATGTCCATGCGATTGGATTCGTGCCCGGCCACCGACAATGGCTGGCGGTGATTGAACGGCACCACTTCGCGGTTATCACTCATCAGCAGTTCGACCCGGGGATCGTCGTAGACGAACAGCGCGCTATAGCAGCGGTGGATGTTTTCCAGGGTCGACTGGGTGGTCTCGCCCAACCGCGGCGTGGCGACACGCAGGTCGAAGGTGACCGGATGCCGGCCGGCAATGCTCAATTGCGCCGCCCTCAGGGCCGTCAGGACATAGAAACTGTCCCGGCTTCCGTTCTGGACCGTCAGCACCCGGTAATCACCGATCCGCTCGATGCCGCCGGCGGCGACAATCAGGCGTTGTATCAAAAGCTGCAACGCCGTGCGCTCGGCACGGGAATAGAAACTTAACAGTCGCTGCAATATCTGTTGATACACGTGAACCATTGCCTGCTCATGAATTGCACTCATAACCATTTACCTGGAAATTCGAATATCGGCCTCGCACCCACTGATGTGACCGCGCGACATGTTGGGCTGGAGGATCTGTTCTACTACTGCGAAGAGTATTGTTAATACGCTTGAACTTTGCTTGCCGTAATTATTTGACACATACATTGAGCGCCAACCAACTTGCGTCCAGGGTCCGGCTCAAACCCGCACAATCATTGGCTTTCAACAAGCCACGGGCGCGTCCTAGGAGATTTCCGACAACGTCCCACAGATAATGAGTACAAAAAACAAAGAACATGCTGAACTTTAGTGAACAGTCTGCCCCACGCTGTTCTTCTGACAATCGATAGAAGAACCCGGACCCAATAACGGCCAAAGCATCTTGAACAGGTATTGAAGGACGAAGACCTTCCGAAAACGTGTATTGCACCACGACTTCTTCCTTGAGCTGAAAACCAGCGTTCAATTATCAGGACTTCATTAATGATTAGAAGATACAGATTAAAGGCAAAAACCAGCTCAGTTGTCCGGGGCACAAACGAAGTGGGTTCGAACGAAAGGCAGGCGCAAGCAACCGTGTCAGCACGGATTCACTGGCCTGATGGCGGGGATGACCGGGTCGGGTCGGAGGATGCGCAAGAGCCCGTTGCGACGACTCTTGCGCGGGACGGACGTCAGGCGGGATCGACCACCTGGAGGGCAACACGCTCGCGGCAAGGGCATTCGTCCATGTAGCGGTGCGCCTCGACAAACTCGGCGAACGGGAAAACACGGGTCTTGAGGGGCAACAGGACGCGATCGGCCGTCAATTGGTTGATATCGCGCAGAGCCCGTTGCAACGCTACGTGGTCCTGGACGATACCCAGTTCCGGCTTGCCCGTGAAATTGCCAATGCAATGCACGAAGAACTGGATGTTCTTCTGGAACGCCGCACAGGCCGGGAATGGCGTCTGATTGCCACCTTGCAGGCCGTACAACACCAGGCTGCCCCGTGGCGCCAGCACGTCGCCCAGCAAGGACATCTGCGGTCCGCCAAGGCCGTCGAACACCACGTCGACACCGCGATTGTCGGTAAGCTTGTTGATTTGCATGAGCAAGTCCTGCTCTTCCGTGACGATGACCTTCTCGGCCCCCAGGGACAGCAGGTACTCACGCTCATCGGAGGTCTTGGTGGCCGCGATCACCCGCACCCCCAGCGCCTTGCCCAACTGGACAAAGGACGGACCGGCGCAATGGCTGGCATCCGTCACCAGGGCGAACTGCCCGGGCTTGACCCGCGCCAGGTCGACATAGGCGAAATAGGCGATCAGCAGCGGCGTGTAGTGCACGGCGGCTTCGATCGGGCTCAGGACGTCGGGATATCGGGTCAGCGCGGTGCGCGGCAGCACGATGAGCTCGCCGTACACCGGATAGTCGTTCGGGCTTTCGGCGGGGAAGCTGGCGACCTTGTCGCCTACGGCCAGGTCGTCGACACCGTCGCCCACGGCGGTGACCACCCCAGCCATTTCATGGCCCAGGCCAGAAGGCAGGCGAGCCTGGGACGACGCCAGGTTCTGGCGCCAAAGGGTGTCATACCAGCTGATACCGATCGCTTCTACGCGGACCTGCACTTCTCCTGGCGCAGGAAGAGCCGTCGTCTGCTCTTCGCATTTGAGCACCTCGGCACCACCAAACTTGTGAAAACGGATCGTGCGGGACATCGCAAACCTCGTCAAAGTAACCTCTAATGCCCTGAACTCTATCCGGGCTTTGTGCCCAAGACCATCAGTGGCTATTAATAGTCGACATGCCTGTCATTGATTCCGCCATCAGAAAACCACCAGCCCTGCAGGCCCGCCCCTAGGCTACGAAACGTCTTGGGACCAAGCTCAGGCAAGGCGAACACAGCCGGGCAAGCGCAGCGTACCGGGGTACATGAGCCTTGCGAGGCCGTTTTCAACGCAGCATGAACGAGTATCAGGGCTTTCCCTACAGAGCCTAGGAAAATTCAATTAGCCGGTGCAGAGTACCAGCCTTTACCCGTAAGATTCATGCCGGCCATTGTTCCCATATGGCCGCCCACGTCAAGCTTGCCGAATCTGCCAGGACCCCAGATGAATCGTAATGACCTGCGTCGTGTCGACCTGAACCTGTTGATCGTGTTCGAAACACTGATGCATGAACGCAGCGTAACCCGCGCCGCCGAGAAACTGTTCCTCGGCCAGCCGGCCATCAGCGCCGCGCTGTCGCGGCTGCGCAGCCTGTTCGATGACCCGCTGTTCGTGCGCACCGGCCGCAGCATGGAACCTTCGGCACGGGCCATCGAGATCTTCGCCTTGCTCTCCCCGGCCCTGGACTCGATTTCCACGGCAGTCAGCCGGGCGGCGGAATTCGACCCGGCCACCAGCACCTCGGTGTTTCGCATCGGCCTTTCGGACGATGCCGAGTTCGCCCTGCTGCCGATGCTGCTCAAGCGCCTGCGCGCCGAGGCGCCGGGCATCGTGCTGGTGGTGCGCCGGGTCAACTACCTCCTGATGCCGAGCCTGCTGACGTCCGGCGAAATCTCCATTGGTGTCAGCTATACCGACGACCTGCCGGCCAACGCCAAGCGCAAGGTACTGCGGCGCAGCTCGCCCAAGGTGCTGCGGGCCGATACCGCGCCCGGGCAATTGACCCTGGACGAATTCTGCGCCCGCCCCCATGCCCTGGTGTCCTTCGCCGGTGATCTGAGCGGCTTCATCGACGAAGAGCTGGAAAAGCTCGGCCGCAAGCGCCACGTCGTACTGGCCGTCCCGCAGTTCAACGGCTTGAGTACGCTGCTGTCGGGCACCGACATCATCGCCACCGTGCCCGACTACACCGCCGAGGCCCTGACCTCCGCCGGTGGCGTACGCGCCGAAGACCCGCCCATCCCGGTACGCAGCTTCGAGCTGCACATGGCCTGGCGCGGCTCCCAGGACAACGATCCAGGCGAGCGCTGGTTGCGTTCGCGGATTCAGATGTTTTTCGGCGACCCTGAGAGTCTATAGGCGTCGTCAGGAAGGCTGTTAATCCTGATCATTTCTGCCTTTTGATAGACCATGGAGATCCATCCACCTCCAGTGGATTGCTACATTAGGGGCAATTAGGGCTTGCGCTGATAGGCATGGCTGCACTGGTTGGGATGCTAGGGATGAGCGTTGGCCATTTTTGGCTTGCACTGGTATTGCTTGGCGTTGGCTGCAACTTCGGTTTTCTCGGGGCCTCTGCCTTGGTGCTGACCTGTCACACCTCAGAAGACGGGCCGCGCGTACAAGCGATCAACGACTTCGTTGTATTCGGCACTATGGTTTTCGGTTCATTTCTATCTGGCGGACTGCTCGACGCCTATGGCTGGACGACCGCCTCCGGTCTAATTCTGGTTCCAATGCTGCTGGCTATGTTCGGGCTCCTTTGGCTACAGCGTCGCCCATCTAACGTAGGCGTCCAACCTCAAACCTTACAGGTCGGCTCGGCACTGGCCTGCTTGCAGCCAGAAGGTCAATGCCATGTGGTTCAGCCTGTTAGGTAGTAAAGCACTTCGGGGCGAGCGCCGTCCTCAAGCGGCTAACTATTGGTAGCCGCTCCGAATGTCAGTTCCTTTACTTCGACGCTGCCTCCTCGAATAGCCAGTCTCGAAAAGCGGACAGTTTTGGCAAACTCGAGCACTCTGCTCGATACACGACGTAATAAGCCAATGGCGAAATGCACGATATCTCGGGGAACAAACGTATTAAACGTCCCGTCGCGAGATCATCGGCTGCCATCACGCTTCGAGCGAGAGCGATACCGTGACCGTCGATGGCAGCCTGTAGAACCGCCGCTGAATTGTTGATTTGCATTCCGCGTGTCGCAACGTTGGGGACGCCAGCCGTCTGCAACCACATGTCCCAAGATAGAAACCCCGTAGGCCTATCCATCGACAAATCATGAATCAAGGTCTCGCTTGCCAGATCGCTTGGCTTTTGCAAACGCCAATGTTCGCTAAGCAGTTTTGGCGAACATACAGGGTAGACCTCTTCCCCCATTAGCTTTTCTGCCACCAGGCCTGGCCAACTACCTGCGCCGTATCGCACCCCGATATCAATACGCTGAGCGACGAAGTCCACAGGCTTTAGGTTGGTATCAAGTCTCACATCAGTATCAGGTCGAGCGTTGTGAAAGTGCTCAATCCTTGGCAGCAGCCACTTGGCAGCAAATGCAGGACTTATCGCCACGGTGAGTACGCCTGAAGGAGATGCCTCCTGGAGTCTCTCCATGCCAAGAACCAACCTGTCGAAGCCGGCCCGAATATCCGGCAGTGCACGCTCAGCAGTTTCAGTAGGTATTAACCGCACCCGTCCACTGCTACTGCGCAGAAACAGTGGTGCGCCCAGCCAATCCTCCAAGGTGCGTACGAGCTGTCCGACTGCGGCGGGTGTGACGTTCAACTCCGCCGCTGCCGCTGAAAAGCTTTGATGGCGGGCGCTGGCTTCAAACGCGCGTAGAGCATTCAGATGAACGGGCGTTTTCATGTCGGTAAAGATTTTCTTTTAAAAAGGAACACTTTATCTCGTTTGTCGGCGTATGCAAATCAGCGAAGAATCCATCCCATATCGAAGCCGGAGCAAAGTCCCTGCTCTGGAAACTCGAAGTCTGACGTAATGATTCTGTCAGAAAAAGCGCATCCATCGATGAAGCGGTAAATGGACGCCACGAGGCTACATGCAGTTTAGCGTAAGGGCATGAGCTGGATGCTCCGAGATATTTTTTCTTTTACTGAGTCCTGTCGTCGACAGGCGTAAATCGAGGTTTTCAAAATGAGCATTGAATTCAAAGGCAAAAAGCTGTTGGTCGTCGGTGGCACCAGCGGTATGGGTTTGGAATCGGCACGCATGGTGCTGGCTGGCGGTGGTAGCGCTGTAATTGTAGGCAACCGCCCGGATAAGACCGAAGCGGCGCGTCAGGAGCTGGCGAAATTGGGCCAGGTATGGGCAGTGACCGCTGACCTATCCAGCAGCGAGGGTTTGAACGCATTGCTCAAAGCCATTGATGAGCAGCATGCAGATGTCGATCTACTGGTGAACGCGGCTGGCGTTTTCTTCCCTAAACCATTTCTGGAACACGAGGGTGCAGATTACGACCAGTACATGAAGCTGAACAAAGCGTTCTTCTTCATCACTCAGAAAGTAGCCGCCAACCTGGTCGCCAAGAGCAAGCCTGGTGCGATCGTCAACATCGGTTCGATGTGGGCCAAACAAGCCATTGCAGCCACTCCATCGTCGGCCTACTCGATGGCCAAGGCCGGTCTGCATTCGCTGACCCAACATCTGGCGATGGAATTGGCCCCCAAGCAAATTCGCGTCAATGCGGTCTCCCCTGCGGTGGTACAAACCCCGATCTACGAAGGCTTTATTCCTAAAGCTGAAGTTCATAGCGCACTGCAAGGTTTCAACAGTTTCCACCCAATCGGTCGTGTCGGCACTCCACAGGACGTGGCCGAAGTCGTCTCGTTCCTGCTTTCGGATAAAGCAGGCTGGGTCACTGGCGCGATTTGGGATGTCGACGGCGGCGTGATGGCTGGCCGCAACTGATCACCTCGGGCAGGCGCTCGCGCCTGCCGACATTGCTGCACCACTGGTAAGGAGAAACGCATATGGTCTATCTGCAAATCAACCTCAAGATTGCCGCTGCCAAACGTGCTGAAGCCGCCGGCATCTACCAGACGTACAAGGCGCCCTTCCTCGAAACCATCAAGGGTGCGCAGTCCAAAGAGCTGCTTGTACGCGATGAGGATGTGCAAGTGCTGCACGGCTTTGACACCACAGAAAACGCACGCGCATACCTGCAAAGCGAGCTGTTCACAGCGGACGTCGTCGAAGCTCTGAAACCATTACTCGATGCTGCACCCGATGTGCGCATCTACCTAGCCGCTTAAGCCGCGTTACAAGCGCAGCACGGCGACGCATGCCCAAATTTTCAAGAGGAATACCGTCATGATGCAAGACTGGAACGCTTACCGTGAAACCCTTCTGGAACGCGTAGGCGATTACGCAAAACAGAGCCCCGACGTTATGCGCGGCCTGATGACTATCGACAACGCTGCCGCCAGGACTGGTCATTTGGAAGCCAAGTTTCATGAAATGATCGCCCTCGCTGTGGCCGTTACCACGCGCTGCGACGGCTGCATTTCAGTGCACACCAAAAAGGCTGTCGATGCTGGTGCCACTCTCGAAGAAATCTCCGAAGCCTTGGGCGTCGCTATTGCTCTCAATGCTGGTGCAGCGCTGACCTATTCGGCGCGTGTCATCGAGACCTACCAACAGCTTCCAAAGGACTAAGCCGCAGCGACAGGTGCCCGCGTTCCTAGGGGGCACCTGTCAGCGCGTTATTTGGAGAATCCCCATGCTGATCAATTCAGATTTCTCGCGCCGCGCGTTCGTGGCACCCCACAAGTATGAATGGGTCTCCTCCCCTCAAAACGGTGTCGAGCGTGTGATGCTGGATCGCGTGGGGGCAGAGAAAGCTCGTGCAACCAGCATAGTGCGGTATGCACCCGATTCGTACTTCCCACACCACATGCACCCAGGCGGTGAGGAAATCCTGGTGTTGGCCGGTACTTTTTCTGAGGACGACGAACATTATCCTGCTGGCTGGTATCTGCGTAACCCACCTGGCTCTGGACACCGCCCCTCCAGCAGTGAGGGCGCGACTATCTTCGTCAAACTTCAGCAAATGCGCGACGACGAAGCCCAACACGTGCGGATTGATACCAGTGACCCAAACAATTGGCTTCGTCACGGTAATCGAGAGATATGCCCCTTATTCTCAGATCAATCTGAGGAAGTATGCCTAACTCGACTGCCAGCATCTGAAGCACTCCTCTCCACGCCCGTACAAGGCGCGGAGTTGTTGGTGCTGGAAGGTGAAGTGGTTGTGAGTGAGCGCTCTTTTACCTCCGGTAGCTGGGTGCGCACACCCGCTGGAGAAATCCCCCCGATCACCGCTGGTGAACAGGGTGCCACCGTCTATCTCAAAACAGGTCATCTGGCCGATCTGACGGCAGGAATTTAAATGCCAAACGTACGCACTGTCATCGTCGGAGCAGGTTTGAGTGGCCTGTATGCCGCTTATCTGCTCGAACGTCAGGGTCGCCAGGATTACATCCTTCTGGAGGCGCGTGATGTGCTCGGAGGCCGAATCGCATCAGTCAGAGCGCCCCACGACCGGGCGTCGACACATACCTCTGATCGATTTGATTTAGGGCCCACTTGGTTCTGGCCCGACTTCCAAATTGAATTGCATCAACTGATTGTGCAGCTAGGCCTGGAATACTTCGAGCAGTTCGACACTGGCGACATGATGGTGGAACGCGCGTCGAGTGAATCGCCGGCACGCACGCGCGGCTATGCCAGCTCACCGGCCTCTATTCGCTTGAAAGGTGGCATGTCGGCACTCATCGACGCACTGAGCAGATCGCTGGACTCAAAACAAACGCTTACCGATCAGACCGTCCTCTCGATTCGCGCCACACCGGCCAATGTAGAAATTGATAGCACAGACTCTGCCGGAAACCTCACGACCTGGTGCGCAGAGCAGGTCTTGCTGGCGATGCCTCCGCGTCTGGTAGAGCGAAACATCAAGTTTGAGCCAGCATTGCCAACCGAGTTGGCTCGACAGTGGCGAGACACTGCCACTTGGATGGCGCCTCATGCCAAATACCTTGCGATCTACGACAGACCATTCTGGCGTGAGCAGGGGCTGTCCGGTGCCGCGCGGAGTGCGCGTGGCCCATTGGGCGAGATACACGATGCTTCCATGCCTGATGGCAGCGCGGCGCTATTTGGCTTCTTCGGTGTACCTGCGTACGTCCGTAAAGCGGTTCCCGAGGATGTGCTGCGCGAACACAGCCGTGCACAACTCGTACGTCTCTTTGGATCACAGGCAGCGGAACCACGCGCTGACTTCATCAAGGACTGGGCGCAGGATCCTTTGACCGCTACCGAAGCTGATCTTGGCTCGGCTGGCCACCCCACAAGCACTCCCCAAGCTGCGGCGAGCTCAGGGATTTGGAAGGGGCGACTCACCGGCATCGCCAGTGAATGGTCACCACAGTTCCCTGGATACGTTGCCGGTGCCATTGAGGCCACGTCGCTGGCAATTCGGGCTTTATCGCCATTGCCGGACTAAACGAATACTTCCCCATTCGTTGAGGATGAGAACATGCCAGATCAACGTTTTGACTTTCACGGAGCACTTGGAACAGTGCTGTCTGGACGAATTGAGCGTCCACAGACCACACCTCGTGGGTGGGCTATTTTTGCCCATTGTTTCACTTGTGGAAAGGAAAGCCTCGCGGCAGCGCGAATTGCACGAGCCCTTGCACTGAACGGGATTGGTGTACTGCGTTTTGACTTCGCAGGACTCGGGGGTAGCGAAGGAGAATTCGCTCACTCAACTTTCGCCGCTGATGTGGGTGATCTCATCGCCGCAGGCCGCGCCATGACTGAAGCAGGCCATCCTCCTTCATTACTGATTGGCCACAGTTTGGGTGGGGCGGCAGCGTTGAGTGCCGCCGCCGAAATGCCCTCCGTGCAAGCAGTGGCAACCATCGGTGCTCCTGCCGATGTGAAACATATCCTTCATCAGTTCGACAATGACGCTCTCGCGCAGATCGAGACAGAGGGCGAAGCGCAACTTCTACTGGGTGGTCGCCCTTTCACAGTACGCAAATCATTCGTAGACGACGCTCGACAGCAGAATCTGGAAGAGCGCATTGCCCAGATGGGCAAGCCGTTGTTGGTCTTGCATGCTCCTGGCGACAATGTGGTCGGAATCAACAACGCTTCAAGGATCTTCCTCGCGGCGCGCCACCCGAAGAGTTTTGTTTCGCTGGACGATGCCAACCATCTATTAACACGCCGGGCTGACTCGGACTATGCAGCATCAGTAATCGCTGCTTGGGCCGCCCGCTACCTGCCCAAATGGGTCGATGACATCGCCGATATCTCTACGGGCGAAGGTGTAACTGCAGAGGAGGCAGGAGCGGGATTGTTCCAGCTCAGATTGAGCACCGGCGCTCACCATTTGCTCGCGGATGAACCGAAATCCGTGGGAGGGCTCGCAAGCGGACTGTCACCCTATGAGCTCGTTTCTGCAGGTTTGGCGGCATGTACGGTTATGACCATGCGCATGTATGCCCGCCGCAAAGGAATTCCGCTCCAACGTGCCAGTGCCCACGTCACGCACGCCAAGCGAAACGACCAGTCACCTGCGGAACTTTTCACCCGTTCGATCACTTTGAACGGGCCTCTCGACGATGAGCAGCGCCGAAAGCTTCTGGCCATCGCCGATAGATGCCCCGTCGATATGACGCTGGTTCGCGGTTCAGACGTCAGCACTTCTCTAGTTGAGAGCGACGCTTTAGTGGATGACGAAGAACCCCTCATTAAGCCGATCTCCTGAGGAACTGAACATGAGACTACGAGGCAAAACTGCTTTGATCACTGGCGCAACCAGTGGCATTGGTCTGGCGACTGCACAGCTGTTTGTCGAAGAAGGAGCCCGGGTGGTCATTACTGGCCGAGACGCAGAACGTCTTAAACGGGTTGGAGCAGAACTGGGCGGCGCAGTGACAACGATTCAGGCCGATGTACGCAGCCTCAATGATATGCAACGCATGGCTCGAAAGGTTGCCGAGACGTTTGGTGAAGGTGGTTTGGACATTTTCTTCGGCAATGCTGGCGTGGCGTTCTCCACACCCCTGCTCACTACCGAAGAGGCTCGCTTTGACGAGCTTATGGCCGTCAACGTCAAAGGTCTGTTCTTCTCCATGCAAGCCATTACACCTGTGCTGCGTGACGGCGCCTCCGTTGTACTCAACTCGGCCTGGCTAAATGCGGTCGGCATGGGTGGTTTCTCTGCCTTGGCCGCGACCAAGTCAGCCGTACGGTCATTTGCTCGTTCGTGGTCATGCGAATTAATGGATCGAAAAATTCGCGTCAACGCCGTAAGCCCTGGTGCAGTAGACACGCCAATCTTCGAATTGGAAGGTGCCACGCCTGAACAATTGGCCGAGACAAAGCGGCAAATGGCGCTTCGAATTCCTGCTCGCCGCTTAGGGGATCCACACGAGATTGCCCAAGCCGTCCTGTTTCTTGCCAGTGATGAGTCGCGCTACATGTTGGGTGCGGAGATTGTTGTTGACGGGGGCTTCGCCCAGCTTTGAATCGATGAAGCGCTGAACCCACTCACGTCAAATCTGACCTACCCATAGGACACAAGACCATGAAAAATACTTACCAAGCAATGCAAGTGACCCGGCCTGGAGTCCTCGAAATGGTGGATCGCCCGATACCTACTCCATGTACCGGAGAGGTATTGATTGAAGTCGAAGCGTGCGGCATCTGTGGTGCCGACATAAGCGACATCGAAGGTGCAGATCCAACGCTGCAAGCACCACGGGTACCAGGTCATGAGGTGGTTGGCCGTATAAAGGCGCTCGGCGCTCACACCTCTTCCATCTGGAAGATTGGCCAACGCGTAGGGGTGGGCCGACTCGGCGGACACTGTAACGAGTGCGCCCAATGCCGTCAGGGCAACTTTCAACTTTGCCCTAACCAACATTTCGTTGGTGCTACCTGTGACGGTGGCTATGCCGAGCTGATGATCGCTCGCAGCAGCGGACTGGTGTCGATCCCCGACGAGCTCGACGCCGTGGAGGCCGCCCCGCTCCTCTGCGCAGGTATAGCGACCTTCAATGCCCTAAAAAAATGTGGTGCCAACGCGGGTGACACCGTGGCCATTCTTGGTATAGGAGGCCTCGGACACATGGCGCTCCAGTATGCGCGCCGCATGGGGTTTAGAGTCATCGCCGTGGGCCGAGGTCAAGACATTGCAGATGATGCGCTGGCATTGGGGGCGCATCTTTATATCGATACCAATAACGAAGATGCTGCAGCAACGCTCAACAGCTTGGGCGGTGCTCAGGCCATCGTCAGCACCGTCGGTCATCCCGACGCGGTGTCTGCGGTGGTGGGCGGATTGGCACCTCAAGGAAGGTTGATTCTGCTTGGAGCACACAAGTCACCCCTGCCCGTTTCGTCTGGACAGTTAGTCGTCGGCGAACGCAGTGTGTGCGGATCCCTCACAGGCACACCCTACGAAAATGAGCGCACCTTGGATTTCAGCGTGCTCACGGATGTACGTCCGAGAATCGAGGTCATGCCACTCGAACAAGCCAATGAGGCCTTTCAGAAGTTGAAGTCTGGTGAAGCCAAATTCCGGATTGTGTTGACTGTCGCAGGTGAAAGTGTGGCACAGAAAGGTTTGCCCTAAGCGTCATCGCTCTCGTGCGCTAACACCTAGCGCACATTGTCGCACTTGCGATTGCATTGAAATCGGTGATGGAGATTCAGAATGACGTTCAAGAGCTCAGGCCAGAGCACTGACACAGCGGCTAGCAACGCATCAGTCGCGCCTTTTATCGTTCTGATGACGAGCCTTGCAATGATTGCGTTCGCAGCCAACTCATTGCTCACCAGGGCAGCTTTTCAAACGACCGACATCGATGCGGCTTCATTCAGTGGCATCCGAGTGATATCGGGCGCACTGACATTACTGATAATTTTCCTGGCTCAGGGCGGAAGAATTAAACAGCTCAAAGCGCAGTGGTGGGCCGCAATCTTCCTGTTCACATATGTCGCCGCCTTTTCCTTCGCCTACCGTGACATCAGTACCGGCGCAGGCGCATTGATACTCTTTGCATCTGCACAAGTCCTTATGATTTCTTATGGGCTCCGGAGGGGGGAACGCACAAGCATCTTCGGGCTGTTCGTTGCTCTCGGCGGAATGATCGCTTTTCTCGCCCCATCCGCATCGGCACCACCTGCGTATGCTGCCGCGTTGATGGCGGTTGCAGGAATCGCGTGGGGCGCTTTCTCAGTGGCGGGAAAGGCTAACGAGTCTCCACTCGTCAAGACTGCGAGCAGTTTTCTTGGGGCAATTCCCTTTGCTGTTGTGCTCGTGCTTTACCAACATGATCATCTGCGTGTCGATACTACCGGGGCGTGGTATGCAGTGATTGCTGGAGGTTTAACATCAGCCGTTGGATACGCGATTTGGTATTGGGCACGGGTTCGAATGACCACTATTACTGCCGGGGCCGTTCAGCTTTCAGTTCCCATCTTGAGCATGGTACTTGGCGTTCTCATCCTCAGCGAGGACATCACAATGCTCAGCGGCATTTCGGCCTTAGTGACATTGAGCGGTGTCGCGTGGGTCTCATTGACCACCAAGCAAAAGAAACTCTGACGACGCACCGATACGGGTGTTCCCCCCCTTCTTTCAAAAGTTGGTGACGGTGATTAGGCATGCCCAGCCACCGGAGGTAGCTGGACACCGTTCATCAGCGAAGATTGATCAAGCCGTCAATACAGGTAACGGCTTCGCCTCCGACCTTGATGACCTCATCGCTCACTTCGAGATTGATGAAACCCGCGCGGCCCAAAATTTGACCCTGACTGGCTCGGAATTGACTGCCAAATGCTTCGGCCTGCCCGGTATGTCGGATAAAAGCCGCCATGGCTCCGTTTCCACTGCCGCAAACGGGATCTTCGCTAACACCGCAAGCTGGAGCAAAAGCGCGTATTTCTACATCTGCAGTGCCGTCAACCGGGTACTTGCCGAACACAATTACCCCAGTTGCTCTATCGCGTAGATTGCTTACCTTCATACTCTGCAAATCAGGCTTATTCGCAATCACCTGCTGAGCACTGGCGAGCTGGACGACAACCCAACGTGCACCGACGTCAACAAGAACAGGTGGATACTCACGTGATATGGATGTGCCCAAACAGGCCTCCAATTCATCAATACGTTGAGCATCAAATGGCTCGAATTTCGGATGGGGGAGCTCAAACGAGATTAACTGCTTTCCGGCCTCGTCAATGGTGACATCAAGCCGCACCAACCCAGCACCGCATTCTTGAACGACGACGCCGTCGGTGGGAACGATGGCGCCGGCCTCTATAAGAGCGTGTGCGGTGCCGATAGTGGGATGGCCCGCGAACGGGAGCTCTGATCCAGGCGTGAAAATGCGAACGCGATAATCGGCCTGCTCTTGAGTTTTCGGTAATACGAAAGTGGTTTCGGAAAGGTTCGTCCAATTGGCAATCTGTTGCATCTCGGCGTCCGACAGCCCCTTCGCATCGAGAACGACTGCCACAGGGTTACCTTTGTATCGCTCGAAAGTGAACACATCAACTTGCTTAAAACTGACGCTGTGCATGATTGGTCGTCCAATAGGGTTGAGAGTCACTGAATTTTAGTTTCCTACCCTTTTTGGATACAGCTACAGTCAGCACATTGATTTATGAGTACAATTCAAAGCCCCTCATGTGCATATCTTTTAAATATCCTGCTAGGTACAGCAAATAGCACCGAAGAGTCGAATTATTCTATCTGAGCGAAGTAATTTGCCCAGAGCCCCCGTCATGTCTGTCAGTTCAAAGCCCGATTTATTTAGCTCGTTCAACACATAGAGGATCTCTTAGGGAACCCACGATCTCATCGTACAGCGTATCCACGGCACGAGATCCCTTTGAATCCCGGCTCCGCATCAGCACGACTTCAATTACCGGAAGCTCGGGTAAACCTTGCCGCGCATCGAGCATCTTTAGAGTGGGAGGAAGGCTGCACCGCGTAAGCACAGCAACTGCCATTCCGCTTTGAGCAGCAGCTATTTGCCCGCTGACATTAGGACTGTTGTAGACAACTCGATACTCACGTTGCTGAGCCTCAAGCGCTGCCAGTATCTCGGTACGCAACCGTCCGCCTAATTCATGCACTGCAATCGGTAGCGGGCTGCGCTTCCAGATCTCGTGCTGTTCAGCGGCGCCCCACACCAAGGCTTCCCTGAAGAGCAACTCACCACGTGAAGGTGCATCACGGGTCACCAGCGCCAAATCGATTTCACCTCGATCAACCTTTGCCAGCAGCGCTGTGGACTCTTCACACACCAACGTGACCTCGACCTCACCGAAGCGCGCAGCAAAGTGCCTGAGCACCGGCACCAGGTACGGCACTGCATAGTCGTCAGGAACGCCAAAAGACACCCGCCCGGAAAGAGCCCCACCATGCATAGCAAGCACCAGGGTCGAGTGAGACGCTAGTAACTTGCGCGCATGGCCCAGCAGATCGAAGCCAGCGGGCGTCAGAGACAGTTGCCTAGGCTCGCGGTTGAGCAACGGGCGACCGATGCTATCTTCTAGCTTCTTTAATTGCATGCTCACCGCTGACTGCGAGCGCGATACCTGTCGCGCCGCCGCCGTCATGGAACCGGTATCAACCACCGCCAGGAAGGTTCGTAGCCAGTCAATCTGCAAATCCTTGGAGTGCATCACTAAACCTTAGCAATTCGAAACTCGAATGGCGATTATAAAACTTATTCGCTTTTCTTGGATCGCTCAGCGCCCCCAAAATGGCGCCTGAATAGAGGTACAACCTGATCCAGTGAGGTGGAATGGTGTTAAGTGTCGATGCAAGCTCCGTAGAGTTGGATAAATACGAAATATGGAGCGGCTTCAAACAGCTCTTGCCGATCTCCATGTTCGTTGTGGTCTTTGCGATTGCCTTCGGGCTTGCTGCCGCGCAGACAGGGCTGAGCGAAGCGTCAACTCTTCTAATGAGTATTCTGGTATTCGCTGGCGCAGCACAATTTGCAGTGCTTGACCTCTGGGGTCAGCACGTCCCGGTAATACCGTTGGTGATCACGGTATTCGCGATCAATGCCCGCCATCTGTTGATGGGAGCAACCCTGTACCCCTGGTTACGCGAACTACCACGCGCCAAGCGTTACGGCGTGATGATGGTGGTTTCCGACGCCAACTGGGCGATGTCGATGCAGGCGTTCAACAGCGGCAAGCGAGGCATGGGACTGCTGTTTGGGGGCGGTCTTGCGCTGTGGTCGGCTTGGTCGCTTGGCAGTTGGCTGGGGCTGAAGTTTGGAAGCGTCATTCAAAACCCAGTGAGTCTGGGCCTCGACATGGTGATGGGCTGTTTTCTTCTCGCGATGGTGCTCGGAGGCCAAAAAAACCTGCGCATGTTGATCATCTGGAGTGTGGCGGCCGCAGCGTCCTTATCGGCCTACTTGTATTTGCCTGAAAACAGTCACGTTGTTACTGGAGCATTGGCCGGCGGTTTACTGGGCGCCTTCTGGCCGGAGAAAAAGAATGAGCATTGAAACTTCAGGCTTCGGCACGCTGTACATCATTCTGATCATGGCAATTGTCACGCTCGCCACCCGGTGGGGCGGCGTATTCGTGATGTCATTTGTGCCCATCAACTACCGGGTGCAGCAATTCATCAGTGCCATGTCCGGATCGGTACTGGTGGCGGTGCTGACACCGATGGCAATTACGGGTGATAACGGCGCGCGACTCGCATTGCTAACGACCGCCATCGTGATGCTAACACTGCACAAATCTCTTCCGGCGATTGCAGCCGGGATTTTGATGGCAGCATTGTTCAGGCAGCTTCAGGTCGTCTTGTAATATGCCCCCTCTCAACCACCTATGGACATGAAATATGGATCCGCACTCAGTTTTGGCTTTTACCCTAGTCGCAGCGATTGCCATCGCAAGCCCTGGCCCTGCGACCGTTATGGCGATCAATAACAGTTTGGCATTTGGGCCGCGTTATGCCGTATGGTCATCATTGGGCAACGCTTGCGGATTGTTCTGCTTATCGGCTGCTGCGGTGTCTGGCTTGGGCGCCCTGCTCGCAAGCTCCGAATGGATGTTCAATGCGGTGAAAGTCCTGGGTGCCGGTTACCTCTTATATCTGGGCGTGAAGCAGTTGTTCAACAAGCATCCAATCCTCATTCAGGAAGTGCAGCCGGATGGCAAAGCGATTACACCGTCACGTATGAAACTCTACAAGTCGGCTTTCCTGACCGCCGTCACCAATCCTAAGGCAACGATATTCTTTACCGCCCTGTTCCCGCAGTTTATTAACAAGGACGTCGCGCTGCTGCCACAATTCCTGCTACTCACCTTCATCTTCATGGGTTTGTCGCTGGCTTCATTGAGCGTTTATGCCGCCGCTGCGGCTCAGGTCAAAAGTGTACTGACCCGCCCAGCACTCTCCATATGGATCGGCAGGCTCGTAGGCTCAGCATTCATCTGCTTCGGCGCTGCCATTTTGACGGTACGCCGCCCAGTTTCTTGAGATAAACCTGCGCCTTTGGCCTAGCTTAGCTGGGCCGCTCGGAGGCCGGCTAAGACACTGCGCAACAGTCCGCTTTTGGCCGAGGCTGTGTAAAAACGCTTTTGAGCGCGGCAGGTACTCAAAATAGAACTGAAAATTACATTGCCACCCCAGTCCGTGTCAGGAATCGTCATTCGTGATCGCTCGTGTACGGCATAGGATTAGGGGCAAAATTGGGGGCACATCAAGACTTTTTCAAACTGAAACTACCGTCCTAGAGCCAAGTCAAAATGTTCTTTGGGGACCCGGACAGCTTGTGACGCTCCATGGCCTGCGCGTAAACGCCCGGGCCACAGGCTGCAAGAGAATCCTATTCACAGGTGTTGAGTGGCCTCAACGTGTTCAACCATTAACAGTCAGGGCACACTCGACAACGGGTCACGGTCTCGACCTCGCAACATCCGAGGCCAGACCGCTGCTGTCTTCAGGCTAGGACCTTTGTGGCGTCACGCTCTCCACC
Organism: Pseudomonas sp. NFACC43; assembly: GCF_900119645.1. Classification (NCBI taxonomy): domain Bacteria; kingdom Pseudomonadati; phylum Pseudomonadota; class Gammaproteobacteria; order Pseudomonadales; family Pseudomonadaceae; genus Pseudomonas; species Pseudomonas sp. NFACC43. The sequence continues at coordinate 221,213 of NZ_FPKK01000005.1, forward strand.
GCCCGATGAGGCTCAAACCAATTCAGCCAAAGATGCCGGATTGAAGCCCTTCAGGCCTGCGTAATCGCCTTTTTCCACTTTGGCGACCCAATCCATGTCACTCAGCAGGACACGCCCTACGGCGATCAGATCGAACTCTTCGCGCTCCATGCGTTCAACGAGCCGATCCAGGCTGGCCGGGAGCGATCCCTCGCCGGCAAAAGCGTGAGTGACATCGTTATCCAGCCCGACCGAACCGACGCTGATGGTCGTGGCTCCCGTGACCTTCTTCGCCCACCCCGCGCAGTTCAGCCCGTTCTCACCGTCAATGTCGGGAAACTCAGGTTCCCAGAAACGTCGCTGCAAGCAGTGCAGGACGTCGACACCGGCCTCGACCAGTGGCAGCAGCCAGTCCTCCATCACTGCGGGTGTCTCAGCGATGCGCACGCCGTAGTCCTGCTGCTTCCACTGGCTGACACGCATGATGATCGGGAATTCAGGACCCACCGCCTGACGAACAGCAGACACGATCTCGCTGGCAAAGCGCGAGCGTTCCTTGATGGACGGGCCGCCGTAGCGGTCGGTGCGCAGATTGCTGCCAGACCAGAAAAACTGGTCGATCAGATAACCATGGGCTCCGTGGATCTCCACGGTATCGAAGCCCAGTCGCTTGGCATCTGCTGCGGCCTTGGCGAACGCTGCTACCGTGTCGGCAATGTCCTCTTCACTCATCGCCACGCCACGCGGATCACCTGGCGAAACGAGGCCCGAAGGGCTCTCCACTGGCGCATCCGGCTCCCAGTCGTTGATGTAACGCGTGGAACCGGTGTGCCAGATCTGTGGGGCCATGCGTCCGCCCGCGCCGTGGACCGCATCGATCACGTTTTTCCATCCCGCCAGCGCCGCGTCGCCATGAAAAAATGGGATGCCGCCATCATTACGCGATGCCGGACGATCGATCACGGTGCCTTCCGACAGAATCAGCCCGACACCTCCTTCTGCTCGTCGCCGGTAATAGGCAGCACTCGCTTCACTCGGAATGCCATCGGGTGAGAACAGACGCGTCATGGGTGCCATGACAATACGATTCTTCAGTTCGAGCGACCGGATGGAAAAAGGACGGAATAAGATGCTGGTATCGGGGATCGACATCGGATGGACTCCATTTGTTTTCGGAGGCCATAAAGTATATTTTGTAAACCTGATGTCAATTAGGCACTTAAAGTCGCCTTGGTATACATGAGGAAACTTCGATGCTGGAATTGAAGCCGCAATGCTTTTCGTCGGAGTGCCCAAGCCGGGCGCTGTTCGACCAGATCGCGGACAAGTGGTCAATGATGGTTTTGGCGGTGCTCGATGACGGACCGCATCGCTTCAACGCCATCAAGCGCCGCCTGGAGGGCGTCACCCAGAAGGCACTGACACAGTGCCTGCGGCGACTGGAACGAAATGGTCTCGTCTCGCGCCAGATCATTTCGTTCTCACCTGTGGCGGTGCAGTATGAGATCACCCCACTGGGTCAAACGCTGCAGCAGCCATTTCGCGAACTGCATAAATGGACGCTCGACAAATTACCCGAGGTCGAAGCGGCCCGGTCGAAGTTCGACGAGGCCGCGGAGCAAAAGCCGGCGGTGTGATTGCCGAGTGACTTGTCACCACTGCCCATCTGCAACGCATGACTTCGCAGACTTGCCTGCGGTATCCCTGAACCTGCCAACCGCTACATCAAGTGCCAGATTTCACTCTCGCAGCAGGGGAAATTTCCGGATCGTGGCCCGGAAGTGGCCATGAAACAGCCGCCCTTGATCGGCACATCATCGAGGGCTGCCCTCAATTCGACATCCTGATCTGCGGCAACGACCGCATCGCCTTTTGCGCCTATTGCTGCTGGGCCGTGGCCTGAAGATCCGCGGCTATGTGCCCGTGCTTGGCTACGACCACATGATCGGCATCGCCGATCGCTCATCCCCGCTCCTGATCCACGGTACGACTGCCGTACTACGAGATCGGTCGAAAAGCGGCCCGGCATCTGATCGAGACCCTGCAAGTCGCGGGGCCCCAGTGGATGGCCCATTGGTGATCAGGGCGTCGCTATAAGCCAGGCCCTGCCGGCTCCGTACTTCACGCGACGCTGTCCAACTGCTCGCAACGGATCGATGGTTGGCAGGCACTTGAATCGTTTGTCAGGCAACCAGATCGTTGGTACCGAAGGTATTGACCCCCACCAGCTGAATCTCGAAATCCGCGTCCAGGTCGTCGTTGAGGTTGCCGTAGAGCACGTGATCAACGAAGCGCAACTGCCCGGCGCCGCTGAAAACGTTCGAACCTATGAAGTTGAATGGGTTGTCTGCCGTGGTCAGGATATTGGCATCCAGTTTTGACAGGTCAAGTTTGTCGCCCTGCAGGCTGTTGAAGTCGAGGATGACATCGCGAATACCTCCGGTGCCCAACTCGTTCAACGCATCGAAGACGAATCGATCAGCGCTCTCTCCGCCCGTCAGTAGATCCGTGCCCAGCCCACCGATCAACGTGTCGGCGCCCGCGCCGCCATTGAGCTGATCGTTGCCTGCACCGCCGTTCAGCACGTTGTTGCCGGCATTACCTGCCAGCACGTTGTCCAGGGCGTTGCCGGTGCCATTGATTGCGGCAGTGCCAGTCAGCGTGAGGTTTTCCAGATTCGTTACCAGGGTGTAGCTGACAGACGAGAGGACGCCATCGATTTCCGTCAGAGAGGCACTTGCCTCGGTGATCGTATCAGCGACATTGTCAACCACGTAGACGTCATTGCCGGCCCCGCCATCCAGGATATCCGCACCGCCCAGGCCATTGAGCACGTTATCGGCGGCATTACCGATCAGGCTGTTGTCCAGGGTATTGCCGACAAGGTTGAGCTCAGCCGTGCCGAGCAACTGGCCGTCCTCGACGTTGGCCGACAGGGTGTAGCTGACCGCGGTGAGGATCACGTCCCGGCCTGCACCGGCAAGTTCGATAACCTTATCACCCAGGTTGTCGACGACGTAGCTATCGTTTCCCTCGCCTCCGACCAGCGTATCCAGCCCAACCCCGCCGTCCAAAACGTTGTCGCCGACGTTGCCGGTCAACACGTTGTTCTGGGCATTGCCAGTGCCGCTGATAGCCGCCGTACCGAGCAACGTCAGATTCTCCAGGTTTGCGCCCAGGGTCCAGTTCACCGCAGAAAGCACCGTGTCGATTTCGCTGGCCAGGGTGCTGGTTTCGCTGATGATGTCACCGAGATTATCGACCACATAAATGTCGTTGCCCGTATCTCCGATGAGCGTGTCGATACCGCTACCGCCGCTCAGAGAGTTGGCACCCGCATTGCCGGTGATGCGGTTGTTCAGCCCGTTGCCGGACGCGCTGATGGAAGCGGCGCCGATCAGCGTAAGGTTTTCCAGGTTCGCTCCCAAGCTGTAGCTGACGGACGAGAGGACGCCATCGATTTCCGTCAGAGAGGCACTTGCCTCGATGATCGTATCAGCGACATTGTCAACCACGTAGACGTCACTGCCGGCCCCGCCGTCCAGGATATCCGCACCGCCCAGGCCATTGAGCACGTTATCGGCGGCATTACCGATCAGGCTGTTGTTCAGGGTATTACCGACGCCGTTGATAACCGCCGAACCTAGCAGTGTCAGGTTCTCCAGGTTTGCGCCCAGGGTCCAGCTCACAGCAGACAGCACCGTGTCGATTTCGCTGGCCAGGGTGCTGGCTTCGCTGATGACATCACCGCTGTTGTCGACCACATAAATGTCGTTGCCGGTGCCTCCGATGAGCGTGTCGATACCGCTACCGCCGCTCAGAGAGTTGGCACCCGCATTGCCGGTGATGCGGTTGTTCAGCCCGTTGCCGGACGCGCTGATGGAAGCGGCGCCGATCAGCGTGAGGTTTTCCAGGTTTGTTCCCAGGCTGTAGCTGACGGACGAGAGGACGCTATCGATTTCCGTCGGTGACGCACTGGCCTCGGTGATCGTATCAGCGGCGTTGTCAACCACGTAGATGTCGTCGCCTGCACCGCCAATCATGGTGTCGTTGCCAGCAAGACCATTCAGAATGTTGCTCAGCGCATTACCTATCAGGGTATCGTCATTGACTGAGCCGACTGCGTTTTCGATCTTGGCGCCGTAAGCGATCGCCAATCCTTCATTAAATGCTTCCTGGGTATTCAGGTTCAGAAAAGCCTTGCCGATTTTGCTGAACTGTCCTTCATTGAGGTCGATACGGACCGCTGCCGCCTGATTGCTTGCGTCGATGGTATCAATGCCACCAGCGTCCCAGATAGTCTCGAAAACCGACTGGTCAGCGGTCCAGCGATAGTTGTTATCGCCCGTCTGCCAAAGCATGTTGGCGCCATAGAGGCTTTGGATCGCCGCAATATCGAGCAGCATGGGCGAGGTGGGTTCATAGGAATACGCGTTGCCGTAACTCATGATCGTATAACGAACATCGTCGTACTGATCTGCAAGCACCGTGTTGTTTGTCAGCCCTTGGGAGAACGGATGTTTCAAACCCAGCGCATGACCGATCTCATGCATAAACGTCAGGTAGTCGTAGGTGCCCGGGGTGGGAGCCGGCTCGTTGGTCACCGGTCCGATCCAGACATCCCCTGCGGCGGCGCTTTGCCCGGGGAAATAGCCCCAGGCGGCGGTGTCGGAATCCATCCAGGAATAGCCGCCAAAGCGCAAGTCACCGACATTCGTGGAGGTTTCGCTCACTTGGGTGAACTTGATATTGGCAACCGAGCTCCACTCGGCGAGCGAGCCGACAACGGCGGTTTTCTGCGCTGACGTCAGGGCATAGCTAGCACCGTACTCGTTTTCGTCGCTGTAGGAGCGGGAGAATAAAGAGCCGATGTTTATGAAACTGTATGTCAGGGACGTGCCACTGCTCGTGCCTGACCAGTAGGTGCCATAGATCAAGCTATCGATTTGCGCATTGCCCGTCAGCTTTGCAGATAAAACAGGTGAATAACCGAGTGGACTAGGCATGCGAAACTTCCTGTGTGCAAACCTGCAGCCCTTCTTGGATGGGGCCGCAGCAAGAGATCATGATGTGGAATGGCGGCATTGATATCATCTAGCCATTGTTTTTTCAAATTTTGACGCTATTTACTTGGCGCAACAAGCCACTCGTTGGCCTTGCGAATATCCCCGTCCCCCAGCCTTCCGCTCCAGCGGTGCAGCACCAGTAGGCTGGTAACGAACCGGTACTGGGACTGGTAGAAATCACGCCGTGCACGAAACTCATCCTTGATGCTGTCCAGCACATCGACGGCGTTCTTGACGCCATAACCGAAGGCTTTTTCCGTGGCCGTCCGTGACTTCTCGGCGGACTCCAGCGCGCGGCGTGTCGCCTTGATCCGGCTGAGTTCGGCCATCATGCCGAGGTAAGCCGTGCGGGTTTCCTTGACCACCTGGCGCCTCAGCGCCTCCAGCTCTTGCTGGGCGACCTCCCTGTCGCTCTCGGAACTCGATACCCGGGCGCTGGTGGAGCCGCCACTGTAGAGAGGGACCTGCAAATCGAGGGAGGCAACGAGATTGTCCGAGCGTGGCGTCAACGCGCCCTCATAGCCGATATCACTGCGCTGCGCGGTCAGGTTCAGGCCCAGGCGCGGCAAATGGCCCGCCTTGGCTTCGCCGATGGCGGCCTCGGCGGCACGGATATTGTGCTCCCGGGCATGCAAGGCCGGGTTGCTGTCCAGGGCCATCCGTATCCAATCGTCCGGGGTCTGCGGCGGCAGAGTGAAGGCTGGGTTGTCGCCGATACGCTTGAGAGGTTCCTGGACGTCCCGCCCCACCAATTCGGAAATGGCTTCGCGGCTGACCTGGACCTTGTTGCCGGCCTCGATCTCGTCGGCCTTGAGCGCATCCACTCGCGCCTCAAGGTCGAGGGTATCGGTCACCATCGCCATCTGGCGTGCATACAGCGCCTTGATCCGCTTGAGGTTGCGCTCGGTGGCAGCCAGTTCGCTGCGCACCAGGGACAGTTCATCCTCCGCCGCCAGCACGGCGAAGTAGCGTTCGGACAAGTCGATGCTGGACTGCACCTGGGTGTCGTCGGATTCGTACTGGCTTTTCTGGGCCAGCTCGACGTACTTCTGATAACTGCGCCAGACCTGCGGGTCGTAGAGCACCTGATTGAGTACCACGGCCATGCGTTTGCCGTTGTACTGGATTCGCCCCAGGTCATCGTCCCGCCGGCTGCGGTTGACACTGCTGCTGGCATTGAGCTGCGGCAGCAAGCGGCCCAAGGCCGCCCGCTCATTGCCGTCACCGCTACGAGTCAGGGCCTGTGCCCGCAGGATACGGGGATCGGCCCCTTGCGCCTCCTGGTGCAGTTGCCAAAGATCGACATAAGGCAGCGCCGCTTCAGTGTCAGCCAAGGCGCTCATCGACACGGCGAGCAGGCCGATCGCGATCAGAGACTTCATGTCAGTCCTCGATCAACGAACGGGCAAATGCATTGCTGGCGGGCTGCATCAAGTACTGCAACAGCGTCCGCTCCCCGGTATTGAGCAGCACTTCGACCGGCATGCCCGGCACCAGGGTTAGGCTGCCCAGCGTGCGACGCCCATTGTCTGTCAGCGCCACCCGCGCCAGGTAGTAGGCCGCACCGGTGTCCTTGTTGGTCAGGCGGTCAGCGGACAGCTGCACCAGTTGCCCTTCGATCACCGGCGTGGTGCCACTCTTGAACGCACTGAAACGCATGCTCGCCAGCTTGCCGAGGGCGATGCGATCGATGTCCATGGGCGAAACCTGCGCCTCGACGATCAGTTCTTCGTTGGCCGGGACGATATCCAGCAACGCAGTGCCCGGGCTGACCACCGCGCCCAGGGTGTGCACCGTCATGCCCATGACCATGCCCGACTCAGGCGCGACGATGTCAGTGCGCTGGTCGCGGTCCTGCAGGGTGGCGAGGCGCTCGCGCAACTCATACACCTTGCTCCGTGTGTCACCCAGCAGGCCTGCCACCTCACTGGCGAAGGTTTTCTTCAATTGCAGTATCTTCAGCTTCGCTTCGTCGGCATGGACGCGTGCCTGGGCAATCCCGGACTGGCTTTCGGCGATTTCGGCCCGCAGGCGCGACAGGCTGCGTTCCTGTTCCCGCAGGCGCTGCTTGTCCACGTAGCCTTCGGCGAGCAAGGCCCGCAAATCGACAATCTCTTCTTCATAGGACGCCGCCAGCGCCTGCTTGCTGGCGATGATGTTCTTGAGTCCGCGAATCTGTTCCTCGATCTGGCCGATCGTCGTCTCTTGCAGGCCGACTTCGCCCAGCAGCGAGGTCCGTCGCGTCTGGAAGATCCGTGCTTCGCTGTCCCGAGCTTCGCGCACGCGCGGGTCGGAGGGGTCAAGGGAGTGCACGGCGACGGGCTCGGGCAGCCCGTCCCGCTCAGCTTCGAGGCGGGCCTGCAGTTCAAGCGCCGCCACCAACTGGCTGCGCATGGCTTCCATTTCCGAACGTGCCTGGGTGTTGTCCAGCACCATCAGCACATCGCCGGCTTTTACCAGGTCGCCGTCATGCACCCGCAGTTCCCGCACGATGCCGCCTTCCAGGTGCTGTACGGTCTTGCGGTAGCTCTTGACCGTGACCACCCCCGGGGCCAGAGCCGCGCTGTCCAGGGGCGCCAGGGTGGCCCAGCCGCCGAACAGGCCAAAGATGACCAGCAGCATCAGATACCCGATGCGCCGTGCCGGAGCGTCATCGATCGGCAGTGCGGACATGTCGACGGATGAGGACTTATTGCTTGGCATAAAGGTGCTCATCCGCTTCTTTCGATGGGGTCGTCGCCTGCTGGGCGGCGGGGGCAGCGCCCCGCAACCGTGCCAGGACCGGGTCGCGCGGCCCGAACAGGCTCAACTCGCCCTGGTTGAGGACCAGCAGCTTGTCTACCTGCGCCAGCACACCTGAGCGGTGCGTGATGACAAACACCGTGGCACGGCTCTGCCTGAGTTTGTGCAACGCCTCGGCAAGCATTTTTTCCCCGGCGTCGTCCAGGTTGGAGTTCGGCTCATCGAGCACCACCAGGCGTGGCTCACCGTACAAGGCGCGAGCCAGGCCGATGCGTTGCCGCTGGCCGCCGGACAATCCGCCGCCATTGGCGCCGATCACGGTGTCGTAGCCGTCGGGCAATTGCAGCACCAGCTCATGGACGCCCGCCATGCGCGCGGCGGCGACCACTGCTGGCGCATTGGCCGGGCCAAAGCGTGAGATATTCTGGCTGATGGAGCCCTCGAACAATTCGATGTCCTGAGGCAGATAGCCGATATATTGGCCCAACTCCTCCCGGCGCCATTGGCTGATGTCTGCACCGTCCAGGCGCACGGTGCCGGCCTGGCCTGGCCAGATACCCAGCAACGCCCGGGCCAGGCTGGACTTGCCGGCGCCGCTGGGACCGATGATGCCCACCGCTTCGCCGGCGGACACCTGGAAACTCAAACCCCGGACAACCGGCTTGCGGCTGCCCGGCGCACTCACCGAAAGCCCCTCGACGCGAATCGCCCCTTCGGGCGCGGGTAACGACATGCGTTCTGGCTCAGCGGCCACCTCGATCAGCAGCGTCTGCAACCGGGCATATTGCGAGCGTGCTCCCAGAAAGCCTTTCCACACGCCAATCAACTGGTCGATGGGCGCCAACGCCCGCCCCAGCAGAATGGAACCGGCGATCATCATCCCCGAGGAAATTTCATGGGTAATCGTCAAATAGGCCCCCAACCCCAGCACCAGGGACTGGAGGACCTGGCGGAACGTCCTGGACACCGCGGCAATGCTCGCCGCGCGATCACTGGCCAGACTCTGCAAGGCCAGGACCCGATGGATGCGCTCGTTCCACTGCTGGCGCAGGCTGGCGAGCATGCCCATGGACTCCACCACCTCGGCATTGCGCAGGCTCTTGGCGACAAAGGCGCTGGCGACCATCTGCTCACGATTGGCCGTCTGCAACGGCCCACGGGTCAGTTGCTCGTTGGCGAAGGCCAGTGCCCCCAGCAGCAACGCGCTCAATAGTCCCATCCAGCCGTACCAGGGGTGGAACATGAACATGACCGCCAGGTAGATCGGGATCCAGGGCGCATCGAAAAACGCAAACAGACCGTTTCCGGTCAGGAACTGGCGCAACGCGCTCAGGTCGCTCAGCGGCTGGCCCGAAGCGTTCATCCCGCTGCTATTGAGGGCCTGCTTGAAACTGGCGTCGAACAGACGCTGGCCCAGCAGCGTGTCCAGACGCGTACTGACGCGCACCATGATCCGCGAACGAACCCACTCCAGCCCGCCCATGGTGGCCATCAGCAGCAACATGATCAGCGTCAGCATCAACAAGGTCGACAGACTGGCGCTTCCTACAGCGCGGTCATACACCTGCAACATGTAGAACGACGGAACCAGCATCAGCAGGTTGACGAAAAAACTGAAAAAACCAACGGAGAGGAAACTGCCTCTGCATACGGCAAGGGCGCCTTCCAGATCGGTCTTCGGGTGGGCTGACATGGTTCGTTACCTGGGCCGGCTTGGGGCTGACTGCAAAAACGTGGGGGACCGGTACCCGGATGCTTGTGATTTTTCAGCAGGGCACTGCCGACGCATCCGGGCAAAAAGGGTCTACGGCGGCATATCGGCGGCGGCAGATATTTCTGAAGGGGCGGCTCCCGAGGAAATCGTCAACGAATGCAAGCCGGCAGTGCTCCCCTGGACTACCCTGTCTTCAGGATGTGCTGCATTGCACATATTCATCGTGCGCAAGGCGCTGTTTCACCCACCCGCGCGACGTAGAATGGCGCCGCCTTTCATGCCTGAAGTAATCGATCATGAGCCGGATCACCTGCGTGTCGAATGCTCGCGCCAAAGTGCTTTGCCGGCTTAGCCTGTTGCTGACATTGCTGGGCTTGTGCACTGCGCATGGCGCCCCTCTGCCCATCGAACTGCACATCCTCGATGCGCCTCCACTGACCTTCGTCGACGACCCCAAGGGGCATGGCATCGTTGGCGATATCGCCATTGAGGCGATGATCCGCGCCGGCTATGCGGTGAAAATCCATGTCTTGCCCTGGGCCCGGGCACAAAAACATGTCAGCGAGGAGGAGGATCAGATGATCGCCCCGCTGTCGCGCATCCCCGTGCGGGAGGATCGCTTTACCTGGATCGCCCCGATCATGTCGATGGAGCGGGCGTTCTTCACCCTCGACCGGCAAGTGACCAGCTTTGCCCAGGCCAGGGAGACCTTCCGCAAGATCGGTGTCGGCCTGGGAAGCGCCCAGGAGGCGATCCTGCGTGCCGAGGGGTTCGACGACGATCAGATCTACACGCTGACCATCGGCGACAACCCCGCTCAGATGCTCCTGATGGGACGCATCGATGCCTGGTTCAACGGCGTCCCGGAAAGCCGCTACATCTGGCCCAAGGTGTCCGACCGCAAGCTTTTGATGAGCTCGGTGGGCAGCAGCGCCGACATCTACCTGGCCTGCTCCAGGAAGTGCTCGGCCAAGATGGTGAGAGACTTGCGCCAGGCCGTCGAAGCGATGCGCCAGGACGGCACCTTCAGCCGTGTACAGGCGATCTATCAGCCCCGGTAATGCCTGCGGGACCGAAGCCAGGCTTATATCATTCCGGATGATAGTTATCTTTGCTTCATTCGATTCGTTCCGTTGCATCCCGCCACGCATCATCCGCCCATTCTCAATACATTGGCGGAGCTATCCATGGAACATTCACTTTCAAAATTGCGTTTTCCCCTCGCACTGTTGGCAGTGCTGGTGATAAGCGCCTGTGGCAAGACTCCCGATACCGCGGCTTCCATGCCGGCCGCCAAGGTGAGTGTGGCCAAGGTGCTGGAACAACCGGTCAACGAATGGGACGAGTTCACCGGACGCCTCGAGGCACCGGAGACTGTCGAGATTCGTCCGCGGGTTTCCGGTCAGATCGACGAAGTGGCCTTCACCGAAGGCGCGCTGGTCAAGAAAGGCGACCTGTTATTCCAGATCGATCCTCGTCCCTTCCAGGCCGAAGTCCGGCGCCTCGAGGCCCAGCTGGCCCAGGCCCGCGCCACGGCCACCCGTAGCGAGAACGAAGCCCAGCGTGGCGAACGCCTGCGTCAGAGCAATGCCATTTCCGCCGAGCTGGCTGACTCGCGCACCAGTGCCGCCGCCGAGGCCCGTGCCGCCGCAGCGGCCATCCAGGCGCAACTGGACCTGGCCAAGCTGAACCTGAGCTTCACCCGCGTCACCGCGCCCATCAGCGGCCGCGTCAGCCGGGCGGAAATCACCGCCGGCAACCTGGTCACCGCCGACGTCACCCGGCTCACCAGCGTGGTTTCCACCGACAAGGTGTATGCCTACTTCGACGCCGACGAGCGAGTCTTCCTCAAATACACCCAACTTGCCCGCCAGGGCCAGCGCGGCCAGGCCACGCCGGTCTACATGGGCTTGTCCAACGAGGACGGCAACCCGCACCTGGGCCAGATGAACTTCATCGACAACCAGGTCAACCCGCAGACCGGCACCATCCGCGGTCGCGCCGTGTTCGACAACAAGGACGGCGCCTATACCCCAGGCCTCTATGCCCGGCTCAAGCTGGTGGGCAGCGGCACCTACTCCGCCGTGCTGATCAACGACGAAGCCGTGGGCACCGACCTGGGCAAGAAATTCGTCCTGGTGATGGATGCCGACAACAAGCCTGCGTATCGCGCCGTCGAGCTCGGACCGAAGATCGAAGGCCTGCGCATCGTGCGCAACGGCCTGAGCAAGGACGACACCATCATCGTCAAGGGCTTGCAGCGGGTTCGCCCGGGATCGCCGGTCACACCTGAAACCATACCGATGGCCAGCGAAGAAACCCTCGCCGCCCTGGCGCAACATCGCAAAGCGCTCGAAGCCAGCAATCTGCCCCAGGTCGCGCCGTCCAAGGCGACAAACGGAACGGCGGGCAAACTGGCCGCTGCGACTCCACGCGGTTAAGGAACTGAACCAAGATGAAATTTTCCCAGTTCTTCATTTCACGGCCGATCTTCGCAGCGGTACTGTCGCTGCTGATCCTGATCGCCGGCGCCATTTCGCTGTTCCAGTTGCCGATCAGCGAATACCCTGAAGTCGTGCCGCCGACCGTGGTGGTGCGGGCCAACTTCCCGGGCGCCAACCCCAAGGTCATCGGCGAAACCGTGGCCGCTCCCCTGGAGCAGGCCATCACTGGTGTCGAGAACATGCTCTACATGTCCTCGCAGTCCACCGCCGACGGCAAGATCACCCTGACCATCACCTTCGCCCTGGGCACCGACCTGGACAACGCCCAGGTGCAGGTGCAGAACCGCGTCACCCGGACCGAGCCCAAGCTGCCGGAAGAAGTGACCCGGATCGGCATCACGGTGGACAAGGCTTCGCCCGACCTGACGATGGTCGTGCACCTGACCTCGCCGGACAAACGCTACGACATGCTCTACTTGTCCAACTATGCCCTGCTCAACATCAAGGACGAGCTGGCACGCCTGGGCGGCGTGGGTGACGTGCAACTGTTCGGCATGGGTGACTACTCCCTGCGGGTCTGGCTGGATCCGAACAAGACCGCCTCGCGCAACCTGACCGCCACCGACGTGGTCACCGCGATCCGCGAACAGAACCGCCAGGTGGCCGCCGGTGCCCTGGGCGCTCCGCCAGCCCCCAACGCCACGGCCTTCCAGCTTTCGGTCAACACCCAGGGGCGCCTGGTGACCGAGGAAGAGTTCGAGAACATCATCATTCGCTCCGGCGAGAACGGAGAGATCACTCGCCTGAGAGACATCGCGCGGGTGGAACTGGGCTCCAGCCAATACGCCCTGCGCTCGCTGCTGGACAACCAGCCGGCGGTGGCCATCCCGATCTTCCAGCGGCCAGGCTCCAACGCCATCCAGATTTCCAACGATGTTCGCGCCAAGATGGACGAATTGAAGAAGGGTTTCCCCGCCGGGATGGACTACAGCATCGTCTATGACCCGACGATCTTCGTGCGCGGCTCCATCGAAGCGGTAGTCCATACCCTCTTCGAAGCGCTGATCCTCGTGGTGCTGGTGGTGATCCTGTTCCTGCAGACCTGGCGCGCCTCGATCATCCCTCTGGTGGCGGTACCGGTGTCGCTGATCGGTACGTTCGCCGTGATGCATCTATTCGGCTTCTCGCTGAACGCGCTCTCGCTATTCGGCCTGGTACTGGCCATCGGTATCGTGGTGGACGACGCCATCGTGGTGGTGGAGAACGTCGAACGGAACATCGGCCTGGGCCTCACGCCCGTGGAGGCCACCAAACGCGCCATGGGCGAAGTGACCGGTCCGATCATCGCCACGGCCTTGGTACTGTGTGCGGTCTTCGTTCCCGCGGCGTTCATCAGCGGCCTGACCGGGCAGTTCTATAAGCAGTTCGCCCTGACCATCGCCATCTCCACGGTGATCTCGGCGTTCAACTCCCTGACCTTGTCACCGGCCCTGGCAGCGGTACTGCTCAAGAGCCACGACGCGCCCAAGGACCGTTTCTCCAGGTTCCTGGACCGCATCCTCGGCAGCTGGCTGTTCCGCCCGTTCAACCGCTTTTTCGACCGTGCCAGCCACAGCTACGTGGGCGCCGTGGGCCGCGTGATCCGCAGCAGCGGCATCGCCCTGTTCGTCTACGCCGGCCTGATGGTGCTGACGTTCTTCGGTTTCTCCAGCACGCCCACCGGTTTCGTGCCAGGCCAGGACAAGCAGTACCTGGTGGCCTTCGCGCAACTGCCGGATGCCGCGAGCCTGGACCGCACCGAAGATGTGATCAAGCGCATGTCCGACCTGGCCCTCAAGCAACCCGGCGTCGAAAGCGCGGTGGCCTTCCCTGGCCTGTCGATCAACGGGTTCACCAACAGCCCCAATGCCGGCATCGTGTTCGTGACCCTCAAGCCTTTCGACGAGCGCAAGGACCCGAGCCAGTCGGCCGGTGCCATTGCCGGCGCCCTGAACGGGCAGTACTCGGAAATCCAGGAAGCCTATATGGCGATCTTCCCGCCGCCGCCGGTACAGGGGCTGGGTACGATCGGCGGTTTCCGCCTGCAGATCGAGGACCGGGGCAACCTCGGTTACGACGAGCTGTACAAGGAAACCATGAACATCATCACCAAGAGCCGCAGCGTGCCGGAACTGGCCGGCCTGTTCACCAGCTACACCGTGAACGTGCCCCAGGTCGACGCCGCCATCGACCGTGAGAAAGCCAAGACCCACGGCGTGGCCGTCAGCGACATCTTCGACACCCTGCAGATCTACCTGGGTTCGCTGTATGCCAACGACTTCAACCGCTTCGGCCGTACCTACCAGGTCAACGTCCAGGCCGAGCAGCAGTTCCGTCTCGAATCGGACCAGATCGGCCAGCTCAAGGTGCGCAACAACCGTGGGGAGATGATTCCACTGGCCACCTTCATCAAGGTCAGCGATACCTCGGGGCCGGACCGCGTGATGCACTACAACGGTTTCATCACTGCGGAAATCAACGGCGCGGCCGCACCGGGCTACAGCTCCGGCCAGGCGGAAAAGGCCATCGAGAAACTGCTCAAGGAAGAACTGCCCAACGGCATGACCTACGAGTGGACCGACCTGACCTACCAGCAGATCCTCTCGGGCAACACCGCGCTGTTCGTGTTCCCGCTCTGCGTGCTGCTGGCGTTCCTGGTGCTCGCGGCGCAGTACGAAAGCTGGAGCCTGCCGCTGGCGGTGATCCTGATCGTACCGATGACCCTGCTGTCGGCCATTACCGGAGTGATCCTGTCCGGTGGCGACAACAACATCTTTACCCAGATCGGCTTGATCGTACTGGTGGGGCTTGCATGCAAGAACGCGATTCTGATCGTCGAGTTCGCCAAGGATAAACAGCTGGAAGGCATGAACCCGCTGGCGGCGGTCCTGGAAGCCTGCCGTCTGCGTCTGCGGCCGATCCTGATGACCTCCTTCGCCTTCATCATGGGCGTGGTGCCCCTGGTGTTCTCCAGCGGCGCCGGCGCGGAAATGCGTCATGCCATGGGTGTGGCGGTGTTCTCCGGGATGCTGGGCGTAACCTTCTTCGGCCTGCTGCTCACGCCGGTGTTCTATGTACTGATCCGCAACTTCGTCGAACGCAGCGAGGCCCGCAAGGCGGCCCGGGCTTTGAAACTGGAGGCGCAACAATGAGTTTGAAAGCGTTCGTTCCGAGCTTGCTGGCCCTGGCGCTCAGCGCCTGCGCGGTGGGCCCGGACTACAAGGCACCACAGACCGAGGCGGCGAATATCATCACCGCCACCGAAGGTGCCGCCGGCCAGAAGAACTTCGACCGGGCCCGTTTCGAAGGCATCTGGTGGCAGCAATTCGATGACCCGACACTCAATGCGCTGGTGAGCCGGTCCCTGGAAGGCAACCGCGAGCTGCGCGTAGCCTTCGCCCGCCTGCGGGCAGCCCGGGCGATTCGCGATGACGCCAGCAACGACGTCATGCCGACCATCACCAGCCGAGCCAGCAGCAACCTGGGCAAGGGCCAGATTCCCGGGCAAACCACCGACCGGGTCAATACCGAGCGCTATGACCTGGGCCTGGACATGGCCTGGGAGCTGGACCTGTTCGGACGCATCCAGCGCAACCTGGAAGCCACCGATGCCGACCAGCAGGCCGCCGAAGCCGATCTCTATCAGCTGCAGGTGACCATGATCGCCGAGTTGGTGGACGCCTATGGGCAACTGCGCGGCGCTCAACTGCGGGAAAAGATCGCCCTGGCGAACCTCGAGAACCAGCAAGCCTCACGCAAGATCACCGAAAGCCTGCGCGATGCCGGCGTCGGCGATCAGCTCGACGTGGTACGCGCCGATGCGCGCCTGGCCTCGGTGGAAGCCAGCGTGCCGCAGCTGCAGGCCGAGCAGGTCCGCCAACGCAACCGCATCGCCACCTTGCTGGGCGAACGCCCGGACAAGCTGAGCGTCGACCTGAGCCCCAAGGAGCTGCCCGCCATCGCCAAGGCCCTGCCCATCGGCGATCCGGGTGAACTGCTGCAACGGCGTCCGGACATCCTGAGCGCCGAACGCCAGCTGGCGGCTGCCACGGCGCGCATCGGCGTCGCCAAGGCCGACCTGTTCCCTCGGGTCAGCCTGAGCGGTTTCCTCGGCTTTACCGCCGGGCGCGGCTCGCAGATCGGCTCCTCGGCGGCCAACGCCTGGGCATTGGGGCCGAGCATTACCTGGGCCGCCTTCGACCTGGGCAGCGTGCGGGCCCGCCTGCGCGGTGCCAATGCCGAAGCGGAAGGCGCCCTGGCGTCCTACGAACAGCAAGTGCTGCTGGCCCTGGAGGAATCGGAAAACGCATTCAGCGACTACGGCAAGCGCCAGCAACGCCTGATCTCGCTGATTCGCCAGAGCGAATCGAGCCGCGCCGCCGCCGACCTGGCCGAAATCCGCTATCGCGAAGGCACCGTGGACTTCCTCGTGCTCCTCGACGCCCAGCGTGAACGCCTGGCCGCCGAAGACACCCAGGCCCAGGCCGAAGTGGATCTGTATCGCGGCATCGTCGCGATCTACAAGGCCCTGGGCGGTGGCTGGCAACCGGAAACCGTCGCCAGCAACTGACCGATCCCGGCCGACAGAGCTCCTTTGGTTGGCCGCAACCAACCAAATATTGGCCTCGTATCCCATCTGGATGCGGGGCTTTTTTTTGGTTCTTCACCGATTGCCTGGCCGCCCTCCTTTGCCCCTACGCGCCGGCGCCGTCACACCGACGGCCCGAACACGATCGCACAGGCCGAAGCCCACGAATAATGGCGAAATGGCACAGGGTTTGACTCAGGCTCTTGCCTGGTCGAAGCTTGCGACATTTCACGCTACCTGGTCATGGATTTCCTGTATGCCCTCGCTTCGCCGCTATGCGCTTATCAGCCTGCTCGTGCTATTGGTCATCGTTGTGGGCACCCTGTGGCTGCGCAGCACCACCCCGCAGATCCCGGAAGCGGTCAAGCGTGGCTACAGCGAGGCGCTGGAACAGGCGCGCAACGGCCAGCCTGGCGCGGCACGGATGCTATACCAGCAACTGGGTCGCCCTGACCTGTCGCCCAAGCGCCGGGTATGGCTGCACGCCGAACTGCTCAACTACCCAAGCCCCCAGGCCCTGAAACTGGCGGATGCGGACCTGCACAGCGAATCGGCGGACGTGCGTCGGGCAGCCATCGGCAGCATCGTCGGGCTGGTGCCGGCGAACCAGCGCACCCTGCTGCTGGGGCCATTGCTCGAGGACAACGAGCCTGAAGTACGGTTTGCCGCCGTGAATGCACTGCTGGGCCTGTCACCCGATGACCTGGGCTTGTATTTCGGTGCCATGCAGCTGGCCATCGACACTTGGAAACAGGTGCTCCAGGACGGCCCGCTCACCAGTGAATCCCTGTATCAGCTCGCCCGCCTGTACCTGCACAACGCCCAGCTGGACAAGGCCCGACAAGCCCTGGAACAGGCCTTGAAGCTCAAGCCGGACAACCTGCCGGCACTGGTCATGCAGGTCGAAGTGCTGGACAAACTGGGCCAGGGCGATGCCGCGCGCAAATTGCTCGCCCGAGAGTTGCAAGCCCAGCCGGAATCGGCTTATCTGCAACATGCGCTGGGCATGTGGTTGCTGCAGCATGGCCAGACCGAATACGCCGTGCTCGGCTTGGCGAAAGCGGTGGAGCTGGAACCGGAAAACCGTCATTACCGTTATGACCTCGCCACCACTCTTCACGCCGAGAATGAGGTGGAAGCGGCGCAAAAGCAGTTGCAGGAGATCGTCCAGCGCTACCCCGCCGACCGCAAGGCGCGGGTCCTGCTGATCAATTACTGGAAGGAAACCGGTCAGTTGCAGCATGTCCAGGTTCTGTTGGCGAAACTGGAACAACTGAACCCCGACGACCCGGCGTTGCAGCAGGCGTGGTGAGGGTGCAAGCCATGATTCCCTGGCGGGCGATCGGGTGATGTCCGACAGCCGGAAACACCGAATCAAGACTCGAAGTCGTCGACAGTGTCACACAAGCAAGCAGAGGAAGCGGAACCGCTATCGCCGCCAACGGTCAAGTAATGAGGCGGTTCATTTCAGGCTCTACCCGGCCTGCCGCCCACTTCCCTGGTCATGAGAGGGCTCTTTTTGTCTACATCCAACGAGTTGATCAGCGCAAAAGCCGCCACCGGCATTGAAGGGCTGGACGATGTCCTTTGCGGTGGCCTGTCCCGCGGTCATGTGTTCCTGCTTGAAGGGGAACCGGGGACCGGCAAAACCACGGTCGCCTTGCATTTCCTGCTGGCGGGCGCCCGGGCCGGCGAGCGATCCTTGTACATCACCCTATCGGAAACCGAACGGGAACTGCGTCAGGGTGCCGCCTCCCACGGCTGGGAGATGGATGACAACATTGTCATTTTCGAGCTGACCCCGCCAGAAAGCCTGCTCAACGCCGAGCACCAGCAAAGCCTGCTGTATTCTTCGGACCTCGAGCTTGGGGAAGCCACCCGGCAGATCTTCGAAGTGGTGGAACGGGTCAAGCCGACCCGGGTGGTGCTCGACAGCCTGTCGGAGATCCGCCTGCTGGCCCAGAGTTCGTTGCGCTATCGCCGCCAGATCCTGGCGATCAAGCATTACTTCGTGCGCTACGACGCCACGGTGCTTTTGCTCGACGACCTGACCACCGAGTCCCTGGACAAGACCGTCCACAGCGTTGCCCACGGGGTGATTCGCCTGGAAGAACTGACCCCCACCTATGGCGCCGAGCGACGCCGGATCCGGGTGGTCAAGTATCGCGGACAGAAGTACCGCGGCGGTTACCATGATTTCACCATCATGACCGACGGCGTGCACGTCTTCCCACGACTGGTGGCCGCCGAACACCGCGGGCAATACAACCGCCGGCAACTCTCCAGCGGCATCGCACAAATGGACGCCTTGCTGGGCGGCGGTATCGAAACCGGTTCCAGCACCTTGATCCTGGGCCCGGCAGGTACCGGCAAATCGCTGATTGCGCTGATCTTCGCTGCTGCCGCGGTGAATCGTGGCGAGCACGCCGCGCTATTCATCTTCGACGAGGAACTGGGCCTGTTGTACGAGCGGATGAAAAACATCGGCATCGACCTGCAGGCACTCCAGGACACCGGCAGGTTATTGATCGACCAGGTGGACGCCGCCGAACTGTCTCCCGGCGAGTTCTCTCACCGAGTGCGTCGTTGCGTCGATGACGGCAACATCAAGACCGTGGTGATCGACAGCATCAACGGCTATCAGGCAGCCATGCCGGAGGAAAATGCCCTGGTGCTGCATATGCATGAGCTGCTGCTCTACCTCAACCGCAAGGGCGCGGCGACCTACATGACCGTCGCGCAACACGGCCTGGTGGGCGACATGCAGGCGCCGGTGGACATCACCTACCTGGCCGACACGGTGATCCTGCTGCGTTACTTCGAAGCGCTGGGCAAGGTTCGCCGAGCGATCTCCATCATCAAGAAACGCACCGGCAGCCATGAGTCCACCATCCGCGAATACCGTATCGGCAACCAGGGCATGACCATCGGCGAGCCGCTGGAGGCCTTCCAGGGTGTATTGCGCGGTGTGCCAACCTACATGGGAGCGGACAATCCGTTGCTCAAGGACGATATCCAGTGACGTTAGCGGAACCCTTGTCCGAGCGGGCGTTGATCCTCGCCCCGCTGGGAAGGGACAGTCAGATTGCCTTGATGATCCTCAATGAAGCCGGTTTTGCCGGCCTCATCTGCCGTCATCTGGGGCAATTGTGCGAAGAATTGGAGAAAGGCGCCGGCTTGTTGGTGATTTCCTCGGAGGCCCTGGTGGGGCCGGACCTGGAGACGCTGTTCCTGCAGATCGAACAACAGCCCGCCTGGTCCGACCTGCCCATCGTCCTGCTGACCCATCACGGTGGCCCGGAACAGAACCCGGCGGCACGCATCGGCGTGCAGCTGGGCAACGTGACCTTCCTGGAACGCCCTTTCCACCCCGTGACCCTGGTCAGCCTGGTGACCACCGCCCTGCGCGGCCGCCGAAGGCAATACGAAGCCCGGGACCGCCTGATCGACCTCAGCAACAGTGAATTGCGCCTGCAAAATACCCTCGAAACCCTCGAGCAGCAGGTAGAGGAACGTACCGCACAACTGCGCCACAACGAAGAAGCCCTGCGCCAGTCACAGAAAATGGAAGCGGTGGGCCAGCTCACCGGCGGCATCGCCCACGACTTCAACAACATGCTCACCGGCATCATCGGCAGCCTGGAGCTGCTGCGTCGCCGCCTCGCCCGCGGCCGCACCGAAGACCTGGACAGCCTGATCGACCTGGGCGTGACCTCCGCCAACCGCGCCGCCGGCCTGACCCATCGCCTGCTGGCTTTCTCGCGTCGCCAATCGCTGGACCCCAAGGCCGTACAGATGAACACCCTCGTACTGTCCATGGGAGAACTGTTGCAACGCAGCCTCAACGAAAGCATCCGGCTGGACATGCAACTGGACAATCAACTGTGGATCGCCGAAGCCGACCCCAATCAATTGGAAAGCGCCCTGCTCAACCTGGTGCTCAACGCCCGGGACGCCATGCCCGATGGCGGTAAACTCGTGGTGCAGACCTACAACCAGTACCTGGATACCGGGTTCACCGACGCCTACACCAACCTCGAACCCGGCGACTACGTGGTATTGAGCGTCCAGGACACCGGTTGCGGGATGCCCGAGGCGGTCGTCAGTCGCGCCTTCGACCCCTTTTTCACCACCAAACCCATCGGCCAGGGTACCGGGCTGGGCCTGTCGATGATCTATGGCTTCAGCAAGCAATCCCACGGCCATGTGACCATCGACAGCGTTGTCGGCCAGGGCACCACGGTCAACCTGTACCTGCCGCGCTTCAAGGGTGAAGAGGTGCAAGAGCCCAAGGTCGATGCCCAGCACACCCCCCATGCCCAGGATGGCGAGACCGTGCTGATCGTCGAAGACGATCCGGCGGTTCGGGTGCTGGTCAGCGCGGTACTGAGTGAATTGGGCTATACGTTCCTCGAAGCTGCCGACGCCAATGGCGCGATACCGATTCTCCAATCAGACCAGCGCATCGATCTGCTGGTCAGCGACGTGGGCCTGCCGGGCATGAACGGGCGGCAACTGGCGGAAATCGGCCGGCAGATACGCCCGGACCTGCGGGTGCTGTTCATCACCGGTTACGCCGAACATGCCGCGGTAAGGGGTGGTTTCCTCGATCCGGGCATGCAGATGATCACCAAGCCGTTCACCTTCGACTTGCTGACCGCCAAGGTACGGGAAATGATCCGGGCCTGAGCGGCCCGGACTTACCAGCGATGCATGAAGATCAGGACAGCATGGTGCGCATGATGGCCTGCAGCTCATCCAGCTTGAAGGGTTTGCCCAGGATGGGGGCCGTGCGGGTGATGGGACTGTCGGTTTCCTGGATCTCTGCGGCATACCCGCTGATGAAGATCACCTTCAGGTCGGGGCGCAACCTGACTGCAGGCTCGGCGATCTGTACCCCGGAAATGCCGCCTGGCAGACGAAAATCAGTGATCATCATGTCCAGATGGGGCTTGCTTGCCAGGATCTCGAAGGCCTTTTCACCGTTCTCGGCCTCCAGCACCCGATACCCTTCGCCCGACAGGTAGGCGGACAACACCGTCATGATCGACGGGTCGTCCTCGACGATCAGTACAACATCTTGCGCATCTTCACTCATGAGAAGCCTTTGTTCGATCAATAGCTGCTGATACGACCGTAGGGTCACTCAGAGGTTGCGTCGGCCCGACAGTTTTCTGCAGGGGCAGACAAACGCGAAACAAGGCCCCTTCGTTGAGGCGGCTGTCGACCGTGATGGTGCCACCGTGGGCGGTCACGATCTGCTCGGAAATGAACAGCCCCAGCCCCAGGCCGGCGGAGACAGCCTTGGACGTCACCCGCTCGAACTGCTGGAAGATGCGCTTCTGGTTCTCTTCGCTGATGCCGATGCCGCGGTCCTGGACTTCGACGCAGGCATGCTCAGGCGTCTTGTAGACACGCACGTCGATGGGACCTTTGCCGCCATAGCGCAACGCGTTGGTCAAAAGGTTCGACACCACCTGTTCGATCCTGAACTCATCCCAATGGCCTTCCACCGAGGGTTCGGCGGTGTAGGTCAACGAGCATTCAGCCGCCATGAGCTGCGGCTGGAAGTTACGCAGCAGGTTTTCCACCAGCGTGCCCAGGTTGAAACGAGTCGGACGGATGGACAGTTTTCCGGTACGAATCCGCGACACATCCAGCATGTCTTCGATCAGGCGGATCAAGCTCTTGATCTGACGCTCGTCGCGCTCGACCATCGCCCTCACCTTGTCCAGGCTGAATGCTGCGGCATTGTCCCGGGCCAAGTGCATCTTGCGCAGTTGAGTCTCCAGGATCAGGCCATTGAGGGGCGTACGCACCTCATGGGCCACGATGGACATGAAATCGTCACGCATGCGCACCGCCTGTTCGAGTTCGCCGCGGGTGGCCTGCAACTGCTGCAGCAGGACTTCCTGTTCCCGGCGACTCTCTTGCAGGGCAACGACCTGCTCCTTAACAGCCTTTTTCTGGCGATAAAGCTCCACGAACACGTTGACCTTGCTTCTGACGGCATGGGTGTCCAATGGTTTGTGCAGGAAATCCACCGCGCCGTTCTCATAGCCGGTGAACGCATAGTTACGCTCACGACCGGCGGCGCTGACGAAAATGATGGGAATGCTGCGGGTCTTCTCCGTGCCGCGCATCAGTTCGGCCAGTTCGAAGCCGTTCATCTCCGGCATCTGCACATCGATAATCGCCAATGCGAAGTCGTGTTGCAGCAGCAGGGACAGCGCCTGGTCAGCCGACAGCGCCTTGAAGACCTCGCGGTTGTCCCCCTTGATCAGCGCCTCCAGAGCCAACAGATTTTCCGGCAGATCGTCGACGATCAGCAGTTTGGCTTGAATCTCTCTTGGCATCTCGTTCATTCCAACCCGGCCAGCAATTCGCTGATGCCTTGTAAAGTAAGGATGTGGTCCGGCTCGTGCAGCGCCAACGCCGCCTCGGGCATGGTCGGGACCTGGGCTTGTGCGGGGTCCTGGACAACCGTGACGCCGCCCAGGGCCTTGACCCGGGCCAGGCCCTGGGCACCGTCGTCATTGGCCCCCGTCAGCACGACCGCCAGCAGGTTCGGGCCGTATACATCGGCGGCGGATTCGAACAGCACGTCAATGGACGGCCGGGAATGATGCACCGGTGCCTCCAGGCTCAACGACAGGCTGCGATCGGCCTCCACCGACAAGTGATAACCCGGCGTGGCGAAGTACAGGGTGCCAGGCTGGATGTCCTGCTTGTCCCGCGCCTCCTCCACCGGTATCGCCAGGCGATGGCCGAAGACCTGGGCCAATTGGCTGTCACGCTCGTCGGGCAGGTGCAATACCGCCAGCACAGGTATGCCAAAGCCCGGGCGCAATTGCCCGAACACCTTGAGCAGCGCCTCGACCCCGCCGGCTGAAGCACCGACCACAATGGCCTCGACCGCAGGCCAGGACCCATCCCTCGTCTGGTTCATAACTTGCGATAGATCCGTTCCTGTTTGACCAACGGCTCGAATTGCTTGCCGAACGTTGAAAAATCCAGGGTTTCCTTGCTGCCCAACACAAGAAAGCCTCGGTGGCAGAGCGACTCGTGGAATAACCCAAAGGCGCGATCTTGCAACTTCTTGTTGAAATATATCAATACGTTACGACAGGAAATTAACTGTGTTTCTGAAAAAACACTGTCCGTCGCCAGGCTATGGTCAGCGAAAGTCACGTTCTCGCACAGTGTCTTGTCGAACATGGCGTAATCGTAGGCAGCAGTGTAGTAGTCGGCAAACGATCGACGCCCGCCGGCACGCTGGTAATTCTGGGTGTAGCTCCTGACGCTTTCCAGGGAAAAAATGCCCTGCTTGGCTTTTTCCAGCGACCTGGGATTGATATCGGTGGCATAGATCAATGTACGGTCCAGCAAGCCCTCCTCCCGCAGCAGGATCGCCATGGAGTAGACCTCTTCCCCCGTGCTGCAACCGGCAATCCAGATCTTGATGGAAGGATAGGTCTTGAGCAGCGGCACGACTTCCTCGCGGATAGCCAGGAAGTGCGACGGGTCGCGGAACATCTCGCTGACCGGAATCGTCAGCAACTGCAAAAGCTGCATGAAAATGCCCGGGTCGTGCAGCACCCGTTCCTGGAGCGCCGAAATGGTCCGGCATTCGAACTGGCTCAGGGCATGCAGTACCCGGCGCTTGATGGAAGCACCGGAGTAATCCCGGAAATCATAGCTGTACTTGAGGTAGATCGCTTCGATCAACAACCGAAGCTCAATGTCAGTGTCACGTTCCACTAAATTCTTTCCATATTCGGCAACCACACGCGAATCAGTGAAAACAGACGGTCCAGGTCGATCGGCTTGGCCAGGTAGTCGTTGGAACCCGCCGCCAGGCAACGCTCCTGATCATCCTTCATGGCCTTGGCCGTCACGGCGATGATGGGCAGCTTGCGCCAACGCGGGTCCTTGCGGATCAGCGCGGTGGCTTCGAAACCGTCCATTTCCGGCATCATCACGTCCATCAGCACCAGGTCGATGTCCTCGTTCTCATTCAACCGCTCGATCGCCTCGAAGCCGTTGCGACCGATGACCACGATCGCCCCTTTTGCCTCCAGGGCACTGGTCAACGCGAAGATATTGCGCACATCGTCGTCCACCAGCAGCACCTTGCGCCCCTCGAATACCTTGTCGCGGCTGCGGGCAGCCTTGAGCATGCGCTGTCGTTCATGGGACAACCGGGATTCGACTTTGTGCAGAAAGAGTGTCACCTCGTCCAGCAACCGCTCTGGCGAGCGGGCACCCTTGATGATGATCGAGCGCGAATATTTGCGCAGCTCGGCTTCTTCATCGCGGGTCAGGTTGCGTCCGGTGTAGACGATCACCGGTGGGAAGGAACAGATTTCCTCGGTGGACATGCGCTTGAGCAGATCGTTGCCCAGCATGTCCGGCAGCTTGAGGTCGATGATCATGCAGTCGTAGACGTTGTCCCGCAGCAGGTCCAGGGCTTGCTGGGCCAGGCCTACGGCCGTGATCTCGATGTCGTCGTCGCCGATCAGGCGGGTGATGCTGTCGCGCTGCAGGTCATCGTCCTCCACCAGCAGCACTCGCTTGACCTTCTGGGTCAGCTTGGCTTCCAGGCGCGCGAACACGTCCTTGAGCTCTTCGCGGGTGGTCGGCTTGACGGCATAGCCGATAGCCCCCATGTGCATCGCGGCCTCGACGCGATCTTCGACGGAAATCACATGCACCGGGATATGCCGGGTCTCGGGTTGTTCCTTGAGCCGCTGCAGCACGGTCAGGCCGGAGTGATCGGGCAGGCGCATATCCAGCAGGATCGCATCGGGCTTGAGCTGCAAGGCCAGGTCGAAGCCTTCGTCGGCAGCGTGGGCCACCAGGCACTGGTAGCCCAGTTCGTGAGCCAGGTCGAAAAGGATCCGGGCGAACCGGGCCTCGTCTTCGATCACCAGGATGCAGCGGGTGGCGAACGGGGCCTTGTCCCGGTCGTCGGCGAACCGGGCGATGGGGCTTTCCACTTCGGCCACCGGGGGAGCCGTCACAGAAGCAGGCGCGGCGGTCACGGGGGCAGGCAGGCTGGACGAGGGGATGAACGTCGGTGGCTCCACTGGGGCGTTCCCAGGCTCGACATAGCGCTCGGGCAGGACCAGGGTGAACACGCTGCCCTGTCCCGGCTCGCTGGACACCGAGATCGAGCCGCCCAGCAGGGTCGCCAGGTCCCGGGAAATCGACAGCCCCAGGCCGGTGCCGCCATACCGGCGGTTGGTGGTGCCATCGGCCTGGCGGAACGCTTCGAAGATACTCTGCTGCTGGTCCGCGCTGATGCCGATCCCGGAGTCACGCACCATGAATGCGATGCCCGAGTCCGGCTGGCCGCTGACGGTCAGGCAGACCGAACCCTGCTCGGTGAATTTCACCGCGTTGGACAGCAGGTTCTTGATGATCTGCTCCAGGCGCTGGCGGTCGGTGTACAGCATCGACGGCGCGTCCGGCAGCAGTTGCACCTCGAAGTCCAGGCCCTTGTCGGCCGCCAGCGGCGTGAACAGGTCCCGCAGGCTGTCCACCAGGCGCGGCACGCTGGTGTTCTCCGGGCGGACTTCCAGCTTGCCGGCTTCCACCTTGGAAATGTCGAGAATGTCATTGATCAGGTTCAGCAGGTCGTTGCCGGCGGAGTAGATGGACTCGGCAAACTTGACCTGCTCTTCACTGAGGTTCTGCTGCGGATTCTCTGCCAGCAATTTGGAGAGAATCAGCGAGCTGTTGAGCGGCGTGCGCAGCTCATGGGACATGTTGGCAAGGAACTCGGACTTGTATTTGCTGGAGCGCTGCAACTCTTCGGCGCGTTCCTGCAACTGCAGCTGGGCCAGGTTCAGCTCGCTGTTCTTCTGGTCCATGGCGTCGCGTTGCTCGGCCAGTTGCTCGTTGGTCTGTTCCAGTTCCTGCTGCTGGGCTTCCAGGTGCGCCTGGGACTCCTTGAGGATGCGCGACTGCTCCTCCAGCTCCTCGTTGGCCGTCTTGAGCTCTTCCTGCTGGACCTGCAACTCTTCATTCAACTGCTGGGTTTCAGCCAGTACTTCCTGCAACCGCTGGCGATAGCGGGCGGCTTCTATGGAGGTACCGATGCTGCCGGAGATCCGCTCCAGCAGTTCAACGTCGCGTTCGGTCAACGGACGCAGGAATCCCAGCTCGATGGCGCCGTTGACCCGGTCATCGTCGCTGGTCGGCACCACCAGCACGCTGTTGGGCAAGCCTTTGCCGAGCCCCGAGCTGACTTTCAGGTAATCCTTGGGCACGTTATCCAGGCGGATAAGGCGCCCCTGTTGGGCGGCCTGGCCGACGATGCCTTCTCCGGGAGCGATCAACTGCTCCTTTTCCGCGTCCTCTCGGGACAATCCATAGCTGGCGACCCGCTTGAGCACGCCATTCTCTTCACGGGCATACAACGCCGCGACGGCGCAATCCAGATAACGGGCACAGAACTGCAGGATGTTGCGACCCAGCAGATTCAGGGTCAATTGCCCCAGCACCTGCTCGGCCAGTTGGGTCTGGCCGGTACGCAACCAGGCCTGCTTCTCCAGGTGCAACGCGCTCTGCTGCTGAATCTTGAGGCTGGCGGCGTACTGACTGGACAGATTCAACAGGTCGCGGCGCCCGACATAGGCCAGCAGACCACTGACAGCGGCGACGAACATCAGGTACAGGGTGATGCTCCAGAGCGTGGTGGAACGGACCCTGTCGTTGCGCTCCGTGCGCAATCGCTGCTCGGTATCGATGATTTCTTCGAAGGACTTGCGGATTTCATCCGTCAGGCGCTTGCCACGCCCGGCCTTCACCGCACCGCGATAATCGCCACTGCTGCGCTGCAGGTCGATCATGCTCTGGGCGTAGTTGGCCCACTCCGTCTGCAACGCTTGCACCTTGTGCAGGCGATCGGTCTGGGTAGGGTTGTCGGCTGTCAATTCCAACAACGTTTCCAACGCCACGGCGATGCGCGGCTTGGCGACTTCATAAGGGTCGAGAAAATGCTCGTCACCGCTCAGCAGGTAACCGCGCATGCCCGTTTCCAGGTCCACGCTGAGCTTCAGCGCTTCGTTGGCATTATTGATCACCCGGTCGGTATGACCGACCCACTGGATCACCGACAGCAGGTAGGTCACCAGCACGATGAAGAACACCGCACTGAGGGCACCGATGCCCAGCGGCAGGCTGATATTGCGGCTCAGGAGCTTGCGAAAACTTTGCTCGTCGACCGAAGACGAAGGAGTCATGGAAAAAGGCCTTGGCAAACAGTTGAAAACCGTGGAGTGTGCCCGAAAGTGATGGCTTGGATCCACATTTCTGACGAGGCAAGGACGCAGTTCCCAGGGCGAGCCGCCCAATGGCAAGGAAGCGACTATCCTTGTCGGCTCTTGTACTATAGATCCTTTCTTGTACACCCCAGGGAACTTGTCACACCTCGCCATTTACTCATGCATAAGGCCTTTTTGCCGCTTCCGATTTATTTTCCGAGAATAATGACCATGTCCACCCCCGCTCCTGGCACCGCCATCACCGTTCTTGTCGTCGAAGATGACGACATTGTCCGCATGTTGATCGTCGATGTGCTGGAAGAACTCGAATACCAGGTGCTCGAGGCTGACGGCTGTGAACAGGCGCTGGAGCAGCTTCGCAACCCCGACCAGGCCATCGACCTGATGATGACGGACGTCGGCCTGCCCGTAATGGATGGCCGCGAGCTGGCCAAACAGGCCCGCGCGGTACGCCCCGGCCTGCCGATCCTGTTCGCCAGCGGCTATGCCGAAAGCATCGACGTGCCTGACAACATGGCGGTGATCGGCAAGCCATTTTCCATCGACCAGCTACGCGACAAGGTCAAAAGCATTCTGCCTTGAGCCGCAAGGGATTTCTGGTCACTATCGGCGCCCCCTGCGCCGTTGTGCCTGATTGCCAAAGGAAATGCCCTGCTCATGCCTCTCCCTCCCTCCTTGAAGGTCCTGGTCATCGGCTACGTCTGGCCCGAGCCGCGCTCATCGGCCGCCGGCGGACACGTCATGCAGATCCTCGAAGCGTTTCTCGGGCAAGGTTGGGAGATTACTTTCAGCAGCCCCGCCAGGCCTGGCGAGAACCGCGCCGACCTGTTGGCATTGGGCATCCGTGAGGTGGCGATCGAACTCAACCACAGCAGCTTCGATGCATTCATCAGCGAACTGGCACCGGATATCGTGCTGTTCGACCAGTTCATGATGGAAGAGCAGTTCGGCTGGCGGGTCGAGAAACATTGCCCCGATGCCCTGCGGGTACTCGAGACGTCCGATCTGCAGAGCCTGCGCCACGCCCGGCATCACCGCCTGAAGGAGCGTTTGAAGACGGACAGTGCTTCCCAGGATTTCAGCGACCTGTTCGCACCGGCCCTGCATGAAGAATTCCAACTGATGGCCGACACGGACATGGCGAAGCGGGAAATCGCCGCGCTGTACCGCTGCGACCTGAACCTGATGGTGTCCGAGTTCGAAATCGAGCTGCTGGTTGAACATTTCGGACTGCCCCGCGACCTGCTGCTCTGGTGCCCGCTGATGCTGGACCTGCCAGCCGCGCCGGCCGTGCCCTACGAAGACCGGGCGCATTTCCTCAGCATCGGCAACTTCCGCCATGCACCGAACTGGGACGCCGTGCTCTGGATGAAAAATGCCGTCTGGCCGCTGATCCGCCAGCAATTGCCCGGCGCGCAACTGCACCTGTATGGCGCCTACACCCCGCCAAAGGCAGCCGCGCTGCACAATCCGGCCCAGGGCTTTCATATCATGAACTGGGCCGAAGATGCCCTGCAGGTGATGTCGGCGGCACGCATCTGCCTGGCGCCGCTGCGTTTTGGCGCCGGCATCAAGGGTAAGCTGATCGATGCCATGCTGTGCGGCACGCCGAATGTCACCACCCCCGTCGGCGCCGAAGCCATGCACGGCGGCCTGCCGTGGCCCGGGGTGGTGGCCAGCAGCGCAGAAGCGCTCGCCGGGGCTGCCGTGCAGCTGTATAGCGATCCGGCGCGCTGGGCTCAGGCCCGGGACGATGGCTTCGCGCTACTGGCGAGCCGTTATTGCCGGCAGGTCCACGCCCCGGCGTTGATCGAGGGCATCCAGGCCTGCCGCTCCAACCTTGCACAACGGCGTCGGGACAACTTCACCGGCAGCATGCTGCGGCACCACCAGCATAAAAGCACCCAATACATGTCCCAGTGGATCGAGGAGAAGAATCGCAACCAGTGAAGGCCGCTGCAGATCGAGAGTGTCCTGCATGAACCTTTTCGACCGCGTTTCGATCATAGGCAACTGTGCAACCCTCTTTCGCCACGTACATGACCCAGCGACCACCGGTACCCTCGGCGGGCTGGCACCGCTACGGCGATAGGGGCATTATCCAGCAGCGATAAAAACAAAAGCGCAGGCCTATGACCCGAACAGCGAGAGTCACCGACCCTTCCTATGAGTTGATGGATGACCATAACGGACTGTCCATCATCTATCGCCAGCATGGTTTTCCGTGCCCCTTGGTGCGTTGGCATTTCCATAAGGAATATGAGCTGCACCTGATCGTTGCCAGCTCCGGCAAGGTGTTCATTGGCGACTACATCGGCAACTTCTACCCGCAGACCTTGTTTCTCACCGGCCCCAACGTGCCCCACAACTGGATCAGCCAGGTGGCCGAGAATGAAGTGGTGCCCAAGCGTGACATGCTGGTGAATTTCACCGATGAGCTGTTCGACAGCGGCCACCAGGTATTCGCCGAGCTCAAGACCATCGCCCCGCTGCTGGAACGGGCCCGGTACGGTATCGAGTTCCGCTGCAAGCGCACCATCCGCCAGGCGACGATCCTGATGCAGCGGATCGCCGATTCCCAGGGCATGAGCCGCCTGGGCTATTTCTTCATCCTGATGGAGTTGCTGGCCACCTCGGATGACTATCAGTTGCTCTCCGGCGCCACCTCTTCGCAGATGGCCGACGAGCACAGCGTCGACCGCACCAACCGCGCCGTGGATTACATCTTCGCCCACTACGCCCGGGAGTTGACGCTGGAAGAAGTCGCCGAACACCTGGGCATGAAACCCACCTATTTCAGCCGGGTGTTCAAGCAGGCCACCGGTCGTTGTTTCATCGAGTTCGTCAATCGGCTGCGCATCAGCAAATCCTGCGAGTTGCTGGCCGATGGCGACAAGCCGGTGACGGAGGTGTGCTTCGAATCGGGCTTCAACAACATTTCCAACTTCAACCGCAGGTTCCAGCAGCTCAAGGGCATGACCCCTTCCCACTACCGACGGTTGGCGGTACAGCGGCTGACCGAGCAGAACCAGGGCTGACACTTTCCTGCCCCGGTGAGGCAGGATCAGGGGCCGGAGTGACCTGTGGCGAGGGGATTTATCCCCGCCGGGGGCGCGACAGCGCTCCCCATATCAATCCAACACTGAGGTGGGTCAGAAAGAACCGGGGGCCGCTTCGCAGCCCAGCGGGGATAAATCCCCTCGCCACGCCACAGATTTATCTCCTACACAGATTTAATCTCCTACATACAGATTCAATCTTCCGCACATGGACGAATCCTTCCCGACAGACAAACTTCGCTGAAACCGCATGCACTGCAAAAAAGTATCAGCATAAGTGCGACGGATGATTTGTCACGCCGCCCATTGAAGGCTGTAATCAGCGCACATCCTTCCTTTCATCGGAAGACTAAAAACAATAACTGTCCTTCTGCAGCCTGCCGGGCGCAGAAAAGGAGTGCGCGATGAAACCTTTGGCAAAAACCCTGCTTGTCTCCACTTGCTTGACCTTCAGCAGCGTCAGTTTCGGCGCACAGACCCTCACCATTGCCACCGTCAACAACAGCGACATGATCCGCATGCAGAAACTCTCGAAGACCTTCGAGACAGAGCATCCGGACATCAAGTTGAATTGGGTGGTGCTTGAAGAAAATGTCCTGCGCCAGCGCCTGACCACCGACATCGCCACCCAGGGCGGGCAGTTCGACGTCTTGACCATTGGCATGTACGAAGCCGCACTGTGGGGCGCCAAGGGTTGGCTGGAACCCATGAAGGACCTGCCGGCTTCCTACGACCTGGACGACGTCTTCCCTTCCGTGCGCGATGGCCTGTCGGTCAAGGGTACGCTGTACGCCTTGCCGTTCTACGCCGAAAGCTCGATCACCTATTACCGCACCGACCTGTTCAAGAACGCTGGGCTGACCATGCCCGAACGCCCGACCTGGACCCAGATCGGCGAGTTCGCGGAAAAACTCACCGACAAATCCAAGGAACAGTATGGCCTGTGCCTGCGGGGCAAGGCCGGTTGGGGCGAGAACATGGCCCTGATCACGACCCTGGCAAACGGCTTTGGCGCGCGCTGGTTCGATGAGAAATGGCAGCCACAATTCAATGGCCCCGAGTGGAAGGATGCGCTGAACTTCTACGTCGACAACATGAAGAAATCCGGCCCGCCGGGTGCTTCCAGCAACGGTTTCAACGAGAACCTGGCGCTGTTCAACAGCGGCAAGTGCGCGATGTGGGTCGATGCCAGCGTGGCCGGTTCGTTCGTGACCGACAAGACCCAGAGCAAGGTGGCCGATCACGTCGGGTTCACTTTCGCCCCCCAGGAAAAAACCGACAAGGGCACCTCATGGATGTACTCCTGGTCCCTGGCCATCCCCACCAGCTCCAAAGCCAAGGACGCGGCCAAGGTCTTTACCACCTGGGCGACGTCCAAGGAATACGGCCAATTGGTCGCCAAGACCGACGGCATCGCCAACGTACCGCCAGGCACCCGCACCTCGACGTACAGCGATGAGTACATGAAGGCCGCACCGTTTGCCAAGGTGACGCTGGAGTCGCTGAAAGTCGCCGACCCGAAAGCCCCTACCCTCAAGCCCGTGCCTTATGTCGGCATTCAGTTGGTGACCATCCCCGAATTCCAGGCCATTGGCACCCAGGTAGGCAAGTTCTTTTCCGGCGCGCTGACCGGACAACAGACCGTGGACCAGGCCTTGACGGCCGCGCAGTCCACCACCGAACGCGAGATGAAACGCGCTGGGTATCCCAAGTAGTCAGCTCATTGAGGCCCGCTCCCGATTCCTGTGGGAGCGAGCTTGCTCGCGATAAGGGCCACCCGGCCAATATCACGAGTGACTGATACGACGCTATCGCGAGCAAGCTCGCTCCCACAGTGGATCTACACAGGCCCGCAAAAATCGGTTCAATGCCATGAATAGCTCAACGACAACTGTCAAAGCCCCACTCGAGATAGCCCCACCGGTACGCAAGGTCCGTGTGGCCAACCCCGGCTGGTTCCTGGTCAGCCCTTCGGTGGCCCTGTTGCTGCTGTGGATGATCGTGCCACTGGGCATGACTGTCTACTTCTCGATGATCCGCTATAACCTGCTCTACCCCGGCGAAAACGAATTCGTGGGGCTGGAGAACTTCACGTACTTCCTGACCGACTCGGGGTTCATGCCCGGCGCCACCAATACATTGCTGCTGGTCGGCAGCGTGCTGCTGATCAGCGTCGTGTTCGGGGTATTGATCAGCGCATTGCTGGAGGCCAGCGAATTCTTCGGGCGCGGGATCGTGCGGGTGCTGCTGATCTCGCCGTTCTTCATCATGCCCACCGTGGGGGCGCTGATCTGGAAGAACCTGATTTTCCATCCGGTCTCGGGGATCCTCGCCTCGGTGTGGAAGCTGTTCGGTGCCCAACCGGTGGACTGGCTGGCCCATTACCCGTTGCTATCGATCATCATCATCGTGAGCTGGCAATGGCTACCCTTTGCGATCCTGATCCTGATGACCGCCATGCAGTCCCTCGATCAGGAGCAGAAAGAAGCTGCCCGCCTCGACGGCGCCGGGCCGATCGCGATCTTCTGGCACCTGACCCTGCCGCACCTGGCCCGTCCGATCGCCGTGGTGCTGATGATCGAAACCATTTTCCTGCTGTCGGTGTTCGCCGAAATCTTCACCACCACCAACGGCGGTCCCGGCTATGCCTCCACCAACCTGGCCTACCTGATCTACAACCAGGCGCTGGTGCAGTTCGACGTCGGCATGGCGTCGGCCGGTGGCTTGATTGCCGTGGTCATCGCCAACATCGCCGCCATCATCCTGGTTCGGATGATCGGCAAAAACCTCACCGACAAGCACTGAGGCCGCCGCCATGACTCTTCAACAATCCCGTCGGCTGCAAAGCCTGCTGCTGGGTACGCTGGCCTGGGCCATCGCGATCGTGATCTTCTTCCCGATCTTCTGGATGGTGCTGACCAGCTTCAAGACCGAAATCGACGCGTTCGCCACGCCGCCGCAATTCATTTTCGCGCCGACTCTGGAGAACTACCTGCACATCAACGAGCGCAGCAACTACTTCAGTTTCGCCTGGAACTCGGTGGTGGTGTCCTTCAGCGCCACGGCCCTCTGCCTGCTGATCGCAGTACCGGCGGCCTACTCCATGGCGTTCTACGAAACCCAGCGCACCAAAGGCACCCTGCTGTGGATGCTCTCCACCAAGATGCTGCCGCCGGTGGGCGTGCTGATGCCGATCTACCTGCTGGCCAAGCAGTTCGGCCTGCTGGATACCCGGGTCGCACTGATCATCATCTACACACTGATCAACCTGCCCATCGTGGTCTGGATGATTTACACCTACTTCAAGGACATTCCCCGCGACATCCTCGAGGCCGCGCGCCTGGACGGCGCCACCCTTTGGCAGGAGATGGTCCGCGTGCTTCTGCCGATCGCCAAGGGCGGGCTGGCATCCACTGTGCTGCTGTCGCTGATCCTGTGCTGGAACGAGGCGTTCTGGTCGCTGAACCTCACCTCGTCCAAGGCTGCGCCGCTGACGGCGCTGATCGCTTCCTACTCCAGCCCTGAAGGTCTGTTCTGGGCCAAATTGTCGGCCGTCTCGACCCTGGCCTGCGCGCCGATCCTGATTTTCGGCTGGATCAGCCAGAAACAGCTGGTGCGCGGTTTGTCCTTCGGCGCCGTCAAGTAACGCGCCTTACATCTTTATCAAGCGGAGGCTCATCATCATGGCCAACCTGAAAATCAAGAATCTGCAAAAAGGCTTCGAAGGCTTCTCCATCATCAAGGGTATCGACCTTGAAGTGAACGACCGCGAGTTCGTGGTCTTCGTCGGCCCGTCGGGCTGTGGCAAATCCACACTGCTGCGGCTGATCGCCGGCCTGGAAGAGGTCAGCGACGGCACCATCGAACTCGATGGCCGGGACATTACCGAAGTCAGCCCGGCCAAGCGCGACCTGGCCATGGTGTTCCAGACCTACGCCTTGTACCCCCACATGAGCGTGCGCAAGAACATGTCCTTCGCCCTCGACCTGGCCGGCGTGCCCAAGGCCGAGGTGGAAAAGAAGGTCAACGAAGCGGCGCGCATCCTTGAACTGGGACCGATGCTCGAGCGCAAGCCCAAGCAACTGTCCGGTGGCCAGCGCCAGCGCGTGGCGATTGGCCGGGCCATCGTGCGCAACCCGAAGATCTTCCTGTTCGACGAACCCCTGTCCAACCTCGACGCCGCACTTCGGGTGCAGATGCGCCTGGAGCTGGCGCGCCTGCACAAGGAGCTGCAGGCGACCATGATCTACGTGACCCATGACCAGGTCGAGGCCATGACCCTGGCGGACAAGGTGGTTGTACTCAACGGCGGTCGCATCGAGCAGGTCGGCTCGCCGCTGGAGCTCTATCACCAGCCGGCCAACCTGTTTGTCGCCGGCTTTCTCGGCACCCCGAAGATGGGTTTCCTCAAGGGCAAGGTCACGGCGCTCAGCGGCCTGGGCTGCGAAGTGTTGCTGGATGCGGGCACGCGTATCCAGTTGCCCGTCAGCGGGGCCAGCCTGGACGTCGGCAGCGCGGTGACCCTGGGCATCCGCCCGGAACACCTGAACCTGGCACAACCGGGCGAATGCACCTTGCAGGTGACGGCCGACGTCAGCGAGCGGCTGGGCAGCGACACCTTCTGCCACGTCACCACGGCGTCCGGCGAAGCCCTGACCATGCGCGTTCGTGGCGACCTGGCGAGCCGTTTCGGCGAGCAGTTGAGCCTTCATCTGGACGCCGACCACTGCCACCTGTTCGATGCCGATGGCGTGGCGCTGACCCGCACGCTGCGCGCCGCCGCCTGATTACCGAGATCCGTGATGAAACTCAACCGTCAAAACCTGCACAACCTCGCTGCGCACGTCGCCCTGCCCGCCTATCCCTTGAGCGATATCCGCCAGGGCATCGCCCACATCGGCGTCGGCGGTTTCCACCGGGCTCATCAGGCGTACTACACCGATGCGCTGATGAACACCGGCGAAGGCCTGGACTGGGCCATCTGTGGCGTAGGCCTGCGGCCCGAAGACCGCCGCGCGCGGGACGACCTGGCCGGCCAGGACTACCTGTACACGCTGTATGAACTGGGTGACACCGACGACACCGAAGTGCGGGTCATCGGCGCCATAGCCGACATGCTGCTGGCCGAAGACAGCGCCCAGGCGCTGATCGACAAGCTCGCCGACCCGCAGATCCGCATCGTCTCGCTGACCATCACCGAGGGTGGCTACTGCATCGACGACAGCAACGGCGAGTTCATGGCCCACCTGCCGCAGATCCAGCACGACCTGAGCCACCCGGACCATCCGAAAACCGTGTTCGGTTTTCTCTGTGCAGCCCTCGCCAAGCGGCGTGCCGCGGGCATCCCGGCATTCACCCTGATGTCCTGCGATAACCTGCCCCACAATGGCGCCGTGACGCGCAAGGCGCTGCTCGCCTTCGCCGCGCTGCGCGATGCCGACCTCGGGCAATGGATCGACCGCAACGTGAGCTTCCCCAACGCCATGGTGGACCGCATCACCCCCATGACCAGCGTGGCCCACCGCCTGCAACTGCACGACGAACACGGGATCGACGACGCCTGGCCGGTGGTCTGCGAACCGTTCGTGCAATGGGTCCTGGAGGACAAGTTCGTCAATGGTCGGCCGGCCTGGGAAAAGGTTGGCGTGCAATTCACCGACGATGTTTCGCCTTACGAGGAGATGAAGATCAAGCTGCTCAATGGCAGCCACCTGGCCCTGACGTACCTGGGCTTTCTCAAGGGCTATCGCTTTGTCCACGAAACCATGAACGATCCGCTGTTCGTGCGTTACATCCGCGCCTACATGGACCTGGACGTGACACCGCAACTGGCACCGGTGCCCGGTATCGACCTGGGCGAGTACAAGGACACCCTGGTGGAGCGTTTCTCCAACCAGGCCATTGCCGACCAGTTGGAACGGGTCTGCTCGGACGGCTCGTCGAAGTTTCCGAAGTTCACCGTTCCCACCATCAACCGCCTGATCGCCGATGGCGCTGAAACCCGCCGCGCGGCGCTGGTGGTTGCGGCCTGGGCCGTGTACCTCAAGGGCGTGGACGAGAACGGCGCGACGTATTCGATCCCGGACCCTCGGGCGGCGTTCTGCCAGGCCCTGGTGGCCGACGATGCGCTGGTGACACAGCGGATGCTGGAGGTGGAAGAAATCTTTGGCACCGCGATCCCCCGCTCGCCGGAGTTCGTGGCAGCATTCGAATGGTGCTGCAACAGCTTGCGCGAGCACGGGGTAACACGAACACTTGAACGGGTATTGGCTGACGCAGACTGAACCTGCGGACGCGGTCGCTTTTTTGTGGCGAGGGGATTTATCACCTTGCCACAGGTTCCAGGTTCCAGCCTGTCCCGGTCCGAACAGTTCTGTGCTGACGGTTCATTGATATCAAGGATTTCCATGGCAAACCAACAACTGTTCCTGGGCATCGACTGTGGCACCCAAGGCACCAAGGCGCTGATCCTGGATGCGATCAGCGGCCAGGTACTTGGCCAGGGCGCCGCTGCCCACAGCATGATCAGCGGGGCCAACGGTCGCCGTGAACAAGACACTGGGCAATGGCTCGATGCCTTTACCCAGGCGACTCATCAGGCGCTGGCTGCGGCCGGGGTCGATGGCCAGGCCATCCTCGGCATCGGCGTGTCCGGCCAGCAACACGGCCTGGTCCTGCTTGACGACCAGGGCCAGGTCTTGCGCCCGGCGAAGTTATGGTGCGACACCGAGACGACGCCGGAAAACGATCGGCTCCTGGCGCACCTGGGCGGCGAGGACGGCAGCCTGGAACGCCTCGGCGTGGTCATCGCGCCCGGCTACACGGTGTCCAAGCTGCTCTGGACCCGCGAACGACACCCGGATGTCTTCGCCCGCATCGCCCGCATCCTGCTGCCCCATGACTTCCTCAACCATTGGCTCACCGGCCGCCATTGCAGCGAATACGGCGACGCCTCGGGCACCGGTTATTTCAACGTGCGCACCCGCCAATGGGATGTGCGACTGCTGCAGCACATCGACCCCAGCGGCCGATTGCAGGCGGCCCTGCCGGAACTGATCGAGGCCCACCAGCCCGTCGGCCGCATCCTGCCGGCCATTGCCGCGCGCCTGGGCATCAACCCCGAGGCCGTGGTGGCAAGCGGTGGCGGAGACAATATGATGGGCGCCATCGGCACCGGCAACATCCAGCCAGGCGTGATCACCATGAGCCTCGGCTCTTCCGGCACCGTCTACGCCTACGCCCGGGAACCGGCGGTCAGCCCGCAGGCATCGGTGGCGACGTTCTGTTCATCCAGCGGTGGCTGGCTGCCATTGATCTGCACCATGAACCTGACCAACGCCACCGGTGCGATCCGCGAGCTGCTGGGGCTGGACATCGAGGCTTTCAACACCCTGGTGGCCCAGGCACCCATCGGGGCCGAGGGTGTCTGCATGCTGCCGTTTCTCAACGGCGAACGCGTGCCTCCCCTGCCCCATGCCAGCGCCAGCCTGCTGGGCCTGACGACTACCAACCTGAGCCGGGCCAACCTGTGCCGCGCGGTGGTCGAAGGCACGACGTTCGGCTTGCGCTACGGCCTGGACCTGCTGCGGGCCAACGGCCTCGAGGCCCGCAGCATTCGCCTGATCGGCGGCGGCTCGAAAAGCGCGGTCTGGCGGCAGATCGTCGCCGACATCATGGACACCACCGTCATCTGCACCGAGCAGAGCGAAGCGGCCGCCCTGGGCGCGGCGATCCAGGCCGCCTGGTGCCATTCAGGATCGCCGCAAGGCCTGGACGAGCTGTGCGAGCGTTGCGTCAAGCTCGATCCGGCCAGTGAAACCCGGCCGATCGCCGAGCACGTCGCGGCATCGCAACAGGCCTATGAACGTTACCGACAACACGTCGCAACCCTTTGAGAGCAGGCAATTATGTTTCTGGTGTGTGGTGAAGCACTGTTTGATGTCTTCAGCGAAGACGAGGCTGGCGGTCCGGTCGCGCAGGTCAATTTCAAGGCCATCGCCGGCGGCTCGCCGTTCAACGTGGCGGTGGGGCTGCGCCGCCTGGGGAGGGAGTCGGCGCTGTTCGGTGGTTTGTCCACCGACTATCTCGGCCGGCGCCTGCGCCAGGTCCTGCTCAGCGAGGGCGTCAGCGCAAACTACCTGGTGGACTTCGATGCACCGACCACCCTTGCGATGGTTGCCGTCGGTGCCAATGGCTCACCCCATTACAGCTTCCGTGGCGAGGGTTGCGCGGATCGTCAACTGACTCTGGAGCATCTACCCGCGCTGGGGCCGGAGGTCCGCGGCCTGCATTTCGGTTCGTTCTCCCTGGTGGTACAACCCGTCGCCGACGCGTTGCTGGCACTGGCGCAACGCGAAAGCGGCCAGCGCCTGATCAGCCTCGATCCGAACGTGCGACTCAACCCGCAGCCGGACATCGAACTCTGGCGTGCCCGGATCGGGACGCTGGTGCAATTTGCCGACCTGATCAAGGTCAGCGACGAAGACCTCGGCCTGCTCTACCCTGAGCGCGATCCAGGCACGGTGATCCAAAGCTGGCTTGAACACCGCTGCCAATTGGTCTTCCTGACCCGGGGTGGCCAGGGCGCAACGGTGTTCAGTCGCCGCCATGGCAGCTGGTCGATGCCCGCCCAACCGGTCAAGGTGGCCGATACCGTGGGCGCAGGGGACACCTTCCAGGCCGCCCTGCTGACCTGGCTGTCGGAGAACGAACTGGATTCGGCCGAAGGCCTGCAGACACTGGAACGGGATCAGGTCAGCGCCATGCTGCAATTCGCCATGGGCGCGGCCGCCCTGACGTGCGGCAAGACAGGTCCGGACCTGCCGTACAGGCACCAGCTGAGCTGAGGGAAACGAGGGGAAACCGGACGCCGGGCCTGGGCTTGAGCCCCAGCCCAACGTCTGCGTGACTGACTATGGGCTATTAACGCCCGGTCATTCGATGCTGCTGGTGGAATTGATTACCGGTGACATGACTGTGGTCAAGCTCGGTACGCAGGTCGGCGATCAGATCGTTGATGGCCCGGCAGCTGGTGAGCTTGTTGGCATCGATATCGGTTCTGAGCAAGGCGACACGATCGGTTACATGGTCATCGAAGACCTTGATGGTCATCGACAGATCGGGTGACAAGGTGCATTGGGAGCGCTTGGGTAACAAGCTGCTTTCAATGATGCTGCGCATTTCGAGGGCAGATAAAAACATGGCGACTCTCTCCTGTTGAGGCGTCCAACTTATGTTCACGACGACGGTGATTCTTGTCCGTGTTCTTCCGTGCGGACTGGGACGATAAAAAAACCGTGCCGTTCGTTTTTGGCGTTTTAATCAATAGGCTCGTACAAACGAATTCTTGGATCATCCCGCAAAAAATATGCCTGCAATTGCCACGTTTCTGTTTGATGTAAATCAATGACTTAGCGTGCCAGCGTCGAGACTTCCTCGGGCAAAATGCAAGGAAGCGGCGTATTGCTCTTGCAAACTGCAATTGCTCATTGCGTCGGAAGCTAGATTAGCCCTAATTGCCATCATGCAAAGGGGCGTCCGTCGGCTGGCATGAAAAAAGCGATGACAGGTCATGTCACGCCGTTTCCAGGGCGGCTCGCTGCGCGACCTGCCCCAGGCTATCGAAGTTGATATTGGCACCGGAGTCAATGGCCACCAGCGTCTGGCCCCGGATGCCGGTACGGGCCACATACTGCTTGATGCCGGCCACCGCCAACGCGCCGGAAGGCTCGGTGATCGAGCGGGTATCGTCGTAGATATCCTTTATAGCGGCGCACAATTGGCCGTTGCCGACCGTGATCACCTCGTCCACGCAGAAGCGGCAGATCTCGAAACCATGGACGCCGATCTGCGCCACCGCCACACCATCGGCGAAGGTACCCACGCTTGGCAGGATGATTCGCTCCCCTGCGGCCAACGCCGCCTGCAGACAAGCGGAGTGTCGGGACTCGACACCGATGATGCGCACCTGTGGGCGCAGGTACTTGATGTAGGCGGCAATCCCGGCGATCAGCCCGCCTCCGCCCACCGGAACGAAGATCGCATCGAGCGCGCCGGCATGCTGGCTGAGGATTTCCATGGCGACCGTACCCTGGCCGGCGATCACATCGGGGTCATCGAAAGGAGAAACGAATTCTCGTCCGGTCTCACGGGCCAGGTTCAACGCATGCTCCAGGGCATACGGAAAACTCTCCCCGTGCAGCAGGGCTTCGGCGCCCCGGTCGCGTACGCCCGATACCTTCAACCCGGGTGTGCTCCTGGGCATCACGATGCAGGCCGAGATGCCCAGCTCCCGCGCCGCCAGCGCGACGCCCTGGGCATGATTGCCGGCCGATGCGGTGATGACACCACGGGCCCGCTGCGCCGGGGTCAACCGGACCAGCTTGTTGTAGGCGCCGCGGATCTTGAATGAGAACGTCGGTTGCAGGTCTTCGCGCTTGAGCAGGATCCGGTTGCCCAGGGCCTGGGACAGCGCCGGCGCCGCTTGCAGCGGCGTGCGTACGGCCAGTTCGTATACCGGCGCGGCGAGGATCTTCTTGACGTAGTGTTCCAGTAACGTTTGCTCGTGGCGGGTCGCGGTCATGGCGTGCTCCTGGTGAGGTGGAAGCCCAGGAGACAGAAAGAAGAAACCCGCCTCGAGGGCGGGTTGGGTACAGTCGTCAGCTAGCCCGCCAGATAAGGAATGGCGGTAATAATGCTTGGCTGGTTGCGCAGTACGGTGTTAGTCATGCCTGGAAACTAGCCGGGTGTCGAGGGCAAGTCAATCACCAATGTGCGGTAGACCGAATCAAGGCCACCGCCCTGCGGATCACCCGGCGCTGTTTACTTGAGCCCGACCTTGTACAACGCACCGTCGTCTTCATCCGTCAGCACATACAGGTAACCGTCCGGCCCCTGGCGCACGTCCCGGATGCGCTCCTTGAGTTCCCCCAGCAAACGCTCTTCGTGGACCACCTTGTCCCCCTCCAGTTGCAGGCGGATCAGGTCCTTGGACACCAAGGCGCCGATGAACACGTTGTGCTGCCAGGGCTTGAAGCGGTCACTGTCGTAGAACGCCATGCCACTGAGCCCCGGCGAAACCTGCCATACATGATGAGGGCCAAGCGCACCGTCGACGGTCTTGCCCTGGGCTTCGGGAATCGGCGAACCGGAGTAGTTGATGCCATGGGTCGCCAGCGGCCAGCCGTAGTTCTTGCCACGCTCGATGATGTTCAGTTCATCGCCACCCCTGGGCCCGTGCTCGTTCTCCCACAGCGTACCGGTCCAGGGATTGAGCGCGGCGCCCTGGGGATTGCGTACACCGTAGGACCAGATCTCGGGCCGGACATCTTTCTGCCGGATAAAGGGGTTATCGTCCGGCACCTGGCCGTCCGGGTAGATACGCACGACCTTGCCTTGCAGCTTGTCCAGGTCCTGGGCCGTCGGACGCTGGTTGTTCTCCCCCAGGGTGATGAACAGATAGCCGTCCCGGTCGAACACCAGGCGCGAACCGAAGTGATTTCCCGTCGATAGCTTTGGCTGCTGGCGGAAAATCACATCGAAGTTCTCCAGGCGCGT
The DNA here is from genome assembly GCF_900119645.1 of Pseudomonas sp. NFACC43. Classification (NCBI taxonomy): domain Bacteria; kingdom Pseudomonadati; phylum Pseudomonadota; class Gammaproteobacteria; order Pseudomonadales; family Pseudomonadaceae; genus Pseudomonas; species Pseudomonas sp. NFACC43. Next base: position 263,691 of record NZ_FPKK01000005.1, read on the forward strand.
CAGGTCCTGGGACAACTGCCCGCGCCCCACCGCAGTGCCGGCCTTGCCGTCCTCACCGGCCTCGGCATAGGACAGGTAGACGGTACGATCCTGCTTGAAGTCCGGCGACAGCACCACATCCAGCAATCCGCCCTGGCTCCTGGCCCAGACCTCGGGTACGCCGCCCAGGGGCGCCGATAATCGGCCTTCGGCATCCACCAGGCGCAGGTTGCCGGACCGCTCCGTCACCAGCATGCCCCGCTGGTCCGGGAGGAACGCCACGGACCAGGGATGCTCCAGCCCCCTGACCACGGTGGTCACCTCCAGGGTGCCCTCCTCGCTCTTCAACGACTGGGTCTGGGCGGCCGTGGCCACGGTGGCGAATGTCAGGACAGTGCTGGCGCAGAGCGCAGCGATGAATGTCTTATGCAACATGCACAGCTCCTTCTGTTATCACTGGCGATTACCGTTGTTCATGTTCCGGTTGGGCGTGCCGGACTCGATGGTGGGCCTGGGTGAACCAGGCGGCGGCCCCGAACGCGGATAACCGTTGCCGATACCGCCATTTTCCAGGGTCGGGGGTCGAGGTGCTGGGATCGTCGGATTGTGGCGGATCGTCGGCACGTTGGGCTGGGTGCCCTGCATGCTGTTGGGATTGGCCCGCCGTATCGGATTGCTGTAGGGGTCATTGTTGCCCGGCAGGTTCTGGGCCAGGACCAGCGCCCCGGGGTCCGGCGTCGCCTGGGCGGCCCCGGCCAGCAACAGCGTGGAAACGGCGAGCATCAGCCTGTTCATGGGTTTCTCCTGCGTCGCGAAATCGCTCAGGGATATCGAAAGCACGCTACTGCTCTGGTTCGCCGTTGTTAAGTGAAAGTCCCGGTAAAGATGTAACGAGGCATCTCCGGGCAAATCGACAGGCGCTCCCGTCACGGCTTGAACTCGCTTCCAGGGAAACTTTTGCCGGGGCCGGAAGGTCACCAAGAGAGACTTCATCACTGGCAAGGAACCCCCACCATGGCACGGGCAATCTGGAAAGGCGCTATCAGTTTCGGGTTGGTGCATATCCCGGTTGCACTGGTGTCGGCGACGTCATCCCAAGGGGTGGATTTCGACTGGCTGGACAAGCGCAGCATGGACCCGGTGGGCTACAAGCGGGTCAACAAGGTCACCGGCAAGGAAGTGACCAAGGAAGAAATCGTCAAGGGCGTCGAATACCAGAAAGGCCAGTATGTGCTGCTCAGCGAAGAGGAGATCCGCTCCGCACACCCCAAGTCCACGCAGACCATCGACATCTTTTCCTTCGTCGACAGCGAGAAAATTCCGCTGCAGAACATCGACACCCCCTACTTCCTTGCCCCCGACAAGCGCGGCGGCAAGGTCTATGCGCTCTTGCGCGAGACCCTGGTCAAGACCAACAAGGTGGCCCTGGCCCATGTCGTGTTGCATACCCGCCAGCACCTGGCGGCCCTCATGCCCCTGGAATCGGCTTTGGTGCTGGTGATGCTGCGCTGGCCCGCCGAAGTGCGCGACCTGGATATCCTGGAACTGGGCGACGAGGTGATTCACCCGACGCTGGCCAAGGGTGAGCTGGAAATGGCCAAGCGCCTCGTGGAGGACATGAGTGGGGATTGGGAACCCCAGGCATACCGCGACAGTTTCGAGGACAAGATCATGGAACTGGTGGAGAAAAAAGCCAACGAGGGTCGGCTCGAAGCAGTGGAAACCGACCCGGGCGAAGAACAACGCAAGAGCGCCGATGTCATCGACCTCACCGAACTGCTCAAACGCAGCCTGGGCAGCAAGGGCAAGGCGGCCGACAAGCCCGGCGGCAAGACCGCCGAGAAAGCCGCCAAGCCTCGTAAATCCACCCCTGCCAAAAAAGCCACCAAGGCCTCCCGGGGCTAATCCCCGAAGCCAGTACTGCAAGGGAATCTGTCATGGCCAAGGCCGATAGTGAATATGCCCGTTCGTCCGGCACCGAACCGGACACCGTCACGACTCGCGACGACAACCGGCGAGACGACAGCCTTACCGATGACCGGTTACCCGAACGCCTGTCCCCACAACTCGCTACGCCCGTGGAGCAACCACCGGCCGGCGAGTGGCGTTATGAAGTCAAATTCGATGGCTATCGACTGCTGGCCCGCATCGAGCATGGCGCGGTCCGCTTGTTCAACCGCAATCACCAGGACTGGACCGAGCGCCTCAAGCTGCACGCCGATGCCCTCGCCGCCCTGGGCCTGGGGGACAGTTGGCTGGACGGTGAACTGGTGCTGCTCGACGATACCGGGCGATCCGACCTGGCGGCCCTGCGGCAGGCTTTTGAGATCGGTCGCACCGTGGACCTGCTGTATTTTCTGTTCGATGCGCCATTTCTCAATGGTCGGGACCTGCGCCAAGTGCCGGTGGAAGAACGACGAGCTGCGCTGAAAAAGGCCCTGGCCAACAATGCCAGCAAACGCCTGCGGTTCTCCGAAGCATTCTCCGCCAGCCAGGACGAGATCTTCGAGAGTGCCAGCGCCCTGTCGCTGGACCGTGTGGTCGGCAAGCGCCTGGGCAGCCCCTACGCGGGCCAGCGCAGCGTCGATTGGGTCAAGCTCAAGTGCCGGCTGCGCCAGTCCTTCGTGATTGTCGGCTTCACCCGTGCGCAAGGCACCCGCAGTGGTTTCGGTGCGTTGCTGCTGGCGGTCAACGGCCCTGCGGGGCTGACATACGCCGGTCGGGTTGGCACAGGGTTCAATCAAGCCCAGCTCAAGGGCTTGCACGAGCAGCTCTTGAGGCAGGTGCGTGACACTTCGCCCCTGAACGCTCCCCTCAATACGGCACAAGGGCGCGGCGTGCAGTGGGTCGAGCCAACCCGCGTCTGTGAAATCGAATTCGCCGAGTGGACCCGCGACGGCCTCGTGCGCCAGGCAGCCTTTCTCGGCCTGCTGGCCGACACGCCAGTCGACCAGGTGGTGCGAGTGCAACCCTTGCCGATCAAGGCCATGGCACCTGAACCCAAGCGCGGCGCAAAACATCGCGCGGTGCATGTCGGCGGCGTGAAGATCTCTCATCCCGAGCGGGTCATCGACAGTGTCAGCGGCGTGCATAAGGTGGAACTGGCGCAATACTACGCGGACATCGCGCCATGGATCCTGCCCCATCTGAAACAGCGCCCGGTGGCCCTGCTGCGGGCACCGGATGGAATCGGTGAAGAGCAGTTCTTCCAGAAGCATGCCGACCGCCTGGAAATTCCCCATATCCGCCAGCTGGATCCGGCCCTGGACCCTGGCCATGCCGCGCTGATGGAAATCGACAGTCCACGGGCACTGATCAGTGCGGCTCAGATGGGGACGGTGGAGCTGCATACCTGGACCGCGACCCACGACCGGATCGAAACCCCCGACCTGTTCGTCCTGGACCTGGATCCGGACCCGACACTGCCCTGGAGCGCCATGCTGGAAGTCACCCGCCTGACATTATCGGTGCTCGACGAATTGGGGTTGCAGGCATTCCTCAAGACCAGCGGCGGCAAAGGCATGCACGTTATCGTGCCGCTGGCGCGCAGTGAAGGATGGGACACGACCAAGGCGTTCGCCAAGGCCATCTCTCAATTCATGACCCAGCAGATGCCCCAGCGGGTGACCGCCACCATGGGGCCCAAGAACCGGGTCAGGAAGATCTTCATCGACTACCTGCGCAATGCCCGGGGCGCCAGTACGGTAGCCGCCTATTCGGTACGCGCCCGGCCCGGCCTGCCGGTGTCGGTACCGATTGCCCGGGCGGAACTCGATGGCCTGCGTAACGCCCAGCAATGGGATATCCATACCGCACTGGAGCGAGCCAGGGGGCTGGGCGCCGATCCGTGGGACGGCTACAACCACCGCCAGCGGATCACGGCCCGGATGTGGCAACAACTGGAGGCCGAGAAGCCCGGAGAGTGAGCTGCTCGCGTCCCGACACCGTGCAGGAACGGGACTGCGGCAGCCCCCTCAGATCCAGACGAAAATCGCCAACAGCCCACCGAAGAACGCCCATTTTTGCAGGTAATACAGGGTACGGTTGCGCTTCTTCAGGGCCTTGCCTTGCAGGCGGATCCTGTAGAGCCTGGAAAACGCCCGGTTCAGCCCGCCGGTCCTGTCGCCAGCATCGTTCGGTGCACCGGCGGCCGCCATTACGGTGCGACTGAACCAACGGTTGAAGGCACTGGCCCAGCGGAATTTCATCGGCCGCTCCACGTCGCAGAACAGGATGATGCGGTTGTGAGGCGTGGTGTTCTCGGCGTAATGGATGAACGTCTCGTCGAACATCACCGCCTCGCCATTACGCCAGTGGTATTGCTGGCCATCGACATTGATGTAGCAGCCAGGATCGTTGGGCGTATCCAGGCCCAAGTGGTACCGATACGAACCGGCATACGGGTCGCGGTGCCGGACCAGCTTCGAGCCTGGCGGCAACTCGGCGAACATCGCCGCCTTGATCGACCCGATGCCCTGTACCAGCTCGGTAGTGCGCGGACACAGCTTCATGGCCGAAGGATGGCTGTCGCCGTACCACTTGAGGTAGAAGCGCTTCCAGCCCGTCTTGAAGAACGAGTTGAAACCGACATCGTCATATTGATTGGAGCGCTTGATTTCTCCTGCCTTCAGCAGGTTCTGGCCTTCGGCGCGAATTTCTTCCCAATGGGCCTGCAAGGGGCTCAGGTCGGGAAAATCGGCCGTTTCCAGGTAAGGCCTGTTGGGCAGTTTCGAACACAGGTACAGCAGGCAATTGATAGGCGCCAGGAAGGAAGAATGGTCGCTCAACTGGCGACCGAGCTTGTGCCGCACACGCCCACGCAAGTGCACATAGCCGATGGAGAGGATATAGATCGCAACAATGATGAGTTTCACGCGATTCGTCACACAGCTTAAGTGAACGGACTGCTCTCCCCACCAAGCGGCAGCGTGAGGGCATCTGAAAGATGGCATTTTAGCCACACTTTGTAACTGAAAGTTACCCTCAATTGTGAAAAACTGTCATGCCCGGCCCCCCTCCCCAAGCTCCCCTCGACCCAGCCACGCCCCCAGACAATGACATAAGGACTGAATCAGAAGCGACGATGCACTCCAGGCATCAGCTCCCTAGAAAAAATGAATTAGTCACTTGCCCGCTCGGTCAAGAATTATGAACGCAGTAATCTGACGAGGTAACAGAGATGACTATCGAAGCAGAGACACTCGTGCAACTGACCGAAGCGCTTCAAGAGCAAGGCATGGTTCTGGTCTCGGACGTGGCATTCACCCGTGCACCCTACCGGCAGAATCATCGCTGGATCTGCATCGTGGAGTAGCGAGCGCCATGACGGGTGGACCCGTCCTGCGCGCGGGCGATCGCCAGCTGTTTTCGCCTTGCCTGACCTTCATCTCTCAAGACTTTTGTACAGAGCCTAGGGTGACGGAGTACCACCTTCGACCGGTCGTCCATCAAGGGCAGGCATCGGGTCCGTCTGGACCCCGGTGGATAGACAAGCCCAGGCTTCATATGCACGCCTATGGCGAGAGACCGCCTCATCCCAGCGAACCCCTGAAACTTCGCGAGAAACGACGAGCATCATGAGATGATTCGTGGCTGCATCGAGATCGAGCAGCAGGTGATGGGCGTTGAAGCGAAAATCGTCAATCGAAGGCATGAGGTCACACATGAAATCGGCGGATTACCAGGGATCAGGTGCCCTGCCACGTAGAATCATTGTGACACCACTTCGATTGACGATGTGAAAGCCCAGACGATCGGTGGCCTGGGCTACTTGTAGTACACGTCAAAGATAGCGCCGGCATTGAAGCTGCCCAGCTTGGGTTTATCCGTGCGCCACTTCAAACGAGCCTCGAATTGCTTGCTGTTACTGGTCGAGCTGACTTGAGGAATCACCACGAACGCGTTGTTGAAGCGCAGCGGGGTGTGGTTGTCGGCATCCAGGATTTCGATACCGACCGAATCATTATCCTTGGGCACCAGGGTTCCCATACTGTCGTATAGACTCGCGTTCTCCGCGGGTCGCAGAATCCCGTTCAAACCATACACGGCGGTACCTTGACAGGTACGTTGTTCAAAGAGCGAGAAGGTGGCACGCTTGATTTCAAGCCCGGGAGTTGCGCCAGCACTGATGATATTTCCGAAACTCATGGTAGTAGGATTCACGGTAACCGTGGACGAACAGGGGATGAGGTTGGCGGTGAGGCCTTTGACAACTACAGAGAGCAACCCCGAAATAGGCTGCCCCTCCTTCCCAATCGTATAGGGAACATAGTTGTTCAGGTCTACTGTCCTGGTCTGTGAAGTCGTGCTTGCAGCGGTCTTTTTTAAAATAAACAAAGAGGCCTTGTAATATCCGAACTCATTGACATTTATCTGCCCTACCGACGTACTGTTCGTAGGCATGGTCCTTGCGCGCACAGACTTGGTAACAGACGGGCGATAGTCAGTGCCATTCAACGTCACCCCGACTTCTATATCCGGACCAAAATCCCGGCCGAGGGGATTAAGAAAAAAATAGGTCGCAAACGTCGAAGGTCCTAACCAGCAGTTGTAGTTCAGGTCCTGGGCGGGCATCCGCCATACTACCGTTCCTGCAGGTGCCGAGTCGGGTATCGTTACAGAGGCATTGATTTGCAAGGCTTGCGTAGTTGCATGAGTGTAGGTGTTGTCACAGGTGTATTGCACCTCGCTCTGGGCCTTGGACTCAGACACATTGAAACTCAACGAAAGCGCTGCCAGGATACTTATTGCTTTATTCATATCGGCGATCCTGAATTAGGTGTGGAACGCGTCACAGCCATCACATGCGGAGTTCTATCGCCCTCATCCGTGATGAACGTGCTGGTAATCCTGGCTATTGGCTTTGCACAATCGGCCAGCTGTACATCCCGTGTAGAAAAGGGGGGCAACATCAGGTGCGCCACGGGTTTCCCACACACCCGCCCCTGCCGATCAAGGAATTGGACATCCGTGAGAGTCTGGAAATAAGGCGAATCATTGTGAGCATCGAGGATGGCATCTTTTGATTGGGTCGCCTGCCGCCAATACAACCTGGTAAAAGCTTCTGTCGGAGACATAGGCAACGCGGGGCGGAAAAATACCTTCAGGCGGTGACGCAGGACAATCTGCAACCTGTTCTGCTCCGCAGGAACCTTTGGAATATCCATCACACTCAATAGAAAACAGGACTCCCGATCCCGAGGAAGCCCAACCCCTTGATACAGAATATCAACCGTCTGCTTGTCTCCGGGCTGAATCTCAATTAATGGTCTTGAAAGCGCAAGCGGCAAGTCGTCCAGAGCTTGCTGATCATCGCCATCACCAAATGTGACCTGGGCCAGCACGGCTTGCTTGCCAACATTTTCGATTGTAATTGTTTTTGCCTTGTCCCTGGCATTGAAGACGAACCGGGTCGTCCCACCGAAATCAACATCTGCCGCCGCCAGCCCAGTAAACGTTATCGTTTGAGACAGTAGCCAGACCAAGGCACCGAACTTGATAAACCGCATAAAACAAACCATCCCTGCCACAAACAAAATCATTCATTGAAATTGCAAACTTCCCGCCAACGACCAGACAGAACCATCAATACTCCCAATATTCGGCTGCAGCCCGGCACTGGTTTTTTATAACATCGAGCATCGATTCATTCCAGGAAATGGCCGCTCTTTAAGAATCGTCTTAATTCCGGCAATCGATCTATAAAACAATAACCAGGTGTTGGGCTCAGCTATATAACATCGGCAAGCGAAGGGCCGCAGTTACGCAACATCGTAAACTGGAAAGACGAATCACCACTTGCAGTTGATGAAACCTGATCTGGCACTGATCGGCGGATAGCGCTTTATCGGTTACATGCGGATCGATCGATGTGCCTGTCAACAACCTCCCGCGAGCGACCTTACGTACGCAAGGAGACGGCAGGCCATTTACAGCGCAGCTCCATGAAAGCCAGGCCGGCAGCTCTGGCCCTCCAACCCTCCTGCGAAGCGATCACGCGCTCCCGCAAGGAAGCCCGCTGATGAAGGGTCAGGTGCGGATGCGCTTTCGGCTGCCATACAACTGCCGTCATACTTATGCGACAATGCGCGCAACGTCCAACATGCCCCCCGCATTCATCGCTCAGCAGCTTGGCCACAGCGTCCAATGTTGCTGGCGACGTATGCGCGTTGGCTCAACCTCAAGCTCGGACTGGGCGGAGCTGGAGAAGCTCCGAATGGATACCACATCGGTATCAGGGAAAATGACCAGCTCTAACCCATTGATAGGTAAGGTAATTGATCTCCACAGCTAACATCACCATGCAGTTCGGCGCCAAGCCGCTGTTCGAAAACGTTTCGGTCAAGTTCGGTGCGGGCAACCGCTATGGCCTGATCGGCGCCAACGGTTGCGGCAAGTCGACCTTCATGAAAATCCTCGGTGGCGATCTCGAGCCGTCCGGTGGCCAGGTGATGCTCGAACCGAACGTACGCCTGGGCAAGCTGCGCCAGGACCAGTTTGCCTACGAAGCCTTTACCGTGATCGACACGGTCATCATGGGTCACGAGGAACTGTGGAAGGTCAAGGCCGAGCGTGATCGCATCTACTCGCTGCCGGAAATGACCGAAGAAGACGGCATGGCCGTGGCCGAGCTGGAAACCGAGTTCGCCGAGATGGACGGCTACACCGCCGAGTCCCGTGCCGGTGAGCTGCTGCTGGGCCTGGGCATTCCGCTGGCACAGCATTTCGGTCCGATGACCGAGGTGGCGCCGGGCTGGAAACTGCGGGTCCTGCTCGCCCAGGCGTTGTTCTCCGATCCTGAAGTACTGTTGCTCGACGAACCGACCAACCACCTGGACATCAATACCATCCGCTGGCTGGAAAACATCCTCACGGCGCGTAACAGCACCATGATCATCATTTCCCACGACCGGCACTTCCTGAACAGTGTCTGCACCCACATGGCCGACCTGGACTACGGTGAGCTGCGCCTGTTCCCGGGCAACTATGACGAGTACATGATCGCCGCGACCCAGTCCCGCGAGCAGCTGCTGTCGGACAATGCCAAGAAAAAAGCCCAGATCGCCGAGCTGCAGACCTTCGTCAGCCGCTTCTCGGCCAACGCCTCGAAAGCCAAGCAGGCCACTTCCCGCGCCAAGCAGATCGACAAGATCCAGCTCGCCGAGGTCAAGCCGTCGAGTCGCGTGAGCCCATTCATCCGGTTCGAGCAGACCAAGAAACTGCATCGCCAGGCAGTCACCGTCGAGCGTATGTCCAAGGGCTTCGACGGCAAGACCCTGTTCAAGAACTTCAGCTTCACCGTCGAAGCCGGCGAACGTGTGGCGATCATCGGCCCCAACGGTATCGGCAAGACCACCCTGCTGCGCACCCTGATGGGCGAACTGACACCCGATAGCGGCTCGGTGAAATGGACCGAAAGCGCCGAGCTGGGCTACTACGCCCAGGACCACGCCCATGACTTCGAAGACGACGTCAGCCTGTTCGAATGGATGGGCCAATGGACCCAGGGCGAACAGATGATCCGGGGCACCCTGGGTCGCATGCTGTTCTCCAACGATGAGATCCTCAAGTCGGTCAAGGTGATCTCCGGTGGCGAACAGGGCCGCATGCTGTTTGGCAAGCTGATCCTGCAGAAGCCCAACGTACTGGTGATGGACGAACCGACCAACCACCTGGACATGGAATCCATCGAAGCGCTGAACCTGGCGCTGGAAAACTATCCGGGCACGCTGATCTTCGTCAGCCACGACCGCGAGTTCGTGTCGTCCCTGGCCACCCGCATCATCGAACTGAGCGCCGACGGCGTCGTCGACTTCAGCGGCACTTATGACGACTACCTGCGCAGCCAGGGTGTGATGTTCTAGGACCGTCCCCAACGGCCAATGAAAAGCCCTGTCCAATGCGACAGGGCTTTTTTGCATTCGGCATCCCTATAGGCGCGAGCCGGGTTCAAAGGCCTTGGCCTGGCCATTTAGTTAGCCTGCTTTCTTTTCTCCCCATCTCGCGCCATCATGGACCTCTCCCGCCGCCGCCCGCGAACGAGCTCCATGTCAACGCCTCAATCCGCCCCCAGCGCCCTGTCGGTCACCCTGCAGATCGTCTCCATCGTTTTCTACACGTTCATTGCCTTTCTCTGCATCGGCCTGCCGATTGCCGTATTGCCGGGCTACGTCCACGAGCAACTGGGCTTCAGTGCGGTGGTGGCCGGATTGACCATCGGCTCGCAGTACCTGGCGACCCTGCTCAGCCGGCCCATGGCCGGGCGGCTGTCGGACAGCGTCGGCACCAAGCGGGCGATTGTCTACGGTTTGTCGGGTATCGTGCTCAGCGGGGGGCTGACCCTGCTCTCCACCTTGCTGCAAAGCCTGCCACTGCTGAGCCTGCTGATCCTGATCGGCGGCCGGCTGTTGCTGGGGGTGGCCCAGGGCCTGATCGGCGTAGGCACCATCAGTTGGTGTATGGGCCAGGTCGGAGTGGAACACACGGCCCGTTCGATTTCCTGGAACGGCATCGCCTCTTATGGCGCGATCGCCATCGGTGCCCCCCTGGGAGTGGTGATGGTGGGCGACCTGGGTTTCGCCAGCCTGGGGATCGCCTTGTCGCTGCTGGCCGGTGGGGCGCTGTTGCTGATTCGCAATAAACCGTCGGTGCCGGTGGTTCGTGGCGAGCGCCTGCCTTTCCGGGCGGTATTCGGCCGTATCGCGCCGTTTGGAACGAGCCTGTGCCTGGCCTCGATCGGCTATGGCACGCTCACGACATTCATAACCCTGTTCTACCTCAGTCGCGGCTGGACCGGCGCGGCCTGGTGCCTGACCGTCTTCGGCATCTGTTTCATCCTCTCGCGCTTGTTGTTCATTTCCAGCATCGGCCGCTTCGGAGGGTTCAACTCTGCCATTGCGTGCATGAGCATCGAAACCCTCGGGCTGGTGTTGCTGTGGCTGGCGCCTTCCACAGGGTTCGCCCTGGTGGGCGCGGGGCTGGCCGGTTTCGGGCTGTCGCTGGTGTACCCGGCGCTGGGCGTGGAGGCCATCAAGCAGGTGCCGAACACCAGCCGCGGCGCGGGATTGAGTGCCTACGCCGTCTTCTTCGACCTGGCCCTGGCGATTGCCGGGCCCATGATGGGCGCGGTGGCGTTGAACCTGGGTTATTCATGGATCTTTTTCAGCGCCGCTGTACTGTCGATCAGCGGCCTGGCCTTGACCCTGCTGCTACGCCAGCGTGCCGGAAAAGCCGCTTATTGATCCGCGGTCCTCAGGCCGGCGCGGGTCGGCCTACCCAAGGCCTGGCTGAAAAAGCGCCCTGCTTCGGAGATCATGGTGCGGTGGATGTCCTTGCGGTCGACGCCATCGGCATCGGTGCAGAGCGCAGGCATCGCGGCGATCTGCTCTTCAGTGCAAGGGGCCATGAACACGAAATGCCCGGCCCCGGCCAGGGTCTTGAAATCCGGCGCGGTGGGCAGTTTGCGGGCCAGGGCGGCGGCATTCTTGTCAAAGGCCACCAACTTGTCGCCATCGCCGCTGTACAGCAGCACCGGCACATGGACGTCGGCCAGGGTATGACGGCCGAACTTCAGGCTCAACGGCGCCATCAACAACAACGCCCGGACCCTGGGGTCGGCCACCGGATGCAGGTCGTCGCGGTCGGCAATCAGCTCGCCCTGGGTGTTGCAGGCATCGCGATCATCCGGCCGCTCATGGCAGTAGCGACGCAGGCGATCGAGATCCGGGGTGGCGCCCGACAGGATCAACGCGGTTTCGCCGCCGGCCGAATAGCCGATCACGCCCACCTGCCCGGCATTGACGAACGGCGACAGCATCGGGTCGCTCAACGTTGCGGTAATGGCTTCGGAGATCTGGATGGGCCGTCCGTACAGATTGCTCAAGGTGCCGAGCCGGCTGTGGTCCTGGGCGTTATCGCCCGGATGAATCACCGCCACCACCACGAACCCCTTGCGCGCCAGGGACGTGGCCAGGTCATGCAAGGCCAGCGGCGTACCGGTGTTGCCATGGGAGAGCATCAGCATGGGAAAGCGGCCGATGGCGATCCGGGCGTCCGGCGCGGCATCGATCTCATAGCCTTCCAACCGGCTGGTCTGCTCCCGGGCGGTCGACGGATAGAAGGCGATGGCACGCATGGGCTGGTGGTCCAGCGGATCGAGGAAGCTCAGCTCATGGAAACCAGCACTCCAATGAGGCTCCAGCCCCGGTGCGGCCTGTACTGTCACCAGGCTGCCGAGCAAACCAAGCAGTAACCCTGCACCAAGACGCTTCATCGACTCTTCCACCTTCACCAGCGAACGACAGAGACCTGTCCGCTCGCCGCCCTGACGTGCACCCGGCGGCCAGAATACAGCGTTTTACAAGGGTTTCGATATGCACGGTAAGAACAAGTCCGCCCACGACAGCGATGTATCGCCCGGCATCGCTGCTGGATGACACACCGCTATCGCGGGCGGGCCGCTCCCGGAGGATTCAACAGCGTTATGCGGCGGCGAACTGCTCGCCGATCTGCAGCTTGGCTTCGCCCATGGCCTTGGTGCGCATGTCATCACCGTAAGCCAGGCCTTCGGCCCGGACGATCTCAATGTCGGTGATGCCGAGGAAACCGAACAGCAGTTTCAGATACGCTTCATGACCCACGCCGCTTGGCTGGCCGGCATGCAGGCCGCCGGCAGTGGATACGATGACCAGTTTCTTGTTGCCGCACAGGCCTTGCGGACCGGCTTCGGTGTAGCGGAAGGTCTGGCCAGCGACGGCGATACGGTCGATCCAGGCCTTCAATTGGGTCGGGATGGTGAAGTTGTACATCGGCGCAGCCACTACCAGTGCATCCGCCGCCAGGAATTCGGCCAGGGTGGCGGCGCTGAGCTGCGCCTCATGCTGCAGGGCGGCGTCGCGCAGTTCGGCGCTGGTACCGGCCGCCACCAGCGTCTGGGCGGAGAAGTGGCTGATGGCGTCGGCGGCCAGGTCGCGATAGGTCACCTCCACGTCCGGCTCGGCGGCTTTCCAGGCCTGGACCACTTCGCGGCTCAGCTGGCGAGAAGCGGAGTTGTCTCCGAGGATGCTCGAATCGATGTGCAGAAGTTTCATGAAGTGCTCTCCAAGTGGAATCGCTACCGAGGCGATCGATTGGTGACAATCCTACCGATGAAACCAATGGCCGATTAGCCAGCATTGATGCGATAGTTCGTTCCACTGACAGGACAATCGGGCTTTACATGCAAGACCTCAACGATCTGTACTATTTCGCCAAAGTCGTCGAAGCCGGTGGTTTCGCCGCCGCCGGACGGGCACTGGGCATTCCCAAGTCACGGTTGTCCCGGCGCATCGCCGAGCTGGAAGAACGCCTCGGTGCCCGCCTGCTTCAACGCACCACCCGGCAGTTGAAGCTGACCGCCGTGGGGGAACGCTACCTGCGCCATTGCCAGGCCATGCTGCTGGAGGCCGAAATGGCCGATGAAGCCGTGGCAAGCATGTCCAGCGCACCGCGAGGCAGGCTGAGGGTTTCGAGCCCGGTGGGGCTGGCCCACGAGATGCTGCCCGGCGTGGTGGCCGACTTCCTGGAGAAATTCCCCCAGGTGCAGCTGGAAATGATCCTGCTCAACCGTCGCGTGGACCTGGTGAGCGAAGGCATCGACGTGGCGCTGCGGGTGCGCGACCTGGGGGACGAGGACCCGCTGCTGATGACCCGGCGCCTGCGCCAGGCACGATTGATCATGGTGGCCAGCGCCGCCTTCGTCGAAGGGCACCGGATCGAGACCCCGGAAGACCTCAGGCAACTGCCCGTGCTGGGTGCCCTGGAAGCCGACCGCCTGGTGCACCTGCGCTTGCTCGATGCCGATGGGGAAAGTGTCGACCTGGCCCTGGAAGCGCGCCTGGGCATCGACGATTTCATCGTCCGTCGCGCCTGCGCCCTGGCCGGCCTGGGCTTTACCCTACTGCCCAGCATGTATTGCGAACAGGAGTTGAGGGACGGCACACTGGTGGAACTATTGCCAGGCTGGTCGCTGCCCGATGGCTGGCTGCAGGCCGTCTACCCCCACCGACGCGGGCTGCTGCCGGCGGTGCGGGCTTGGATCGACCATCTGGTGGAAGCCTTTGCCCGTTGTGGAGACAGGACGCTATGAGTTTGAGCGAAGAGGACGTCGCCCGCTTCTGCCTGGGCCTGCCCGGCGCCAGGGAAGATTACAAATGGGGCGGCGTGCGGGTGTTCTCCATCGCCGGGAACAAGATGTTCGCCTTGCAGGGATTGCGCGGTGACTCCCTGGCGTTCAAGGTCGACAAGGACCTGTTCCTGGGCCATTGCGATCGACCGGGCATCCACCCGGCCCCCTATCTGGCCCGGGCCCAGTGGATCATCATGCAGACGCCCTACCCGCTGGGCGCCGAAGAACTGCGGGGCCTGCTGCAACGCTCCCATCAACTGGTGGTCAGCAAGCTGCCCAAGCGCACCCAGGTCGGCTTGCTGTTGCCCTGATTCAGAACAGCGCCAGCAGATGGCCGCCCAGGAACAACTGATCGATCCAGAACACCTGATGCAGCACCACGATGAACCAGAACACCACCTGGAACGATACCTTGCGGGTCTTGTGGCGGAACATTTGCTGGGCGAGCAATGCCCCGGGCCAGCCGCCCGCCAGTTCCATGGCGTGCAGGACGTTCTCCGGGGTGCGCCAGGCCTCGGTGCGGGCCTTGCGCTTGTCATTCCAGTAGAGCAGAAACGTCATCAGGCTGACGGCCCCGTAGGCCGCCAGCGGCAGCCACGACGCCTCTTGCAGCCAAAGCAGCAAGGAACCCAGCAGTGGCAAGGCGCACAACAGCGCAAACACGATCCACTTGAGCCGCAGGTTCTGCACGCCACCCGCCGCCTGACGCGTAGCAGGCTTGCGCAGGCCCGGACCGTTCATGGCCGGCCCTTTCATGGCTGGACTGTCGCCCAATCCACCCAGCCGAATTGCCAGGTCGCCAGGATCAACAGGCCGAACGCGATCCGGTACCAGGCAAACACCGCGTAACTGTGGCTGGCAATGAACCGCAGCAGCCCCCTGACCGCGATCATGGCGAAGATGAAGGCCGTGATGAAACCGATGGCGAAGACCGGAAAATCCGCCGGAACGAAGAGCTCGCGATACTTGTAGCCCGAGTAGACCGCCGCGCCGACCATGGTCGGCATCGCCAGGAAGAACGAGAACTCTGTCGCGGTCTTGCGCGACAAGCCGAACAGCAAGCCGCCGATGATGGTCGAAGCCGAGCGCGAGGTGCCGGGAATCATGGCCAGGCACTGGGCAAGTCCGACCTTCAGCGCGTCTTTCCAGGAAATATCGTCAACGGTTTCGGCGTGTACTTCATGCTGGCGCCGCTCGGCCCAGAGCATCACCAAACCGCCCAGCACCAGCGCAGTGGCCACCGTGATCGGGTTGAACAGATAGTGGTGGATCAGGTCGGCGAACAGCACGCCCAGCACCACCGCGGGCAGGAAGGCGATCAGCAGGTTCGCGGTGAACCGTCGGGCAGAGGGTTGGGTGGGCAGGCCCAGTACCACGTTGAAGATCTTGCGTCGGAACTCCCAGACCACCGCCAGGATCGCCCCCAGCTGGATGATGATATTGAACGCCATGGATCGTTCGCCACCAAACTGCAGCAAGTCGGCTACCACGATCTGGTGCCCCGTGCTGGAAATCGGCAAAAACTCCGTCAAGCCCTCTACAACGCCAAGAATCAGTGCCTGTAAGGCGGTCCACAAATCCATTCATCCCCCAAAAAAGACCTGGTATGCGCAGGCCTCATCGATATTCAAGTGTCAAGCCAGTGCAAAAGCAGCGGGAGCACGATAACGGCGACCGTTCAAAAAAAACCAATGAAAGATCGACGCCAGGCTCAGGTTTTTCGCCGCGAGGCCGAAATCCTATCAGACAAGCCCTGATAACGCCGCCGCGTTATGGCCCAAGCGCCGCGGACGACAAGAACAAGAAACCGGAGTGACAGCGTATGAATAGTTTGCGCAGTGTATCGATCAGTCGACGCTTGTGGCTCATCCTGGGCGTGGCCATCGTGATGATGTTCATGTTGGGCGCCTTGATGCTCAAACAGATCCACACCGACCTCCATCAGGCAAAGGTGCAGAAAACCCAGCATGTGGTCCAGACCGCCAGTGGCGTGCTGAACTACTACCATGGCCTGGAAACGGCCGGCACGCTGACCCGGGAGGCCGCGCAGAAGCAGGCGCTCAATGCCGTGCGGGGCCTGCGCTATGACCAGAACGACTATTTCTGGATCAACGACCTGACCCCGGTCATGCTCATGCACCCCACCAACCCCAAGCTCGAAGGCCAGAATCTCTCGGCGATCCGCGATCCGAACGGGTTCGCGCTGTTCAACGAAATGGTGTCCATCGCCAAGACCAAGGGCGCCGGCATGGTGAACTACCTGTGGCCGAAACCGGGCGCGGAGGCACCGGTGGGCAAGACTTCCTACGTCACCCTGTTCCAGCCCTGGGGCTGGATCATCGGTTCGGGCGTGTACGTGGATGACGTACAGGCCGAATTCCTCGCCCAATTGATCAAGGCTTCGGTGATCGGCCTAGTGATCGCGCTGATCATGGGCCTGCTGTTGGCGCTGATCGTGCGCAGCATCGTGCGGCCGTTGCAGGAGACAGTCCACGCCATGGCGAATATCGCCAGCGGCGAAAGCGACCTGACCCGGACCCTGGACACCCACGGGCAGGACGAAGTCACCCAGCTGGCCCGGCACTTCAACGCCTTCACCGCCAAGCTGCGGCAGGTGGTGAGCCAATTGCAGGCCTCCGCCGGTGCCCTGGGGCAATCGTCCAATGAACTGGGCAACGACGCCGCACAAGCCCAGGAACGCAGCCAACAGCAATCGCAACAGATGGAACTGGTCGCCACGGCGATCAACGAAGTGACCTACGGCGTGCAGGACGTGGCCAAGAACGCCGAACATGCCGCCAGCGAAATGCGCGACGCCGAATCCCAGGCCCAGCAGGGCCAGGTCAACATCGACGGCAGCCTGCAGCAGATCGACCGTCTCTCCCAGACCATTGACCAGGCCGTGGAAGTGATTCGCACCCTGGCGAGCGAAAGCACCCAGATCGGCAGCGTGCTGGAGGTGATTCGCTCCATTGCCGAACAGACCAACCTGCTGGCCCTCAACGCCGCGATCGAGGCCGCTCGCGCCGGGGAACAGGGTCGTGGCTTCGCGGTAGTGGCCGATGAAGTGCGGTTGCTGGCCCAGCGCACGCAAAAGTCCACGGCGGAAATCCAGTCAATGATCGAGCGCCTGCAGAGCCATTCCGAAGCCGCGGTGAAAGTCATCAGCGACAGCAGCCGTGCCTCGCAACTGACCATCGAACAGGCCGGCCTGGCCGGCGCCAGTCTCAACGCCATCGGCCAGGCCCTGCGCAACCTCAACAGCCTCAACGCCTCCATCGCCAGTGCCACCCTGCAACAGGCCCACGTGGTAGAGGACATCAACCAGAACGTGACCCAGGCCGCCGGCCTGTCCCACAGCACCGCCCTGGCGGCGGAACAGTCGAGCCTGGCCAGCGCCCGGCTCAGGGAACTGAGCGAACAATTGAACGGACTGCTCAAACAGTTCCGCGTCTGACGACCACCAGGGCGGGACAACCGCCCGTCCTGGACCTGTGTGGGAGCCAACCTGCTCCCACACAGGTTCTATGCAGTTTCCCCGGAATCGATGCTGGCCCCCACGGATGGAGGTTGGAGCTATCCCCTGCATACCGTTTACAATCCCCGCCCCTTCCACTCCCTGAGGAACCGCCATGTCCGGGCTCGAACTGTTTGCCGCAGTCCTCGGCGTGATCGCTGTCTGGCTGACCGTCAAGCAGAACCCCTGGTGCTGGCCGATCGGCCTGGTCATGGTGTTGCTGTACACCTGGATCTTCTTCGGTGTGAAGCTGTACTCCGATATGTTGCTGCAAGTGGTCTACGCCGTGCTGCAACTTTACGGCTGGTGGCAATGGACGCGTGCCGGGCAGCATCATGACGGCCGGCAGGTGACACGCCTGGGAGGGCCTTCGGTGATGCTCGGGCTGGCCATGGGCGCAGCCGCAAGCCTGATGCTCGGCGCGGCAATGGCGCACTGGACGGACGCGGCGCAACCCTGGCTCGATGCGGCGCTCACCGGCTTCAGTCTGGTGGCTCAATGGTGGATGGCGCAGAAACGCGTACAATGCTGGCCGTTGTGGATCGTCCTGGACGTGATCTTCGTGGGCCTGTTCATCTACAAGGGCTTGTACCTCACCGCCGGGCTTTATGCCCTGTTCACCCTGCTGGCCGTGCAAGGCTGGCGGGAGTGGCGTGCCGACCCGGCCTTGCGCGCATGAAGGTGGTGGTGCTGACCGGCCCGGAGTCCGCCGGCAAAAGCTGGTTGGCCAAGCAACTGCAGGAACAGTTCGGCGGCTTGCGGGTGGATGAATACGTTCGCCACTTCATGGAACGACACCGGCGCGATACCTGTCTGGCGGACATCCCTGATATCGCCGCCGGACAACTGGCCTGGGAAGACGCGGCACGCGTCCGGCAACCGACCCTGCTGATCCTCGACACCCATCTGTTGAGCAACATCCTCTGGAGCCAGACGCTGTTCGGCGATTGTCCGCACTGGCTCGAACCCGCCCTGCTGGCGCGCCACTACGACCTGCACTTGCTGCTGAGCCCCGAGCAGGTCGACTGGACCGGTGACGGCCTGCGCTGCCAACCCGACCTGAAGGAACGCATGGCGTTCTTCGAAGCCATCGAGCAGTGGCTGGTCCGTCACCACCGTCCTTACCAGGTGATCGAAGGTGACTGGACGCAACGTCGGGACCAGGTCTTCGCTGCCGTGGCTCGACTACTGCGTACCTGAACGCCGGATTGTCCCTGAACCCGCGCCACCCTTTACAACCGGGCCTATTCCCATCGTTGTGTTTCATCGATGCAACACCTGCCTGGCGCCAAACACGGATCCAAGGCTGTTTCATCATTTTGCCATCGCGACTGTCAATTTTTCGGACACTGCCGCCAGACACTGGATCCAGAGCCAGCAGACCGCCTGCCGCCCGTCGGGCTCTGCCGGCCTTGTCTCAGCAATGAAACAGGTTGCGTAGGCGGCCCTCTCAGCTCGCCAACAAGCCATTGAATACAAAGGTTTTTCAGAAACCGGCACAACTACTGCTCTGCCCCCTTCGCAGCGCTGGACCAAGGCCAGCCCACCGAAGAAGGAATCGATGCCGTGGGGACTTTCAAGAGACGCTTGACCTGCCTGTTGCTGATCGGCTGCGCCACCAGCGCAACCCTCAGCCTGCCGGTACAAGCCGAAGAAAATGGCGTCATTGTGCTCGACCGTGACGTGCAGCCCATCCACATAGGTCGCAACGGCGGCAAAGACCCCTACCCGACCACTGTCAACGCCAACCCCTCCGATCGAATCCATCAGGCTACGACCAGTACCGAATTGAGCGACGGCGACTTCGCCAGCGTCGCCAGCGGCTCGTCGATCCGCAACACGGTCAATACCAATACCGGCGTGCAGGGCCTGAACGTCGTGACCAACCCCAATGGCATGCCCGGCATGAGTGCCGGCCACGGGGGCGGTAGCGGTGGTGCGATTTCCGGCACCATCAACCGCTCGCTGAGTTCCGGCCTGGCCCCGCTGGGTCGATTGGCGGGAGGACAGTGACATGAAGCCGGCCCTGTTGCTGCTCGCCCTGCTCGGCCCTTGCGCCGCGTTCGCCGATCCGGGTGCAGCGCTGGTCAGCCATGCCAACCTGCAGGACTCCGGCGGCCGCTACACCGGCAACCTCAACGTCAACCAGGCGGCCGGCGACCAGACCCAGCAGACCAACACCCGGGCCATCGCCATCGGCACCGGGGCACAGGCGACCACCCGCGTTCACCAGCGGCTGGATACACCGGCCAATGCGTCCATGAGCGCCACCGCCCGCATCGGCGGTCATTCATTCACCAACGGCAACGGAGTACTGGGCGTCAACCAGTCCGCCGGTGCCAACAACCAGATGGCCAATGTCATGCGGGTGGGCATCAGTGCCCAACCGCAGGGCATGGACGACAGCGCGCTTTCTCAGCAGAACGTGGCGTTGTCATCGAACTCAGGAGCAACTGGCGCCCCAACCGGAAGCCGCCAGGTCGTCACCAGCGACCAGGCATTCACCGGCAGCCGTGGGGTCATCCAGGTGAACCAGAGCGCCGGGGTGGGAAACCGCATGGCTAACACCCTGAGCATACGGGTCGCTGACTGACCCGGAATAAAAACAAGAAACAAAAAACTGACACTTCACCGACGACAAGCAAGGAGAAACACCATGAAACCTGCAATGGCACTCAAACCATTGGTTTTCGCTCTCGCCGCTGTCATGGCAATGGCCGCACAGGCCGGCGGAAACGGTAATGGCAACGGCAACGGCAACGGCCATGGTCACCATGGCCCTCAAGGGCCGACGCTGGATCAACTGCTGTCCATCAACGCCGGAGCTGGGGCTACGGTGATGGACGAGCAGAACAGCGACGGCAACGTGGTGACCAACCAGGCCACCCGAAACACCGCGCAAGCCACTGACTCACTCAATGGCAGCAACGGCAACATGGGCGCCAACATCGCCGCTGGCGACGGCAACCAGCAGGACAATGCCGCCGCCCTGGCCACCGCCGACGAAAGCTTCATCTTCGGTTCGGCGGTGGCCGCCTCCAGCGCCACGCAAACCAATAACAACAACTACGTCAAGAACAACTCGACCCATAACACCGCCTCGCTCACCAATGCAGGCAACAATGGCTCCGGCAACATCGGCATCAACGTTACTGCCGGCAACTTCAACCAACAGAAAAACAACCTGGCCATCGCTGTATCAGGAGGTCGCATCGCAGAAGCGTCCGCCTCGGCTGATCAGTCCTCCACCGGCCTGCAGGTCGACAACAAAGGTGTGCGCACCTACAAGACCGATACCCTCACCAGCACCTACTCCGCTTCCGGCACCTTCAAGGCCAAGGGCACCGGTACCGCCGAAGACGATCATGGTGGCTGGGACAACAGGGGCGGCTACGGCGGCGGCCACGATGACGACAAGTTCAAGTTCTCCGCCGTGGGTACTTTCGAACTGGCCGGCAGCAACACTCAGCAAGTGCTGACCCGCGATGGCTGGAAAACCCCAGTGATCAATAACGCCACCATGAGCAATTCCATGAACGGCTTCTCCGGCAACGGCGGGGCCAACGTGTCGGCAGGCGTGGGTAACCAGCAAAGCAACTCGCTGTCCATCGCTGCCGGCTGCAAGGCCTGCATGTAGTCGCGCATGAAACGAAGCCCCGGCAACGGGGCTTCTGTTCCAGGATTTCCATAAGGCGTATCCATCATGCGCGCGATTGCCCTTTCCCTGCTGCTGTGCATGGCCTTCATGGCCGAGGCTGCGCAGATCCCCGTGGCCGCCTTGCCGGGCGGCATGCTGGTCTACAAGCCGGTGCAAAGCCTGCGCGAGCGCAAGTTCCGCGACATCGTCGAGCAGAAGACCGACTTCAGTTGCGGTGCCGCCGCCCTCGCCACGGTGCTGCGCCAGGCCTATTGGCTCGATGTCGATGAGGAGCACGTCATCAAGGGCATGCTGGTCAATGCCGACCAGGACCTGGTTCGCACCCAGGGCTTTTCCATGCTCGACATGAAGCGCTACGTGGAAAGCATCGGCATGCGCGCCCGGGGTTACCGGATACCCGCGCAAAAGCTCGAAGCCGTGACGATCCCCGTGGTGGTCCTGATGGAGATACGTGGCTACAAGCACTTCGTGGTGCTGCAGCGTGCCGACAAGCAATGGGTCTACATCGGCGATCCGGTGCTGGGGCACAAGCGCTACGCCCATGACGATTTCGTCAAAGGCTGGAACGGCATCGTCTTTGCCATCGTCGGTCCCGGCTATGACAAGGCCAATGCGCTGCGCAGCCCTCCGCAACCTTTGACGGCACGCAACAAGCTGGACGGGTTCAACCCGGTCAAGGATGCGGAACTGATGGATTTCGGCTTCATACAGAGCGACTTCTTTTAATCGCCGACCACTTGCCAACAAATAAGTACAAAAGGAGCAGGATGCTCCGGGAGCAGTACATGAAAACTTCATACTGGCTGTCGCTTGCCTGCCTGGTCGCGACGGTCTCGGGCTACGCCCATGGCGGATTCAAACCCATCGAAGTCAAGGACCAGGAGCTTTCCGAGCTGCGTGGTCGTTATGTCATGCCCGGGCGAGTCATCAGCTTCGGCATCGTCATGAGCAGTACCTGGCGCAACGCCAGCGGTGATCTGATCGGCGCCACCAGCTCCATGCAGATCCAGGCCGCAACCGTCAAACCCGAGTTCTACGTCTCCACCATCAAGCAGGCCGGCAACGGCCACACTGCCGAACAAGGCAACGGCACTATCTCCGGCGGTGCGGGCCTGGGCACGGGCCAGGGCGTGACTCAGAGCGTACGCGCCGCGGGCGACGGCAACACGGCCTACAACACTGTCAGCATCAACGTGAAGGAAAGCAGCCAGGCTCCTGCCTTGACGCCATCCCAGGGCCAACTGCTGAGCAGCGGCCAGACCATCACCGGCAGCAACGCCGCCGGCAGTGTCGCGGTCAAGGCCACCGGCAGCGGCGTGCAGATGGCGATCCAGGCGAGCCACAACCAGGGCAGCACCCTGCAACAGGTAGCCCAGGGCGGCTTGCTGCAGAACACCCGCCTGCTGGGCAACAGCAACCTGGTCAACAACATGACGCAGCTCAACGTGGTGCTGAACAACAACGGCCCGAGCGCCGGGACACTGGACTGCAACCTGACCCAGTTGCGCGGCCTTCGCAACCTTGGCTATTGAACGGCGCTGCTTGCGACCACTGGGCTTATAGGGATGGCATACCTCATGTATCGATCCGTATCGTTGCGCGCTGTGATGTGTTTGAGCACGCTGTTGCCTGCCCCTCTGCTGCAAGCGGCACAGGATGCGGAAATCGAAGCCCTGAAACAGGAACTGCTGGAGCTCAGGCAACGCTATGAGGTCCAGCAGAAGGCCCTGGCGGTCCTCGAACAGCGGGTTCGCCAGGTGGAAGACCAACCCGCCGCCCCGCCGCCCAAGCGCCTGGTCAAGTCACCGGCCGACATGAAAGGCAATCAGACTGTTGCCGGAAGCGGCACGACTGCCAGCGGTGGCAGTGGCTACGGACAATCCCTCGCCGCAGACTCCCAGCCCGCCCAGAGCGTCTCCAACCTCTACGACGAAGCCAGCGGCTTCTTTGGCGGTGGCAAGTTCAGCTTCGAGACCGGCGTGACCTATTCGCGTTATGACACACGGCAACTGATCCTCAACGGTTTCCTGGCCCTGGATTCGATTTTCCTGGGCAACATCAACCTGGACCGGATCAAGGCCGACACCTGGACACTGGACCTGACCGGTCGCTACAACTTCGACAACCGCTGGCAGTTCGACCTGAACGTACCGGTGATCTATCGCGAATCCACCTACCAGTCCGGCGGCGCCAACCAGGGCGCGGCCGGGGTGACCAGCGAAGAAACCGTCACCCGCGACCCGACCATCGGCGACGTCAATTTCGGCATTGCCTACAAGTTCATGGACGAGTCCATCGATACCCCCGATGCGGTGGTGACCCTGCGCGTCAAGGCGCCCACCGGCAAGGATCCGTTCGGCATCAAGCTGCGCCAATCCCAGGCCAACACCAATCTGTTCGTGCCCGAGGACCTGCCCACCGGCAATGGCGTCTGGTCGATCACCCCCGGGATCTCCCTGGTCAAGACCTTCGATCCGGCCGTGCTCTTCGGCAGCCTGTCCTATACCCATAACTTCGAGGAGTCGTTCGACGACATCAGCTCCACCGTCAACCAGGAAGTACCTGGCAAAGTGCGCATCGGTGACAGCTTCCAGATCGGCGCGGGCATCGCCTTCGCCTTGAACGAAAAGATGAGCATGTCGTTCTCGGTGTCCGACCTGATCCAGAAGAACAGCAAGCTCAAGCAGGACGGCGGGGATTGGGAGTCGGTGGTCTCCAGCGACGCCAACGCAGGCTATTTCAATATCGGCATGACCGTGGCCGCCTCCGATAACCTGACCATCGTGCCCAACCTGTCCATCGGGCTGACCGACGACGCACCGGATTTCTCCTTCAGTCTGAAATTCCCGTATTACTTCTAAGGCGTACGAAAAGTCGCCGAGCGACGCTCAGGCAATACAAGATAGACGAGCAATGCCCTTGTGGGAGCGAGGCGGCTGCATCATCCGCGGCCGCCCCCGCTGCCACAATTACTTTCAGGGCCTAGCGGATCTGATGCTTGTGCAGCAGGCGGTAGAACGTCGGGCGAGACACGCCCAACACCCGGGCCGCCACGCTCAGGTTATCGCTGTGCCGGTTGAGGACATCGCTCAGTGCCTGGCGCTCGGCGCGAGTCTTGTAGTCTTCGAGGGTGCCCATCGGTGCCACGACGCCCTGGTGGCTGGCCAGGCCCAGGTCCCGGGCTTCGATCTGCCGCCCCTCGGCCAATACCAGCCCGCGACGAACACGATTGGCCAGTTCCCGGATGTTGCCCGGCCAGTCATGCATGCCCATCGCCACCAGCGCGTCCTCGCTGAAGCTGCGCGGCCGGCGGCCGGTTTCCTGGCTGTAGAGATGGGAGAAGTGACTGGCCAGCATCGATAAGTCGCCGTGGCGCTCACGCAAGGGCGCCATCACCACTTGCAGCACGTTCAGGCGGTAGTACAGGTCTTCGCGAAACCGCTTGTGCTCGATGGCCGCCTCAAGATCCACATGGGTGGCGGCCAGTACCCGCACGTCCACGGGGATGGGCTGGCTGCCGCCGACCCGTTCGATGTGTTTCTCCTGCAGGAAACGCAGCAGGTTGGCCTGCAGTTCCAGGGGCAGGTCACCAATTTCATCCAGGAACAATGTCCCGCCGTGGGCGGCTTCGATGCGCCCGATCTTGCGCTGATGAGCGCCGGTGAAGGCCCCTTTCTCATGGCCGAACAGTTCCGACTGGATCAGATGCTCGGGAATGGCCCCGCAATTGATGGCAATGAACGGCTTGTTGCGCCGCTGGGACTGGGAATGCAGGGTGCGCGCCACCAGCTCCTTGCCGGTGCCGCTCTCACCGCGAATCAATACAGGCGATTCGGTGGGCGCCAGTTTGTGCAACAACTTGCGCAGCTCGCGAATGGGTTTGCTGTCGCCCAGCAGCTCATGTTCGGGCTGGTCAACGTGGACAGAACCCTGCCCCCGCAGCCGCGCCATGCCAAACGCTCGACCCAGCGTCACCTGGACCCGGGATACGTCGAAAGGCAAGGTATGGAAATCGAAGAACCATTCGCAGACGAAATCCCCCACGTTCTTGAGGTGCAGCACTTCCTGGTTGAGTACCGCGATCCATTCGGCGCCGCTGCGGCTGATCAGCTCCTTGACCGCCTCCGGGCGCTCCAGGTGAAAGGGCTGCAGCCGCAAGAGGCCGACATCGCAGGAGCGATCGCCTGCATGCTCGAGGGAGCAACTGTCCACTTCCCAACCAATGCCGCGTAACCCCGGCAGCAGGCGATGACAATCATCGCAGGGATCAACCACGAGCAGACGACGCAACGTACTGGCTTCGATCATGACTGATCCTTGGCGCCAAAAATAAGAAAAATGAGTAGAAACAGGCGTTTGGCGAACCTGCATGTAACAGTAGCAAGAAGTTGACACCCCCTTGTATCAATTAATTATTGATTGGGCATTAAAGCGGTTATAAGCGAGCGTTTCGTTAGTTGCCACTTGCCGGAATCTTTCACGAGGCTTTCAAACAAAAGCCTTTTTGCCCTGTCTGAAAGAAAATCGAAATTTATTCAAGGAATGTGTGACCTGATCCCGGGTTCGGGACATCAGTACAAGTAACCCGCCGCACGGTACGCCCAACCGACGGCACATCATTTGATTGGGCACTTTTAAGAGAAAACGCCATGAACGCCCCGCTCCGTATCAACGAAGCTCTTTTGATTGCCGACCGCGCATTTAAGCCTTTCCAATGCGTGGCCTGGGCCCCACAAGACGGTAACGGCGAACTGAGCCTGACCGTCGTCGACCGCACCAATACCCATATTGGACGCACCCAGATCCCCAGCAGTGCCTATACCGATCCAGCCCAACTGGCCGACCTGTTGAAACAGGCACGCGCCGAACTGAGCCAGGAAGGTTACAAACTGCAATCCTGGTCCATGCCTGAATAACTGGCTGTCAGGCTCTGTACGAAAACTCTTGAGACGAATGCCAGGCGAGGCTGTTTTCAACGCAGCATGAACGAGTACCAAGGCGTTTTATACAGAGCCTGAAGGCTGTTTATTGAAAGCAGGCTTTGCACTGGGTCAAAAAGCCATTGTTCTGGCACAAGACGCTTCTATATCTGTAGAAGTTGACAGTTGTACGCCATCACTTTCAGGGATTGAATGTTGCCCTCATGCAGTCATCGCCCCTCCGGGCCGGTCGACGCGCAAGGAGAGGCATGCATGCTCAATCACTTCGCCCCTGGACTGCCGAAGACGGTAGCCCACGCCGGACAGTTGGACTCAGGCTTTGCCAATGGCGGCAAGGTGTCGGTTCAGTTCCGTGACAGCACGTCGAGCCTGACCACGGGAATGGCCGTCGACCGCCACGGACGCATCCTGGTGGCAGCCAAGGTCGAGACCGCCCAAGGCAGCCGTTTCGGGCTTGCCCGCCTCAACCATGACGGTTCGCCGGACAAGGGGTTCGGTACCCTGGGCTGCGTCATCGGCGCTTTCGAGCAGGGCTTTGAAGCGACGGCGGGCAAAGTCATCGTGTTGCCCGACGCAAGCATCCTGTTATCGGGTCTTCACTACGAAAGCGCCGACCGCACCCTGCCCGCCCTGGCGTTGTTCGACCAGCAAGGCCGCGCGGTGCCAGGCTTCGGCCACGCCGGGCGAACAATCATCCGGCTTTGCGGCAATCTTTCCCAGGGCCTGCGCGATCCCTGGCTGCCTCCCGGCGTACCAGGCCTTGAAGCCTGCGACATGCGCGTGCAGGCCGATGGCCGGATCCTGTTGTTGGCCAACCATCATTTTCAGTTGTCCGATCATGTCGGCATCCTGATCCGCCTGCTGCCGGACGGCAGCCTGGACAGCACATTCAACAGCGGCGGCTTCGTGATGGTCCGGCGCCTGTTGAAAAACACCTGGCTGAGCTGCCTCGCACTCCAGGCCGACGGCAATATCCTCGCAGGCGGTGCCATCGACCTGCCCCAACAAGGCCTGATGGCCCGCTATGACCCCAGCGGCAGACTCGATGACAGCTTCGGCGACAACGGTTTCCTGTCCATCACGACCCAGGAGCGCAGCGTGATGATCAGCCAGATCGTCCAGCATGAAAACGGCGACCTGCAGGCGTTCGGCAGCAGCCGTGACCCGATGCAGTGCCTGTCACTCAAGGTACGCCCGGACGGCCAAGCGGACCTCCAGTTCAACCAGGGACAATGCCGGCTTCTACAGATCGGGCGCAGCGCGAGCCAATGGACCGCCGCGCAGCTTCAATCGGACGGGAAGCTGGTGACCGCCGGCGCCACCATCGGCGGCATCGAGGCTGACTTCGTTCTGGCCCGGCATCTGCCGGACGGCTGCCTCGACCCGTTTTTCGGCCAAGGCAGAGGCTGGACTCGCACCCGACTCGGCTACAGCCTGGATACCGCCACCTCCCTGGCATTGCAGGCAGATGACAAAATCCTGGTGGGCGGCTATTCCCTTCATGGCAACTACAGGGCAGTCGTGGCGCGGTATTGGGCCTGAGTCGCAACAGTATCTTTTCCTACGCTTGATATTCCGCATTGCTTACGGCAACTTGCGCGCTTCTAAATAAAAGGAGCAGCCGATGTCCGGTTCAATGGCTGAAGCTTTCGCGCATAACTTTCTTGGGCATTCGCCTCGCTGGTACAAAGCGTGCATCGTCGCCTTCCTGATCCTCAATGCCCTGGCGCTGTGGACCCTCGGGCCGGTCGTTGCCGGCTGGATGCTGGTGCTGGAGTTCATCTTCACCCTGGCCATGGCGCTCAAATGCTATCCCTTGATGCCTGGCGGCCTGCTGTTGATCGAGGCCCTGGTCCTGGGCATGACTACGCCCAAGGCCCTGTACGACGAGTTGACCCATAACTTTCCGGTGATCCTGCTGCTGATGTTCATGGTGGCCGGGATCTATTTCATGAAGGACCTGCTGCTGTTCCTGTTCTCTCGCCTGCTCCTTGGCGTGCGCTCGAAGGCACTGCTGGCCTTGATGTTCTGCTTTCTCTCGGCGTTCCTGTCGGCATTTCTCGACGCACTGACCGTCACCGCGGTGATCATCAGCGCCGCGGTGGGCTTCTATTCGGTGTACCACCGCGTGGCATCGGGCAACGACCCGCGCCAGGACAGCAGCATCGATGAAGACCATGACCTGCCTTCGCTGCACCATGGAGACCTGGAGCAATTCCGGGCGTTCCTGCGCAGTTTGCTGATGCATGGCGCCGTGGGCACCGCCCTGGGGGGCGTATGCACGCTGGTGGGCGAGCCGCAGAACCTGCTGATCGGCCATGAAATGGGTTGGCACTTCGCGGAGTTCTTCCTGAAGGTCGCCCCTGTATCGCTGCCAGTGCTGGCAGCCGGACTGGTCACTTGCGTGGCATTGGAGAAACTGCGCTGGTTCGGCTACGGCACGCTGCTGCCAGACAATGTACGAGCCGTGCTGGCCGATTACGCCGCCCAGGACAACCACGAGCGCACCTCACGCCAACGCGCAGCCCTGGTCGTGCAGGGTATCGCCGCGTTGATCCTGATCGTGGCCCTGGCCCTGCACATTGCCGAAGTCGGCCTGATCGGCCTGATGGTCATCGTACTGATCACCGCGTTCACGGGGATCACCGACGAACATCGACTCGGCAACGCATTCAAGGATGCCATGCCGTTCACCTCCTTGTTGGTGGTGTTCTTCGCGGTGGTGGCGGTGATTCATGACCAGCAATTGTTCACGCCGCTGATCCAGTGGGTACTGGCCCTGCCCGCCGACCAGCAGCCAGGGATGCTGTTCATCGCCAACGGCCTGCTGTCCGCCATCAGTGACAACGTGTTCGTGGCGACCATCTATATCACCGAGGTGAAACAGGCCTTCGTTTCCGGTCACATGAGCCGCGAGCAGTTCGAGACCCTGGCCGTGGCCATCAATACTGGCACCAACCTGCCCAGCGTCGCGACTCCCAACGGCCAGGCCGCGTTCCTGTTCCTGCTGACTTCATCGATTGCACCGCTGATTCGCCTGTCCTATGGCCGGATGGTCTGGATGGCGGTGCCTTATACCGTGGTGATGGGCGGCCTGGGCTGGTTTGCGGTGACCTACTGGCTGTGAGGCCTGGCGATGGCCCTGCCAACGGTCTGCACGTTGGCAGTCACTTTCGCGGGCAAGCCTGCTCCCACGGGAGAATCCGCTGATCCGGATTGCCGACTCATCGGGTTCGTGCGGGAGCGGCATTGCCCACGAAGACGGCGACCGGGCCGATATCAAGGCAAGCCTCCCCCTCGTGGCTTCACCGGGGCAGGATGAATCGCTCGATCGCCAATGCCGCGCCATCCTCGGTCACGGCGGCGGTAATCACGTCCGCTTGGCGCTTGATCGTCTCGTCCGCCTGGCCCATGGCAATGGACAGGCCCGCGCGATGAAACATCGCCGGGTCGTTACCGCCGTCCCCCATGGCCGCCGTCTGCTCCAGCGGCACGCCCAGGAACGTCGCCAGCGTGGACAACGCCTCCCCCTTGTTCGCCTTCATCGCCGTGACGTCCAGATAGATGGGTTGCGAACGCGACACCTGGGCCTGGCCCTTGAGCAGCGGATGCAAACGGGCTTCCAGCTCAATCAGTAGATCGGTGTTGGCGCTGGTGGCGACGATCTTGTCGATGCGCTCCAGGTAGGGCTCGAAACTCTCCACTTCCACGGGTGGATAACCCAGGCCACGGGTCTCTATCGGCACCATCGGACCGTTGGCGTCACGCACCAGCCAGTCACCGTCGGCAAACACCCAGACTTCGATGCCGGGTTGGTCGGCATACAGCGCCAGGGTGGTCAGCGCCGCCTCGGGGGGCAGGTAATGCACGGCAAGGAAACTGCCGTCGGGATGAACCAGGGTGCCGCCGTTGAACGCAGCGGTGGGCAGGTCGACACCCAAGGCCTCGATCTGTTGCAGCATGGCCCGCGGCGGTCGCCCCGTGGCGAGGCTGAACAACACACCTGCTTCACGTAGCGCGCGCACCGCCTGGATGGTGCGTTGATTGAGGCTGTGATCGGGCAGCAGCAGCGTGCCATCCATGTCGCTGAGCAAAAACCGGATGGGCTGTTTCAACGACTCGCTCATCCGAGGCCATGCCAGACACGACCGTCGCGTGTCAGCAGGTCGTTGGCAGCGGCCGGGCCGTCTTCCCCGGCCTGGTAGGGCTGCACCGTCGCGTCCTGCTGCCAGGCATCCAGGAACGGCTGCACCGCGCGCCAGCCGTTCTCGATATTGTCGGCCCGCTGGAACAAGGTCTGATCCCCCGTCAGGCAATCGTAGATCAGGGTTTCATAACCCGTTGATGGCTGCATTTCGAAAAAATCCTTGTAGGCAAAGCCCAATTCTATGTTGGCCATGTCGAGGGCCGGCCCCGGCCGCTTGGCCAGCAGGTCGAACCACATGCCTTCGTTGGGCTGGATCTGGATTCTCAGGTAAGTGGGTTGCAATTCATCGACTTCGGTGTCGCGAAACTGTGCATAGGGCGCCGGCTTGAAGCAGATGACGATTTCCGTATCCCGCACGCTCATGCGCTTGCCGGTGCGCAGGTAAAAAGGCACCCCGACCCAACGCCAGTTGTCGATCATGACCTTGAGGGCCACATAGGTCTCGGTGCTGCTGTCGGCGGCGACGTTGGCTTCCTGGCGATAGCCGCTCACCGGATTGCCGGCGATTTCGCCGGCGGTGTACTGGCCTCGTACCGAGTTGGCGCGGGCCTGTTCCACCGACCAGGGCCGGATCGCCCCCACCACCTTGGCCTTTTCGCCACGTACCGCATCGGCACCGAAGGCGGCCGGCGGCTCCATGGCCACCATCGCCAGCAGTTGGAAAAGGTGGTTGGGCACCATGTCCCGCAGGGCACCGGTGCGCTCATAGAAACTGCCACGGGTTTGCACACCGACGGTTTCAGCGGCGGTGATCTGCACGTGGTCGATGTAATGGTTGTTCCAGAACGCTTCGAACAGGCTGTTGGAGAAACGGCTGACCAGGATGTTCTGCACCGTCTCCTTGCCCAGGTAATGATCGATCCGATAAATCTGTTTCTCGCTCATCACCTTGAGCAGGCAGGCATTGAGGGCTTCGGCGGTCTGCAGATCGGAACCGAACGGCTTTTCGATCACCACGCGCCGGAAGCCATCCTCCTGCTCCTGCAGCAGTCCGGCCGCACCGAGGCGACGGACCACTTCACTGAAGAAACGCGGCGCGGTCGCCAGGTAGAAGACCGCATTGCCAGTACCGCTGGCAGCGATTTTCGCTTCCAGCGCCACATAGGTACTGTCATCGAGGAAGTCACCCTGCACGTAGCTGATGTTCCTGGCCAGCCTGGCCCACAGCTGCGGATTAAGTGCCCGGGCGGCATCGCCGCCCTTGCTTGCCGCTTCGTTGCGGATGAAGTCCTCGAGTTTCCTGGCGAAGTCCACATCACTGATAGCGTTGTGGTCAACACCGACAATCCGCAGTCCATCCCCCAGCAGCCCATCCCGACAGAGATGGTAAAGCGCTGGCATCAGCAGGCGCTTGACCAGATCACCATGGGCACCGAACAGGAACAACGTGGTCGGTGGTGCGGGCTCCGCCTTGGATTTCCTGCCGATCGAGGTCATTTTTTTGGTGTCTCCACATGGCCGCCGAAGCCGAAGCGCATGGCCGACAGCATCTTGTCGCCATAGGTGCTCTGCTGGCGGGAACGGAAACGGGCGAACAGCGAGCTGGACAACACCGGAACCGGCACTGCCTGCTCGATCGCGGCCTCGATGGTCCAGCGGCCTTCCCCGCTGTCGGCCACTTCACCGGAAAAACCGTCCAGCTTCGGATCGCTGGCCAGGGCATCGGCCGTCAGGTCCAGCAACCAGGACGAAACCACGCTGCCACGCCGCCAGACTTCGGCGATATCGGCCAGGTTCAGATCGAAACGCTGCTCCGGCGGCAGGCTTTCGCTGGATTTGGTCTTGAGGATATCGAAGCCTTCGGCGAACGCCTGCATCATCCCGTATTCGATGCCGTTATGGATCATCTTCACGAAATGCCCGGAACCGGCCGGGCCCGCATGGATGTAGCCACGCTCGGCGCGGTCATCGTCGGACTTGCGGTCACGGGTGCGCGGAATATCGCCCATGCCAGGCGCCAGGCTGTCGAACAGCGGGTCCAGGCGCGCCACCACTTCGGCGTCGCCGCCGATCATCATGCAATAGCCACGCTCCAGCCCCCATACGCCCCCGGAGGTGCCGACGTCGATGTAGCTCAAGCCCTTTTCCGACAAGGCCTGGGCGCGACGGATGTCGTCCTTGTAATACGTATTGCCGCCGTCAATGACCACGTCGCCTGGCTCGAGCAGCTCGCTCAACGCGTTGATGGTGTCTTCGGTGGGTGCGCCGGCCGGCAGCATGACCCAGACCGCCCGTGGCGCCTGCAGGCCGGCCACCAGGGCCGCCAGGTCCGCGACGCCTGTGGCGCCTTCCTGGACCAGGTTTTCGACAAAAGCGCTGTTGCGATCATAGACAACGGTGGTATGCCCGTTGAGCATCAGGCGCCGCGCAATATTGCCGCCCATGCGGCCCAGTCCAATGATCCCGAGTTGCATGTGCTGATGCTCCCTACTACAAATAAAGGTATGTCAAAGGTTTAGCTCACGACTATGAGGAGGTTAGTCCAGAGCATTGCTGCATAGTTTCCGGTTAATTCGTGCAATCACAAGGGATAACGCTCCAAATCCGGTCGAAGACACGGCGACCATGAAAAATAAAAAAGTTCCATTCACGAGCAAAAGAAATCAGAATCGGCGCCGATAGTAGAGGTGTCGACCAAAAACTGGCGACATCTCTATAGTTGATGTACGCCATTTGCGAGGTGAGCAATGGACCCAGTCGTTACCGCACGTCCCCCACAGACCCTTTATGTGACCATTCGTCGCGATGAATTACGCCTGCTCAAAGAAGAGCGTGATCTGCTGCTCGATGAAGTGACCCAGTTGCGCCTGCAGCTGCAACACGCACAGCTGGCCCACCAGGGTCAGGCGCTGGCTCGCTAGACCTGCTCCAGTCGGAAGTGACGCTGAACATACCAGTGTCACTTCCATGAACCCTGGGCATCCCCACAGGAAAATCGGCTCGGTTCGAAGCATTCGCGCCCCCCTATCCCCTCGCGGTCTCCCTTCGCGACACCACGCCCCTGCGTCCCGTAGACAAAAAACTCACGAAGTTTTCACACCCTCATCGCAATACTCCGCGCCTTTGAAGAGGGTCGGTGCACGCCCGCGGATGCCGGATCGGCCCCTGCGGCAGCGCCGACAAAAGGCTGGAGAGCTTGATGAGTGTGTTCAAACGCAGCAAAACGACTGCGAAAGGTTTCGATTGGGCCGGACTTGGCTGGCTGTTCCTGTTCTTCTGGTATTTTTCGGGCATTACCCAACTGCTTATCCTGGTGACCGACACCTCCGGCTTCACCGGGTTTCGCCAGGCGCTGATCATGAGCGCCGTGTGGCTGGCGCCCATGCTGCTGTTCCCGGCCCGGACCCGCCTGCTCGCCGCCTTGATCGGCGTGGTGCTGTGGGCGTGTTCCATGGCAAGCCTGGGCTATTTCTTCATCTACCAGCAGGAATTCTCCCAGAGCGTCATTTTCATCATGTTCGAATCGAACGTGTCTGAAGCCGGTGAATACCTGACCCAATATTTTGCCTGGTGGATGGTGCCGACCTTCCTGGCCCATACAGCGGTCAGCTATTGGCTATGGACGCGCCTGCGCCCGGTGTACCTGCCGCGGGGCCGGGCCATGATGGCCGCCGCCGCGATCATGGTGGCCGTGGTGGGTTACCCATTGGTCAAGCAAACCTTGCGTACCGGCACCCTGGCCGGGGGCCTGGAGAAATTCGAAGACCGCATCGAGCCCGCCGTGCCCTGGCAGATGCTGGTGGCATACCGTCGTTACGGTGAACAACTGACCAATATGCAGGGCATGCTGCACAGCGCCAGCAAGATCGAGCCACTGCGCAACCTCAAGGACGCCATGGCGACCCAGCCGGCGACCCTGGTATTGGTGATCGGCGAATCCACCAACCGTCAGCGCATGAGCCTCTACGGCTACCAGCGGGAAACCACGCCGGAACTGGACAAGCTCAAGGACCAGCTGGCGGTGTTCGACAACGTGATCACTCCACGTCCGTACACCATCGAAGCGCTGCAACAGGTCCTGACCTTTGCCGATGAGCAGCATCCGGACCTTTACCTGAGCACACCCTCGCTGGTCAGCATGATGAAACAGGCGGGCTACAAGACGTTCTGGATCACCAACCAGCAGACCATGACCAAGCGCAACACCATGCTCACGACCTTTTCCCAGCAGGCCGACGAGCAGGTCTACCTGAACAACAATCGCAACCAGAACGCCGCGCAATACGATGGCGACGTGATCGCGCCGTTCAACAAGGCCCTGGCCGATGCCGCGCCGCGCAAGCTGATCGTGGTGCATCTGCTTGGCACCCACATGAGCTATCAGTACCGGTACCCGCCGACCTTCAACAAGTTCACCGACCGCCAGGGCGTACCGGCAGGGGTGCGCGACGATCAGGTCCCCACCTATAACAGCTACGATAACGCGGTGTTGTACAACGACTTCGTGGTCTCCAGCCTGATCAAGGATTACGCCCGGACCGACCCCAACGGCTTTTTGCTATACCTGTCGGACCACGGTGAGGATGTATTCGACTCGGCGGGGCACGACACCCTGGGACGCAACGAAGGCAAGCCCACCGCGCCGATGTACACCATTCCGTTCATGGCCTGGGCCTCGCCAAAATGGCGCGAAAGCCATGACTGGAACTTTGCCGGCGACCTGTCACGGCCCTACAGCAGTTCTCAGCTGATCCATACCTGGGCAGACCTGGCAGGCCTGAGTTTCGACGAGCTGGATCGCAGCAGGAGCCTGGTCAGCGATGACTTCAAGGCCCGGCCCCTGTTGATCGGCAATCCCTATCAACGCCAACACAAGGCGCTGATCGACTTCAGCCTGATGCAACCCAGGAAACCGGAGCCCCGGCTCGTGCAGAAATAACCCAGGCCCGGGCGCGGGCCAGGGTTCTACAAAGACTTGGTCCAGAACAGCATCCGGCCATGGGCCGGGTCGAACATGCCGGCGGCGAAACCGAATTTGCCATAGCTGGCCTGGGCCACGGCGTTGCCTTCAAGCACCTCCAGGGTCATCTTGCAGCAGCCGCGCTGGCGGGCGATGTCTTCGACCTTCTGCAGCATCTTCTGGCTCAGGCCCAATCCGCGAAAGGCCTGCATCACCGCCACATCATGGATATTCACCAGGGGACGGCAGGCAAAGGTGGAAAAACCTTCGAAGCAGTTGACCAGCCCCGCCGGCTCGCCATTGACGAATGCCAGCACGCTGAACGCATGGGGGCGCTTGGCCAGTTCTTCCGGCAGGTGCAACAGCACTTCGGCCGGCAGGGGCCGACCGCCCCCCATCGGGTCTTGCGCATAGCCGTTGAGCACATGACAGATCGCCTCGGCGTGAACCGGGTTGGTGTAGCTGGCTTGCAATACAAGGATGTCCCTGGCTTCTTCCATGACCTTCCATCTCTCTTTGAATGCCGATCGCCCTTGGCTATCGGCGGATACAGGTCAGGCTGGCTGACCGAAACGTTGCAACTGCATTTCCTGGAGGCGACTGAGGGTACGGCGAAATGGAAATTGCAGATAGCCCTCGGTGTACAACCGCTCCATCGGCACCCAGGCCGAAAGATACAGCGGTACCTTGCGGTCGTAGCATTCGTCGATCAGGGCGATGAAGCGGCGCACACCATCGTCGTGAATCGACAACTGCGGCAGTTCCCTGTCCCCCGCCTCGACCCGCTCGACGCCGTCTTCCGTACCACGGGCAATGCGGCCCTCGCGCTGCTCGGCGCTCAGGCTGGGCACATCGCTGAGCAGAATGACGCTGAAGCGGTCGCAAAGCGCCATGAAATCCAAGGCTGAAAAAGGCTGCTCGCACAGGTCCGCGTAGCGGGTCCAGAGCACTGTCTCGCTGGCCTGGACCGGCTCAAGCAGGCGATGGCCCACTTCTATCGGTCCGTCACGCAGCGCTTGCCCCGCAGTCAATTGAGCGAAGACTGCGGCCAACGGGTCAGGCCGAGCGCGTTCCCGTAGCCAGTAGCGCTGTTGCAGCGCACCCGGATGCTGGCGGTGGTCTTGCCATCCATTCACCGGCACGATCTGCATATGTTCCTTGATCGCGCTGATGGTGGGCAGGAAACGCTCGCGGTTGTGGCCGTTGGCGTAAAGCTCTTCGGGAGGCAGGTTGGACGTGCTCACGATCACCATGCCCCGCTCGAACATCACCTGGAAGAGCCGGCCGAGGATAATGGCATCGCCGATATCGGTGACGAACAGTTCGTCGAAACACAGCACCCGCACTTCGGCGCTCAGCTCCCGGGCCAGGGCCTGCAAGGGATCCGGCGTGCCGGTGAGCTGGAATGAACGCTGGTGTACCCAGGCCATGAAATGATGAAAGTGCTGGCGGCGCGCGGGGACCTTGAGACTTTCGTAGAAACGATCCATCAACCAGGTCTTGCCGCGCCCCACCGGTCCCCAGAGATAAACCCCCTTCACGGGCTTGCGCCCCTCATGCAATGCCCGGTGGCATTGCTCCAGGGCCATGATGGCGAGCTCCTGGGCCTCGTCCTGGACGAAGCCATGGTGTTGGATGGCGTGCTGCCAGGCGATCAAGGGTGAGTCGAAAATCATACGGCCCGGGTCCGGAAAGCGAAGTCGCCGAGTATGCCATGAACCGGCACTTCGCCGTGTGACGGGAGGTCTCCCTCGCCGTCACTGGGCTCGCGTCAGGTTGCCGGGTTTCTAGACCGAAATATCCAACCGGCTGATTTTCCCCTGCTCGTTGAGGCGGAAGGTGTATCGCAGCTCCAGCGGGCTGCCGGGAAAGGTCCCGGAGATCAGGTTGTGGACCAGCACCTTGCCGGTGCGCTGCTGCACGTTCAGCACCTGCACCCGCGGCTGGTAGCGCCGGGCGGTGTCCTCCATCCATTGGGCAATGGCCTGGGTACCGGCCCGGTGCTGGCCTTCATCGAATACGTTGGCATCCTCGGCGAAAAAACGCGGCACCGCCGAACTGTCACGGGCATTGGCGGCCGCAATGTAACCGGCTATGGCCGGGGCCAGGGAAGAGACGGGATTGGACATGGTACGGCTCCTTGTTCTAGCGATCTGACATCATGCTAAAACAGCGCCATGTCAGTTTTTGTCAGGAGTGAAACGTCCGGTTTCATCCAGCTGCATCGACTTCATCCAGGCCCGCAACAGATCGCTGCGCCTGCCGGGGTAGCGCCCCCCCTGCTCGATGGCACACGCGATCCGATCGGTGCGAAAGGTCCGATAGGCGTCGCGTAATTCACACCATGCCACCACGACCCGCGCCTCGTTGAAAAACCCCAGGGCCAGGGGCCAGATCAGTCGCTGGCTCGGTGTATTGTTCACGTCGGCGTAGTCGATGCGCAGCTTCGCCTGGCTGCGAATGGCCTGGCGGTAGACATTCAGTTCCACCCTGTTCTGCGGGTAGCCATAGCCCGGCGGACCGGGCAGCACCGTCGGGTTGCGCAGGGCGTCCCGGACGTCGGGAGCCAGCACCGCGGCGACCTTCGCCAAGGCATCGGCAGCGGCCTTGCCCAGCACATCGTCGCCACGCTGGTCGACGTAGCGCAGCCCCAGCACGATGGCCTCGATTTCATCGGCAGTGAACATCAGCGGCGGCAGGAACAACCCGCTGCGCAGTACATAGCCGATGCCCGCCTCGCCCTGGATCGGAGCGCCAAGGGCCGTCAACTCGGCTATGTCCCGGTAGAGCGTGCGTTCAGACACGTTCAGCTCGGCCGCCAGCGTCGCGGCAGTGACCGGGCAACGCTTGCCCCGCAAGACTTGCAGCAAAGTGAGCAGCCGGGTGGTACGCGACACGATGGCGATCCGCAAGAAAAAAGTTGACGCAGATTAGCAGAGCCTGATGTCAGAAACTGTCAGGAGCCCTTTATGGAGCGTGTTGTGGGTTATGGTGTCCTCGGTTTCCGCGTTTCCCGACTGCATCTTTATCTTGAGAGCGTGCCATGCGCAGAATCATCGGTTTATCTTTCTTTCTGATGCTCTTGAGCCTGAACGCCTGCACGCTGCTGCAGCGTCACGACCCGCTGAACATCAATGTGGTGGGCATCGAACCCTTGGCCAGCCAGGAACTGGAGATGCGCTTCGCGGTGAAACTGCGCTTGCAGAACCCCAACGACATCGCCATCGATTACAACGGCGTGGCCCTGGACCTGGAGGTCAATGGACGCACCCTGGCGTCGGGGGTCAGTGACCAGGCAGGCACCATCGCGAGGTTCTCCGAAACGGTGCTGAGCGTGCCGGTGAGCATCTCGGCTTTTTCGGTGCTGCGCCAGACGCTGGGCCTGAGCCAGACCCAGCGCCTGGACAACCTGCCCTACGTGCTCAAGGGCAAGCTGGCGGGTGGATTGTTCGGTACCGTGCGCTTCGTCGACCGCGGCACCCTGGACTTGCCGAGCTCCACGGCCAACTGGTGATTCATGGGATAAAACGCACGCCGGGCCTGGCCCGCTCGTCCACCACCAGCTCGAACACATCCGGACGGGCGTAATGCCCGACCACGTCATAGTCGTAGCGCGCCCCCACCAGGTCGTCGGTGTCGATTTCAGCGGTCAACAGGCCGGCCTTGTCCTTCAACGGACCGGCGAGCACGTTGCCCATGGGCCCTACAATCACGCTGCCGCCGGCGATCAGCGGCCGCTCGGCCGGCCAGTTCGCGACTTCGATCCCCAGCGCCTGGGGCGAGGCCTGGACCTGGCAGGCACTGACCACGAAGCAGCGGCCCTCGTGAGCGACGTGGCGCATGGTCACTTGCCACATGTCCCGCTCATCCACCGTCGGCGCGCACCACACCTCGACGCCCTTGGCGTACATGGCCGTACGTAACAGGGGCATCATGTTTTCCCAGCACACCGCCGCGCCCACACGCCCTACCTGGCTGTCGACCACCGGCAGTGTCGAGCCATCGCCCTTGCCCCAGATCAGCCGCTCCGTACCGGTGGGCATGAGCTTGCGATGCTTGGCCACAAGGCCTGCCTCGGGCTCGAAATACAGGGCCGTGCAGTACAAGGTGCTCCCGGCGCGCTCGATGACGCCCAGCACCAGGCTGGCGCCGGTGCGCGTCGAAAGCCCTGCCAGTGCCTCGGTCTCGGCGCCGGGCACGTCGATGGCATTGGCGAAATAGCGAGCGAAGGCTTCTCGCCCTTCCGGCAACCGATAGCCCAGCTGGGTACCGAATCCTTCGCCCTTTGGATACCCGCCCAACAGGGCCTCGGGCATTACCACCAGCCGGGCGCCGGCCTGGCGTATGGCCTCTTCATAGGAAAGGATCTGCGCCAGGGTCTCGCCCTTGCCGCCGGGCAAGGAACCGATCTGCAGGGCGGCCACGATGGATTTTGGCATGGGGTTGCAACTCCTTGGTTCATCAGGTGTTGCCGATTCTCAAGCGTCGACCGATCATGAATAAAGCCCTGATCACTGCTAAATGATATGAGCCAAATGAATATCGCCGATATCGACCTCAACCTGCTCAAGACCTTCGAAGCCCTGCACGACGAATCCAGCGCCAGCCGCGCCGCGCTGCGCCTGGGCGTGACCCAGTCGGCCATCAGCGCCGCCCTGCGCAGGCTGCGCAGCCTGTATGACGATCAGCTATTCGTGCGCACCGGTCGCGGCCTGGCACCGACACTGCGGGCCGATCAATTGAAGCCGGTGATCAGCGACGCATTGAACAAATGCCGCCAGAGCCTGGCGATGATCGATCCGGATGCCAGCCATTACCAGGGGCGCTCGGTCATCGTCGGCCTGTCCGACGACTTCGAGATCGCCTATGGACGGCGCTTGATCGAGGAAGTGGCGCAACGTGCACCAGGGTTGAGGTTGATCTTCCGCCAGACCCATAGCCAGATCGTCGGCCGTGATCTGATGGAGCGCCATTTTGACCTGGCGATCACCGCCGGAGGTTTCGCGCAGCGGCTGCTCAGTCGACGAGTCCTGGGTGAAGGGGACTACGCGTGCCTCGTCGATCAGGCCAGCCTGAAGGAAGGCCAGGCGCACCTTGCGCTGGAAAGCTTCGTGGCGCGGGAACATCTGCTGGTATCTTCCGGGGGGTTCATCGGCATCACCGACGAGGGGCTGGCTGGGCTCGGCCTGAGCCGGAGGGTCTGCGCCTCCACCACTCATTTTGCCGCCCTGCCATTCCTGCTCAGGGGCAGCCAGGCCGTGGCGACCATTCCGGCACATGCGGCCCGGGCCATTGCGTCCCTCAGCGGCTTGGCGCTGTTACCCTGCCCCCTTGCCTTGCCGCGCTACCCTATCGAACTGGGCTGGCGAACCCACGCGCAGATGGATCCGGCCGTGATCAAGGTTCGCGAGGCCATCCTGGCGACCTTCAAATGAGGTTCATTTATTGGCCGCCATCAGGCGATTGACTTCACTGCGCACCATGTTGGCGTACTCAGGGGGCGACATGCCATCCAGCTCCGCCCGCACCCACTCGGCCCACTTGCCCTTGCGCTTGGAGCGCTCGCCGAACAAGCGGGCCGCTTCGCCCTTGGCCTTGCCCAGGTTGTTCTGCCACAGTTCGAACAGTCGGGATTTTTCGTCTTCCAGCGCAGCGCGCTCGGCCAGGGGCTTGTCAGCGAGATTGAAGCTCATGGAAATTACCTGTTGCGTAAATAGGCGACATCTTACACCTTGCAAGGAAACGTCTTAACACCCATTTTGGCTGTGCGGCGCTTGCAACTTTCCCCCAGGCGCGGCACTCCACTGTTCACTGCCATCATCTGCAAGGAGTCATTCAATGCCCCGTAAAAGCCCAGAGCAAGCGAACGGAGAGCAAATCAAGGACCAGGCCTTCAGCGAATTGAAGGCCTTGATTGAAGAATCGGAAAAACTGCTCAAGAGCAGCGCTTCACTGGTGGGCGAAGATGCCGAGAACCTGCGGGGGCAGATCGCCCATAAACTGCAACAGGCCCTGGACTCCCTCGCCAGCGCACGGGATCGCACCCGCCCCATGGTGGACGCCACCGAGACCTACATTGGTGGCCACCCTTGGCAAACCGTGGCGATTTCCGCCGGTTTCGGGCTGGTGGTGGGCTTGCTGCTGGGACGACGCTAAGCCTGCCCGTGGCAAGGGGCTTCCCCCTTGCCGCGCTGAGTCCGACACCCGCCCAGACGGGCCTTACACGCCGGCCAATTCCCGCAACTGCGCCAGTGTCTGTTCCTCCAGCACAATCCCCCGCTCGCTGGATTGACGGCGCTCGCGATGCCGGCGATCCCCCGGCAACCGTTGCAACCCCACCCCCTGCATTTGCCTGACCAGTTCCTGGCTGCGCTCGGCGAAATCCTGCCCGGCGGCCTTGCTCGGGTCGATCACGATCAGCAACTGGCCGGTCCATGGCGTCTTGGCACCGGGATGATTGCTCCAGTCGAACTCGAAGGAAAAATGCCCCCCCGTCAGGGCCGCCGCCAGCAACTCCACCATCATCGACAAGGCCGACCCCTTGTGCCCGCCAAACGGCAGGAGTGCCCCGCCGTCCAGGATTGCCTTGGGATCGCAGGTCGGCTGACCCAGACTGTCCACCCCCATGCCCGGGGGCAACAGTTCGCCCTTGCGCGCGGCAATCTGCACATCGCCATGGGCGATGGCGCTGGTCGCCAGGTCGAAGACAATCGGCTCCCCGTCAGCCCGTGGCGCGGCAAAAGCGATGGGGTTGGTGCCGAACAG
The DNA here is from genome assembly GCF_900119645.1 of Pseudomonas sp. NFACC43. NCBI lineage: Bacteria > Pseudomonadati > Pseudomonadota > Gammaproteobacteria > Pseudomonadales > Pseudomonadaceae > Pseudomonas > Pseudomonas sp. NFACC43. The sequence goes on from NZ_FPKK01000005.1 coordinate 305,821, forward strand.
CGGGCGCTGTGCGCCATGGGGCACGACACACGTCATGCTGTTGACCACACTCAAGGCCACCAGCCCTTCATAGGCGAACGGCTCGACATCCGGCCAGAGGGCGGCGAAGTGGTGAGAGTTACGGATAGCCAGCACCGCAATGCCGGCGCTGCGGGCCTTCTGCACCAGTAGCGCACGCGCGGCAGCCAGGGCCGGCTGGGCGAATCCGTTGCCGGCGTCCACCCGCACGAACCCCGAGGCAACATCTTCGACCACCGGCACGGCCTGGCCGTCGACCCAACCGCTATCGAGGGTCGAGACGTAACCGGGGATGCGAAACACCCCATGGCTGTGAGCTCCGTCGCGCTCGGCGCCGGCGCAGTTTTCAGCCAGGATCCGGGCAACGTCGGCCGAGGTGCCGTGTCGCAGGAAAATCTTCTCCAGCAAACCCGCCAGGGCATCGAAGGACAAGGCGCCGGAACCGGCGTGTTCGGATAGCGCAGACATCTGAAGCTCCAGAATGATTGTTGGAGGTAGCAACAGCGTAAGACAAACCAGCGCGCCGATTAAACACCGCTTCATGAGCGCGCTGTCAACCTTTGCGCCGGCGCCTGAGCCTGACAGGCACCGGGGGCCTGGCGTGCGGTAACTATCTACCACCTTCGCCCTTCCATGGCGTCCTAGCCTGACCGCTTCATCCACGGCTGCCTCACGGCGCCTTGATCGAGAAGCGACGATGACCGAGACCACCCCACTGCTGTTTTCCCACGTGCTGGATGCCAGGCGCCTGGACGAACTGAGCGCACCCCACGGATTGACGCAGGCGGACCTCGACTGGTTGCATCACGCTGCACTGCCCAGCCACTCGCTGCGTGCAGCGCAGACACCGCCGATGTCTGTCGAAACCATCCTGTTCGAAGCGACCGGCCGAACCCCGATTCCCCTGGCCGGCTGCCTTAGCCTGACGGCCTCGCCAGCGACCGGCGCTTCGCAGGCTTGGCCTGCGTTTCTCTATACACCACAAGGTGGCATCAGAAAGTTCGCCAGCCGCCGAGCCCTCGAAACAAAGATCGAGCACATGCTGGCGAGCCCCGTCGAACGTGACGATCTGTTTCAACTGCTCTCGATTTCACAACGGGCCGAACTGAACGGCTCCCCCGGCATCCGACAGACCCGCTCGCTCATCGAGGGCGATGTCTTCGAAGCCCTGGTCGCAAGCATCGAGCATGCACAGAGCCTCAATGCCCGGACAATGGTGGACGAACTGATGAAACTGCCTTCGTTGCAGGCGATGCTCGACCAGGTATTGAACGAAGCGGCGTCGAACTTCGACCACAGGCAGGGACGCGTGGCGATCAGCACCTATGCCGGCGCCGGGAGCCCGACAGCCGGCCGGGTCATCAACACCATGTCCCTGGCTGACGCGGTCCTGGTCTATTTCCACCACCAGGGACGACCCAGCGGACATGACGTGGAATTCATCCATCCGGGGATCACCCCATCATCCGGGAACGCCCGGCAGTGGGAAAACCTGCTGAAGGTCGCCGCTGGACACCTGATCCCACGGCTCATCCAGTGCATCGAGGGTTACTGGGACGCCACCGGCCCCTTTCATATTTCACGCCGCAAGCTTCTCTCGCAGGTGCTCAGCGACACGTTGCGGGCGAACATCCTGATCCAGCGGGAACAGAGGCAACTGACGCATGCACAGAGCCGGGAGCTGTTCCGGGTCCTCGGGCCGTCCGGTCGGGATGAAACGCTTCTGTTCATCGAAACGGTGCGACTCTGGGAATACGAACCGCTCTACGTGGAGCTCGCCGGCTCGTTGATGATCAGCGGCAAGGGGCACTACCTCTACACGCCCAGCCACGGTCTCCAGAAAGTCGACGACTATCTGAGCTTCAAGCAGACATTGCTCGGCACTCCGACCCGGGCCACGCGAAAAGAAGCCCTCTACGGCCTTCTGAGCCTGGAAGAGCGCAACCGCTTCCTACGCCTCGACGAGCCAAAGGTGTCGGGGCACCCCGTGGCCTTGCCGGTGTTCGAGTCCCTGGCCAACACCATCATCGGCAAGCAGACCAGCAACCTTCATTACGCCTTGGAGATGTCTCGCCAGGGCAAGGTCGACCTTCACGCCCTCGTCGACAAGGCGCTGGACATACGCACCTTGATCGACAAAAGCCTGTTGAAGCAGGGGATCCAGGGCCATTGGGGTGCCCAACCGGTGTTTTACGGAGACTTGCGCCCTTCCAACTTCATGGCCGACCAACTGGAAAGGAAGATCAAGAGCTATGCCAGCGTCGAAGAGGCTTTCACCACGCTGTTCGCCCGAGTGCCGATGTCCAGTCCCCACGAGTTTTCCAAGGACCTGAGAGCGCTGCTGCCAAAGCTCACCAACGTTTTTTCTCTGGGAATACGTGCCGAAGCCGAACTCAGGGAGCTGGACGGAACCCTGCCGCCAGCCGCCCACGACCTCATCAGGACCGTGTTCGCCTACGACCCCGATTTTCCCGACCGCACCCAACGCATGGGGGTCAAGGGCTTCCGGCCGGACGTCTATTCGCTGAGGCTCACCTGTACCGACGAAACCCGAACGGTCCACCTTTGCCTCGCCAACTGTTTTTTCCTCACCGAACGCGGCGGGCTGGATACGCCCTATTCAGGCCTGGGTATTCTGTGGACGCCTTCGGACGGCCTGCAGGTCTTTTCTTCCGTGGAGATGGCCGCCGGGCAATTGAACCGCTACCTGCTCGACCCTCGAAGACGTTTCAGCCTGCTGGAAAACCTGCCCGCTGCCCAACGCAAGCCCCACGGGCATTACCGGCTCGAGGCATTCGAGCTGATCGAAGACAACGTCCTGTCGAACCGGATGAGTTCCTTCATCGATCTTTTCGAAGCCGAACACCGGTACCTGAGCAGTCTGAAAATCGGCCCATGGAAACTGAGCGGGATGGCCTTGGCGAAAAGCCTCGAGGCGCTGCAGAACAAAGGCGCTCCGACCAATCTGCCGCGTGCGATGCGCATCGCCCAGGCGAACCGGTGGCGGCAGAAACTGCCCGCCTGGCTCGGCACGGCCGCCCTGGAAGATCAACGCTTGCATATCGATCTGCTCGACCAATACAAGAACAGCGTGGCCGACGGCAAGGACTACCTGGACGGTATCGAGCCGCTTCGCACCTATGTCGGTAAAAAGCTCAAGGCATTAATGGATGCACGCCTTGGCGAAAAGGATCTCGACCCGGCCAGCATCCTGATCACGCCGAACCTCGCATTGGCCGGTCCTCCCGCTTCCTTGATCGATTTCGCCTTGAACCATGTCGAGTTCACCCAGAAGACCGGCTTGCATGTCTCCTCCACGTCCGGAAAAAAACTGCCGGACAGTCTGAACGAAGCCACTGTGAAGCAGATGCTGCTGTCCCTGGATATCTCCACTTCGTATAAAAAACACGTCAGGGACAAGCTCTCCGGCACGGGAGCGGACGCAGAAGCGAGAAAGCAGCGTTTTCGCCGCCAGTTGCCCTGGCAACTGTTGCAGCATGCCCACGCACGGCACCTGCAACAGTACCTGTCGGCCACGGCATTCGACTTGATTCGCCAGGTCCTGGATATGCCGGACGGCATCGCGCGCCAGGCAGTGAAAGGTGCCAGCGCCCTGATCCGTCCACTGGAACTGATAACGACCGGCGGCGCCGCGGCGGTCAAGACACTGGGACTCTACCTGATCGGATCGAGCACCGACGCGACGGCTCCTCATGTGCTGTATGCGCCCTACCGCGCGGGGCCGAACCTCATCGAATTCAAGGACGAGGCCAGCCTCATCGCTGCGCTCAACCTGCCCGGGGCGCTTCAGGATCTGCTGATCAGCCGGCTCCCCACGACCCATCAGGGGCTGTTCCGGAACCTGTTCGTGTCCACCCTTGGAAAGCTGTCGGACATCACCCTGGCCTCGAACCCGATTCAGACGAACCTGCTCGACACACTGTTCAACGATAACCTGGACCTGCTATCGGACCTGTTGAGCACCCAGACCGACCGCAAACGCCAGTTCGACTGGCAAACGGTCCTGCATCTGTTCAGCACCGGGGTCAGGTTTGCTGGACGCCAGCTACCGGGCAAATTGACGTTTTTCGAGACCCTTTGGGAAAGCTACCAGGACTTCAAGGCCTCTGCCGAAGCGCTGCAACAGCATGACTGGAAAACCGGCTTGCATGACTTCATCGCCGGCGCCGCGGAAATGGTCTCGCTGGGCATGCTCAATCGCGACGATACGTTCGGCCTGCTCGCCCCTGCCAGCCCAGCAACGCAGGTGCCCCGGACGACGACCGAAATGAGCTGGAAAGATATCGCGTCCACGGCACCGACCCGTACCAACCTGCACGCCTTCGAAGCCACGGATGCCAGCCTTTTCGACCTGCACGCAAACCTGGCCGACGGCACCTACGGCGCAGCGGGATCCGGCAAGCTCTATGCGAGCGTGGCCGGCAGGGTCTTCCAGGTCGCCAAAGCGAACCAGGTATGGCGTGTCGTCCATGCCCATGGCGAAGGACCGATACTGGCTCGATCGTCCGACGACCAGCAGTGGGCGATCGATCCGCAGCGACACACCATTCGCTACGGCAAGGTCATGTCCACACTCGCCAATTCCTACAGTGACTACCAGGCCGGCGCCTCGTTGAACATCGAAGCCCGGGGCATGGCTGAAATACGCAGGAAATACCCCTACCATGCCAATGCCATCGTCCAGGCCCTGGAGACAGCCAGGTTCTACTCGATCAACGCCCTCCATAACCTGGAGCACGCCAGGCAGCAACGTGCGCCGGCCTCTCGACTGGAAACGTTTCTCCAGACGTTCCTGGGCGTGGAACACGTCGATGCCGGCCTGATCGAGAAGGTCCACACGGCGATTGCGCCGATCTGCCGGGCACTGGCCGATCCTTCATGGGAAGCGCAGAACGCCAAGCGCATCGTCATCGGCAATCTCAAGGATATCAACGATATCGCCACAGCATTTGTCGTGGAACCCAACGCCAAGGGACGGATTTACCTCACGCAGCTGTTCTTTGAAATAGGCCTGGACCGATACCAGGAGCTTGTGCCGCAATCATTCAATGTCGACGCCCATGCCCAGGGGGCGACTCTTATCCATGAATTGACCCACCAGTTGTTCGACACGTACGACATCGTTTACCTGGATGCTTCATTGCCCTTCTTCGACCTCATTTCCCAAGACACCGAATTCGGGCGACGCAAGTCGAGGGAGTTGAAAGAGCAACAACTCAAAGGGTTTTCGCTGGGTACGCCGCGATCGAAACTGTTCATGGCCTGGGACCATCGGGCCGGGATGCTCAAGAGCCTGGAACAGGTACGTCAATTCAAGGACATGACCAGGGAAATACTGAAAATCACGGGGGCTACCAGCATCAGCGAAGCACGGGATATTTTCCTCGACCCCGCTTCGGCCGATAAACGCATCGACCTGATCCTTCGAAACGCCGACTCCATGACCTTGCTGATTTGCATGCTGGGACGCCAGCTCGACGCCGTGCTGCCCGCCGCTGGCTCTTGAGTGGCTATTCTTCTGCCATGCGCGACCCGTTGATCTTTTTTTCACCCGGCCCATGGGATGCTAGGGGGCAGCCATACGGGTGCAAGCACCTTTGGCGGAAAAAAACCGGCCTATTTGACATGTTATCGCCATGACGGCAGTTCTCGACAGCTCATGCCGAAGGTTAGAATGCGGCAAACCAGGAAGAGTCAATGACCGAACATACACTCTCGGAAGCCGAATACGACGCCATTACCGATGCGGCCGCGCACTGGTGCATGCGTATGCATGCTGCCGACTGTAGCGATGCCGAACGGCTGGCCTTCAAGCAGTGGCACGATGCCGATCCCCTGCATGCGTTCGAATACGCCGCCATGCTGGAGATCTGGGACGTCGCCGATCACTTGCCGCGCGTCGAACCCGCGCCGCCGGTCCCGGTGTCTCGTCCCCGGCCGCGGGCGCGCTGGCGTCCCCTGGCCGCTGCCGCCGCGGTGCTGGTGCTGGGGCTGCCACTGGCGGCCTATACGGGCTGGAACCTGGGCTGGCTGGCCAATTCCTACGAGCGCTTCGAAGCCGACGCAAGCGTACGGCGCATCATCCTGGGCGATGGCAGCCAGGTAGAACTCAACCTGGGCAGCGAGCTGGTATTCGCCAATTACAAGAATGAGCGTCGCGCGACCCTGAAAAAGGGCGAGGCGTTTTTCGAAGTCAGCCACGATACCCAGCACCCGTTCATCGTTCGGGCCGGCCAGGGCCAGGTACGGGTGACCGGGACCCGCTTCAACGTCTGGATGTATCAGGACCAGGTGCGCGTCACGCTGGTGGAAGGCTCGGTACTGGTCGCCAGCAACCATGCACTGACGCAAAACGGCTCGCGCCTGACACCCGGCATGCAGGCGAGCTACAAGGCCGGCGATTTCCAGCCGCAGGTCCGCGAAACGCCTGCCGATGACAGCTCACTGGCATGGCGCAGCGGCAAGCTGGTGCTGGATAACCTGACCCTCACCGATGCGCTGCCGCTGATCAACCGCTACCTCGACCGTCCCGTCATGCTGGCCGACAACAACACCGGCGCCCTGCGCATCGGCGGTATCTACAACGTCAGTGAAGTGAAGAACCTGGTGCCGTCGTTGCCAAAAGTACTGCCGGTCTACCTGACGCAGAACAAGGACGGCAACCCGGTGCTCAATGCCGTCGGCCAGAGGCCGACCAGCACTCAGAAAACTGCTCCCCGTCAATGACAAAGGGCCTGCGATGGCGTCGGCGTTGACGCTATCGCAGGCTGTCTTGCGGCTCCAGGCTTATTGCGTGGCCACCCTGCCGGCCTCATCGCGCTCACGAATGATCAGCGCCTGGTAGTGGGGATCGGCCTTGATCTGCTGTTCGGTGAATGGCAGCACGCTCCAGCGTTTCTTCGAGAACGCCTCGGTCTGGTCCGCCGAATGAGGGGATGCCGGGTCGCTGGAAATGGAGAATGCCAACAGCCCTTGTGCCTGGGGCCCCTTGCTGTCGAATGTCACCACTTGCAGGTAACTGGTGCCGCTGACCACTTCGCGCTTGCCGTTTGCCCCCGGCACACTCTGAATCGCATTGTAGATCCCCAGCTCCCCAGGCCCGCCGTGGATCGGTGTCTGCCGGCCACCGCTGCTGGCGACCTGAAGATCCTGCCAGCGGCTGGAGGATGGCAGCCCGGCGGCCTTCACCGCCTCCACCGAGGCGACCATGGCCTGGCGCACTGCCTCGCTGACTGCCGGCTTCTCGACAGCCAGGCCTCGTGGCGTATGTTGTGGGTCCTTTGGGTCGAAGGCCACGCGCCAGGCATCAGGCACGGCCTGCAGCCGCTCCATGATGCGCTGGAAATGAACGAACCCCAATCCGCTGTCCAGGCCAGCAGTACGGTCCCACGCCTTCAGGCTGGCACACGCCTGAGCCAGTACCGCTGCAGCGGCGCCCGATTCGGCCGAACAGAACGCCAGCAGGTCTGGCATCACCTGGTCGGCCAGGTAGACCTGGTCGTCCATTACCATGCGCTGCAAGTCCTCCACCTTCACCGGTCCTTGCTGGGCCAGCCTGCCGAGCCGGTCCAGGGCAAAACGCGACCGCTGGCCCAAGGGCTGGCCTTGCTGGCTGATCAAGGGCGAATAGCCGGACAATGGTTGTGACGGGTTGACCATCCAGGCCGAATCGTTGGAATTCTGCACAAAGTCGCGGCGCAACAGTTGCGGAAGTTTTTCGGCGGCGTAGATGCCTTTCTGCGCAGCTTTCGGGTCCACATCCCAGGCGCATTCGCTACGCGAGCCGTCCAGGACGATCAACTTCTGCCCGGCCCGCGGGTCGCTGCAGCGGGCCAGTTTATCGGCCCCCACGTTCGGCACCACCGACAGGTTCATGTACAGGCTCTGCCCCTGGTCATCCACCGCCAGGGTGTTGACCCACGGAATGCCCTGGATCTCATGCACGGTATTCTGGAAATCCTCGAGGGTGACAGCCCGGTTCATGGCGTACCACTGGGCCAACACCCGATCGTTTTCCAGGTTGGCATCCCGCAGGCTGTAGGCAAACTGGCCGTCCCAGTCCAACCGTCCGGGCCACTGCACCACCGGCCCGAACCGGGAGCCGTAGACCACCCGCGAAATCGACTTCACCTGGCCGTCGGGCTGCCTGATTTCCACCGTGACCGTCTGCTGGCTCATCGGTACGGACTCACCATCGATCAGGTAACGGGTCGGGTCCTTGGGATCGAGCTGCAGGCGGTACAGGGTGAAATGCTTGGAAGTGTCGACAGTGTGGGTCCAGGCCAGATGCTGGCTGAAACCGATGTTGATCACCGGCAGCCCCGGCAACGCGGCGCCCATGACATCCAGCTTGCCCGGGATGGTCAGGTGCATCTGATAGAAGCGCATGCCCCCCAGCCAGGGAAAATGCGGATTGGCCAGCAGCATGCCGCGTCCGTTGAAGGAACGTTCACTGCCGATGGCCAGCCCGTTGCTGCCGCGCTCCAGGGCGAAGCGCTGCTGTCGCTCGGCGGCGACCACAAAATCCGCCACCGGCACGGCGGCGTCCGCCGAAGCCCTGGGCGGCTGTGCACCGGCCAGGGCTTCGGCGAACTGGCCAACGCCGCCTTCCACCAGCAGGCGACGGGTCAACTTGACCAGGTCCAGCGCGGTGATCGGTCGTACCCATTCGCTCGCGCACTGCTCAGGCAGCCCTTTGGCCCGGCGCTCGGACAAGGCACGGTTGTAGCCCACCGCATACCCCTCGACCAGCTGTTTCACCTCGGGCGTCTGTGCCTGCCAGAAACCGGAGACCGCCCGGGGGGTGTTGAGCCAGCTGAAAAACAGGTCGCTGGCGGTGTTTTTCCGCTGTTCGACCGTGACCTGGTCGGGCCCGAAATACCGCGAGCGCTGGCCATTGACCGTGACGATTTCATTGGCGAGCAGGCAGAGATTGTCCTGGGCGTAGGCATAACCGATGCCATAACCCAGGCCACGCTCATTCTCGGCACGGATATGCGGCACGCCAAACTGGGTACGACGGATCTCGGCGCTGGCCTGTTGCGCATCGCCCTGGGCGCTGGCAACGGCGGCAAGCCCCAGCCCCACGCCCAGAACCGCGCCTGTGAGGCAAAACCTCGATAACTGCCCGGATATCTTCACGTTCACTCCTGATCGAAAACCTTGAAAAACCGGGACGGCTACTGAAAGGACAGCAGGAAAAACGTCATATCCGGCCTGGAAATCACATCCCTCGGGCATGAAGCCGGGAACGCGCCTTCCTTGGAAACGAACCGGATTAAAAAAAATTAATGACCAGCCAGAGGCCTGATCACGGGGCTTGCGCGACATTGCCGCATTTTTTTACAACCGCGCCTTCATGATTGGCCGCTCTCGTTCGTCCTATCAGGAGAGTATTTGCAATCTTTTCTTCTGTTCAGGCTGGTAAGGAGTTTCTGCATGCATAACGCGCAACTGCCCAGGGAGGGTAAGCCGGGGTCAACCGGCATCGCGATAAAGACCCCCGACAACGTGTTCGCCAGGCCAACGGAACGCGGCAGCAATGAGCACATCAGGCGCCTGCTAAAGAGCTTCGGGCTCAGAACCAGCCTGATTCGCCTCAAGGTCATCGATGCGCTGCTGACGGCGGCAGGGGAAAACCGCAGCCTGGGTGTACGAGGGGTACACAGCCAGTTGGTGGGGCTGGACATTCCGTTGTCCTTCCTCAGCGTACGCGAGGTCTTGAAGCGCTTGTGCAGCGAGGGGGTACTGACACTCAACCCCGACAAGAGCTATAGCCTGCACCACAGGGCAATGGCTGCGCTCGAGGCTGGAGACTGACGCCAGGCGCTCCCTGCGAAGCGCTAGGGCTTGACCTTGCGTCGCATCACCCCGTTGATCACGACGACGATGACCGCCACGGCAATGGCGATGTATTGGAACAGCTGTTCGCTGATCATGCCTTTGTTCTGCATCCAGGACAGCCCGAGCATGATTGCCAGGACCACGAGGACGATCAGGATCGAGTATTTCAAGCGTTGCGAATGAGTCATTGCCAGTTCCTGAATGTATCCGTTCTGTATCCGTCTGCTTGCCAGGTGCCTACCCGATTCCAGGGACAAGGGGCAGCACACGGGGTCCCATGGTACAGCCGAAGGCGCGTTTGCACGCAACCCGGTGCTGTTCATCATGAGGATTTATTTATGTTTCGTCGTATAACCCTGCTGCTCGCACCGTCGTCCACCCTGATGCTGGGCGGCTGCCTGTTCTTTCCTCACGACCGGGGTCATGGCGATGGGCCAGGGCGCCACGGCGGTCCAGGCTTCGACCCACACCGTTGACTGACGTGGCTGAATCGTCAGAAACCGACGGGCCGCCTGCCAGGCCAGCGGCATCAGACTGATTACCCAAAGCAGGAACAAATGCCCACACGGCAGGGCATTTGTTCGTACAACTTTAAGTCAGGTTTCCTCCGCAAACTAAGGGCAACGCTTATTTCGGCCCTGAAACCCGCCCACGTATTCTCGAATAAGAGGCACTTACCTCCTTATTGAAAATAACGTTGGAAACCATGCAAAACTTGCTGACAACTTCCTCACCCAATCGATTGACAGGTTTTTGCCTGGCTATCGCGCTTTTCGAACTCCTCACCTACATGGCCAGTGACCTGGTCATGCCCGCCATGCCTGCAGTCACCGAAGAGCTCGGTGCAACTGCGGACCAGATACCCTATGCCTTCAACCTCTACCTGCTGGGCGGCGTCATGCTGCCCTGGCTGATCGGCCCCCTGTCGGATCGCCATGGGCGGCGCCCCTTCATGCTCGCCGGCTGTGCCGGCTTCGTGCTGGCGTGCGCGGCGATTACCCAGGTCACCCACATGCCGGGGTTCAATGGCCTTCGCCTGATCCAGGGCATGGGCCTGGGCTTCGTGATTGCCGTCAGCTATCCCGCCATACAGGAAATGTTCAGCGAATCGGACGCCGTGAAGGTCATGGCGCTACTGGGCAACCTCGCCCTTCTCTCTCCCTTGCTGGGCCCTTTGCTGGGGGGGCTGATGCTGCAATGGCTGTCCTGGCGCGAGCTGTTCCTGCTGCTGGCCGGCCTGGGGGCGATGAGCTGGCTGGCCTTGTGGGGGTTCATGCCGCACAAACCCGGACCGGCTTATCGCCAGTCGGCGTCCGAGCCCTTCGAGCTACCCAGGCTGCTCAAGCGTTATGGCGCCTTGCTGGGCCATGTCGGTTTCCTCTCTGCCAGCGTGGCGCTGGGCCTGATGAGCCTGCCCCTGATTGCCTGGATAGGCCTGTCGCCGTTGCTGTTGATCGAGGGCCAGGGCCTTTCTCCGCTGCTGTACGGGCTGTGGCAGGTTCCGGTCTTCACCGCGGTGATCCTCGGCAATCTCCTGCTCAATGGCCTGGTGGAGCGGGCTGGCGTGCGCGGTGTGCTGCGCTACAGCCTCTGGCCCCTGTGTGCAGGCCTGATCGCATTGGTGCTCGCCAGCCGCTTGCCGCTTTCCCTGCCGGTTCTGGTCGGCGCCCTGTCGCTCTATGCCCTCGGGCTGGGCATGGGCAACGCAGCACTGTATCGACTGGCCCTTTACGCCAGCGACGATAGCAAAGGCCTGGTCTCGGCCATGGTCGGGATGATTTCCATCGCGGTGATGAGCTCGGCCGGTTCGCTGCTGGCACTGTTGGGCGCCGGATCAAGCCTGGAATCCTTTGCGCTGAAGACCGGCGTCGCCGGGCTCAGCTGTCTTGTGGTGTTGCGCCTGTTCATGACCCGTCCGGTCACTCAAGCCTGATTTGCCGTCCTGAGGAAATCCAATGATCCATTTCCCCCATGCCGATGCGCTATGCGCATCGCGCCATCCCTATAGCCCCGAATCGATGCCCACCGGACTGTTCGATCGTGCCATGGCAGAGATCAGCCTGTTCCATAGCCACCACACGCCGGGTTATGAAGACTGGCTCAACGCCAACGGCCTTGGCGCCGCAGACCTGGAACATTTGACCGACTGGTCGCGCCTGCCGCCCATCTACGCCAATTACTTCAAGCAGCGACTGCTGCTCAGCCCCACCGCCGGGGATGCCCTGGAACTGACCTCCTCCGGCACCAGTGGGCAGAAAAGCCGCATGCGCTACGACGAACGCAGCATGGCGGCCGCCCAGGGGATGGTGGCGCGGATCTTCGAGCACTACGGCTGGTTCACGCCGGATTCGCCTTGCAATTATCTGTTGCTCGGCCACGAACCCGAACCTGACAATCGCCTGGGCACTGCCTATACCGATCAGTTCCTGTGTCGCTTTGCCCCGGTCAATCGCGTTGCGTATGCGTTGCGGCGCACCGGAAAAGGCCATGAGTTCGATGTCTTTGGCGTCATCCGCGCATTGCAGGAATTCGCCGAGCAGGGCCTGCCGGTCAGGATATTCGGCTTCCCGGCGCTGCTTTGCCATGTACTTGAGCGCATGCGCGAAACCGCCGTCCCGGACCTGAAGCTTGCGCCCGATTCCCTGGTGTTCCTGGGAGGCGGCTGGAAAAAACAGGCCGCCCAGGAGATTCCCCGCCAGCAGGTCTATGAGCACATCCGCCGGCAGTTGGGTATCGACACCCAGCGTTGCCGGGACGGCTATGGCGCGGTCGAACATGCCGTGCCGTACATCGAATGTGCGCACCACCGCTTCCATGTACCGGTGTACTCCAGAGTCTTCGTCCGCCACCCCTCGGATTTCAGCGTCCAGCCATTCGGCGCACCGGGTCTGCTGTCTTTCGTATCGCCCTACATCTCTTCCAGCCCGGCCCATGCCGTGGTGATGAGCGACCTCGCGACCCTGCACCCCGCCGATTGCGAATGCGGCTCGGCTACCCAGTGGTTCGAGCTGCATGGCCGTGCCGGCACCAGCGCCAGCCGAAGCTGTGCCATGGCGGCCGCCGAAATGATCAAGGAGAACTGACATGTACCTCATCAACGGCCAACTGCATGGGGAGCTGCCCCTGGACGAGACGCTGCAGCGGTTGCAGGCACGGCTGCCCGACCTCCTGGCCTCGCCACCCTCGAGCGACAGCGTGCTCGAATGCGCCGAGACGTTCGTAGAAAAGCTGAGCTCTGCCGGTCGAGCCCCATTCCTGACCGAGGATCAGTGCCAGGCGCTGATCGCCTTCTGCAGTCGCGATCACCTGGGCGTGAAGCTGACGCGTGAACTGGGACCGTCCCCTCGCTCGATCAGGCGCATCGACTACAGCGATGGCCCCTTCGAAAGCTGGCAGCCCCTGGGCCTGGTGGTACACGTCACGCCGGGCAACGCACCGCTGCTGGCGTTCTGCGCCGCCCTGGAAAGCCTGCTGGCGGGCAACATCAACTGGATACGTCCAAGCACCCGTGACGAGGGCCTGACGGCGCGGGCGCTCAAGGCCTTCCTCGATTGCGATCCAAGCGGCCGCCTGCGCGAATACCTGGCGGTATTGCCGCTGCCGTACCACGAGAACAATCGTCTCTTCGCCCTGGCGCAAGGCGTCAGCGCGTGGGGTGGAGAAACGGCCCTCAGGGCCATGCGCGAGCAGATCCCCGGCGGGTGCCGCTGGATCGACTGGGGCCATCGCATCAGCTTCGCCTATGTCACGCTCCGCGCCGCCAGCCCACAGGCACTGGACTGCCTGGTGGACGAAATCTGCCGCCTGGATCAGCAAGCCTGCTCCAGCCCGCAATGGCTGCTGGTGGACAGCGATGAACCTGCTGCGTTGCAGGCATTGGGCAATGCGCTCGCCGCTGCGTTCGAACGACGGTCCGGGCGCTGGCCGGCGCTGGCGGTCAGCACCGCGGAGGCCTGCGAGATCACTACCCGGACGGCTCTTGCCCGACTGGACCAGAGCTTCGCGCAAGTCACCGGCCAGGTCTGGGACGGCAGCGGCTGGCGCATTCTGTGGGAACATCATCGCCAGTTGTCGCCATCGCCGCTGTTCCGCACGCTATTGCTGCGCCCCGTGCCTCGGGCGGCATTGATCGAAACCCTGCTGCCCTGGCGCAATGTACTGCAAAGCTGCGCGCTCATGTGTGAAGCGGACCAGGCCGCGGAACTGACCCGCGGCCTGCTAGCCGCTGGCGTAACCCGTGTTTCAGCGACCGCGGCCGTCCAGCAAGGCTATGACGGCGAGCCCCATGACGGCGTCTATGCGCTGCAACGGTTGAGCCGTCGGGTGTCGGTCAGTCTCGAGGCGGATATCGCACCTCATCGGGTCACCCTGGACCGGCCGCCCCCCGCTCTGTCGGTCGACGCCTCGACCCCCATCATGGACAAGGCGGCTTTCGCCGCATTACCCGTCAGTGCCCAGGCACAGCTGTTCTTCCGCTCCGGCGGCAGCAGCGGTGCGCCTGTGCTGGCGTCCTACAGTCATCGCGACTTCGATCGCCACATGCGCGCGGCAGCCGACGGGTTGCGCGCCGCCGGACTCGATCCCGCACGGGACCGTGTCATGAACCTGTTCTATGGGGGCGGCCTCTATGGCGGTTTTTTCAGCTTTTCGAAAATTCTTGAACAGATGAACGTCGTGCACTACCCCATGGGCGCTCCCTCGGACAACGATTTCGATGAAATCGCCCGGTTGATCGTCGCCCATGACGTCAACACCGTGGTGGGCATGCCGAGCACCCTGCACCGCTTGTTCTCCAGCCAGCGGCCCGCGCTCCAGGGTTACGGTGGCGTACGCAAGGTACTGCTCGGTGGCGAGCACCTGGGCCAAGGCAGTCGGCAACTGCTTCAGGACTGCGGCGTCACGAGCATCCGCTCAGCCATCTATGGCACCGTGGATGCCGGCCCACTGGGCCATGCCTGCCTCGCCAGCGACGAGGGTGTCTTCCATCTGATGGCCGACATCCAGCACCTGGAAATCGTCGCCCTGGACCAGGACATCCCGCTAAGGCGTGGGGACACCGGACGGCTGCTGTTCACTTCCCGCCTGCGCCAGGCACAACCCCTTCGCCGCTATGAAGTCGGCGATTGTGGACGCTGGTTGACCACCCCTTGCCCGTGTGGCCTGGAATCGCCCCGGTTCGAATTGCGCCAGCGTCACGGCCGCCTGGTTCGCATCGCCACGGAGTTCATCAATACCCAGGAACTCACCGAACGGGCGCAAGTGGCCATCCAGGTGGTTCTCGATCACGACACAAGTGGCTGTGAACGCTTGCTGATTCGCGCCGACGGTGATGCCCGGGCGGTCCGCCACAGGGTCCTGGGCCTGCGGCCATTGTCCACCTCGGTCAATGCCGCCCTGCTGGTACTGGAAGTCCAATCCTGTCCGGCCGAGTGCTTCGAACATAACAGGCACAGCGGCAAGGTCCCGCTGGTGATCGACGTCAGAAAACACGGCTGATTGCCTTTTGCCTGTCCGTCACCCCGTGAATTTTTCCAGAGAATCCCGATGAGCATTTCCTTCACATTTGAACCCTGGCTGGCCCATGTCCGCCAGCATTCAAGGTATTACCAGAGACACCTGGGACATCTACCGTCCCAGGGCTGCGCCTTGCAGGACATACCTGTTGCGGACGTCAACGATTACTGGTCCGACAGCCAGGACCTGGACACCTGGGAGGTACTGACCGATCGGGTACAGGACGCACTGGTCTTCAAGACCGGGGGCACCACCGGCCAGGGGAAACTGTCGGTCTATACCCATCAAGAGTGGCAATGGATGCTCGACTGTTTCGGTCGCAGCCTGTCCACGCAACTCAAGGCAGGGGATCGAGTCGCCAATCTGTTCTTTTCCGGGGACCTGTATGCCAGTTTCCTGTTCATTCACGGCGCCCTGTCTCGCATTGAAGCAGCCATCACCGAGTTCCCCTTCACCGGCTCGGTCGAACCCGACATCCTGGCGGACGCCATTACCGCGCACCATATCAATGTGCTGGCCGGGGTTCCGGCGCACTTGCTGGCATTCGCCAGCCACCTGAATCAGCAGGGACGGACGTTGCCCCAGGTCACCACGGTGCTATTCGGTGGAGAGCACCTGTTCGAAGGTCAGCTGCCATCGTTGAGAAGCGCCCTTCCGAAGGCACGCTTCACATCGATCGGTTATGCCAGCGTGGACGCCGGGCTGGTGGGGGCCAGTACCCCGGACTGCAATCCAGGGGAACACCGGGTCTTCGACGAACAGACTCGGGTGGAAATCATCGATGAACTGAGCGGGGATGTCATCGAGGCGTGCGACCGACCCGGTAACCTGGTGGTGACCAACTTCACCCGTACCTTGATGCCGATCCTACGCTACCCGGTAGGCGACCGTGCCTGCTGGCGTGAACCGGTCGGTACGCCGCGCCGCAAGTTCGCGCTTCAGGGACGCAGCAGCCACAGTCAACGGGTACGGGTGGGCGTGCTTTCGCTGTCTGCGCCGCAGATCAATGAAATCATCCAGGGCATGGCCGGTGACGCTCAATGGCAACTGATCATCGAGCAGGTGGCAGGCAACGATCGCGTGGTGCTCAAATGGACCCCCGGCGTTCCCCTTCAAGCATATGAATCATTGTCACTGGCGCTGGAGGCCGCTCTCACCAGGCTGTATCCGGGCATCGAGCGGGTTGGCCTGGAGGTCCGGGCCTGCCATGCACGGGACCTTGAGCGCCATCCCCGCTCCGGCAAGCACCTGCCGGTCATCGATCGGCGATCCTACGGCCCGACGGGCCGCAGCCAATGAGCGCCCTGGTCATCAGGCCGTTCAGGCCTGCGGATGCCGTCGGCACAAGCGAACTGTTCCGCCGGGTGTACGGGTACCACTACGTTTCGCCGGACGTCTACCTGCCCCACATGATCTGCCAACATAACCTGCACCAACGGTGGCGTTCCATGGTGGCGGTGCTGGATGAACGTGTCGTCGGCCATGCTGCGCTGTGCCAGGCTGCCCCCCGTCATGAAGATGCGGAACTGGCGCTGATGGCGGTGGATCCCACCCTGCAAGGCAGTCAGATTGCAACCCGCCTGGGTCGGCAGTTACTGGAGCGGTGCCAGGACCTCGGACTCGCCAGGCTGTCGATCAAGCAAGTCACCAGCCATCCCTACAGCCAACGGCTGGCACAACGACTGGGTTTCCATGACACCGGGCTGATGCCCGACCATGTGCCTTCGCCGTTCGACGTTGCCCTGGCCGAAACCGTGGTGGTCGGCTGCCAGATGATCCAGGGCCATCGCCGGCCATTGCCCTCGATCCGATGGCCTGCGACATGCCAATGGTTCATGGCCCCAATGGCATCGCGGTTTGGCGTCACGCTCGATGACGCCCCGTGCTCGGTGCAACCTCTGCAACTCAGGCAGTTGCCGGGGCGGGTCGACGTCGTGGCTGGACACATCGGCCGTCACCTGGCCAGGCAACTGCAACAATTGCCTGCCCACTGGTCCATCTCAGTGAGGCTCAGCCTTCGCCGGCAATTCAACGACGATTACCGGCGACTGATGGCGGCCGGATTCATCTTCACCGGGCTGATGCCCGGCGAGGCAGATATCAGCTGGCAGGCGCTGTTCCACCGAGGGGCGCTGGCCCGCCGGCTCGACCTGATCTCAGCACCGATGCAACGTTTGCATGAGCAACTACAGGCCCATACCGAGAACTGGAGAGGATCGATAACAAGCTCGGCGGCATGATACCGGCGACCAGCGCACACCCGTACCAGGGGCAAAGATCGAAGAAGCCTTGATCGCCGCCGCCTCCCGGTCATGGGCCGGGAGGCGGCGGGTCCTCCAGCAAAGTGACGATGCTGGGTTCAATGGCGTTTGCATCCACCTCCAGCAAGGCCAGGGTCACCGGCAGCTTGAAACGCCGACGCCCTGCACTACCCGGATTGAGGTACAGGCGCTCGCCGCGCCAGTCGATGCCGGGCTTATGGGAATGGCCGGTGATCACCAGTTTCACGCGCGGGTCGAGTGAAGCCGGGACATCGGCGATGTCGTGCACCAGCAAGACCTGCCACCCGCAGAGGTCGAACTGCAGGCGATCGGCCAGCCGGCCAGCCCAGTCGGTCCCCAGGTCGTTGTTACCGCGCACTACCTGCAAAGGGGCGATCTCGGCCAATCGCTCAAGAATATCGAGCCCACCGATATCACCGGCATGGATGATCCGTTCGCAGCCGCGCAATGCCTCGAGCGCTTCGGGGCGGAGCAGGCCGTGAGTATCGGAGATGACGCCAACCTTCATGCCTGCCCCCTCCCCCGCATTGCGGCAATGGCTTGCGTGACGCGACGCATGGACTATTACTGGACTGACGCCCGACGAGTACCTGTCACAAGCCCATGCGTCTTTACTCTATCTTTTTTTTCGCCCCACGAGTGCCACCACCTGTACCGGCCCTACCGTAGTCAGCTAACGTGCCGGTTTCGGATAAGGTAGGCTGCGCACCGCAAGATGCGCAGAAAAGTCGCCAAAGGATATGTAATGCTCGGACGCGAACAGCCGGAGCCAAAGATAGACAGTACCGACGAGGCCTTTTCCCACCCGGCTGTGAAGGCTGGGGCTGCACTGCGGCTTACGGTCAGTTTCATGCTGGTGGTGGTTGTGGCGTTCCTCAGCGTTGAAGGCTGGCGGACATGGCGTGACTATCGTGCGGCCTTCGCGGCCGCCCGCGACTCGGTGACGAACCTGGCGCGGGCAACGGCGCAACATGCCGAGGACACCATCCGGCAAGTGGATGTGGTGACCGCCGCGCTCAGCGAGCGCGTGGAAGGCGACGGACTCCAGAACATGGACATCCCGCGCATTCACAAACTGTTGGTACAGCAATCGGCCATCATGCCGCAGCTGCACGGGCTGTTCATCTACGGTCCCGACGGCAGATGGCTGGTCACGGACAAGGCAGTGATACCGGAGGAAGCGAACAATTCAGATCGTGACTATTTCCAGTACCACCGCACCCACAAGGATCGAAACGTGCGCATCGGCCAAGTGATCAGGAGCCGATCGACCAACGATCTGATCATTCCCATCTCCCGCCGCCTGAACAATCCCGATGGCTCCTTCGCCGGGGTGTTGCTGGGCACCGTCAAGGTCAGTTATTTCGTCGATTACTACGGTGATTTCAAGATCGACGACAAGGGCGCCCTGGTCCTGGCCATGCGCAATGGAACCATCCTGGTCAGACGCCCCTTTGTCGACTCGGTGGTGGGCAAGAGCCTGGTCAACAGCGTCATCTTCAAGCACTTCCTGCCGAACTCGAACCAGGGCATCGCGGAAGCCAGGGCCGTCGTCGACGACACCGAGCGGCTCTATGGCTACCGGGCCCTGACCACCTACCCATTGGTGGTGGAAGCCGGCCTGTCCCGGGAATCCATCATCGCCCCCTGGCGTCGCGACCTGCTCAAGACCGGTTTCGTGCTGGTGTTCCTGATCCTGACCCTGGTCAGTTTCGGGCTGATCGTGCTGAGCCAGTTGCGCTATCGGATGGCCATGGAACAACAGATCCTCGATGCGCACCAGACCATGCGGGCCATGGCCCTGACCGACAGTCTCACCGGGTTGTACAACCGCAGGAAACTGGACATCACCCTGGCCGATGAGCTACGACTGGCCAGGCGCCAGGGCTCTTCGCTGGCGCTGATCATGCTGGACGTGGATTACTTCAAGCGCTTCAACGACAAATACGGGCACGCCGCGGGCGATGACTGCCTGCGGGCGATCGCCAGTGCGATCCAGCATGCGGTCAAGCGGCCGAGCGACCTGGCCGTCCGCTATGGCGGTGAAGAGTTCACCGTCCTGCTGCCCAGTACCGACAGCGTGGGTGCCGCCAAGGTCGCCCAGACGATACTGGAATCCATCAGGGCGCTGAACATCGAACACGGCGACCATCCATTGGGAATCGTCACCGCCAGCGCGGGAATCACCAGCTGTCGGCCAGGCACCGAGGACGTGACGCCCGCCATGCTGATCAAGGCCGCCGATGCCTTCCTGTATCTGGCCAAGAACACCGGGCGCAACCGCTGGTGCAGCGCCGAACCGGCGCAGCGCTAGCCCTCCGGGTGGCGGCCGCGGTACCGCCGTGCATCGGTCCGCGCACACAAATCCAAGTCCACAGGTGCCGGGCAGCCGCCTGACGGCTACAATGCGCGCTTCGACCGTGACCAGCCTGATTAGAAAAACACATGTCCTTGCCCAAGCATCATCTGGAATTGCTCAGCCCTGCCCGCGACGTGACCATCGCCCGCGAGGCCATCCTGCACGGCGCCGACGCCGTGTACATCGGTGGCCCGAGTTTCGGTGCGCGTCATAACGCCTGCAACGAGGTGGGCGATATCGCCCGGCTGGTGGAGTTCGCCCATCGTTACCACGCCCGGGTGTTCACCACCCTCAACACGATCCTGCACGACAACGAACTGGAGCCGGCCCGCCAGCTGATCCATCAGTTGTACGATGCTGGTGTCGACGCGTTGATCGTCCAGGACCTGGGGGTGATGGAACTGGATATTCCGCCGATCGAGCTGCATGCCAGTACCCAGACCGACATCCGTACCCTGGCAAGGGCCAAGTTCCTCGACCAGGCCGGGTTCTCGCAACTGGTACTGGCCCGGGAATTGAATCTCCAGGAAATCCGCGCCATCGCCGACGAAACCGATGCCGCCATCGAATTTTTCATCCACGGCGCCCTGTGCGTCGCGTTTTCCGGTCAATGCAACATTTCCCACGCCCAGAACGGCCGCAGCGCCAACCGTGGGGACTGTTCCCAGGCCTGCCGCCTGCCCTACACCCTCAAGGATGACCAGGGCCGGGTGGTCGCCTATGAAAAACACCTGCTGTCGATGAAAGACAACAACCAGAGCGCCAACATCCGTGCCCTGGTGGAAGCCGGTGTGCGCTCCTTCAAGATCGAGGGGCGCTACAAGGACGTGGGTTATGTGAAGAACATCACCGCCTACTACCGCCAGCGCCTGGACGATGTCCTCGAAGACCGTCCCGACCTGGCCCGCGCCTCCAGTGGCCGTACCGCGCATTTCTTCGTGCCCGATCCGGACAAGACCTTCCACCGGGGCAGCACCGACTATTTCGTCAGCGAGCGCAAGATCGACATCGGCGCCTTCGATTCGCCGACCTTCACCGGCGTACCGGTGGGCGTGGTGGAAAAGGTCGGCAAGCGCGACCTGCAGGTGGTGACGTTCGACCCGCTGTCCAACGGCGACGGCCTCAACGTGCTGGTCAAGCGGGAAGTGGTGGGCTTCCGGGCCAACATCGCCGAGCCCAGGGGCGAGTTCGAAGAGGACGGCCAGAAGCGCTACCGCTACCGCGTCGAGCCCAACGAGATGCCAGCCGGGATGTACCAGCTACGTCCCAACCACCCGTTGAGCCGCAACCTGGACCACAACTGGCAGCAAGCACTGCTCAAGACTTCGGCTGAACGCCGGGTGGGCCTGTCCTGGGTCGCGCACCTGCGCGAGGAACGCCTGGAACTGGTCGCCACCAGTGAAGAAGGCATCAGTGCCAGCGTCAGCCTCGACGGCCCCTTCGGCCTGGCGAACAAACCGGAACAGGCACTGGAGCAGTTGCACGACCTGCTCGGCCAACTGGGCACCACCGACTATCACGCCACGTCGATCAAGCTGGATGCGCCCCAGGCGTTCTTCATCCCCAACTCGCAGCTCAAGGCGTTGCGGCGCGAAGTCATCGAAGCCCTGACCGCTGCCCGTGTCGCCGCCCATCCACGCGGTGGCCGCAAGGCCGAGACCGACCCGCCGCCAGTGTACCCGGAGTCGCACCTGTCGTTCCTGGCCAACGTCTACAACCAGAAGGCCCGGGATTTCTATCATCGCCATGGGGTCGAGCTGATCGACGCAGCGTTCGAGGCCCACGAGGAGACCGGCGAAGTACCGGTGATGATCACCAAGCATTGCCTGCGGTTTTCGTTCAATCTCTGCCCCAAGCAAGCCAAGGGCGTCACCGGCGTGCGCACCAAGGTTGCGCCGATGCAACTGATACACGGCGACGAGGTGCTCACCCTGAAGTTCGACTGCAAGCCATGCGAGATGCACGTCATCGGCAAGATCAAGGGGCATATCCTCGACCTGCCATTGCCAGGCAGCACGGCGGAGCCGGTGGTCGGCTACATCAGCCCTGAAGACCTGCTCAAGACCATCCCGCGCGCACCGCACTGAGCCACGCCCTGCGCAAGCGAGCGGCTCGCGACGACGGCAACCGGATCAGCCTGGATGCAAACTGATCCACCGCCATCGCGAGCCTGCTGGCCAGTCGTGGACCCGCTTGGCGTTCCCCGGGTCCTGCATCAGGCTCGGATCAGGTGAATACCCGCTCACCCACATCGTTTTTCAAATCTGCGCCGTTTTTGCTTCGCTGTGCGACACAATCCCCTGCAAGACTCCCCCGCCCCTCGCTCGCCTGTTAGGTTGTAAGCGTTTGTGTCACAAAATCAGACACTTGTCTCCCAACCGCCTGCAAAGGAATGCCCAGCAATGGACTTCTCGCTCAAACACCTGGCCGCGGCCACCCTGATGCTGTCCAGCCTCGCCTCGCTGACCACGCCCGCCTTCGCCAACATCACCGCCCAGCAGGGCTCGACCATCGTCAAAACCTTCGCCAGCACGCCGGTCTCCAACTTCAGGCAGTTCCTCGCAGAAGTCGCCAAGAGCGACCTGGCCAAAACGGCCAATCTGGCTCCGGCCATCAGTGCCTTCCAGGGCAACAAACCCCTTTCGGCTGAGCAGCAGAACGAAATCCATCGCCTGCTGGGCCTCTATGCCCGGGTGAAATACGGTGCCGCGGCCACCGAAACCCTG
Organism: Pseudomonas sp. NFACC43; assembly: GCF_900119645.1. Lineage (NCBI taxonomy): Bacteria > Pseudomonadati > Pseudomonadota > Gammaproteobacteria > Pseudomonadales > Pseudomonadaceae > Pseudomonas > Pseudomonas sp. NFACC43. Next base: position 328,584 of record NZ_FPKK01000005.1, read on the forward strand.
CGCGAGCTGGTGGCCATCCCGACGTACCGCCAGGACGGCGTGGCCCAGCATGAGAATCCCGAGTTCCTCAAGATCGCCGACAAGATCAAGAGCCTGGCCCAGTCTTTCAACCTGAACTTCCGCAACGTCGATAACCGCGTCTACGAAATTACACTCGAAGGCAGCGGCAACGAGGTCGTGGGCATCCATGCCCATGCCGATGTGGTACCCGTGACGCCGCAGAACTGGGTGCTGAAGGACGGCACCCGACTCGACCCGTTCAAAGTCACCCTGGTGGGCGACCGCATGTACGGCCGGGGCACCGAGGACGACAAGAACGGCATCGTCGTGGCGCTCTATGCCATGAAGATCATCAAGGAAGAACAACTGCCGCTGGCGAGAAACTTCAAGCTGCTGGTGGACACCACCGAGGAAACCACCGGCGACGCCATCCCCTACTACTTCGAACGCAACCCCACACCCGACTACAACCTGGCGCTGGATGGCGGCTATCCGGTCGTGATCGCCGAGAAAGGCTATGGCACGGTCATGGCCAAGTTCCCCCGGCGCACCGCAGAGGGCAAGGGCGCCGAAATCACTGGATTGACCGGAGGCCTGGCAACCAACCAGATTCCATCCACTTCGGTGGCCACCTTCGCCAGCGACAGGCCGACCGAGCTGGCCGCCAGCCTGCTCAAGGCCGCAACCGAGTACGCCAGGCGCAATGGCGGCGATTTCGAAGTGGCTACCCAGGTGGCCGGCCCGGATGTCCAGTTGACCTTCACCGGGGTTTCCGCCCACTCCTCCGAACCCGAGTCGGGCGTCAACCCCGTGGCGAGGATGCTGGACTTCATCAACGGCCTCGACGCACAGGTGGCGCTCAAGCACAACCACATCACCGATGCCGCTCGTTACGCCGCCGAAAACTGGGGCCTGGACTACCTGGGCAACAAGCTCGGGATCGGGTTTTCCGACACCTTCATGGGCCCGTTGACCGCCTCCCTGACCTACGTCGGGATGGATGACAAAGCCTTCAAGCTCGCCGTCAACCTGCGGGTGCCGGTCGGCAAGCCTACGGCAGCGCTCAAGACGGAAATCGCTGACAAGCTGGCGGCCTGGAGCAAGAAGTCCGACGTTGCGGTGGCCTTTGACTATTCCATTGACGATCCGATGTACCGCAACCCCGAAGGTGAATGGGTCAAGGCGCTGCTGGCCGTGGCCACCGAGAACCTGGGCATGGAACACAAGTTCGGCACCTCGGCGGGCGCTACGTCGGTCCATGACCTGCCCAACGGCGTGCAATTCGGCCTGGCGATGCCTGACGTCAAGTACACCGGTCATAACGACAACGAGTTCAAGACCGTCGAGCAATTCCTGCTGGACCTGCAGATCGTGACCGAGATGATGGGGCGGATCGGGCAGATGCCGAAGTTGTAGACATCCCTGCTCGGGGGCCAGTGAGCTTTGCTGGCTCCCCGGGTCTGTACGAAAAGTCTTGAGAGAAAGCTCAGGCGAGGCAGTTTTCAACGCAACATGAACGAGTATCAAGGCCGTTCGTACAGGACCTGATAAGGCTGCTTCATTCCTTCAGGTGAGTGGCGCTTGGGTCGATGACCTTGGCGGTGATGTCCACCAGCTCCAGGCCCCAGTCACCTTGCAGGTACCAATCCTCCCCGCTCATCTCCGCCGGGTGCATGGTGCGATCGGCACCGTTGCCGCACGCCAGGGCAGTCGATGCGCAATACCGATCGCACCCCCAGCAGATACGTTCAGGGTGTTTGGGGCTGATGGGAAAGGGCTTGGCCATGTCGATACCGCTGACGGATGGGTGTAGGTGCACCCTATCGCTGTACCGCCAGGGCACATTTGATTTCGATCAAGAACGGCCGATGAACCACGATCCGGCCCGGCGCAATCGCGCTGGAAATTGACAATAATCATTATTATTCGCAGCGAACATTCCTAGACTCGGCCGAACTCCAAGCCGTTCAGGAAATCGTCATGCGCACGCTTGCCCCACTGTCTCTCGCCCTGCTGTTCATCGCACCGCTGTCCCAGGCCAGGGAATACCCCATCGGCGAACCGCAACTGTGCCCAGGACTCGAGGTCGGTGCCGTGTACCTGCAACCGATCGAAATGGCCCCCGCCGGCATGATGCGGGCCACGGCGGATTCCGATGTGCACCTGGAAGCCGACATCCGTGCCACGGCAGACAATCAGCAAGGCTTCCAGGAAGGCAGCTTCGTGCCTTACCTCAACGTCTCGTTCAAGCTGAAGAAACAGGGCAACGACACCGAGCTCAAAGGCGACTTCCACGCCATGGTGGCCAACGACGGACCGCATTACGGCGACAACGTGAAACTGCTCGGCCCCGGTAGATATCAACTGACCTTCACCGTCCTGCCGCCCGGTGGCCATGCCTCCCTGGGCCGTCATACCGACAAGGAAACCGGCGTGGCGCCGTGGTTCGAACGTTGTGAATTGAAGTACGAATTCGTCTATGCCGGCATCGGCAAGAAAGGCGGGTATTGAAGATGAACCGTGCACCCCGCACGCCCCACGCCGCCAGCCATCGCCGCCTGGCGTGGCTGATGCTGGCCGGCCTGGCACTGCCTTCGGCGGCCCATGCGCAATTGCCGACCTACGAGCTGAGCATTCGTGATGGCCACTTCACCCCCGCCCTGCTGGAAGTGCCCGCCGGACAACGTTTCAAGATCGTGCTCAAGAACGTCGGCCAGGGTCCGGCAGAGTTCGAGAGCACGCCCTTGCGGGTGGAAAAGGTCCTGTCGCCGGGCGTCACCACGTTCGTCGTGATCCACCCGCTGCGCCCCGGGCACTATCCGTTCTTCGATGAATTCAATCCGCAACTGCCCGAGGGCGGCATCCTGGCCCGGTAACGGCCAGCAGGAGGCGTTTGCATGACTCAATCGATGTTCATTGTCTGGCGCGAAAGCGTCGAGGCGCTGCTGGTCATCGGGATTCTCCTGGCCTGGGTCGGTCGCCGGCCACAGTCCCGACGACTGTCGCGCTATGTATGGAGCGGAGCCGCGCTGGGCCTGCTGGTGTCGGTGCTCCTGGCCGGCCTGATCCTGCTCGCCGGCGAGGCCATGAGCGGTGCCGCGAACGAGTGGTTCCAAGCCTCCCTGGCGTTGATCGCCAGCCTGCTCATCGTGCAGATGGTGGGCTGGATGCACCGAAACGCCCGGACACTCAAGCAGGACCTGACACGCCACGCCGGTGAGCGCCTGGACCGCCAGGGTGGCCTTGGGCTGTTGGTCCTGGCACTGCTGGCGGTCAGCCGCGAAGGCAGTGAAACCGTGGTCTTCCTGTACGGAGCCGGTGCGAGGTTGCAAGGCACGTCACTGGGCCTGTTCGCCATTGGCGCAGTAGCCGGCCTGGCGCTGGCGCTGCTGACCGTCACCCTGCTGCACGGCAGCCGCCGGTTCATCTCGTGGCCACATTTCTTCGCCATCAGCGAAGCGATCCTGCTGCTGTTGGGGGCCGCGCTGCTGGTCAGCGGCATGGAGCGGATCGCCGGGCAATGGCTCGCCATGGACTGGCCCGAGCCGGTGTATCGCGCCATCGGGGACGCCCTCTGGGACACCGGCGCGGTACTCGACGACGACCATGGCCTGGGCGGCCTGCTGGCCGACTTCGCCGGCTATCGGGCGAGCCCCAGCATGCTGACCTTGGTCGTATGGCTGGGCTACTGGCTGCTGGTGGCCGGATGGCTGCGGCCGCGCAAGACGCGAAGCCTGCCATGCCCGACCTGAACCCGTGGCTCCAGCGCCTGGGCGATCGCATGCGGCGCCACGGTGCGACCATTCGCGCCGTGCAATGGGGGGTGGTGCTGTTCTATGCAGTGCTGTTGGTGCTGCCCGCCGTGGCGCCATTGCCGGCGAGCCAGGCGCGGCTGTTCGACAATCTCACCCTGCTGGCGCAGTTCCTGTTCTGGGGAATCTGGTGGCCGTTCGTCTTGCTGTCGATCGTACTGTTCGGTCGGCTCTGGTGTGGCGTGTTATGCCCTGAGGGCGCGTTGAGCGAATGGGCCAGTCGGTATGGCAAGGGCTTGGGCGTGCCCCGCGGGATGCGCTGGGCCGGCTGGCCCACCCTGGCGTTCTGCCTGACCACGATCTATGGCCAGCTGATCAGCGTCTATGACTACGCCCAGGCGGCACTGCTGATCCTGGGAGGCTCGACCGTCGCGGCCATGGTGGTCGGCCTGCTGTTCGCCCGAGGCAAGCGGGTCTGGTGCCGTTACCTGTGTCCGGTCAGCGGCGTCTTCGCCCTGCTCGCCCGCCTGGCGCCGGTGCATTTTTTTGTGGACGAACAACGCTGGCTGGAGAACTCCGGCCCCCGCCGCCCGCCGCCCAATTGTGCGCCGCTGCTGGATATCCGCCGCCTGCGGGGCGCCGCGGACTGTCACGCCTGCGGTCGTTGCAGCGGCCAGCGCGATGCGGTGCGCTTGATTGCCCGTTCCAGCAGCCAGGAAATCCTGGAGGCGACGCCGGCCACCGTCTCGGCATGGGACGTGCGCCTGCTGCTGTTCGGGGTCATCGGCCTGGCCATGGGCGCCTTTCAATGGACCGTCAGCCCCTGGTTCATCGCCTTGAAGCAAGCGCTGGCACAATGGTTGGTTGCCCACGAGCTGTTCTGGCCGCTGCAGGACAATGCTCCCTGGTGGCTGCTGACCCATTACCCCCAGGCCAATGACAGTTTCAGTTGGCTCGACGGGTTTTGCATCCTCGCTTACCTGGGCACGAGCGCCATGCTGCTGGGCACCTCATTGCTGTTGCTGATGCGCCTGGCGGCGAGATTCGTGGGCGATCCCGCCCAATATTGGCCCTTGGCCATCACCTTGACGCCCCTTGGCGGTGCAGGATTGTTCCTCGGCCTGTCGGCCACCACCGTCAAGCTGTTGCGCTATGAAGGGTTGTTGCTCGAGTGGGTGCAGCCGGCTCGCGCCGGGCTGCTGGTGGCGGCGATCGCCTGGAGCCTCTGGCTGGGTTACCGGCGCCTGGAACAGAGCGCAGCGACACCCCTCCAACGATTGCCCGCCATGGCCTGCCTGGTATCGGCCAGCGGGCTGGTGGGCTATGGCTGGTGGTTACAGTTCTGGGGCTGGTGACACACCGCCCTGTGAAAGCGAACCTGCTTGCGATGACATCGGCACGGCCCCTTTTGCCATAAGCTGACTCACCGCCATTGCGAGCTGGCTCGTCCTCCGGGACCAGGGACATCGCTCGATGTCCCTGGGCATCGCCTGCTGGCTACACCTTGAACCGCGCCACTGTTTCATGCAGCGAACCCGCCATCTGGGCCAGGTCCTGACCGGCCGTGTCGGTGTGACGGGCGCCCAGCAGCACCTGCTCGGACAGATTGCGAATCCCCGTCAGGTTGCGGTCTACCTCCCGGGCCACCAGCGCCTGCTGTTCCGTGGCGCTGGCGATCATCAGGTTGCGCTCGTTGATCTGCGAGATCGAACGGGCGATTTCATCCAGGGCATCGCCCGAGCGCTGGGCCACTTGCAGGGCGCTCTGCACCCGCTCGCTGTTGCTCTGCATGGCACTCACTGCCTGGCCGCTGTCCTGGCGGATGTTGCCGATCATGTCTTCGATTTCCCGGGTCGAATCCTGGGTGCGATGGGCCAGCGCCCGGACCTCGTCGGCCACCACCGCAAAGCCCCTTCCGGCGTCGCCGGCACGGGCCGCCTCGATGGCGGCGTTCAACGCCAGGAGATTGGTCTGTTCGGCGATGCTGCGGATCACGTCCAGCACCGAGCTGATGTCCTCGACCCGTCCCGCCAGTTGCTGGATGCGAGAGGAGGAATCCATCACGCCATCGGCCAATACGCCGATGGACGCAACCGTTTCCTGGACCTGCTCGCGCCCGCGCTGGGCGGTCTGTTCGGAGAGGCGCGACGCCTCGCTGGTGCTCACCGCATTGCGCGCCACTTCATCCACCGCGGCTGTCATCTGGTTCACCGCCGCCGCGGCCTGTTCGATTTCCATACCCTGCAATTGCAAGGTGCTGTTGGTCTGGCTGCTGACGGCACTCAACTCTTCGGACGAGCTGGCCACCCGGTCCACCGAGGCCGCGATATGGCGGACCATGGCGTTGAGATTCTGCTGCATGTCATGCATGTTGCTCATCACGCTGTCATTCGCACCGACGCCCACGGGAACCCGGATCGTCAGGTCGCCCTGGGCGATGAGGTTCAGCACCCGTGCCGCATCATCGGGTTCACCGCCCAGCGGACGGGTCACGCTGCGCGTCACCAGTATCGCGACAGTGCTCACCAGGGCCAGGCACATCAGCACCAGGGCGAGCATGTTGCGTCGTGCATCGCTGTATCGTTCCTGGGCCAGGCGCTCGCGCTCGGCGAACAGCTTGCCCTGCATCGCCATCAGCCCTTCCAGGCTCTTGTACACCTCCAGCTCCGCCGGGATCACCCCTTGGCGCAGCTGCGTCATCGCCTCGTCCCTTGCGCCCTGGCGGATCAGCGTCTGCACCTGGACGAACGCCGCCACGTAGGCTTCGCGGCGCTTTTTCAGTTCAGCGTATGCGGCCTTGCCTTCGGGCTGGACCAACAGCGGTTCCAGCGTGGCAAAGGCCTGGGTGATGCGTTGCCGGGTGGCATCGATGGACTGTTGGACCTGGGCGTTGTCCTTGTCGATCAACAGGTCCCGGGTGTTGCGGGCGTTATCGCGCACGCCCGTGGCAATCACCATGATCGGATCGATCCTGGGCCAGTCCTGGCGGACAATCTGCTCGGCCTGGTCACGCAGTGTCGCCAGGTCGTGCAAGGCATAGAACGCCAGGGCGATCAACGCCAGGGGCGCGATGGCAAAGCCGATGACGATACGTTGGGCAGTGGTGAGTCTGGTCATATCAAATGCTCCCTGTTCAACTACCTGCCATCCGGCAGCGCATTTGAAAACCTTGAGAAAATGCCCGGTCAGGCCGGGCCGATGAGCCTCAGCGTGGCAGTGAGTCAACTGCGCAACACGAACGAGGGGAACAACTCGCGAAGGGCTCCCCACAGCTCGGGCTGCAAGGCTTGTGCCGAAACGCTGGAAAGATGGGGGTCGAGCATTCGGGCGGTGCGCACCAGTTGCACGGCGAAACGCTTGACGCCCTGCTCGCTCAGGCGCCGGGCCAGGGTCAACAGTCGATCGGGATCGAACAGGTGCCAATGCACGGTGGTGCGGCATTCGTAATCCACGCCACTGGTCAGCAGGTGGTCGAGGCTGCGCCAGTTGGCGGCACCGCTGCCCTCGACCCGGGTGACGTCCAGCGCGTCCTCGGGCAGGGCCTTGATGTCGAAACCCACCCAGTCGGCCAGGCCCACCACCTTGGCGAAAGCCGCCGGCTTGATACCGGCGCTGTGCAGGCCGACGCGAAACCCCATCTGCCGCACTTCTTCCATGGCCAGGGCCAGGCCGTCCTGCAGAGTCGGCTCGCCACCGCTGAAGACCACGGCATCGAGCAGGTCCTGGCGGCGCTGCAGGAATGCCAGTACCCGGCACCAGTCCACCTCCTCGCTGCCGCGCGGGGGGATCAATTGCGGGTTATGGCAATAGCGACAACGCCAGGCACACCCCTGGCAGAACAGGACGCAAGCCAGTTGGCCCGGATAATCGAGGGTGGTCAGGGGCACCATGCCCCCGACCCGCAGCACTCGACTCATGGACGCCCGGCCGCGCTTTCGGTGAAGTGCACCCGCTCGCGGTGCTCGGACTGTTTGCCTGGGTTGAACGCCGCCACCGGGCGGTGATAGCCCATCACTCGGGTCCAGACTTCGCAGCGTTGGCGCTGTGCCTGTGGAACGGTCTGTGATGCAGTCATGGATGTAGCTCCTTGCGGTCGATGGATCGGATCAGTGAACGCTGCCCTGGCGCTGTTGTTGCAGCAGCAAGGCCTCGTCGCATTTGGGGCAGAACTCGTGTTCGCCCGCCAGGTAGCCGTGCACCGGGCAGATGGAGAACGTCGGCGTGACGGTCAGGTACGGCAGCCGGAATCGCCCCAGGGCCTTGCGCACCAGTTGCTTGCAGGCCTGGGCGGAAGAAATCTGTTCGGCCATGTACAGGTGCAGCACGGTGCCGCCGGTGTACTTGCATTGCAGTTCGTCCTGCAGCTCCAGGGCTTCGAACGGATCGTCGGTGAAGCCCACCGGCAGTTGCGAGGAGTTGGTGTAATAAGGCGCGACCGGACTGCCGGCCTGCAGGATGCCGGGGTAGCGCTTGAGGTCTTCCTTGGCGAAACGGTAGGTGGTGCCTTCGGCGGGCGTGGCCTCCAGGTTGTAGAGGTGGCCGGTTTCCTCCTGGAAACGCAGCAGCGTGGCCCGTACGTGATCCAGCAGCCTGAGCGCGAAAGCCCGGCCCTGCTCGGTGTGCAGGCCCTGCTGGTCGTCGGTGAAGTTGCGCAGCATTTCGTGCAGGCCATTCACCCCGATGGTGGAGAAGTGATTGCGCAAGGTGCCCAGGTAGCGCTTGGTGTAGGGATACAAACCGGCATCCATGTGATGCTGGATGACCTTGCGCTTGACCTCCAGGCTCTCCTTGGCCAGTTCCATCAAGGTATCGAGGCGTTGCAGCAACGCACTGGTGTTGCCCTTGTAGAGGTAGCCCAGGCGCGCGCAATTGATCGTCACCACGCCAAGGGAACCGGTCTGCTCCGCCGAGCCGAACAGGCCGCCGCCGCGCTTGAGCAGTTCGCGCACATCCAGTTGCAGGCGGCAGCACATCGACCGCACCTGGTTGGGTTGCATGTCCGAATTGAGGAAGTTCTGGAAATACGGCAAGCCGTAGCGGGCGGTCATTTCGAACAGTCGGTCGGCGTTCTCGCTATCCCACGGGAAGTCATGGGTGATGTTGTAGGTGGGAATCGGGAAAGTGAACACCCGTCCTTTCGCGTCGCCGGCCTGCATCACTTCGATGTAGGCCCGGTTGAGCAGGTCCATTTCCTGTTGCAGGTCGCCATAGGCGAACGGCATTTCCTCACCGCCGATCACCGGGATCTGCTCGCGCAGGTCCTGCGGGCAGACCCAGTCGAACGTGAGGTTGGTGAACGGCGTCTGTGTGCCCCAGCGCGACGGGACGTTGAGGTTGTAGATGAACTCTTGCAACGCCTGGCGGACCTCGTCGTAGCCGAGCCTGTCCTTGCGCACATAAGGCGCCAGGTACGTGTCGAAGGAACTGAAGGCCTGGGCCCCGGCCCATTCGTTCTGCAAGGTCCCGAGGAAATTCACCATCTGCCCCAGGGCACTGCTCAGATGCCTGGGAGGCCCGGCCTCGACCCGTCCCGGCACACCGTTGAGGCCTTCATGCAACAACGTGCGCAAGGACCAGCCGGCACAGTAGCCGGCGAGCATGTCCAGGTCGTGGATATGCAGGTCGGCCTCGCGGTGGGCCTCGCCGATGGCCTGGCTGTAGACCTCGTCGAGCCAGTAGTTGGCGGTGACCTTGCCCGATACGTTGAGGATCAGCCCGCCGAGGGAGTAACCCTGGTTGGCGTTGGCCTGCACACGCCAGTCCTCGCGGTCCAGGTATTCGTTCATCGAGGTGGCGACTTCCACCAGGGTGCGACGATCCCGACGCAGGCGTCCGTGTTGTTCGCGATAGACGATGTAGGCGCGCATGGACAGGAAATACCCGGCGTCCATCAGAACGCGTTCGACACGGTCCTGGATCTGCTCGACGTTCAACCGTGTCTGTCCTTCCAACCGGGCCAGCACCGCCTGCAGCAGCCCCTCGGCCTCGGCCTCGGCATATTCGCCCGTGGCCTTGCCGGCGGCGATCAGCGCCTGGCGGATCTTGTCCGCGTCAAAGGCAACCACGCTGCCATCGCGCTTGTGCAAGCGGTTACAGCCCACAGCGATCAACATACTTTGCATTTTGGCTCCAGACACTACATATAGGATTTTTTCTTTATAAAAACACAATATGCAGTGTAGATTACGGCCAAACGATCGAGTTGCAATTGATCGATATCAAGAATCCGGGGCGACTATCCATCAGGCTTGAAAGGTCATTTTGGCAGCCCCCTTATCCCTGTGGGAGCGCGCTTGCTCGCGATAGCGGTGGGTCAGTTGAGATCGATGTTCAATGGGCCGCCGTCATCGCGAGCAAGCTCGCTCCCACAATTGGATCGGGGTACGACCGTGAGACCAAGAACAGGCCTGCGGCGCCCCCCCCAGCGGGAGCAAGCTCCCGCGCCACGGGGTTTGTGCAGGCCCTTAGCCTCCAGTCATGTTCATGAACCGTACGATCTGCACTTCTGCACCGGGGTCGAAGTCATGCCGCAATGGCTTGCCGCGCAACGCCTGTCGCACCGCCTGGATGACCGGTTGGTCGTCCAGCGGATACCGGCGCAGCAAGCCGCGCAGGTCCAGGGAGTTTTCCTGTCCCAGACACAACAGCAAGCGCCCTTCGACGGTCATGCGCACCCGGTTGCAACTGGCGCAGAAGTTGTGGGTGTTGGGGGAAATGAAACCGATCCGGGTGTCCGGATGCTGTTCCAAACGCACATAACGCGCCGGGCCGCCGCTGTTTTCGGTGCTGTCCAGCAGCCGGTGATGGCGAGCGATCTCGGCCCGGACCTCATCGCTGGAACAGAACGACTCGCCCCGGGAACGCCCGACCTCCCCCAACGGCATTTCTTCGATGAAGCTGATATCGATGTGTTGGTCGATGGCGTACTGCGCCAACGCCGGGACTTCATCGAAGTTGCGGCCTTTCATGACCACGCAGTTGAGCTTGATCCGCTCAAACCCGCCGACCTTCGCCGCTTCAATCCCTGCCAGCACTTGATCGAGGTTGCCGTTACGGGCGATCGCCCGAAAACGCTCACCGTCGAGGCTGTCGAGGCTGATGTTCAGGCGCTTGACTCCGGCCTCCACCAACGGCCGGGCCAGTCGCGCCAGTTGCGAGCCATTGCTGGTCATCACCAACTCCCGCAGGCCGGGCAGTGCGGCGATGTCGCGACACAAGCCGACGATGCCGGGACGGATCAGCGGCTCGCCGCCGGTCAGGCGGATTTTCTTCACCCCCAGCCCGACGAACAAGCGCGCCAGCCGATGTATCTCTTCCAGCGTCAGTACCTGCTGGCGCGGCAGGAAGGTCATGTTTTTCGCCATGCAGTACACACAGCGAAAATCACAACGATCGGTCACCGACATCCGCAGATAATCGATCTGGCGCCCAAATCCGTCCTGCAACACGGCGTTCATGGATACCCCCTGGTTGGCCCGGTGTTCACTGCACCAACGGCGAGTCGGCGCCCTGGAGATGGATGCCACGGATGTCCGCCGCACCGACCAGGGTCTGCAGGTACTGCACCAGCGCCTTTTGCCACACGCCCTGCTCCAGCTGGGTGCGGATTGCGGTCGCCACGGCTTCGTAAGGCAGCGGCTGGCCTTCGATGCGCTGGTCGATGCTGATCACGTGCCAGCCATAGCGACTTTCCAGCGGCTTGCCCGCCAGGCCCGCCGGCAGCGTGAACAACTGGCGCTCCAACTCGGGCACGGTCTGGCCCTTGCTGATCTGCCCCAACGACCCGCCCTGCTCCTTGGACGGGCACGCCGAATACTTCAGCGCCAACTCGGCGAAGCTGCCGGGAAACTGGTCCAGGCGCTGGAGCAGCAACTCGGCCTGGGCATGGGCCAGGCTGCGGGCCTCGGCGTCATCCGGCGCGCATTCGAGCAGGATGTGTCGCACCGCCAGCAACGGCGCGCTGTGGAAACGCGCCCGGTTGCTTTCGTAGTAATGCCGGCAGGTGGCCTCGTCACATTGCGGCACCTGCACCTCACGTTCGAGCAACAGCCGCGTGGCTGCCTCTTCTTCGTTTTCACCGGCAGCGACCTGCAACGCCAGGCCCAGCTCGGCGATGCGCTGCTGGAGCAATTGGCGAATCACCAGGGCCCGTGCCGCCTGGTAGACCGCCTCCTCGCGACTGTCAGCCGGGTGATATTGCAGCTCCTGGGCCATCGCCTGCGGGGTGATGGACACCCCGTTGACGCTGATGATCGGCCATTGCTGCTCACTGCTGGCAATCAACTGCGGCGCTTCATCTACCGCCACCGGCCCAGCCTGGGCCGGCTCGAACTGCGCCGCCCCGACGGGGTCCACATCGACCACCGGCGGCACTTTTGCCGAGGAGCCGCAACCACCGCCACCGCTACCACCGCCACATCCGCATCCACTGGCCATGATCTTCTCCTCAGAACTTCTGCCGAACGATTTGATAACGACGTCCCAGGTACCAGACCGGCGCACTGACGATGTGGACCAGACGGGTGAACGGAAACAGCACGAACAGGGTCAGGCCCAACAGCACATGGAGCTTGTAGACCAGGCCCACCGGTGCCATGGCGGTGGCCGCCTCCACCGGACGCAGCAGCACGGTGTTCTGGGCCCAGTCGGCCAGCATCACCATCACCGAGCCGTCCATATGGGCAGTGGACGCCACGATGGTCATCAAGCCCAATACCAGTTGCACCAGCAGCACCACCAACACCAGGATGTCCGAAGTGTTGGACGTGGCACGCACGCGCGGGTCGGTCAAGCGGCGGTTGAGCAGCATCAGCAGGCCGATCAGCCCCAGCACGCCGAAGAAACCGCCGGAAACCATCGCCAGCAACTGCTTGTTCTCGGTGCTCAACACATGGTGGTAGATCGCCGAGGGCGTCAGCAGACCAACGAAGTGGCCGGCCAGCACGAACAGCACGCCAATGTGGAACAGGTTGCTCGCCACGCGCATGCCGCGGTTGCTCAGCATCTGGCTGGAGCCCGCCTTCCAGGTGTACTGGGACAGGTCGAACCGTGCCCAACTGCCGATCAGGCAGACCGCCAGGGCCACATAGGGATAGACCCCGAACAGCAACAGATCCCATTTAGACATTGCCCACCTCCCCGGCTGGCGCTGCGGCCCGCCCTTCGTGCTGAAAATCCACCCAGTGCAACGGCACCGGACCTTCTTCCCGGATCTTGCCCGGCGCGCTCGGCAGCGAACTGCAACGCTGCTGCTGCTCGGCCTTCATGAAATCCACCGCCTCTTCTTCCCAGACCCTGTCCAGGGCTTCGAGGGAGTCGTCCCGTGGCTCGGCTTTCACCTGCTCTGCCAGCCCGGCGACCGCCGTCTGGGGTTCGGCCCCGGCAATCTGCAACAGGGCCCGGAAACAGCTGGCGTAGGCGCTTTCCCGCTCGTCCAGGCGCGCCGCCAGCAAGGCCAGCAAGTGCGCCACGTCCGCCAACCCTTCACGGGCCTCGATGTCTTCGCGGGTGGACAGAAACTCCAGGTACAGGGGGATGTAGTCGGGCAGCTCCTTGACGCCGACGGCGAAGCCGGCTTCTTCGTACTGGGCCATCATGTCCACCATGGCCTGGCCGCGGTCGCGGGACTCACCGTGGACATGTTCGAACAACAGCAGCGACAGCGAACGGCCGCGACCGAACAGCGCCCCGTAGTGTTCCTGGCCGTCCATCAGATCCTGGCTGCAGATCAGCTCCAGCAGCTCGAACAGCCCGGCACGCTGGGCGGGACTGATTTCCCGGGCCTGGAGAATCGCCTGTTCGAGTTCGTCACGGGCGGCCACCAGGGTTTCGGTCGGGTAGTCGAGGAGCAGCGAAATCACCTTGAGAATGCGCATGTTCATTCCTCCCACAACTGCACGGTCTTGATCACATCCCGGCGGTTGGCCTTCTTGCCGCCGAACATGTTGGTGTCGGAACTGCCGCTGCAACCGCTGCCGAAGCTGAAGCCGCAACCGGAGCGCTCGGCGAATGCGTCGCTCATGGCGTCTTCGCGGTGGGCGCTAGGCACGACGAAACGATCCTCGTAGTTGGCGATGGCCAGGTAGCGGTACATCTCCTCCACCTGGTTCACGCTCAGGCCGACGTCGGCCAGCACTTGCAGGTCCTGTACGCCATCGACCTGCTGGGAACGCTTGTAGGCGCGCATTGCCAGCAGGCGCTTGAGGGCATGCCTGACCGGCTTTTCGTCACCGGCGGTGAGCATGTTGGCCAGGTAACGCAATGGGATGCGCAGGCTGTCGACGTCCGGGATCACCCCGTTCATGCCCACGGTACCGGCGGCCGCAGCGTTCTGGATCGGCGACAGTGGCGGCACGTACCAGACCATCGGCAAGGTGCGGTATTCCGGGTGCAGCGGGAGCGCGAGCTTCCAGTCCACGGCCATCTTGTAGACCGGCGAACGCTGGGCCGAGTCGATCACCGACTGCGGCACACCATCGGCCAGGGCCTGGCGGATCACCGCCGGGTCGTTGGGGTCGAGGAAAATCTCCAGTTGCTTCTCGTACAGGTCCTTCTCATCGGCGGTGCTTGCCACTTCGCTGATGCGGTCGGCGTCGTACAGCAGCACGCCGAGGTAACGGATCCGGCCGACGCAGGTTTCGGCGCACACCGTCGGCATCCCCGCCTCGATGCGCGGGTAGCAGAAGATGCATTTTTCCGACTTGCCGCTCTTCCAGTTGAAGTAGATCTTCTTGTACGGGCAGCCGCTGATGCACATGCGCCAGCCGCGGCACTTCTCCTGGTCGATCAGGACGATGCCGTCTTCCTCGCGCTTGTAGATCGCCCCGCTCGGGCAGGATGCCGCGCACGCCGGGTTCAGGCAGTGCTCGCACAGGCGCGGCAAGTACATCATGAAGGTGTTTTCGTACTCGCCGTAGATGTCCGCCTGGACCTTGTCGAAGTTCTTGTCCTTGCGCCGCTTGGCGAATTCGGTACCGAGGATCTCCTCCCAGTTCGGGCCCCACTCGATCTTTTCCATGCGCTTGCCGGACACCACCGAACGCGGCCGTGCGGTGGGTTGATGTTCGCCCAGTGGCGCGGTGTGCAGGTGCTGGTAGTCGAAATCGAACGGCTCGTAGTAATCGTCCAGGCTGGGCAGGTCCGGGTTGGCGAAGATGTTCGCCAGCACACGGAACTTGCCGCCGATGCGCGGATTGATCGAACCGTCGGCGTTGCGGACCCAGCCGCCCTTCCACTTGTCCTGGTTCTCCCATTCCTTTGGGTAGCCGATGCCCGGCTTGGACTCGACGTTGTTGAACCAGGCGTATTCCATCCCTTCGCGGCTGGTCCAGACGTTCTTGCAGGTGATGGAGCAAGTGTGACAGCCGATGCATTTGTCCAGGTTCAGGACCATGCCGATTTGTGAGCGAATCTTCATCTCAGTTCTCCTCGATATCGGTTGGCAGTGGACGCGGCAGATCATCGCCACTGGAACCGTCGAGCCAATCGACCTTGGCCATCTTGCGCACCACGACGAATTCGTCGCGGTTGCAACCGACCGTGCCGTAATAGTTGAAGCCATAGGCCTGCTGGGCATAGCCACCGATCATGTGGGTGGGCTTGAGCACCACGCGGGTCACCGAGTTGTGGTGGCCACCGCGGGTCTTGGTGGTTTCGGAACCTGGCACGTTCACGATCCGTTCCTGGGCGTGGTACATCATCACCATGCCCTCCTTGACCCGCTGGCTGACCACCGCCCGGGCGGTCAGCGCGCCGTTGGCGTTGAAGCATTCGATCCAGTCGTTGTCCTCGATGCCGGCGCGCCTGGCGTCGATCTCCGAAAGCCAGACAATCGGCCCGCCGCGGCTCAAGGTCAGCATCAGCAGGTTGTCGCTGTAAGTGCTGTGGATGCCCCATTTCTGGTGCGGGGTGATCCAGTTCAGAACGATCTCGGTCTCGCCATTGCCGCGCTTGCCCTTCACGCCGGCGATGGTGCGGGTGTTGACCGGAGGCCGATAGCTCATCAGCTGCTCGCCGAACGCCTGCATCCACGGGTGATCCTGGTAGAACTGCTGGCGACCGGTGATGGTGCGCCATGGAATCGACTCGTGGACGTTGGTGTAGCCGGCGTTGTAGCTCACATGGTCGTCTTCCAGGCCGGACCAGGTCGGGCTGGAAATGATCTTGCGCGGCTGGGCCTGGATGTCGCGGAAGCGAATGGCCTCATGCTCCTTGGAGACGGCCAGGTGGCTGTGGTCGATGCCGGTGAATTCCGACAGCGCCGCCCAGGCTTTCACCGCCACATGGCCGTTGGTTTCCGGAGCCAGGGACAGGATCACTTCGGCGGCGTCGATGGCGCTGTCGATCTTCGGCCGCCCTTGGCTGATACCGGCGTCCACTTCATGATGATTGAGCTCGCCGAGGAATTTCACCTCAGCGTCGGTGTTCCAGTTGATGCCCTTGCCGCCGTTGCCGAGTTTTTCCAGCATCGGGCCCAAGGAGGTGAATTGCTTGTAGATGTTGGGGTAGTCGCGCTCCACCACTTGCAGGTTCGGTGCGTTCTTGCCCGGTACCGGCGCCACACCGGCGCTTTTCCAGTCGGTCCCGCCAAACGGCTGGGCCAGTTCGCCAACGCTGTCGTGCATCAACGGTACGGTCACCAGGTCTTTTTCCACGCCCAGGTGTCCGACGGCCATGGCGGAAAACGCTTTGGCGATGCCCTTGTAGATTTCCCAGTCCGAGCGAGATTCCCAGGCCGGATCGATGGCGGCGGACAGCGGGTGGATGAACGGGTGCATGTCCGAGGTGTTCATGTCGTCTTTTTCGTACCACGTAGCGGTCGGCAAGACGATGTCGGAATACACGCAGGTCGAGGACATGCGGAAGTCCAGGGTGGTCACCAGGTCGAGCTTGCCAATGGCACCCCCGTCGACCCATTCGGCTTCAGTGGGCTTGCAGTCGCCGACCTGGCCGATGTCTTCGTTCATCACGCCGTTCTTGGTGCCCAGCAGGTACTTGAGCATGTACTCGTGGCCCTTGCCCGAGGAGCCCAGCAGGTTGGACCGCCAGATGAACATGTTGCGCGGGAAGTTCACCGGGCTGTCCGGTTGCTCGCAGGCAAAGCGCAGGGAGCCGTCCTGCAGCGACTTGACCACATAATCCTTGGGTTCCAGGCCCGCGGCGGCGGCATCGCGGCAGATGTGCAGCGGGTTGGTGTTGAGTTGCGGCGCGCTGGGCAACCAGCCGGCCCGTTCGGCGCGGATGTTGTAGTCCAGGGCGTGCTCGGGGAACTGCGACTTGTCGGCCAGGGGCGAAAGCACGTCGTGCATGCTCATCTTCTCGTGACGCCATTGCGAGCTATGGCCATAGAAGAAGCTGGTGCCGTTCATCTGCCGGGGCGGACGGTTCCAGTCCAGGCCGAAGGCCAGGGGCAGCCAGCCGCATTGCGGACGCAGCTTTTCCTGGCCGACGTAGTGGGCCCAGCCGCCGCCGGTCTGGCCGATGCAACCGCAGAGCATGAGCATGTTGATCAGCCCGCGGTAGTTCATGTCCATGTGGTACCAGTGGTTCATCGCCGCCCCGACGATGATCATCGAGCGGCCCCGGGTCTTGTCGGCGTTGTCGGCGAACTCGCGGGCGATCTGGATCGCCTTCTCGCGGCTCACACCAGTGATCTGCTCCTGCCAGGCTGGCGTACCGGGTACCGAGGCGTCGTCGTAGTCCTTGGCGACGTTGGCGCCCCCCAGGCCACGGTCGATGGCCAGGTTGGCCGCCGACAGGTCGAATACAGTGGCGACTTTCGCCACGCTGCCATCGGCCAGCACCACGCTGTGCACCGGCACCCGACGGAACTGCACCGCATCACCGGCCACGTGCTGGAAGTACTCCTGGGCTTCGCCGGCGAAGTACGGGAACGCCACCTCGGCGACGTCACCGCCGATCAGGCTCAGCTTGAGGTCGATTTCACGCCCCTCGCCGCCTTCACGGGGCAGGATGTTCCACTTGCCCTTCTCGCCCCAGCGATAGCCGATGGAACCCTGGGGGGAAACCAGCTCGCCGTTGGCATCCAGGGCGATGGTTTTCCATTGCGGGTTGTTGTCCTGGCCGAGGTTGTCGGTCAGGTCGCTGGCCCGCAGGAAACGGTCCGGCTGGTAGCCCGCGCCTGGTGCAGCGCCAAGCATCGGCTTGAGCATCACCAGTACCGGCAGGTCGGTGTAGCGCTTGGCGTATTCGGTGAAATAGGCGCTGGGCTTGTCCAGGTGGAATTCTTTGAATATCACATGGTTGAAGGCCTGGGCCAGGGCGGCGTCGGTGCCCTGCTTGGGGTTGAGCCACAGGTCGGTGAGCTTGGCGACTTCCGAGTAGTCCGGGGTGATCGCCACGGTCTTGGTGCCCTTGTAGCGCACCTCGGTGAAGAAGTGGGCATCAGGGGTACGGGTCTGCGGGACGTTGGAGCCCCAGGCGATGATGTAGTTGGAGTTGTACCAGTCGGCCGATTCCGGCACGTCGGTCTGCTCGCCCCAGACCATCGGCGAAGCGGGCGGCAGGTCGCAATACCAGTCATAGAAGCTCAGGCACACGCCACCGATCAGCGAAAGATAGCGCGAGCCGGCGGCGTAGCTGACCATGGACATGGCCGGGATCGGCGAGAAACCCACCACCCGGTCAGGGCCATGGGTCTTGACGGTGTAGACGTTGGCGGCGGCGATGATCTCGTTGACTTCTTCCCAGTTGGAGCGGATGAAGCCGCCCATGCCGCGCTTGCTTTTATAGGCGTCGGCCTTGGCCTTGTTCTCGACGATGCTGGCCCAGGCCTCCACCGGCGGCAGGGTCTGCCGGGCTTCGCGCCACAGCTTGAGCAACGGCTTGCGGATCTTCGGGTACTTGAGCCGGTTGGCGCTGTAGATGTACCAGCTGTAGCTCGCGCCGCGAGGGCAACCGCGAGGTTCGTGGTTGGGCAGGTCGTTGCGGGTGCGCGGGTAGTCGGTCTGCTGGGTTTCCCAGGTGATCAGGCCGTTCTTGACGTAGATTTTCCACGAGCACGAGCCGGTGCAGTTCACTCCATGGGTCGAACGCACGATCTTGTCGTACTGCCAGCGGGAACGGTAGACGTTTTCCCAGTCGCGGGACTCCTTGCGGGTCTCGCCGTGACCGTCGGAAAACTCGCCTTGCTTGCGGTTGAAGAACCGCAGTTGATCCAGTAAATGACTCACAGTGTCTTCCTCTCAGGCTTGCTCCGCGGGGTCTGCGCCCCGCCCAGGCAGGTTTAGGTTCGGCTTAGCAAGGTGTCGCGGCGCCCTTGCGGGCATACCACCACCAGGTCACCACGATGCAGCTCAGGTAGAAGCCGACGAACATGTAGAAGGCCATCTCCGGACCGCCCGTCAGGGCCATCGAAGTGCCGAATGATTTAGGAATGAAGAACGCACCGAAGGCGCCCATGGCCGAGCTGAAGCCCAGCACCGCGGCCGACTCCTTGCCGGCGTTCTTGAGCGCTTGCTCGCGCACCTCGGGCTTTTTCCCCAGGGCGGCTTTTTCATGCAGGGTGCGGAAGATCACCGGGATCATGCGGAACGTGGAACCGTTGCCCACGCCAGTGGTGATGAACAGCAACATGAACAGGCCCAGGAAGCCGTAGAAGTTGCCGCCCTGGCCACCTTGGGGCAGAAAGTGCATGACGCCGAACACCATCGCGATCATCAGCACGAAGTTCCACAGGGTGACCTTCGCACCGCCGAGCTTGTCCGCCAGCCAACCACCCAGCGGCCGCACCAGGGCGCCCACCAGCGGGCCGAGGAAGGCGAATTTCAGGGCGATGACTTCCGGGAACGAAGTCTTGATCAGCAGCGGGAACGCGGCGGAGAAGCCAATGAACGAGCCGAAGGTCGCCAGGTACAGCCAGCACATCAGCCAGTTGTGCTTGCGCTTGAAGATCACCGCTTGTTCGCTGAACGAGGCCCGGGCGCTGGACAAATCGTTCATGCCGAACCAGGCAATCAGGGTCACGGCCAGGATGAACGGCACCCAGATGAAACCGGCGTTCTGCAGCCACAGCGAGCTGCCGTCAGCCAATACCTGGGGTTCGCCGCCCATGAAGCCGAACACCCCGAAGGAGATCACCAGCGGCACGCAGAACTGCATCACCGAGACGCCCAGGTTGCCCAGCCCGGCGTTCAGGCCCAGGGCGGTGCCCTGCTGGGACTTGGGATAGAAGAAGCTGATGTTGGACATGCTGGAGGCGAAGTTGCCGCCGCCAAAACCGCAGAGCAATGCGATCAGCACGAAGACGCTGTAGGGCGTGCCCGGATCCTGTACCGCGAAGCCCATCCACAGCGCCGGCACCAGCAGCGATGCAGTGCTCAGGGCGGTCCAGCGCCGACCGCCGAAGATCGGCACCATGAACGAATAGAAGATGCGCAAGGTGGCACCGGACAGCCCCGGCAGCGCCGCCAGCCAGAACAGCTGGTCGGTGCTGAAACTGAAGCCGATGGCGTTCAGGCGCACGATCACCGTGCTCCAGACCATCCACACGGCGAAGGCCAGCAGCAGCGCCGGGATCGAGATCCACAGGTTGCGCCGTGCGGTCTGTTTGCCACTGCTGCCCCAGAAGGCGGGGTCTTCCGGGCGCCAGTCATGGATGACCGGGCCTTTGTCAGGCGTTTGCAGAACGGACATGTTCTTCTCCTTGGGCAATGCTGGAAAACGGGGGTTGGCTGGCGGGCTGGCGCTTGCCTAGCAGCGGGCGCTTGCGCATTTCGCTGAAGTACATCCAGATGAGGGAGACCCAGACCACGCCGTACAGCAACATGAAGCAGGACGAGCGCACGCCGGTGAGGTCCACCAGGGCGCCGAACATGATCGGCAGCACGAAGCCGCCCAGGCCGCCGGCCAGGCCGACGATGCCGGACACCGCGCCCATGTTTTTCGGGTAGTCGTTGGCGATGTACTTGAAGACCGAGGCCTTGCCGAACGCGAAGGCGATGCCCATCACGAACAGCAGCACGGTGAACAGGGTGGCGTTGAGGCCGATGTGGAAGTCGACGATGTCGTTGACGGTCTGCACTTGCAGCTGGGTCTGGGGATAGGACAGCAGGAACAGACAGATCCAGCTGACCCACAACACCCACCAGGTCACGCTCTGGGCACCCCAGCGGTCGGACATCCAGCCACCGACGGCGCGCAGCACACCACCGGGCAGCGAAAAGCACGCCGCCAGCAGCGCCGCGCTCTGCAGGCTGAAACCGTATTCCTGCACGTAGTATTTGGTCATCCACAGCGCCAGGGCCACATAGCCGCCGAACACGATCGAGTAGTACTGGCAGTAGCGCCACACGGCCGGCTCTTTCAGGGCCTTGAGCTGTTCGCGCAGGCTGGCGCCGTTGGCGCTGCGGTGCTCTTTTTTCTCGGCGGTGAGGAACCAGAACGACAGCGCGGTGAGGAACAGGATCGCGCTGAACACCTTCGGCACCAGGTGCCAGGAGCCCAGGGCGATCAAGGCCGGCGCAAGGAACTTGGTCACCGCCGCACCGGCGTTGCCGGCACCGAAGACGCCCATGGCAAAGCCCTGGTTCTGTTTGTCGAACCACTTGGCGACGTAGGCGATGCCCACCGAAAACGAACCGCCGGCCAGGCCGACGAACAGCCCCAGGACCAGGAACTGCCAGAAGGCCGTGGCCAGGGTGATCAGGTATAACGGCAGTACGCAGGACAGCATCAGCAGGAAGAACACGATGCGCCCGCCGAAACGGTCGGTGAGCAGCCCCAGGGGCAGGCGCACCAGCGAACCGGTCAGTACCGGCGTGGCGGCCAGCAGGCCAAACTGGGTTTCGTTGAGGGCCAGCATTTCCTTGATGGGAACGCCGAGCACCGCGAACATCATCCAGACCATGAAGCACACGGTGAAGGCCAGGGTACTCATCCCCAGTACCAACCCTTGTTGCACTTGCGCTCGCATCACGATGCTCCCATCAGTTCGATGAGCGCAGACTAGTGATGCCTACCCCGCAAAAACTTGACGTGAGTCAAAGAGCCTCCCGGGGGTATGGGCCTATGCTTGGCCCACCTACCTCCAAGGAGGTAGTCCCTGAAATTGATTGAACCCTTTGTTTATCAATAGCTTGAACGAATTGGCCGAAGCTTTTATGGAAACGGAACGGCCAACAACTCTTTAGAGGTAGTGCGCCCGGGATCGGCTGCAACACCCTCGATCCGAGGCACCCTATGCTCGTTTTACCGCTGTTGCGCCAGGGCCAGCCGCAATGATGGGCTGGCTGCGCAGCTCCCTGCCCGCGCGCGCCGCGGTAGCAGTCATCCTGATTGCCATCCTTGCCCTGGCCAGTTCCCTGAGCGCCGGATTGATCGCCTGGTTCAGCCAGGGCGATGCGGCAGCGATCAACACCGCCGGCTCGGTGCGCATGGAGACCTATCACCTGAGCTGGAAACTGGCGGCGGGCGACACCGCCGCCATCCCGGCCATCGTCGACAGCCTGCAGCAACGCCTCAATAGCCCTTCCCTTCGCGCCGTGCTGGAGGACGGCCCGACAACTGCCCTGAACCAGAGCTATCGTGACCTTCTGCAACGCTGGGACGAGACCCTGCGCCCCGCCGTCGAGCGCGGCGACTCGGCGCTCTTGCAGGCCAGCGCGGATTCCTTCGTCGCGCAGCTGGACCAGTTCGTCACCCTGCTGCAACGCCAGAGCGAGCACAAACAGGGCTGGCAACAGACGATCCAGGGCATGGCGCTGTTCAGCACCATGATCATCCTGCTGATCGGCTTGTACGAACTGCAATACAGCGTGGTCACGCCGTTGCAGGAACTGGTGGAGGCGACCCAGCGTTTTCGCCGTGGTGAATTCCAGGTCCGGGTCAATCACCAGTCCGAGGATGAACTGGGCCAACTGGCGACCAGCTTCAACACCATGGCCGAAACCATCGAGCAGTCCCACCGGACCCTGGAAGAACAGGTCCGCCAGAAAACCCTGAACCTGCAACACGCCAATGCCGCCCTGGAACTGCTGTACCAGAGCAGCCGCAGCCTCGCCACGCGCCAGGCCAACGCCCAGGGCCTGGATGAGCTGATCGGTCGTTTCCAGCAGCGGCTGCCGGGCCTGCGCCTGTCGCTCTGCCTGCAAGGGCAACTGCAGGCCCCCGCGCGGCAACTGCTGGCGATTCATGGCGCCAACAACCGCGAAGTCTGTGCCAGCAGTGACTGTGCCACCTGTCAGAAGCATCATGGTGCCCGGCCACAGACCTTCAGCATCAGCAACCAGGGCAACGAACTGGGCGAGCTCAAGGCGCATTTCGTCGACGGCCATACGGCGCAACCCTGGGAGACCGAACTGATCCAGGCCCTGGCCAACGTGATCGGCACGTCACTGTCCCTCAAGCGCCAGCGCGAGCAGGACCATCGCCTGTTGCTGCTGGACGAACGCACCATCATTGCCCGGGAGCTGCATGACTCCCTGGCCCAGGCCCTGTCGTACATGAAACTGCAGGTCAGCCGCATGCAGACCCTGATGCGTCGTGGCGAACCGGTGCAAACCCTGGAAGCGGTGACCGGCGAGCTGCGCGAAGGACTCAACAACGCCTATCGCCAGCTACGGGAATTGCTGACCACGTTTCGCCTGCAGATCCACGACGACGGCCTGGTGGAAGAGCTCAAGGACACCGCCGCGGAGTTCTCCAGCCGCGGGGACTTCCAGGTCCATCTGTTCATCGACACACTGGCTTTCGAGCTGTCGGCCAGCGAACAGATCCATATCCTGCAGATCACCCGTGAAGCCTTGTCCAACTGCCTGCGCCACGCCCACGCCGAGAATGCCTGGCTGCAGTTGCGCCAGGAAGGCGAGACGGTGCAATTGTCGGTCGAAGACGATGGCCGTGGTTTCAGCGGCGAAGTGGACCAGCGCGAACACCATGGCCTGAACATCATGAACGAACGGGCCCGCAGCCTGCGCGGCCAGCTGCAGATCCTCTCCCGGACACCCCAGGGCACCCGTATCCAGGTGTGCTTCCAGCCGGAATTCCTGGGCCAACACACCGAAGGCACCGTCACATGAACGCCCCCCTGCGCCACACCCTGCTACTGGTCGACGACCATCCGATGATGCGTCGCGGGATTCGCCAGATGCTCGAACTCGAAGACGACCTGCAGATCGTCGGCGAAGCCAGCCATGGCGAAGAAGCCCTGTGTTTGATCGAACCGCTCAAGCCCGACCTGGTGCTGCTGGACAACAACATGCCGCAGATGAACGGCATCGAAACCCTGCGTCGGCTGCGCGCCATGAACTACAGCGGCAAGGTGTTGCTGTTCACCGTGTCCGATGCCGAGGACGACATTCGCGATGCCCTGCGCCTGGACGCCAATGGCTACCTGCTCAAGGACATGGAGCCCGAGCTGCTGGTGCAGTACATCCGCGATGCGCTCAAGGGCGCCCTGGTTATCAGTCCCGGGCTGACTCGCGTCATGGCCCAGGCCCTGCGCTCCCCGCCCCGCCAGGCCGACGTGGACCTGACCGAGCGCGAACGCCAGGTGCTCAAGACCATCGCGGCCGGCTACAGCAACAAGGTCATCGGCCACAAGCTGGGCATCACCGAAGGCACGGTGAAGGTCCACGTCAAGAACCTCTTGCACAAGCTCGGCCTGCGCTCGCGGGTCGAGGCCGCCGTATGGGCCATGGAGCACCTGCGCGGGGTCGGTTAGGCTGCAATGCCCGGGCAGGTCTCCCCGCCCGGCTCCCCAGCCGCCATTTGAAAAGTCCTCAGAGACAAAGGTCAGGCCAGGCAAAAACCGCCAGGGAAGCTGAATTTACTGGCGTAAACGAGCATTCCGAGGCGGTTTTCGACGCCGCATCACCGAGTATCAGGGCTTTTCGAACAGCACTTAATGTTGGACCTGGACCATGGAGCTCACCTGCACCCGGGCCTGCATCTGCTCCGCCCCGCCTCCACGACGCATGCCCCGCACCGGGCAGGCATCGAGGTAGTCCAGGCCGACCGCCAGCTTCAGGTGCCGGTCCGGGCGGGTCAGGCGGTTGGTCACATCGAAGCTGTACCAGCCATCGCCCAGCCAGGCTTCGGCCCAGGCGTGGCTCGCCAGGTGACTTTCATCCTCGGTGCACAGGTAGCCCGAGACATACCGTGCCGGAATCCCCAGGCTGCGGGCGCACGCCAGAAAGGCGTGGGTATGGTCCTGGCAGACACCCGAGCCGCCGGCAAACGCCTCGGCGGCCGTGCTGTTGACCGCGGTCGTACCCGGACTGTAGGGCATGCGGGCCACCAGGCCGTCCATCAGGGCGGTCAAGGCGGCACGATCGCGTCGGCCCGCGCATTGTTCCTCGGCGAAGGCACCGAGGGCGTCGTCCGCCTGGGTGAGACGGCTGGTACGCAGGAACGGCAATGGCGACTGGTCATCCGGCTCCACCTCCACCGCCTGGTGGATCTGCACCTCACCGTAGGCCGTGAGCACCAAGGCGCCGTGGGGCTCGTCCATGGTCATCACATGCAGGATGTTGCCGTACGGGTCGAGCTGGCTGCGCACCAGGCGCGGCAACTCCAGGTGCCATTGCAGGATGCGCTGGCGCTGGCTGTCCTTGGGCGTCAGGCGCAGGAACTGGATGCTGGTGCACACCTCGTCGGTGTAGCGGTAGGTGGTGTCATGGCGTATGGAAAGTTTCATACGACCTCCAGATAGGATTCGTGGACGGTCTGGCCCAGGTGGCGGATCTGGTCGATAAGGTCGGTCAGCCACAGATGCAGGCCCGAGGCCAGGATCTCGTCGATCCCGGAATAACGCAGGCGTGCGTGCAGCTCCGCGGCCAGGCGCTGGGCCGGGCGCCCATTGTTGCCCGGCAGGCTGGCCAGGATGTGGTCGAGTTCCTCGATGCAGGCGAGCAACGAGCGCGGTACATCGGCGCGCAGCAGCAACATTTCCGAGACCTGCTCGGCATTCGGCGCATTGCGGTAGATCTCGTTGAACGCCTCGAAGGAAGACAGGGCCCGCAGCAACGCGCTCCACTGGTAGTAGCCGCGCGCCGATTTGTCGCTGACCTCCTCCGACTCCTCGCCATACATTTCGTAGCGGGCGTCCAGCAACCGCAGGGTGTTGTCCGCCCGCTCGATGAAGGTGCCCAGGCGAATGAAACAGTAGGCATCGTTGCGCATGATGGTGCCCGACGTCGCCCCACGGAACAGGTGCGAGCGTTCCTTGACCCATTCGCAGAAATGACTGATGCCGTAGCGTCCCAGGCCATTGCCGGCGATGTTGCGCATTTCCAGCCAGGTGGCGTTGATGTTTTCCCACATGTCGGCGGTGATGCGTCCGCGCACGGCGTGGGCATTGGTCCGCGCCGCCCGCAGGCAGCTGTAGATGCTGCCGGGGTTGGTGTCGTCCAGGGCGAAGAAATGCAGCATGTGTTCGCTGTCGAGCGCCCCATAACGAGCGTTGTAGTCGTCCAGCGTACCGGCGGCCAGCAATGACATCGCCAGCTCGGCGTGCCCGTCGCTACGCCCGGCCTGGGGCATCAGCGACAGCGAGTAGCTGACCTCCAGCATGCGCGCCAGGTTCTCGGCGCGCTCCAGGTAGCGGGACATCCAGTAGAGGTCCGAAGCGGTTCTTGAAAGCATGTCTTAATCCTCCACTACCCAGGTGTCCTTGGTACCGCCACCCTGGGACGAGTTCACCACCAGCGAGCCCTCGCGAAGCGCCACGCGGGTCAGCCCCCCGGGCACCAGGCGCGTCTCCTTGCCCGACAGCACGAACGGACGCAGGTCGATATGACGCGGGGCGATGCCGTTCTCGACAAAGGTCGGGCACGTGGACAGGCTCAGGGTCGGTTGGGCGATGTAGTCTTGCGGCCGGGCCTTGAGGCGGGCGCGGAAGTCTTCGATCTGCGCCGCGGTCGCCGCCGGCCCCACCAGCATGCCGTAGCCGCCGGAGCCCTGGGTTTCCTTGACCACCAGGTCGGGCAGGTTGGCCAGCACATGGGACAGGTCCTGGGGCTTGCGGCACTGCCAGGTGGGCACGTTCTTGAGGATGGGTTCTTCGGTGAGGTAGAAGCGGATCATCTCGTCCACGTAGGGGTAGATCGACTTGTCGTCGGCCACGCCGGTGCCGACGGCATTCGCCAGCACCACATTGCCGGCGCGGTACACGGCGATCAGCCCGGGCACGCCCAGCATGGAGTCGGGGTTGAACGACAGCGGATCGAGGAACGCATCGTCGAGACGACGGTAAATCACGTCCACCTGTTGGGGACCTGCCGTGGTGCGCATGTAGACATGGTCGTCGCGCACGAACAGGTCGGCCCCTTCCACCAGTTCCACCCCCATTTCCCGGGCCAGGAACGCGTGTTCGAAATAGGCACTGTTGAAACGGCCGGGGGTCAGGACCACGGCGGTGGGGTTGTCCAGCGGGCTGGAGCTCTTGAGGGTGTCGAGCAGCAGGTTCGGGTAATGATCGATGGGGGCCACGCGCTGGGCCGCGAACAGTTCGGGGAACAGGCGCATCATCATCTTGCGGTCTTCGAGCATGTAGCTCACGCCGCTGGGGGTGCGCAGGTTGTCTTCCAGCACGTAGTAGCTGCCATCGCCGTCACGCACCAGGTCGACACCGGCGATATGGGCATAGATGCCCCGGTGCAGGTTCAGGCCCTGCATCGCGATCTGGTAACCCTCGTTGGCCAGCACCTGCTCGGCCGGGATGATGCCCTCCTTGAGAATGCGCTGGTCGTGATAGATGTCGGCCAGGAACATGTTCAGGGCCTGGACCCGCTGGATGCAGCCGCGCTCGACCGTCTGCCATTCACTGGCCTTGATGCTGCGCGGAATGATGTCGAACGGTATCAACCGCTCGGTACCCTGCTCGTCCCCATACAGCGTGAAGGTGATCCCGGCGCGATGGAACAGCAGGTCGGCTTCGCGCCGGCGTTGCTCGAGCAGCTCGGTCGGCGTGTCCGCCAACCAGCGTGCGAAGGCTTGGTAATGCGGGCGGCAGTCACCCTTGGCGTCATACATTTCATTGAAAAAAGCTCGGGGCATAGCCAACTCCCAGCCGCGTTCTACACGGCATTTCTTATCACTGCGTCATTCCAATAGTGCGGCCTTGCCTGTTTGGGTGAGCCTTGTTTGATGAGCCCTGGTTCTATGAGCACCTCATGGATGTCGGTCGCTGATCTGGCCTTTGCGTCTGGAAGACGTGCGCCCCCTTCAACTCTGCGTAGTGCCCCTCTCCTCTGTTCTGTGGGTGTCTGTTCTGTAGGAGCCTGTTCCATGGAAGCCCCCGGTTCGGTGGCCACTGACTCAAGCCGTAGCAAAGGCTGTGCCCAAGCTCGAGGTTAGGCGCTTTCGCTGGAAAAACCGGCGCAAAATGGCGTAACCGTGAAATTTTTATTCGTTTGAGCGGCGAAAAGCACCTGATAAGGCTGCAAAGCCCTGCACGGCGCCTGACCAGGACATCGCAAACGGGTCGAATCGGTGCAGCGAAACGGATGAAGGGCGCTTGATGCCCTGAAACGGGGAAATTACTACCCACTGGCGATTTCGGCCTCCCTGCAAGCCGGCAATCGAACCAAGCCCATGTGTGTCAAAAGTGACAATTGTCCCCACTGGCCCGCCGCCGTCGCGCAAACGGCTGTCAACTGCCCGCAAAGCCCAATAACGTATCGCGCAAACGGATCAACTCTGATTAAGGATGATGCACGTGGGGGTCTTTCGGTTGCTGCTGGCAATGCTGGTGGCGATGTCTCATATGGGCGTGACGTTCATGGGCTTCAATCCCGGCGTGGTGGCCGTGATTTCCTTCCTGATCATCAGCGGCTTCGTGATGACCTCCCTGATCGAACGCAACTACGGCAGCGATGGGCAGATTGGCCTGTTCTACATCGACCGGCTGTTGAGGTTGTACCCTCAGTTCCTGCTTTACTTCGCCCTGTCCTGCGTGGTGATTCATTTCCTGTTGCCCGGCACACCCCAGGCCGCGGCCCTGACCCTGGAAAACGTCGCCACCAGCCTGCCGATCGTACCGCTGGGTTTCTATATGTTCGGCATCACCGTGCCGCAGATCCTGCCGCCGGCCTGGTCCCTGGGCATGGAAATGTGTTTCTACCTGCTGATCCCGTTCCTGATCCGCTACAGGGCGCGGGGCATCGCATTCGCGGCGTCCGTGGCGATCTTCCTGGTTGCCTCGCTGGGCTACCTCGACACGGATATATACGGCTACCGGTTGCTCCCGGGCGTGCTGTTCATTTTCCTCTGTGGCAGCTACCTGTACCGGGCCCAAGCCAAGGGCCTGTGGATCGCGTCGATGACCGCGGCTGTGGCTGGGTTGATGTGCCTGGGCATTGCCATGGGGTTCATTCCCCGCCGTCCTTTCAACGCGGAAGTCACCCTCGGCATCGCCCTCGGCCTGCCGTCAGTATTCCTGCTCGCCAGGCACAAGCCTCATCGGCTGGACGAACTGCTGGGCAATATCAGCTACGGGGTGTTCCTCAACCACTTCGTGGTGATGTACGTACTGCGGGCGTTCTGGCCGGTGGAGTACAACGCGCTGATCATCACGGCGGTACTGGTGCTGTCGTTCGCATTGAGCGGCGTGTCCTATTACCTGGTGGAGCGACCGGCGCTGAAGCTTCGCCACGCCCTCAGGTCAGGCGTCAGGCAGGACGCGGCGAAGCCCCCCGTCGGCGGCACCCCGGCTTAGCCTGCGACACCATGAAAAAGCCCGGGACAAAACCCG
Source organism: Pseudomonas sp. NFACC43 (assembly GCF_900119645.1). Lineage (NCBI taxonomy): Bacteria > Pseudomonadati > Pseudomonadota > Gammaproteobacteria > Pseudomonadales > Pseudomonadaceae > Pseudomonas > Pseudomonas sp. NFACC43. The sequence continues at coordinate 358,047 of NZ_FPKK01000005.1, forward strand.
GGCTTTTCGGTTTCAGCGCAGCGCGATCAGAATGTCACGCTGGCGCTCAGGCGTGCGGTACGAGGCTCGCCGACGTTGACCTGCAGCTCGCTGCCGGTGGAGGACGGGTAGTACTGCTTGTCGAACAGGTTGTCCACGTTCAGCTGCAACGAGGTCTTGTGCCCCAGCACCGGAGATTCCCAGCGCAGGAAGGCATCGGCGACGGTGTAGCTGCTCAGCCAGAAATCGTTGGCATTGTTGGCGGCGCGTTCGCCGACGTAACGCGCCCCTGCTCCCGCATGCCAGGCGCCGAATTCGGCCGGCACGTTCAGGTGGTGGCTCAGGTAGAGGCTGGCGGTGTGTTTCGGAGCGTCGGCGAGACGGTGACCTTCGTCATCCGGATCGTCGAGGATTTCCGTATGGGTGTAGGCGTAGGTGCCGATCAGGTCCCAGCGGTCGGAAAGGCGACCGGTGATGTCGAGTTCCAGGCCTTGGGAGCCGACCTTACCGGCGGCTTCCGACAGTGTCACAGCGTTGACGGTGGTGGACGTCACGACGTTCTTCTTCACGATGTCGAACAGCGCAAGGTTAATATTCAAACCCGGCAACGGATCGTACTTGGCGCCAATTTCATAGCTGCGGCCCTCTTCCGGATCGAAGGTATTGCCGGCGTCGTCAACCGTATCATTTGGCTTGAACGACCGGCTGTAATTGCCGTACAGCGACAGGGTGTCGGTGGCTTTGTAGACCAGGCCAAGGAAGGGTACGAAGGCGTCACCGTTGTCATCGCGGTTGACTTGGTAGTCACTACCAAGTCCCTGGTCGCTGTATTGATCGTAATGCTGATAACGACCTCCCAATACCAAAATCCAGCGATCATCGAGGTGCCAGTTGTCCTTCAAATAGACCGAACTGGAATTCAACTGGTTGCTCAGGTCGCTTTGAGTTGGACTGATCACACTGGGCTCAGCCAGGCCACCATAAACCGGCGATGTGATATCGAAACCAGCCTGAGCCTTTCCACGGTAAGTCTTGCCACGGAACTGATCGGAAACCTGATTATCAACGCCTAACAACAAATCATGACGTTGACCAAGCAGCTCTTGTTTACCGATGAAGTCCCAACTGGCATAACGAGTTTCGTCGTCGTAATGAGCGCCATTGGCGGCTCGCTGAAAAACACCGGTTTTCGACAGACTCGGCTGCGCAATCGAAAGACTGTACCGATCATTGTTCCAACCATAGGTAACCCGCGTTTTCCACGCGTCGCTCAACTCATACTCGAACCGCGCCGTCGCCGTTTCGCGAATCCCCACGCTCTTGGCCCAAGGCTCATCGAGGCGCTTGTCGTAGTCGATGTCCGCCGGGTGCCCGTTCCTGAACACCGTACCCCGGTCAAACGGACTGGAGTATTCGTTGTACTCATAACTGAGGTTCAACGAAGCACGCTCCCCCGTCCAAGCCAGGGATGGCGCCACCAGCGTGCTCTCGTTGACCCCATAGTTGCGCCAGTAATCTTCATGGCCGCGCTCGGCGATCAAGCGATACGCCAACCCGGTATCGCCCAGCGGTCCGGTGGTGTCCAGGGCCATGGTGCCGCCACCTTCGCTGTAGGCCGAGCCGCTCAGCGTGGTGCCCTGGGTATATTCGGGCTTCTTGCTGATCACGTTGATCAGGCCGCCCGGCTCCAGCGCGCCATACAGCAACGAGGCCGGCCCCTTGAGCACCTCGACCCGCTCGGTGGTGGCGCTGAAATTGTGCCCCAGGTTCGAGCGCACGCCATCGCGCAGGATCGAGCCATCGTCGTTGGTACCAAAGCCGCGCTTGACCAGTGAGTCCCGCGAGCCGCCCAGGGTGTTGCCCTGGCTGACACCGCTGACGAATTTCATCGCATCGTTCAGCGAGCGCACCTGATAGTCATCCAGGGTCTGCTGGGTGACGACATTGATGGACTGCGCCTCTTCCTTGATCGGTACATCGCTCTTGCTCGCCGTGCTGGCTTGCGATGCCGTGTAACCCTCCTCCTGAGTGATGCGGGTGCCCTGGATATCCGTGGTGGGCAGCTCAAGGGAATCCTGCGCCCACAAGGGGCTGGCGATGAGGCAGCAGGACAGCGTGGGCAGCACACGCTTGAAGAATGCGCTGCGGTTAGCGAAAGGGATGGAACGCTTCAAGAAAGGGCACTCATGGGAGGGAACGTTAATGAGAGCGAATATACTTTGAGAATAATTCCCAGTAAATCTTTTCCATCAAACCCATCGCCTTCCAACCCTATGAATCGGGCCGACTTTTGCAGAGTGATATCAAATAGCCCTTCCCCGCCTAAAGCTTTGGCGCTTTCGGTCGAATGTATTCCATTAAAAGATTTTTCCGCCCAGGAGCGACGGTATGCAGACGTTAAAGGACTTGTACGAGTCTATCGAAATGCGTTTTTTCGATACCCTCACTAAAAAGCTGTCGAGCCTTTTTCTACTGGTCGTGGTCAGCGGGTTGCTGTACTGGGTCGCCCTCAGCGCCCGTGCGGACATCGTGCTGCAGTTGCGCAATGCCCAATTGGACGCCGCCTTGCTGGGGCAGATCGAGGGGCGACTCGACAGCCTGACCCACGCGCTGCTGTTCGGTACGTTACTGACGGCGGGCATGATCAGCTTCATGGTCTGGTACTTCCGCCATCTCATCGTGCGCCCGGTCACAGCCATGACCAAGGCCCTGGAGGAAATCGCCAACGGCGAAGGCGACCTGTCCAAGGACTTGCCCCTGGTGACCCACGACGAAATCCGCGTACTGGCAGGCACGTGCAACCGTTTCCTGGCCAAGCAGCGGGAAATCATCAGCAACGTCCAGGCCCTGACCGTACACATCGCCGTGGAATCGGCGCGTTCGCTCAAGAACATCAGCGATTCCAGTGACAGCGCTACCCACCAGGCACGCTTCGCCAAGGAAGTGATGGACCAGAGCAACAGCGCCGTTGGCCGCATCGAGGAAGTCTCGCGCCAGACCCAGGGCATCTCCAGCACCACCGCCCAGAACCTGAGCATGGCCCGCGACTCCTACGCCGAGTTGCTCGAAGTGACCGGCAACATCAGCGAAATCTCCAGCAGCCTCAACGAGTTCGCCACGCTGGTGAACGCCTTGAACCAGCGCTCCTCGAGCATCAAGTCCATCGTCGGGTTGATCCAGCAGATCTCCGCCCAGACCAATCTGCTGGCGCTCAACGCCGCCATCGAAGCCGCCCGGGCCGGCGAAAGCGGCCGAGGCTTCGCCGTGGTGGCCGATGAGGTGCGGACCCTGGCGCAGAACGTCAGCCGGGCCACCGACGATATCTCCCGCAACATCGACGCCATGCTGGAAGAAGTCAGCTCCACCCATCAACAGACCACCCAGATCAGCCACAGCGCCCGGGAAACCCAGAAAGTCGTGGAGCGCGCCTCCGGCCATTTCGAAAGCATGATCGGCGACTTCGAGTCCACCAATGGCAAGCTGGCGGACATCGCCGAGCATATCCAGCAGTTCGCCGATGCCAACACCGGCATCAACGAGCGAGTCACCCAGATCCACGCCGACAGCCAGTCCATCGATCAGCGCATGCAGCATTCGGCGACCGCCACCCGCGACCTGTCCGGCGTGGCCGAGCGGGTGCAGGCGTTGCTGGGCCGCTTCGTGCTCGGCCATGGCAAGCTGGACGCCGCCATCACCCGGGCCAGCGAATGCCGCGACACCCTTCAGGTCCGCCTGCAGGCACTGCTGGACGAGGGGCTCGATCTGTTCGACCAGAGTTATCAGCTGATCCCGGGCACCGATCCCAAGCAGTACATGACCCGCTACACCGAACGCTTCGCCCAGGTCTGCCAGGAAGCCTGCGACACCCTCACCCGCAGCACGCCGGGGGGCAAGGTTTCGTTCATTGTCGACAGCAAGGGGTATTGCCCGGTGAACAACAGCTGGGTTTCGAAGCCACCGACCGGTGACCGGGCGGTGGATCTGCCGGTGTGCCGCAACAAGCGAATCTTCAACGACCCCATTGGCCTGCGTGCGGCAGGCAACGTCCAGCGCTTCCTGCTGCAGACCTACCTGCGCGATACCGGGGAAATCATGACCGAGATCGACGTCCCGTTCTTCTTTGGCGGTCGTCACTGGGGCAACTTGCGCGTGGGCTTCGATGCGGCGGTGTTGCTGGCGGAGTGAGGGTGCGCTTACACGCCCCCCTTCCCCGGAAACGACTGATGTTGGGGGGAAGTCTGCTCACAAGCGGTGGATCAGCGACATCATCGTCAACTGACCCACTGCCATCGCGAGCAGGCGCGCTCCCACAAGGGATCCGTGGCGTAAGCAAATCCTGAGGTCATCCTACAAAGGGGTCTGAGGTGTATGCACCTCTTGAGCCCCCAGAAACAACTGTGGGAGCGAGCTTGCTCGCGATAGCGGTGGATCAGCGACATCATCGTCAGCCGACCCACTGCCATCGCGAGCAGGCTCGCTCCCACAAGGGTTGCATCATCCGCCGGCAATCAGCGGTTCAACAGCACTTGGGCCCGGCCTTGCCGCCGTAGCGGGCTTCCTGGCGTTCGCGGAAGAACGCCTCGTAGTCCATCAGCGGCTTGTCCGGGTGCTTGGTTTGCATGTGCTCGACGTAGTTGTCGTAGTCGGGCATGCCGACCATCAGGCGGGCGGCCTGACCGAGGTATTTACCGAGGCGACTCAAGTCATTGAACATCGTTGCAATCCTCTGGTTACGCGTCCGGCAGGGCCTGGAATGGCGCTTCTTTGTCCGTGCGCTCTTTCGTGCCCCAGGCGGCGATGCCGACCTTGAGCGCGTAGAACAGGATGCTGAAGACCACGAACAGGAACAGCACCGTCAGCGTGGCGTTGGTGTAGGCGTTGAACACCACGTGCTGCATCTGCTCCACGCTCTTGGCCGGGGCCAGGACCTGGCCGGCGGCCAGGGCATCGTTGTACTTGCGCGCCAGGGCCAGGAAGCCGATCGCCGGGTTGGCGTCGAACAGCTTGATCAGGCCCGCGGTGGTGGTGCAGATCAGCAGCCACGTCGCCGGCAGCAGCGTGACCCAGACGTAGCGCTGGCGCTTCATCTTGATCAGCACCACGGTACCGAGCATCAGGGCGATCCCCGCCAGCATCTGGTTGGAGATGCCGAACAGCGGCCACAGGGTGTTGATGCCACCCAGCGGGTCGATCACGCCCTGGTACAGCAGGTAGCCCCACAGTGCCACGCAACCGGCGGTGGCGATCAGGTTGGCGGGCCAGGATTCGGTGCGCTTGAGGGCCGGCACGAACGAGCCCAGCAGGTCCTGCAGCATGAACCGCCCGGCACGGGTGCCGGCGTCCACCGCGGTGAGGATGAACAGCGCTTCGAACAGGATCGCGAAGTGGTACCAGAACGCCATGGTGTTCTCACCCGGCAGCACCGAGTGCAGGATCTGCGCGATACCCACCGCCAGGGTCGGCGCACCGCCGGCGCGGGCCAGGATGGTGGTTTCGCCGATGTCCTTGGCCACCGCCTGCAACGCGTCCGGCGTGATGGCAAAGCCCCAGTTGCTGACGGTCTGCGCCACGGCCACCACGTCGGTCCCGACGATGGCCGCCGGGCTGTTCATGGCAAAGTACACGCCCGGCTCGATCACCGAAGCGGCGACCATGGCCATGATCGCCACGAAGGACTCCATGAGCATGCCGCCGTAGCCGATGTAACGGGCATTGACTTCGTTATCCAGCAGCTTGGGCGTGGTGCCCGATGAAATCAGCGCATGGAAGCCCGACACCGCGCCACAGGCGATGGTGATGAACAGGAACGGGAACAGCCCTCCCTTCCACACCGGGCCGGTGCCGTCGGTGAACTGGGTCAGCGCCGGCATCTTCAGCTCGGGCATGGTGATCAGGATGCCGATCGCCAGGGCGACGATGGTACCGATCTTGAGGAACGTGGACAGGTAGTCCCGCGGCGCCAGGATCAGCCACACCGGCAGCACCGCCGCGACAAAGCCGTAGCCGATCAGCATCCAGGTGATCTGCACGCCGGTAAAGGTGAAGGCCTTGGCCCAGACCGGATCGGCGGCCACCTGCCCGCCCAGCCAGATCGAACCCAGCAGCAACAGCACGCCGATGAGGGAAATCTCACCGATGCGGCCCGGACGGATGTAGCGCATGTAGATGCCCATGAACATCGCGATCGGGATGGTCGCCATCACCGTGAAGATCCCCCACGGGCTCTCGGCCAGGGCCTTGACGACGATCAGCGCCAGCACCGCGAGGATGATGATCATGATCAAAAAGCAGCCGAACAGCGCGATGGTGCCGGGGATACGGCCCATTTCCTCGCGCACCATGTCGCCCAGGGAGCGACCGTTGCGGCGGGTGGACAGGAACAGGACCATGAAATCCTGCACCGCACCGGCCAGCACCACGCCGGCGATCAGCCAGAGCGTGCCGGGCAGGTAGCCCATCTGCGCCGCCAGCACCGGCCCGACCAGCGGCCCCGCGCCGGCAATCGCCGCGAAGTGGTGGCCGAAGAGGATGTGCTTGTTGGTCGGGACATAGTCCAGGCCATCGTTATTGAGCACGGCGGGAGTGGCCCGGCGCGCGTCGAGTTGCATCACGTTGTTGGCGATGAAAAGGCTGTAGTAGCGGTAGGCGACCAGGTAGATGGCCACGGCTGCGACGACGATCCAGAGGGCGTTGAT
>NZ_FPKK01000006.1:0-332013 GCF_900119645.1 Pseudomonas sp. NFACC43
GTGTCACCGGGGGTGGGGGCAGCGTGAGCGGGGGGCAGCGGAGAAAGGCACAGCAAAGCCAAGCACAACCTCGCCCAACGGGCGGGTGAGAACATGTTCGATCCCTCGAATAAAACGGCGTCCAAAAATAGCGGCGCGATGCTAGGGAGCGTCATTTGCGCCGTCAATTAAATATTTGTCTCCAGAGTTATTCCGAGAACCCGTTATCCAGAATCAGACGCATCGGTCCGTGCCCTCGGCCCGGCCCGCAAAACCTTTTTGACAGCATCGTATTTCAACAGGTTAGAATCGCTGGCACGCAGGCTGCATGGTCAGCCTGTGCCCGTCTTTCAGTTTTCCGGAGTACTGCCTTTGACTGCGACGACCATCAACAGCCTGTTCTTGATCGGCGCGTTGCTGGTAGGTGCGAGCATTCTGGTCAGCTCCCTTTCGTCCCGCCTGGGTATCCCCATCCTGGTGATCATCCTGGCCGTGGGCATGGTTGCCGGGGTCGACGGCGCCGGAATTCTCTTCGATAACTACGCCACGGCCTATCTGGTGGGCAACCTTGCGCTGGCGGTGATCCTGCTGGACGGTGGCTTGCGTACCCGGGTCTCCAGTTTCCGGGTGGCCTTGTGGCCGGCGCTGTCGCTGGCGACGGTCGGCGTGCTGATCACCACGGGCCTGACCGGCCTGGCGGCGGCGTGGCTGTTTGACCTTAACCTGATCCAGGGCCTGCTGATCGGCGCCATCGTCGGCTCCACCGACGCCGCGGCGGTGTTCTCGTTGCTGGGGGGCAAGGGCCTGAACGAACGGGTCAGTGCCACCCTGGAGATCGAATCCGGCAGCAACGACCCCATGGCCGTGTTCCTGACCGTCACCCTGATCGGCATGCTCGCCAGTGGTGAAACCGGCCTGCACTGGAGCCTGCTCGGGCATCTGGTGCGCGAGTTCGGCATCGGCGCGGTGATCGGCCTGGGCGGTGGCTGGCTGATGTTGCAGCTGGTGAACCGCATCAACCTGGCCAACGGCCTCTACCCGATCCTGGTGATCAGCGGTGGCCTGGCCATCTTCGCCCTGACCAACACCCTGCACGGCAGTGGTTTCCTGGCGGTGTACCTGTGCGGCCTGGTGCTGGGCAACCGCCCGGTGCGCAGCCGCCACGGCATCCTGCATATGCTCGACGGCATGGCCTGGCTGGCGCAGATCGGCATGTTCCTGGTACTGGGATTGCTGGTCACACCCCACGACCTGCTGCCGATCGCCTTGCCGGCCCTCGGCCTGGCACTGTGGATGATCCTGTTGGCACGGCCGCTGTCGGTCATGGTGGGCCTGATGCCGTTCCGGGCATTCCATGGCCGCGAAAAAGCCTTCATTTCCTGGGTCGGCCTTCGCGGCGCGGTCCCGATCATCCTGGCGGTCTTCCCGTTGATGGCCGGCCTGCCTCACGCCCAGCTCTATTTCAACCTGGCGTTCTTTATCGTGCTGGTGTCCTTGCTGGTGCAGGGCACCAGCCTGCCCTGGGTCGCCAAACTGCTGCATGTCACCGTCCCGCCGGAGCCGCTGCCGATCTCCCGGGCCGCGCTGGAAGTACACGTCACCAGCGAATGGGAGCTGTTCATCTATCGCCTGGGCGCGGAGAAATGGTGCATCGGTTCCCCCCTCCGGGACCTGAAAATGCCCGATGGAACACGTATCGCGGCCTTGTTTCGCGGCCAGCAACTGCTCCATCCGTCGGGTAGTACGGTGCTTGAAACCGACGACCTGCTCTGCGTCATCGGCCATGAACATGACCTGCCGGCCCTCGGAAAACTGTTCAGCCAGGCGCCACAACGGGGCCTGGATCTGCGCTTCTTCGGCGACTTCGTTCTGGAGGGAGACGCCCAGCTGGCTGCGGTTGCGGCGCTGTACGGATTGAAGCTCGACGGTATCGATCCGGACATGTCCCTGGGCCGCTTCATTGCCCAGAAGGTCGGTGGTGCTCCAGTGGTCGGCGACCAGGTGGAGTGGAACAACACCTTGTGGACTGTCGCGGCCATGGACGGGAACAAGATCGGCAAAGTGGGCGTCAGATTCCCCGAAGGAAGTCGCCCGGGTCCCGGCTTGTTCCTCTAAACTGCTCCCTTTCTTATTTGCTTGACCGGTCTCTATGCCTACCCTGCGCTCTTTTTTCGCCATTGCCCTGCTGGGCCTGAGTCTTTCCATCTGCACGCTGCAAGCCGCCGAGCCGCCCACCAGCGAATCGGTTCAGGCCAGCCTGGACAAGATCGCCGACCGCAAACTGCCGGAAGCCGACCAGAAGGCTTTGCAAGCGGTGCTGCAAGGCACCCTGGCCCAACTCGCCAGCAAGGCCGAGTACGAGCAGAAACTGCAGGCACTCAAGCAGCAGTTGGCCAACGCCCCCAAGCAGAACATTGAAAACCAGCGTGAACTGACGCGACTCAAGAGCACACCTGTGGTGCCCGTGGCGCAGCGTTACGCGAACCTGCCGATTCCCCAGCTCGAACAAATGCTGACGGATCGCTCCACCCAGCAGAGCGACTTGCAAAAGGCCCTCGCCGATGCCAACAGCCTGATCATCACCGCACAGACCCGGCCCGAACGGGCCCAGGCCGAAATTGCCAACAGCCAGACTCGCATCCAACAGATCAACGCCATTCTCAAGACGGGAAGAGACGCTGGAAAAACCCTCAGCAGTGAACAGCGCGACCAGCTCAACGCCGAACTGGCGGCCCTCAACGCGCTGATCCCGCTACGGCGCCAGGAACTGGCCGGCAACAGCCAGTTGCAGGACCTGGGCAACGGCCAGCACGACTTGCTGATGGAAAAGATCGCCCGCATGGAGCAGGAGATCCAGGACCTGCAGAACCTGATCAGCCAGAAGCGCCTGGCCCAGTCCCAGGAAACGGTGACCCAGCAATCCATCGAAGCGCAGAAAGCCGGCGGCAGCAGCCTGCTGGCCACCGAAAGCGCGGCCAACCTCAAGCTTTCGGACTATCTGCTCAAAAGCACCGACCGCCTCAACGAAGTCACCCAGCAGAACCTGCAGACCAAGCAACTGCTGGACAGCGTCACCCAGACCGACGCGGCCCTGGACGAACAGATCAGCGTACTCAAGGGCAGCCTCCTGCTTTCCAAGATCCTCTATAAACAACGCCAGACCCTGCCGCGCCTGCAACTGGACCAGAACCTGGCCGACCAGATCGCCGACATCCGCCTGTATCAGTTCGAAGTCAGCCAGCAACGCGAGCTACTGAACAATCCGAGCGCCTACGTCGACAGCCTGCTGGCATCGCAACCGGCGGAACAGGTTACGCCGCAGTTGCGCAAGACCCTGCTGGACCTGGCACTGACCCGGATCGACCTGCTGGAACGCTTGAGCCGCGAACTGAGCGCCGTGCTCAACGAATCCATTACGTTGCAGCTCAACCAGAAGCAACTGCTCAGCACCGCGCAAAACCTGCGGGCGACCCTCGAAGAACAGATGTTCTGGATCCCCAGCAACAAGCCACTGGATCTTGAATGGTTGCGTGGCGTGCCAAGCCGCCTGGAAAAACAGGTGGACTCGCTGCCCTGGGCCTCGAGTCTCAGTGAGCTGGCCGATGGCCTGACCCAGCGCCCACTGCTGTTCCTGCCCCTGGCGCTGCTGATCGGTGCGCTGCTGTGGCGACGCAAGAATCTTTATGCCCGGCTGAACAAGGTTCACCAGGACGTTGGCCACTTCAAGCGCGACAGCCAGTGGCATACGCCCCAGGCGATCCTGATCAACATCCTGCTGGCGATGCCGGTGGCCCTGGCGCTGGCGCTCTGTGGCTATGCCTTGCAGATCGACGCCCGCGGCCAGAACGCCAACCTCGGTGCCGCGCTGTTGCAGATCGGCCAGGCCTGGCTGGTGTTCTACACTGCCTATCGCATACTGGCCCCCGGTGGCGTGGCCGAGCTGCATTTCCGCTGGGAGAAACCCCAGGTCGAATTTCTCCAGGGCTGGATCCGTCGCCTCGGGCTGGTGGTGCTGGCGCTGGTGGCCGTGGTGGCCGTGGCCGAGCTGCAACCTTCGACCCTGGCCGACGACGTACTGGGCATGCCGGTGGTGCTCACCTGCTACGCCCTGATGGCCTGGTTGCTCAGCCGCCTGCTGCTGAGCAGCCCGACCCATCGCAACACCTCTCTGTTCCGCAAGGCGGTCGGGGTGGTGTTCACCGCCTTGCCCATCGCCCTGTTCGTGGCCGTGTGCTTTGGCTACTACTACACCGCGCTGAAACTCAGCGACCGGCTGATCAACACCCTCTATCTGCTGATGTTCTGGCTGGTGATCGAGGCGACCTTCGTGCGGGGCCTGTCCGTCGCGGCCCGGCGCCTGGCCTACCAGCGAGCCCTGGCCAAGCGTCAGGCAGCCAAGGAAGCCGGCGATGGCGAGGCGGTGGTCGAAGAGCCGACCCTGGACATCGAGAAAGTCAACGAACAGTCCCTGCGCCTGATCCGACTGGCCCTGCTGGGTGGCTTCATCGCCGCACTGTACTGGGTCTGGTCGGACCTGATCAGCGTGTTCTCGTACCTGGACAACATCACCCTCTACGAATACACCAGCGGCACGGGCGTCAACATGAGCATGGTGCCCATCAGCATCGGCGACATGCTCGGCGCGCTGATCATCATCGGCATCACTTTCGCCCTGGCGCGCAACCTGCCGGGCCTGCTGGAAGTGTTCGTGCTGTCGAAGCTGAACCTGGCCCAGGGCAGCGCCTATGCCACCACCACGCTGCTGTCCTATGTGATCGCCGGCGTCGGCTTCGTCACCACCCTGTCCACCCTGGGCGTGAGCTGGGACAAATTGCAATGGCTGGTGGCGGCGCTGTCGGTAGGCCTGGGCTTCGGCATGCAGGAAATCTTCGCCAACTTCATATCCGGGATCATGATCCTGTTCGAGCGCCCGGTGCGAATCGGCGACACCATCACCATCGGCAACCTGTCGGGCACGGTGAGCAAGATCCGCATCCGCGCGACCACCATCACCGACTTCGACCGCAAGGACATCATCGTACCGAACAAGACCTTCATCACCGGGCAACTGATCAACTGGTCGCTGACCGACACCGTTACCCGGGTGACCCTGAAACTGGGCGTGGACTACGGCTCCGACCTGGACCGGGTGCGCGAACTGCTGCTCAAGGCTGCCCGGGAGAACCCGCGGGTGCTGAAGGAGCCGGAACCGATCGTGTACTTCCTGAACTTCGGCGAGAGCACCCTCGATCATGAGCTGCGCATGCATGTGCGCGACCTCGGTGACCGCAACCCGGTACTGGACGAGATCAACCGCTTCATCAACCGTGAGTTCAAGAAGGAGCACATCAACATCTCCTTCCGGCAGATGGAAATCTACCTGAAGAACCTTCACGGCCAGGAATACAAGCTGGTACCCGCCGAGCCGGACAAGAAAACCATCCCGCCGGTGCCCTCGGCCGTAGCCAGCATCAAGCCGGTGCAAGAGCCGCCGCAAGAAACACTCGACTGATGTGCGATGCCCAAGGCATCGCGCCGGAGACGGCCATGAAAACGCTGGAAACGTTGACCTTCGATAACCGCTTCGCCCGCCTGGGCGACGGTTTCTCGGCCCATGTACTGCCCGAGCCCATCGACAACCCACGACTGGTGGTGGCCAGCCCGGCGGCCATGGCGCTGCTGGACCTGGATCCGGCCGAAGCCCACACGCCGTTGTTCGCCGAGCTGTTCGGCGGGCACAAGCTATGGGCCGAGACCGAGCCTCGGGCGATGGTCTATTCCGGGCACCAGTTCGGTCATTACAACCCGCAACTGGGGGACGGCCGTGGATTGTTGCTGGCAGAGGTGTACAACGAAGCCGGCCAGCACTGGGACTTGCACCTCAAGGGGGCCGGCCAGACGCCGTTTTCACGGACGGGCGATGGACGGGCGGTCCTGCGCTCGTCGATCCGCGAATTCCTCGCCTCGGAAGCGCTGCACGCTTTGGGCATTCCCACCACGCGCGCCTTGTGCGTAATCGGTTCGGACACCCCGGTCTGGCGCGAAAAGCAGGAACGCGCCGCCATGGTATTGCGCATGGCGCCAAGCCACGTGCGCTTCGGCCACTTCGAATACTTCTACTACACCAACAAACCGGAGCTGCAGGCGACCCTCGCCGAGCATGTGCTCAACCTGCACTTTCCCGAGTGCCGCGAGCAGCCGGAGCCGTACCTGGCGATGTTCCGCGAAATCGTCGAGCGCAACGCCGAGCTGATTGCCAAATGGCAGGCCTATGGCTTCTGCCACGGAGTGATGAACACCGACAACATGTCGATCCTGGGCATCACCTTCGACTTCGGGCCGTTCGCCTTCCTCGATGACTTCGATGCCAATTTCATCTGTAACCACTCCGATGACCAGGGCCGCTATTCATTCAGCAACCAGGTGCCCATCGGCCAATGGAACCTCAGCGCCCTGGCCCAGGCCCTGACGCCCTTCATCAGCGTCGAAGCCCTGCGAGAGACCCTGGGCCTGTACCTGCCACTTTTCCAGGCCCATTACCTGGACCTGATGCGTCGCCGCCTCGGCCTGACCCGCGCCGAAGACGACGACCAGAAACTGGTGGAACGCCTCCTTCAGCTGATGCAGAACAGTGGCGTCGACTACAGCCTGTTCTTCCGCCGCCTGGGAGAAGAGTCTGCGGAGCAGGCCGTCGCCAGGCTGCGGGACGACTTCGTCGACCTCAAGGGCTTCGATGCCTGGGGCAGGCTCTACGTCGAGCGGGTCAGCCGTGAAGGCCCTGTCGACCAGGGTCAGCGCCGCAGCCGGATGCACGCCGTCAACCCGCTGTATGTACTGCGCAACTACCTGGCACAGAACGCCATCGACGCGGCCGAGTCAGGCGACTACACCGAAGTGCGCCGCCTGCACACCGTGCTGGCCAACCCGTTCGAGGAACAACCGGGCATGGACAACTACGCGCAACGCCCGCCGGAATGGGGCAAGCACCTGGAAATCAGCTGCTCGTCGTGACGCGGCTCCATGGCTGAGGAGCCGTTCCTTCGCCAGGAGAATCCATGCAATCGACATGTTTATCTGGATGCCCTTCAGCGCTCACCCCACCTTGTCGTTGCCCTGCTCGGGGGTTTCGATGCCCGGCTCGGTCTCGGCGCCTTCCTTGTCGGACGGTTCGGTCGATGGCTTTTTCTCGGGGTAGCCCGGCATGCCGCGGGCATCTTCCGGGGTGAGCTCGTCCCGATCGTGGCGACGATCGGTTGCATAGGCGGGAGCGGCGTTCGGGTCTTCGTCGCGACCGGCCGTGCCGAGCACGAAGCCGTCGTCGTTGGGGTTGTCCGGTGCTTGGGCGAAGGCTTGATCTTTCGTAGGGCTCATGGGACCTCCATGGGTTGCGAACAGATACGTTGTGGTGTTTTTGAGGTCCAGGCGCGACATCAGTGCGACGCACCTGATGAATGGCAACCTTGATAAACCGCCCCGGCGGCACCAGATCAGGCTCATGATCGTTTTCTGGAGCCCGCCATGCCTGACCCGATGCTGATTCCTTGCCCCCACTGCAACGGCCTCAATCGCCTACCCGCCGACCGCCTGGCAGACCGGCCCAAATGCGGGCGCTGCAAGGCCCAGGTGCTGCTGGACGAACCGTTCGAACTCAAAGAGGGTGACTATGCCAGCCAGATCAAGGGTGACCTGCCATTGCTGGTGGACGTGTGGGCACACTGGTGCGGGCCATGCAAGTCATTCGCGCCGGTGTTCCAGCAGGCTGCCGCGCAACTGACCGGCAAATGCCGACTGGCCAAGCTCGACAGCGAAGCCTACCCGCAACTGTCGGCACAGCTGGGGATTCGCTCGATTCCCAGCCTGATCCTGTTCAAGGATGGCCGGGAAGTCGCACGTCAGAGCGGGGCGCTGCCCTTGCCCCAGTTGATGAGCTGGTTGCGCAGCCAGGGCATCTAAACCCCACGATCATTGTGGGAACCTTGCTCGCGCAAGCGGTTTGGCGAGCAACCCTGCCCACACCGGGACTCGTATGAGCCCGGTCAGTCAGGCGTTTTCAAGCAGTCCGTGCAGTTCCACAAACTGCTGGGTCAACTTGTGCCGCGGGTCCAGGTGGATCAGCGGCAGGCTCGCCTGGTGGGATTCGCGCATGCGTACCGAGCTGCTCAGGTACACCGGCAGCACGGGCAAGCCTTCGGCGATCAGTTCGTCAAGCATCTGCTGCGGCAGGCTGGCACGGGCCTGGAACTGATTGACCACGATGCCTTCGATCTCCAGGCCGTCGTTGTGGTCCTCCTTGAGTTCTTCGATTTCCGCCAGCAGGCCATACAACGCCTGGCGGGAGAAGCTGTCGCAATCGAAGGGGATCAGCACGCGGTCGGCGGCGATCAGTGCCGAAACCGCGTAGAAGTTCAGGGCGGGCGGGGTGTCCAGGTAGATTCGGTCGTAGTCTTCGTCCAGCTCTTCGAGCAGTTTGCGCAGTTTGTTGATCTTGTGTTTCGCCTCCAGCTTGGGCTGCAGGTCCGTCAGCTCGGCGGTGGCGGTGATCACGTGGAGGTTGTCGAAGGGCGTTTCGTAGATGTCGACCTTGTTCTTTTTCGAGAAAGGCCCGGATGACAGGGTCTGCTTGAAGAAGTCGGCAATGCCCATGGGAATGTCATCGCCCGTAAGGCCGGTGAGGTACTGAGTGGAATTGGCCTGGGCATCCAGGTCCACCAACAGCGTGCGATACCCCTCGCTGGCGCTGACTGCCGCCAGATTGCAGGCGATGCTGGACTTGCCTACGCCACCTTTCTGATTGAACACCACGCGCCGCATGTCAAAACCTCCGTGTATCAAAGATTCCCGAGTGTAGTAGGGCAAGACCCCGCTTCGCTACCTTCGGTATGGATGGACTACAGCGTTAGTGGCTTTTTCCGAAAAGGGAACGTCAATTCGCGCAGAATCTTACGGAAGTTACCGACAGACAGGCTCGTGAGAATCGCGACAATGACAGGCCTGTGCCGGGAGGGACCGTCAAATCCCCCCGAGCGCACCAACGTAACCATTATTTGCTACAAGCCAACCGCACCGGGATAATGCGCGCCACTTGGGTCGCAAGATCATGCAGGGTTGGACGCGGGTCAAACCACTGAACCGTGACAATAAAAGCCCGCAGGGGTGGGATGAATTCTGTGATCGATTTCAACATCGCCCAATGGCGCGCCTGGGCCCCAGGGCTCGAAAGCGTGGACGACTGGCAGGCGTGGAGCCGACAGCCGGTCATGCTGCCCCCAGGCGATGGCGCCCCTGACGTCTCGTTCCTGCCGGCCATGCAGCGTCGGCGACTCAGCCGCCTGGCGCGGATGGCCTTCAGTGTCGGCTGGCCCCTGGCGGAAGGCCGGCCGGACCTGCCGTTGGTCTTTATTTCCCGCCACGGTGAAACCCCACGCACTTTTGAGATTCTCAAGGACCTGGCAGCCGACCAACCGCTGTCGCCGACCCAGTTCAGCCTGTCGGTGCACAACGCAGTGATCGGCCTATGGTCGATCATGCGCGGCGAAACCAGCGAAATGACGGCCCTGGCCGCCACCGGCGACGGGCTGGAACATGGCGTACTGGAAGCCGCCGCGCTGTTGAACGAAGGCGCACCGGCGGTATTGCTGGTCATTGCCGAAGAACAACCGCCGCAGGTGTATACGCCCTGGGTGGACGACGTGCCCTTTCCCTATGCGGTAGGGCTTTTGCTGACCCCGGGCGAAGACTGGCAACTGACCCTGTCCACCCCGCAGACCCAACCGCAAGGCAGCGAATGGCCCCATGCCCTGGACCTGGTGCGCACGCTGCTGAACAACGAAACCACTTGCCAACATGCCTGGAAGAATCGCGTATGGACCTGGCAACGCAACCGGTGACCGGTAAACATCGCGACGCCTACTACTGGCGTCTGCTCGCAACCGCGGCCAGCTTTACCCTGTTCGGGTTGGGCGGTCTGTGCCTGCGCTTGCTGGTGTTTCCGTTGCTGGCCTGCTGGCCCGGCGACGCCCAGGCTCATCGGCAACGGGCGCGGCGCACGGTCGGACGGCTGTTCTGGTTCTTCATTCGCTTCATGGCCCGCACCGGCGTGCTCACCTACCGCATCGACGGTGCGGAAAAGCTCGGCCGCCCCGGCCAGATGATCATTGCCAACCACCCTTCGCTGATCGACGTGGTGTTCCTGATCGGGCTGGTGCGCGATGCCAACTGCGTGGTCAAGCAAAGCCTGTGGGACAACCCCTTCACCCGCGGCCCGTTGCGCTCGACCCAATACATCAGCAACGACGGCAGCATGGACATGCTCGATGCCGCCAGCGACGCCCTGAAGGATGGCCAGACCCTGATCGTGTTCCCCGAAGGCACGCGAACCCAGCCAGGCCAGGCGCCGGCCTTTCATCGGGGCGCAGCGGCCATCGCCCTGCGGGGTGCGAAAATCCTTACACCCGTGACGATCAAGGTCAGCCCCACCACCCTGACCAAGGCCGAACCCTGGTATCGCATCCCCCAGCGCCGTGTGCACTTCAGTTTCCATGTGGGGGCCGATATAGATCCACAGGCATTCGCCACGCTCGGTCCTCCACCCCAGGCTTCGCGCAGGCTCAACGATTTCTTGCATCACTATTACATCAAGGAGCTCGCCGAAGATGAGCGATCTGCACCGTGACATCAAACAGCTGATCATCGACGCCCTCGGCCTTGAGGACATCAGTGTCGACGATATCGGCGATCACCAGACCCTGTTCGGCGAAGGCCTGGGCCTGGACTCGGTGGATGCCCTGGAGCTTGGCCTGGCGATCCAGAAAAGGTGGGGCATCAAGATCGATGCCGACGCCAAGGACACCCGCAACCATTTCAGCAACGTGGCAAGCCTTGCTGCCTTCGTCACCGCAAAAAGCGCTTGAGACCGGACCATGCAAACTCGTGATGACATCTTCAATACCCTGCGCGACGCCCTGGTGGAGCTCTTCGAGCTGGACCCGGAGCGGGTGACGCTGGAATCGAACCTGT
Organism: Pseudomonas sp. NFACC43; assembly: GCF_900119645.1. Classification (NCBI taxonomy): domain Bacteria; kingdom Pseudomonadati; phylum Pseudomonadota; class Gammaproteobacteria; order Pseudomonadales; family Pseudomonadaceae; genus Pseudomonas; species Pseudomonas sp. NFACC43. The sequence continues at coordinate 10,996 of NZ_FPKK01000006.1, forward strand.
ACCAGGACCTGGAAATCGACAGCATCGACGCGGTCGACCTGATCGATCACATCAAGCGCCAGACCGGCAAGAAAATCGCCGCCGAAGAATTCAAGTCGGTGCGTACCGTCAACGACGTGGTCGAGGCGGTCTATCGACTGGTCCAACCGGCCGCATGAGCCGGTTGATTGGCCTCGGCCTGCTGTTGGCGGGCCTGCTCTACCCCTTTGCGGTGTATTTCGGCATGGAGCACTTCGCACCGTGGCAGTTCGGCCTGCTGCTGGGCAGCCTCTGGCTGGCCCGCGCGCTGCTCGGAAAAGGCGGCCCCGGCACGCTCTGGATGGCGGTCACGGCGATCGTGTTCTGCGCCTTGCTCGCCTTGTTCGACAGCCCGCTCCTGCTGCGCTGGTACCCGGTGCTGATCAGCGCCTTCATGCTCGGGCTGTTCGTCCTGAGCCTGAAGTACGGCCCGCCGATGATCGAACGCGTGGCCCGCCTGCGCGAGCCGCAACTGCCGCCCAAAGCGGTGGTGTATACCCGCCAGGTCACGGTGGCCTGGAGTGTGTTTTTCCTGTGTAACGGTTTGCTCGCCGCCGCCCTGACGCTCTGGGCGCCGCTGAGTTGGTGGATGTTGTACACCGGCCTGATTTCCTACGGACTGATGGGGCTGCTGTTTGCCATTGAATGGCTCATACGACAACGGGTAAGAGGCCGCCCATGAATTGGATAAAACTTGAGCAGATGCTGCTCGAGGCTCGACCGGAGCGCACCGTGGCAGTGGATCCGGTCATGGACCACTCGCAACTGCGCGATGAAGCCCTGCGCCTCGCCGCAGGACTGCAAGCCAAGGGCGTGCAGCGTCTGGCGGTGCACCTTGAAGACGCGGCGGACCTGGCTGTGGCCCTGCTCGGCGCCTGGCAGGCGGGCGTACGGGTCCTGCTCCCCGCCGACCTGCAGGCGCAGACCCGCCAGCGCTGGGCGGCCGAAGTCGACTTGTGGCTGACCGACCAGCCCGGCGACACGCATCCCGGCGAGCTACGCTCTACGCCCCTGGCGCCTGTGGCACTGGACCTCGACCGATGCTGGCTGAGCCTGTGCACGTCCGGCTCCAGCGGCGAGCCCAAGCGCATCGAGAAAACCCTTCGGCAGTTGAGCCATGAAGTCATGGCCCTGGAGCAGTTGTGGGGCGCCGGCCTGGGGCCGGCCTGCATGATCGGCAGTGTCGCCGCCCAGCACATCTACGGCCTGCTGTTCCGGGTGTTGTGGCCGCTGTGCGCCGGGCGTCCGTTCGTACGCCGCCAGGTGGCCTTTCCGGAAGACCTGCAACGCGCCAGCCGCCAGCACCCGGCCTTCGCCTGGGTCGCCAGCCCGGCGCTGCTCAAGCGTATGGGCGATAACCTCGACTGGCCGGCCTTGAGCCATGTTCGCCGGGTGTTTTCCTCCGGCGGCGCCTTACCGGCCGATGCTGCCCATAGCCTGCAGCAACGCCTCGGGCAATGGCCCACAGAGATTTTCGGCAGCTCGGAAACCGGCGGTATCGCCTGGCGCCAGGGCGGCGGATTGTGGCAGCCCTTCACCGGCGTCGAGCTGACCCAGGCCGCCGACGGCGCCTTGCTGGTGTCCTCGCCTTATTTACCCCCCGGCCATGTGGAACATACCGCCGACGCGGCACGGATCGCCGACGATGGTCGCTTCGAACTCCTTGGGCGGCTGGACCGCATCGTCAAGCTGGAAGAAAAACGCATCTCCCTGCCCATGCTTGAACAAGCCCTGCTGACCCATGACTGGGTCAGCGAAGCGCGACTGGGGGTGGTACAGGAAAACCGCGCCTCCCTTGGCGCCCTGCTGGTGCTGAGTGAAACCGGCCTGCACGCCCTGCGCAACCTGGGCCGGCGTGCGCTCACCGACGCCCTGCGCCGGCACCTGGGCGAGCACTGCGAAACCCTCGCCCTGCCACGGCGCTGGCGCTGGCTGCGGCAGTTGCCACTCAACGCCCAGGGCAAACTGCCCCAGGCCGACGTCGAGGCACTGCTGGCGGCACCGCGCCCGAAAAAACCGGAGGTGCTGGAACAGATCCAAAGCGATGGCGAGTGGAGCCTGCAGCTGGCGGTTCCGCCAGACCTGGCCTACTTCAGCGGCCACTTCCCCACCGCGCCGGTATTGCCTGGCGTGGTACAGGTCGATTGGGCGCTGGGCCTGGGCCGGCGCCTGCTGGACATGCCGCCGCGCTTCGTCGGCATGGAAGTGCTGAAATTCCAGCAATTGATACGCCCTGGCGATGAAGTCCAACTGCACCTGCGCTTCGACCGTGAACGCGGCAAGCTGTATTTCGCCTACCGCAATGACACAGCCACCTGTTCCAGTGGGCGGATCGTGCTGGGGGTGGCCGATGACTGACCACACCGCTGCACTCCTGTGGCGAGGCAATTCACCCCCGCAGGGTTGCGCAGCAACCCCGAAGCCTGTGCAACGGCACAGACTGATGGCGAGCGCTTCCCACTCGAGCGGGGCGGTGCAACGTTTCGCCAGATCCCCTGGCCACGATAAACGGGCGGCAGATGAAAGATATGCATAACCCTTGCGCCGTCATCCCGGTCTACAACCACGAGACCGCCGTCTCGGCGGTGGTGCAGGCCTTGCTCGCCAATGACCTGCCCTGCGTCTTGGTGGACGACGCCAGCAGCCCGGCCTGCGCGGCCGTGCTGGAGCGGCTGGCCGAACACGAGCGTGTCCATCTGATCAGGCTGGCAGTCAACCAGGGCAAGGGCGGCGCGGTGATGACCGGCCTGCGGGAAGCCTCGCGCCTGGGGTTCAGCCATGCCTTGCAGGTCGACGCCGACGGCCAGCATGACCTGGGTGACGTGAAGACCTTCATCGATCAATCCCGTACCCACCCGGACGCCCTGATCTGCGGTTATCCGCAATACGATGCCAGCGTACCGAAAGGTCGTCTGTACGCCCGCTACCTCACTCATGTGATGGTCTGGATCAATAGCCTGTCCCTGCAGATCCGCGATTCGATGTGCGGCTTCAGGGTCTATCCCCTGGCTGCGACCCTGGCGCTGATCGGCTCGGCGAACATCGGCAAGCGCATGGACTTCGATTCGGACATCCTGGTGCGCCTGGCATGGCGCAATCAGCCGATGCGCTGGCTGCGCACCCGTGTCCACTACCCCCAGGACGGGGTCTCGCACTTTCGCCTGTTCCACGACAACGTGCTGATTACCCGCATGCACACCCGACTGTTCTTCGGCATGCTGGTGCGCCTGCCCGTGATTCTCTGGCGACGGTGGCGGACATGAGCGCCGACCAACAGCACTGGGCCGACCGCCAGGAGCGCGGCAGTTACTGGCTGATGAAGTTCACCGCGTTCGCTGCCCGGGTGCTGGGGCGCCGGCTGCTGAGCCCGCTGCTGTACGGCATCGTCCTGTACTTCTTTATCTTCGGCCGCAGCGCCCGCCATGCGGCGTGGCAGTACCAGCGGCGCCTGGCCGACTGGAGCGGCCGTGCCGAACTACGTCCGACCCATCGACGAGTCTTCGGGCAGTTCATGGCGTTTGCCGACTCCTTGCTGGACAAGCTCGACGTCTGGAACGGCAAATTGAGCATCGAGCAGATCGAAATCGTCGATACGGCGCTGCTGCGCAATCACCTGCGGGGCGAGCGTGGACAGATGCTGGTGGGGGCGCACCTGGGCAATCTGGAAATGTGCCGGGCCCTGGCCGAACTGGGCGAGAAAGTGACCATGAACGTGCTGGTGCACACCAAGCACGCCGAGCAGTTCAATCGCCTGCTGGGCGAGGCCGGCGCCACGCACCTGCGGCTGATCCAGGTCAGCGAGCTGGAGCCGTTGATCATGCTGCAACTGAGCGAACGCCTGGAGCGCGGCGAGTGGCTGGCGATTGCCGGCGACCGCATACCCTTGCACGGCGGGCGCAGCGTGACCGTGGATTTCATGGGCCATCCCGCCGCGTTCCCCCAGGGCCCATGGCTGCTGGCCGGCCTGCTCAAATGTCCGGTCAACCTGCTGATGTGCCTCAAGCACGAGGGGCGCTATCGGGTCACCCTCGAACCCTTCGCCGAGGCCGTGGAATGGAAACGCAGCGACCGAGAACAAGTGATCGCCCATTGGGCCGGCCGCTATGCCGCACGCCTGGCGCAGTATTGCCTCCAGGCCCCGCAACAGTGGTTCAATTTCTACCCTTTCTGGAAGACCGATGACGATGCCCACTCTTGAACCGGTAACCTTTGGCGAACGCCCCTTGCGCATCGAGGACGTGCTGGCCTTGGCCAATCGTCAGGCGCCGACGCAACTTCAGGATGACCCGGCGTTCCGCCAGCGCATCGCCAAGGGCGCGCAGTTCCTCGACTCCTTGCTGGACAAGGAAGGCGTGATCTACGGCGTGACCACCGGCTACGGTGATTCTTGCGTGGTGGCCGTGCCGCTGCACCATGTCGAGGCCTTGCCGCGTCATCTGTACACCTTCCACGGCTGTGGCCTGGGCAAGCTGCTGGACGCCCAGGCCACCCGCGCAGTGCTGGCGGCACGCTTGCAGTCGCTGTGCCACGGCATGTCCGGGGTGCGGGTGGAGCTGCTGGAACGGCTCCAGGCCTTTCTCGAGCACGACATCCTGCCACTCATCCCGGAAGAAGGTTCGGTGGGCGCCAGCGGCGACCTGACGCCCCTGTCTTACGTCGCGGCCACGCTGTCGGGGGAACGGGACGTGCTGTTTCGCGGCGAGCGCCGCCTGGCGGCCGATGTGCATCGCGAACTGGGCTGGCCCCCGCTGGTGCTGCGGCCCAAGGAAGCCCTGGCGCTGATGAACGGCACCGCCGTGATGACCGGCCTGGCCTGCCTGGCCTTCGCCCGGGCCGACTACCTGCTGCAATTGGCGACCCGCATTACTGCGCTGAACGTCGTCGCCCTGCAAGGCAACCCCGAACATTTCGATGAGCGCCTGTTCGCTGCCAAGCCTCATCCGGGGCAAATGCAAGTGGCCGCGTGGCTGCGCAAGGACCTGGCGATCAACGCCCCCACCGCACCGTTGCACCGCCTCCAGGATCGTTACTCCCTGCGCTGCGCCCCTCATGTGCTCGGCGTACTGGCCGACAGCCTGGGCTGGCTGCGCTCGTTCATCGAAACCGAGCTCAACAGCGCCAACGACAATCCGATCATCGATGCCGAGGCCGAACGGGTCCTGCACGGTGGGCATTTCTACGGCGGACATATCGCCTTCGCCATGGACAGCCTGAAGAACCTGGTGGCCAACGTTGCCGACCTGCTGGACCGCCAGCTCGCCCTGTTGGTGGACGAGCGCTACAACCATGGCCTGCCGAGCAACCTGTCCGGCGCCAGCGCCGAGCGGGCGATGCTCAACCACGGCTTCAAGGCCGTGCAGATCGGTGCCAGCGCCTGGACTGCCGAAGCCTTGAAGAACACCCTGCCGGCCAGCGTGTTCTCACGCTCCACCGAATGCCACAACCAGGACAAGGTGAGCATGGGCACCATCGCCGCCCGGGACGCGATCCGCGTGCTGGAGCTGACCGAGCAGGTAGCCGCCGCGACGCTGCTGGCGGCCAACCAGGGCGTATGGCTGCGCAGCCGCAGCGAAGACGCGCGGCCACTGCCGCCGGCCCTGGCCGCCATGCACGCCGAACTGGCCGGGGATTTCGCGCCGGTCATCGAAGACCGGGCCCTGGAAAGCGAACTGCGCCTGTGCCTGCAACGCATCGCCGAACGGCACTGGAGGCTGCATGCGTAGTCAGGGAGTGCTGCACGTCGACACCCAGGTGGTGGTGCCGTTTTTCGATGTCGATTCGATGAACGTGGTCTGGCATGGCCATTACGTCAAGTACCTGGAAGTGGCCCGCTGCGCCCTGCTCGACCTGATCGGCCACAACTACAACGACATGCTCGCCTCCGGCTATGCATGGCCGGTGATCGACCTGCAACTGCGCTATGTGCGCAGCGCCGTGTTCGGCCAGGCCCTGAGCGTGCGCGCCAGCCTGGTGGAATGGGAGAACCGCCTGAAGATCAATTACCTGATCAGCGACGTGGAAACCGGCGAGCGCCTGACCCGCGCCAGTTCTGTGCAAGTGGCCGTGGACATCGCGACCCGTGAAATGCTGCTGGCCTCGCCCCGGGTCTTCGTCGAAGCCGTCGAAAGGAAATTGCCATGAAACGCCTGTACCTGGGACTGTTGCTCTGGGGCCTGGCGTCCCTGGCCCAGGCCTTCGACCTGCAGCGACTGAGCGAACAACTGGCCCGCCCGGAAGTCATCCACGGCCAGTTCATCCAGGAAAAGCATCTGCGCGCCTTGCCCCAGCCCCTCATCAGCAAGGGGCATTTCGTGCTGGCGCAGAAGCACGGCCTGCTGTGGCTACTGCGAACCCCGCTGCAACAGGACTACCGGATCACCGCCCGAGGCATCGCCCGACGAGACGGCGACACCTGGCAAATGCTGCCGAACAAGAGCGAAGGCGCCGAACAGAATCGCCTGTTCATGGCCGTGCTGCAGGGAGACAGCAGCGGCCTGCAACGGGATTTCGAACTGAGCCTGACGGGTACCGCGCAACAGTGGACACTCAAGTTGGTTCCGCGCTCGGTACTGCTCAAGCAGATCTTCACCCGGATCGACATCGAGGGCGGCGAGCTGGTGCGGCGCATCGAGCTGCTGGAAACCCAGGGCGACAGCACCGTGCTGCGGATGCAAGACAGCACCAGTGCACAGCCCCTGAGCGAAGCGGAGCAACATGACTTTGCCGAGTGAACGCAAGCTGCCCTGGCTGTTCCTGGCCTTGCTCCTGGCAGTGCTGGCGCTGGCCGGCTGGCAGTGGCGCAACGGCGCGCCGTTGTCGGCCAATCTCATGGAACTGGTGCCGGGCACCACGCCCGATGCCCTGGAGCTCATTGCCGAGCGACGCATGCAGGAACCGTTGAACCGCGAGGTACTGGTGCTGGTGGGCCATCACGACCGCCAGCAGGCCATCGCGCTGGCGCAAACCCTCGGTCAGCAATGGCAGGCCAGTGGACTGTTCGACAAGGTCCAATGGACGCTGCAAGCCGATCTGTCGGCATTGCGCACGCAGTTGCTCAACGGCCGGCTGGCGATGCTGTCGGCCACGGACCGCCAGCAGTTGATCGACCATCCCCAGGCATTCATCCAGCAACGGGTACAAGCCTTGTTCGATCCGTTCAGCGGCTTCAGCCTGGTACCCAGCCAGGACGACTGGCTGGGACTGACCGGACGCATCCAGAACAGCCAGCCGCAACACGGCGCAGTAACGCTGGATGTGAGCAGCGGAGCACTGATCGCCGAAGCCGACGGCAAGCACTGGGTGCTGCTGCGGGCCCGAACCCATGGCGACGCCTTCGACATGAACCTGCCGCTGCAAGTGGCGCAGCTGTTGCAGCGCAGCCGCGACCAGGCGAGCCAGGCCCAGGGGCAGTTGCTGGCCGCCAGCGGCCTGCTCTATGCGGCCAACGGGCAGCAGCAAGCCTCGCGTGAAATCACCTGGGTCGGCGGTGGCGCGACGGTGGGCATCCTGTTGCTGCTGTTGCTGGCTTTCCGAAACCTGCGGGTGTGGCTGGCGTTCGTGCCCGTGCTGGTGGGCATGCTGTTCGGCGCGGTGGCCTGCGTGGCCCTGTTCGGACGCATACACGTCATGACTTTGGTGCTGGGCTCCAGCCTGATCGGCGTAGCGGTGGACTACCCGTTGCACTACCTGTCCAAGAGCTGGAGCCTCAAGCCGTGGCACAGCTGGCCCGCCCTGCGCCTGACCCTGCCCGGGCTGAGCCTGAGCCTGGCGACCACCTGCATCGGCTACCTCGCCTTGGCCTGGACACCTTTCCCGGCGCTGACCCAGATCGCGATCTTCTCCGCCGCCGGGCTGGCCGGAGCCTATCTCGCGGCGGTCTGCCTGCTGCCGGCACTGCTCAACGGCGCCGAACTGCGTCCGGCCCAGTGGCCGCTGCGGCTCTGCGAACACCTGCTCCAGGCCCGCGCAGCGCTGCTGGCGCGGGTCTGTACGCCCATCCTGCTGGTGCTGCTGTTGATCTTCTGCGCCGGCGGCCTCTGGCACCTGAGCACCAAGAACGACATCCGCCAGTGGATCGGCACGCCCCAACACCTGACGGACGAAGCCCAGGTGATCGCCCGGATCACCGGTTTCCAGCCGACCAGCCAGTTCTTCCTGATCCGCGCCGACGACCAGGCCCAATTGCTGGAACGCCAGACCGCGCTCAACGAGCGCCTGGACCAGTTGATCGGTCTGAACAAACTCCAGGGCTACCTGTCGCTGAACCAGTTGGTCAGCCCTCCCGCCGAACAGCAGAAGGTGCGCGAAGCCCTGGCCCGGTTGCCGGCGTTCTGGCAGCCGTTGCTGGACCTGGGCGTACCGGTCAGCGCGTTGCAGGCGGAACTCGCGCAATTGCAGGCCCTGCCCGTTACCGACATAGGCACTGCACTCACCGGGCCGCTGGCCGAACCGTATCGCACGCTCTGGCTCGGGCCGACAGCGCAAGGCGTGGCCGCGGTGGTCAGCCTGCAGGGCTTGAACGATGCGGCGCTGCTGCGGGTGCAAGCGGTGGACCTGCCCGGCGTGCACCTGGTAGACCGCCTGGGCGATCTGAACCGGGTCTTCGCCGCCACGCAAATCAGTGCCGCCGAGTTGAAGCTGGCGTCCTGTGTGCTGATCGTCCTGCTGCTGATCTGGCCGTTCGGCGTCGGCGCGGCCCTGCGCATCGTCGCCCTGCCGCTGCTGGCCGCGATGTGCAGCCTGGCGAGCCTGGGCTGGCTCGGCCAGCCGTTGACCCTGTTCAGCCTGTTCGGCCTGCTACTGGTGACCGCCATCGGCGTCGACTACGCGATCCTGATGCGCGAACGGATCGGCGGGGCCGCAGTGAGCCTGCTGGGTACCCTGCTGGCGGCAGTCACCACCTGGCTGTCGTTCGGCCTGCTGGCGCTTTCCAGCACACCGGCGGTGAGCAACTTCGGCCTGGCGGTAAGCCTGGGGCTGGCGTTCAGTTTCCTGCTGGCGCCCTGGGCCGGACACCATGAGCCCCCCGAGGCGGAGCCTGCCCCATGACCCATTCCCTGAACCTCATCGCCCCGGCAAGGAGTGCATATGCCTACGATTGAAATGGAACGGCGCCAGGTCGTCGTCATCGGCGCCGGCCCCTCCGGCGCCATCGCCGCCGCGTTGCTCAAGCGCAAGGGGCACGACGTGCTGGTCATCGAGCGCCAGCACTTCCCGCGGTTCTCCATCGGCGAGAGCCTGTTGTCCCACTGCCTGGATTTCGTCGAAGAGGCGGGCATGCTCGAAGCGGTGAACGCTGCCGGGTTCCAGCGCAAGAACGGTGCCGCCTTCGCCTGGGGCGAGCGCTACAGCGCCTTCGATTTCGGCGATACCTTCAGCGCCGGCAAGCCCACCACATTCCAGGTCCAGCGCGCCGATTTCGATAAGCTGCTGGCCGACCAGGCCGCGTTGCAAGGCGTAGAGATCCGTTATGGCGAAACCATCGCCAGCGCTGACTTCAGCCTGCCCAGCCCACAGTTGGGCGTGCAGCGCGAGGACGGCAGCCAATACCGGGTCGAGGCGCAGTTCGTGCTCGATGCCAGTGGCTATGGCCGGGTCCTGCCGCGCCTGTTGGACCTGGAGGCACCGTCGAACTTCCCGCTGCGCCAGGCCGTGTTCACCCATATCGAGGATCGCATCGACAACCCGGCCTTCGACCGGCAGAAGATCCTGATCACCACGCACCCGAGCAAACGCGACGTGTGGTTCTGGACCATCCCGTTCAGCGACGGTCGCTGCTCGGTGGGCGTGGTCGCGGCGGCGGAGCACTTCGCCGGTGGCACCGACGACCTCGACGCCTGCCTGCGTGGTTTCATCGACGACACCCCAAGCCTGGCCGGCGTCCTGCAGGATGCCGTGTGGGACACTCCGGCGCGGACCATCGGCGGGTACTCGGCCAACGTCAAGACGCTGCACGGGCCTGGCTTTGCCCTGCTGGGCAATGCCGCGGAATTCCTCGACCCGGTGTTTTCCTCCGGCGTGACCATCGCCATGCGTTCGGCGAGCATGGCCGCCGGCGTGCTCCATCGCCAGTTGCAGGGCGAAAGCGTGGACTGGCAGGGCGAATTCGCCGAACCGCTCAAGCGTGGCGTCGATACCTTCCGTTGCTACGTGGAAGGCTGGTACGCCGGCACCTTCCAGGACGTGATCTTCTACACCGACGGCTCGGCCGACATCCGCCGCATGATCAGCTCGATCCTGGCCGGCTACGCCTGGGACCAGAGCAACCCCTTCGTCAGCGAACCCAAGCGACGCCTGCGCATGCTTTCGGAAATCTGCGCGAGCACGGCACCATGAGCCAGCGGCCATGAGCTACCTGAGCGACAGCTACGTCCAGGAGACCCATTTCGGCTTCTGGTTCCTGCGCAGCCACACCTGGCAGCACCATGTGCTGCGAGTGGCGATCAACGACCTGCGCAGCCTGTTCGACACAGCGGTTCCGGCCAGTCCGGTGCTGCTGGATGCCGGCTGCGGCCAGGGCAAATCGTTCCAGTACCTGCGCCAGGTGTTCGCGCCGCAACGCTTGATCGGCGTGGATGCCGATCCCCACAGCCTGGCATTGAGCGCCGAAGAGGCTGAACGCCAGGGCATGACCGTGGAACTGATCGGCAGCGACTGCGCGGTGCTGGCCGTGCCGGATGCCAGTGTCGACCTGTTGTTCTGCCACCAGACCTTTCATCACCTGGTGGAGCAGGAAAAAGCCCTCGCCGAGTTCTACCGCGTGCTCAAGCCGGGTGGCTACCTGATGTTCGCCGAATCCACCAAGGCCTATATCGATACCTGGGTGATCCGCTGGTTGTTCCGCCACCCCATGCACGTTCAGAAAAGTGCCGCCCAGTATCTGGAAATGATCCGTCTCCAGGGTTTCCGTTTCGAGGTGCGTAACGTGTCCTATCCTTACCTGTGGTGGAGTCGCGCCAGGGATTTCGGCCTGCTGGAACGGTTTGGCCTGCGCCGTCCCCGGCCGTTCGGCCAGCGAGAGGAAACCCTGGTCAACGTGGTGGCCCGCAAGCCATTCGAAGAGGTTGCCGGATGATGCGTTCGCCACTGCTCAACAGCCTGCTCCTTGGCTGTCTCTTGCTGCTCGGCGCCTGCGCCAGCCGCACGCCACTGCCCGAGCACGCGCCGACCCTGGTGCTGCCGCTGCAATTGCACATCGAACGCCAACTGGCCGGGCAGCGCCAGGACTGGCTGCTGGTGATCCAGCGCGAAGGCGCCGGCATCCGCTGGTCGATGATGGACCCGCTGGGCATTCCCCTGGCCCGGCAGCGCCTGGTGGATGGCCAGTGGCAGGCCGACGGCCTGTTGCCGCCCAATGCCGAAGCCCGGGAGCTGTTCGCCGCGCTGCTGTTCGCCCTGACGCCGGACGCCGAGCTGCCGGATAACTACCCCACTGCCAGACAGCAGGCACAACCGCAACGGCAGCGAGCCCTGGATTCCCGCTGGCAGGTGCGCTACAAGCAGGCGCTGGATTTCGAACTGAGCCTGTCCCAAGGCCTGCGCTACCGCATTAAACCGTTGAGCGAGACCACCCCATGACCGCCTATTTGAATGCCCTCGGGGTGATCTGCGCCCTGGGCCGCGATAAACGCAGCGTCGCGCGCAACCTGTTTGCCGGCGACTGCTCGGGCCTGCGCATCGAGCACGGCTGGGTGGCCGAACGCGCTTTGCCCGTGGCGGCGGTGGCCGGTGAACTGACCCCCATCCCGGAAACGCTGGCCGCCCACGGCAGTCGCAACAACCAGCTGCTGCTGGAGGCGGCGCTGCAGATTCGTCCCGAAATCGACCGGGCGATCCAGGCCCATGGTCGCGCCCGCATCGGCATTGTCCTGGGCACCAGCACCTCGGGTATCGATGAAGCCAGCCGAGGCATCGCCCATTACCTGCGCGAGCAGCATTTTCCCGACGGTTACGATTACCAGCAGCAGGAGCTCAGCGCGCCGGCCAATTTCCTGTCCGACTGGCTCGGCCTGTGCGGCCCGTCCTACGCGATTTCCACCGCCTGCACCTCCAGTGCCCGCGCCCTGATGAGTGCCCGACGCCTGCTCGACCTGGGCCTGTGCGACGCGGTGCTTTGCGGCGGCGTGGACAGCCTGTGCAAACTGACACTCAACGGCTTTTCGGCGCTGGAAGCGGTGTCCAGCGAACGCTGCAACCCCTTTTCGGTGAACCGCAACGGCATCAACATCGGCGAAGCGGCGGTGCTGTTCCTGATGAGCAGGGCACCTGGCGACGGACCGCCGATCGCCTTGCTCGGCGACGGGGCCAGCTCCGACGCCCATCATATTTCCGCCCCCGAGCCCAGCGGTCGCGGCGCCCGCCAGGCCATGGAGAAGGCCCTGCACTGCGCCGGCCTTGTCGCCAGCCAGATCGACTACCTGAACCTGCACGGTACCGCCACGCAACACAACGACGCCATGGAAAGCCTGGCCGTCGCCGGGCTGTTTCCAGCGGGTGTCCCCTGCTCGTCCACCAAACCCATGACCGGCCATACCCTCGGCGCGGCCGGAGCGCTGGAAGCGGCATTCTGCTGGCTGAGCCTGAGCGCCGAAAATCCCAACCTGACCCTGCCGCCCCACATCTGGGACGGCCAGGCCGATCCTGAATTGCCGACACTGAACTGGACCGGCATCGACAGCCACCTGAAGGCGACTTCGCCCCGTCGCCTGATGAGCAACTCGTTCGCCTTCGGTGGCAACAACGTCAGCCTGATTATCGGAGACGCCCCATGATCGATTGGCCGCCCGCCGAACTGCTGCCCCACGCAGGCGACATGATTCTCATCGACCGCATCGTGGCGTTCGACGATGAACAGATCCATACCCATGCCACCGTCAAGGCCGGCGGGCCGTTCAGCCGCGACGACGGTGGACTGCCGGCCTGGGTCGGCATCGAGCTGATGGCCCAGAGCGTCGCGGCGTTCGCCGGCTGCCATGCGCGCCAGCGTGGCGATGCCGTGGAGCTGGGCTTTCTGCTCGGCACCCGCAAGTTCGAATGCAACGTCGAATATTTTCCAGTCGGCACCGAACTGGCCATCCATGGCCTGCGCTCCCTGGAAGACGACAACGGCATGGGCGTATTCGAGTGCCACATCGACGCACCCGGCATCCATGCCACGGCCCGGCTGAATGTGTTCCGCCCGCCCCAATCCGCCCACTATCTCCATGAACCGTCCGCAACAGGAAACCAGCCATGACTGAATCCGTACTGGTCACCGGCTCCAGCCGTGGCATCGGCCGCGCCATCGCCCTGCGCCTGGCCCAGGCAGGCCATGACATCGTGCTGCACTGCCGCAGCGGTCGCGCCGAGGCCGACGCCGTCCAGAACGAAATCCAGGCCCTGGGCCGTAATGCCCGGGTGCTGCAATTCGACGTATCCGACCGTGCCGCCTGCAAAGCCATCCTTGAGGCCGATGTCGAGGCCCACGGCGCCTATTACGGGGTGGTGCTCAACGCCGGCCTGACCCGCGACGGCGCGTTCCCGGCCCTGAGCGAAGAAGACTGGGACAGCGTGATGCGCACCAACCTCGACGGTTTCTACAACGTGCTGCACCCGGTGATGATGCCGATGATCCGTCGCCGCGCCGCCGGACGGATCGTCTGCATCACCTCGGTCTCGGGCTTGATCGGCAACCGCGGCCAAGTCAACTACAGCGCCTCGAAGGCCGGACTGATCGGGGCGGCCAAGGCGTTGGCAATCGAGTTGGGCAAGCGCAGGATCACCGTCAACTGCGTCGCCCCTGGCCTGATCGATACCGCCATGCTCGATGAAAACGTGCCCGTGGAAGAACTGATGAAAATGATCCCCGCCCAGCGCATGGGCACCCCGGAAGAAGTGGCCGGCGCGGTGAACTTCCTGATGTCCGCCGAAGCCGGCTACATCACCCGGCAGGTCCTGTCCGTCAACGGAGGCCTGTGCTGATGAAGCGCGTCGTCGTCACCGGCATGGCCGGCATCACCTCCCTGGGCAGCGACTGGGATACCATCGCCGCCAACTTCGCCGCCAACCGCAGCGGCATCCGGTACATGGACGAGTGGAACCGCTTCACTGAACTGAACACCCGCCTGGCCGGGCCCGTCGATGACTTCCAGGTCCCGGCCCACTGGACCCGCAAGCAACTGCGCAGCATGGGCCGGGTGTCACGCCTGGCGGTGGGCGCATCGGAACAGGCCCTGGCCGACGCCGGACTGCTGCACGACGCCTCGATCCGGGACGGGCGCATGGGCGTGGCCTGCGGCTCGTCCACCGGCAGTACCGACGAGATCAAGGCGTTCGGCAACATGCTGCTCAATTCCGTGGCCGAGGGGCTGAACGCCAACTCCTACGTGCGGATGATGCCCCACACCACGGCGGCCAATATCAGCATCTTCTTCGGCCTCACCGGGCGGCTGATCCCTACGTCCAGCGCCTGCACCAGCGGCAGCCAGGGCATCGGCTACGCCTATGAGTCGATCAAGTTCGGGCGCTTGCCGATGATGCTGGCCGGCGGCGCGGAAGAACTGTGCCCGACCGAAGCGATGGTCTTCGACGCCCTCTACGCCACCAGCCTGAAGAACGATGCGCCCCAAAGCAGCCCACGCCCCTACGACAAGGGCCGCGACGGCCTGGTCATCGGCGAAGGTGCCGGCATGCTGGTTCTCGAGGAACTGGAACATGCCCTGGCCCGTGGCGCGCGGATCCATGCCGAAGTCGTAGGCTTTGGCAGCAACGCCGACGGCCAGCACACCACCCGCCCCGAGCAGACCACCATGCGCCGGGCCATGGAACTGGCCCTGGAAGACGCCGGCCTCGCACCGGCCGCCATCGGCTACGTCAACGGTCACGGCACTGCCACCGAACAGGGCGACATCGCCGAAACCCTGGCCACCAGCAGCCTGTTCGGCGAACACATGCCCATCAGCTCGCAGAAAAGCTTCCTCGGCCATACCCTGGGTGCGTGCGGAGCGCTGGAGTCCTGGTTCAGCATCGAAATGATGAACCGCGACCGCTACGTGCACACCTTCAACCTCGACGAAGTCGACCCTCAATGCGGCAAGCTCGACTACCTGCGCAATGAGTTCCGCTCGATGAGCAACGAGTACGTGATGAACAACAACTTTGCCTTTGGCGGGGTCAACACCTCACTGATCTTCCGTCGCTGGCGTTGACGCGGTTTCTTCTCACGCAGACCTTTCACCCTGGGGCGAGCCTGCTCGCGCCCAGGGGGCTCGCAAGCTTGATGGGCTGCATCACGCCCATCCTTTCGTACACCGCCCACGGCCATCAGGTGCGGTATCTATGTACCGCCCTCTCCCGGTGCTGCTCCACTAGGTTGTCCTTCCGAAAACTGCTCAGGAAGAGATCATGCCGGACAACCACCCGCCCACACCGTCTTTCAACCCGCCCCAGGCCAATGGCACCGCACTGACCACCCAGCTCGAGGCGTCGCAACAGCGGATGATCCGCCTGAACGATGCCATTCCAAGGGCATCGCAGATCGCGACGCGGCACCTGGACGACTGGTTCAAACGCACCTTTCCCGCCATCGCGGACACGGTCGATGTAAAAGAGCTGGCCCTGTACACATGGCGAGACGAGGCCATCCCCCCCGCACAACGCAACAGCGACGGACCGGCGACGCGCAGGGTGACGGACACGGTGGCCCTCGACACGCTGCTCTGGCGGGCAATCGCCGGCAGGGTCGATACACAGGCGTTTTTCCTCGAACTGGACAACGTCGACGTCATCACGAACCAGGGCGAAACCACCCAGATGCCCGTGGCACTGAACACCCGCATCGCAAAGGAAGAAATCAAGCGCTTGAGCGACACCCTGGCGGAATCGTTCGCAGAGCTTCTGGCGCAGGCACTGGACGACTTCTGGGATGGATCCACCGAGTTCACCCAGGAACGCCACGTCAGCGACTGGCTGGCAATGGAGTTCGGTGTTCAGCTAAAGGCCCAGGCCGATCTTCATCATCTGGACGGAACGTTGAGCCCGCAGATGCACAAGGCAGTGGCCGACCTGGGGGTATCGGCCCCGGACGCGGCCTCTCGCGCCAGCATCACGGAGCGGCTGCGACCTGGCATCCACGCCTTGGCGTTGACCCCCGAAGGCTGGGGATTCAGCGTACCGCTGACCTCCGCCATTGCGCTGACCCAGCACGACAGCCAAGACCATCCCGGACATGCACTGCTGTACAGCCCGGGCGAACCGCTGGAGATCTACCGGGACCTGGCCGCCCTGAAAGCCGGCCTGGCGCAGCACGATAACGCCGGGGACAGGGTGCACATTGCGCCCATGACGCAGAACTTCCTCGCTCATCTGGTCGCCGACCTGCGCGCAACGCAAAAGGCGGCAGTGCATGACACCTTGCTGGACGGCCCGGCCGAAGACGAAAGACTCAGCGCGTGGGTGGCCAGGATCGATGCCGCGGCGAACATCGGGGACAGGCTGGACCTGGCCGCAGCCATGGACGAGCGCGAACTGCGGCTGAACCAGAAAAAACTGGACGACTGGTTGCACGGCAACCCGAACGTCACGGGCTCCGACCGCGTGGCCTGGTGGCGGGCGGTGCAGGACCTGCAGAAAACCCTGGACGATGTGTCGCCCCCGCCGGACCCGGTGACCCTGGCGACCCAGGACGCGCTCCAGGCGCGGATCCGCGAGCTGCTTGTCCGATTCGTCAAGGAAAAACACCCATCAGCCGACCCTGACCGGATCGTCCTGGGGATCCGCAAACAGATCCTCGATCCACACGCCCCGACGGGTGAATCGCCGTTTGGTTCTGGCATTTCACGCGACCCGGTGAAAGCCATCGTGGATGACCGGCGCTCCATGACGCAGTGGGCCATGTCCAACCTGACCCCGCAGGAACGCAATGCCACCCACGTTAGCGTGGAGGGGCCGCTGAGCTTCGCGCAGATCGTGGAGGTCATCGAGCGGGCGAACGTGGGCGCCCGTCTACCGGCCGAACTGCAACTGGCCGCACGTACTCGCCAGCCGCAATGGATGGCCGTCAAGGCGAAACAGATGCGGGCCCAGGCTTGGGCCGCCCATATCTCCGGCGACCTGAGGCACGACCGGGACAAGACCGGACTCAACCTGGTGCTGGCGGCACTGGACAGTCCGGCGCCGGAAGGGCGCAGAAAGGTCAATGGCCACGAGGTGGTGGTCCGGCAGGTCCAGTGGGGCGACAGCGTGCTGAAGGAAATCCTCGCGTTCGGCGTCAGGACACTGGCGAGTCGCCCCTCGCTGACGCTGTATACGCCCGGGGCACCAGACGGCAAGACGTTCAGGGACATCGATGCCAACAGCGACCGAGAGCTGGAAGCCGCGCTGGTGCGGACACTCACGGCCACGCTGGACATGACCCGCTGGCTGATCTCGCAATTGCCCTTGCTCGAGCAAGCCGACCAGCTTGCCAGCCTGGTGCCGGCCTCGGAGAACCTGACGCTCAACGAGAAGATAAGGAAGATCACGCAACCGAGCTTCTCGTGGATAAGACACAGGGTCCTGGATGACTTTGCGTCGAATGTCTATTCGCCCGTGGTCAAGGCAGACCTGTTCAAGGCGCTGCACGAGACCCAGATAACCCATGCAATCAAGACCGCCGACTCGCTGACCGTAAGCAATGCCGAGCGCGACAGCACCGCGGCACAGGAAGGACGCAGAAAGGGTGTCGCGTTATTGACCGGCGCCATGGCCATGTTCTATGCCGGCCGCCTGGGCGGAGTACTGGGGCGCGCGATCCTGCCGACCATGGCCGGCGGCGCCGCGGTATCGGCGATCAAGGACGAGGACGGCAGCTTCAGCCAGTGGGCAGGGGACTTTATCCACGGGCTGGGCGAGGTGTTGGCAGAGGCCGGACAGGACCTGATCATGGCCCGCGCGGCACACCGTCGCAGCAAGGAGCGCCCGAGGCTGTCGTCGCTTGCTCGAATGCCGAACCCGGAACTGGAGCCTTTTGTCCTGAAGGGTTTCAACGGCAAGGGGTTGGCGTCCGAAGGTCGTGACCGGTATCGGGATGCCGGCGGGCAGGGCTACCTGAAGCTGGGCAAGGACTATTGCAAGACTGCGATACAGGAAGGCGAGCAGATTATCTACGCGTCCAACAATCGGTCGAACCAGCGAAGGGTGGCCTGGAAAAACGGTCGCTGGCAACTTCAGGAACCGCTGCGACTGCTCGGCGGGGGAAACCTGCTGAGTCTGTTCAGCCGGACTCCCGAAACTGCGCAACGCAAAACCTGCAACGCCCTGGTCGAGGGGGTCCTGGTGGATCATCACTGGCCTTCGCGCAAGGTGGTCTCCATCGCGAGAAAGGTCATCTACTCGATGCCCGACGAACTGGCAGAGCGTATCCTGCGCGAGAGCATGAGCGACCTCGGCGTCGACAACATAGACACCTATCGCTCACGGATAGACGCCATAAACAAAGGACTGCGCAGCTTCACGCCACATAAGGTCCACCACGAAAACCTGCTGTACAAATACAACGTATGGCAAGCCGTCGATTACTGCACCCAGGACCTCCAGCCCCAAGGCCTGCAACTCAACTCGACCCAGAAAATCCGAATCTTCGACATGACACTGCCGCTCAGGCGCGAGCTTTTCGACAGTGAAGGCAATTTCAAGATGATGATGTCGTCCCTGCCCGACAACCTCACCGGCGCACTGTTCGTCACGATCATCCCCGAACAGGGCAAGAAGAAAGCCGCGATGACCAAGATACAGGCGGATATCCATGATGTGGTTGCCGCTGCCGAACAAAGAGTCTGGCGCGAGCTGGGGACCGACTTCCCCGGGGAAGGACCTGAAGTCGAGGCCGCCAAGAAAGAGTACAAGGAAACGCCTGAAAACCTTGCGCTGTACAAGAGCAAGAAGCTGCAGATCTTCAGGGAAGAAATGCAGAAACGACACAAGCCCGGGCTCCTGACGGAAATCCGCAACAACAGGATTCCTTATCTCATCATCAACAAGGGCAAATCACTGCGCAAAACGCTACTGGTGACCCAGGAGGACATCACGGATTTCAGCAGAAAACTTTCCAACTACGACGCCTTCGATATCGAGGTGGTGACCCAGGTCCCTTCGAAAAAAGTGCCTGGCAAGACCCCGACCACCAGCACGCCTGTAGCCCCGCCGCAAGCATCGCCGGTCAAGGACAGGTTCACCGTAAGCGCCAATACCCTGGCGGAAACACAGATGTCCTACAACAGCTTCCCCGACGCGGCCAAGACCAGGATCACGCAGATCATGGACGACATCCGCGCCGGCAGGGCCACCACCAAGAGAATCAACAGGTTCTACTGGTACGACATGGCCCAGCTCTCCCCCGGCGGCGGCAGAGGGGCCTGGCGCGCGGCGTTCGAACGCAAGGGTGATAGCTGGATACTCCAGGGCTTCTACGACTATCACGTCAATAAACCTGCGACGGTCTGGGAGGGCTGAGTAAAACTGACCGACCAAAGGCAAGCCCTGTGGACAGGGCTTGCTCGCGAACGAGGATGGTTTTGACCGCGTCACTTCCGGCCGAGAGGCTCCTGTCCGGCATCAGGAAACAGACAAAGCCCCCTCGTCGGTCAACAACGCCACGAACCCCTTGGCCATCGGCGAACGCTGGTCCTTGCGCTGTACCAGCCACACGGCCGACACCGCCGCGGGGTCGAGCAGCGGTCGATAGACCACGCCATCGATTCGCATCCGCTGGTAAGACGCCGGCAGCACCGAAACACCCAGCCCCGCCGCCACCAGGCCTATGATGGTCATGGCTTCCCCGGCCTCCTGGGCGAAATGCGGACTGAAGCCGGCGTCGCGAGCCAGGTTCAGGAGCTGCGCATACAGGCCGCTGCCGTAGCTGCGGGGAAAGAATACAAAGGGTTCATGGGCCAGCGCCGATAGAAACAGCCCCTCCTCATTGCCCTGGGCCAGTGGATGCTTGGCGCTGAGCACGGCCACCAGGGGTTCGCGGCTCAACTCGATGACACTCAGGGAGTCGGGCAGCGGCAACGGGCGCATGATGCCGACTTCGATCGCCTCGTCCACCAGCGCATCGGCCACCTGGGTACTGCTCATTTCCCGCAGGTTCAGGTGCACGGCCGGAAATCGCTGGCGAAAGGAGAAGATCGCCTGGGGGATGGTGGAATTGAACGGCGCCGAGGAGGTGAACCCGATTTTCAACTCGCCCAGTTCCCCCTGCTGGGCGCGGCGGGCTACGTCAGCCGCCTTGTCGACCTGGGCCAGGACCCGTCGCGCCTCTTCCAGAAACAGCCGCCCGGCTTCGCTCAGTTCGACCCGACGATTGGTGCGCTCGAACAGACGCGCGCCAATCTCCTGTTCCAACGCCTGGATCTGCTGGCTCAAGGGAGGCTGGGAGATACCCAGCGCCAGCGCGGCACGGCCGAAATGAAGCTCCTCGGCGACGGCGATGAAGTAACGCAGATGACGCAATTCCATGGGCCTTCCAATAAGTCGTTCAACGTCTTAAACAGGTCGAACAATATATTGGATAGAAACATTAGCCGGCTATATGCTTTTTTCATTGCCTGCCTGGCCGTGCTTCCCCCGAGGTTCATCGTGAAAACTGCTGTCGCCCCCCTGGCCCATGAAATCCCTCCCCAGCCGGACAACGTCGCTGGGCAACTGGCGGACATCTACATCGAGAAAGGCACCTCGATGTTCATGCATACAGTCCTGGCGCTGTTCTGCGGCGGGTTCGCGACGTTCGCCCTGCTGTATTGCGTGCAGCCGATGATGCCGCTGTTGTCGGCGGAGTTTTCCATCAACGCCGCCCAGAGCAGCCTGATCCTGTCGGTGGCGACCGCCTTGCTCGCCATCGGCCTTTTGATCACCGGTCCGATCTCCGACCGCATCGGCCGCAAGCCGGTGATGGTCGCGGCGCTGTTCGCCGCGGCGTTGTGCACGATTGCCAGCGCCATGATGCCCACCTGGCAAGGCGTACTGGTACTGCGCGCCCTCGTGGGGCTGTCGTTGAGCGGACTGGCGGCCGTGGCCATGACCTACCTGAGCGAAGAAATCCATCCCAAGCACATCGGCCTGGCGATGGGCCTGTATATCGCCGGCAACGCCATCGGCGGCATGTCCGGACGGCTGATCGCCGGCGTACTGATCGACTTCGTCAGTTGGCACACCGCGATGCTGGTGATCGGCGGTCTCGCACTGATCGCCGCGGCGGTGTTCTGGAGGATTCTTCCCGAGTCGCGCAACTTCCGTCCGCGCTCGCTGCACCCACGCAGCCTGCTGGAAGGGTTCACCATGCACTTTCGCGATGCCGGGTTGCCACTGCTGTTTCTCGAAGCGTTCGTGTTGATGGGGGCGTTCGTGACGCTGTTCAACTACATCGGCTACCGCCTGCTGGCCGCGCCTTATCATCTGGACCAGGCGTTCGTCGGCTTGCTGTCGGTGGTGTACCTGTCGGGTATCTACAGTTCGGCCAAGGTCGGCTCGCTGGCCGACAAACTGGGTCGCCGCAAGATGCTCTGGGCGACCATTGCACTGATGCTGGCAGGCCTGGTGCTGACTCTGTTCACTCCGCTGTCCCTGGTGATCCTGGGCATGCTGGTGTTCACCTTCGGGTTCTTCGGTGCCCACTCCGTCGCCAGCAGCTGGATCGGTCGCCGGGCAACCAGAGCCAAGGGGCAGGCCTCATCGCTCTACCTGTTCAGCTACTACGCGGGTTCGAGTATCGCGGGCACGGCCGGTGGCGTGGCCTGGCACCTGGGTGGCTGGAACGGCATCGGATTGTTCATCGGGGCCTTGCTGGTGATTGCGTTGGGGGTGGCATTGAAACTGGCCAAGCTACCGGTGTTGCCGGGCAACATGCAGGTCTAGCCTGGAGATTGATCGAGCCCGGGCCTGCCGCCCGGGTCATTGCTGCATCGTCATCCGCGCCTCCAGGATTCCCTCGCGCACTTCCAGGCTCAGCGTCTGCAGGGTCGCACCATCCCGCTCGTGCCGATCCAGCCAGTCGAGCAGTCGATTGACATCGCCACTGGCCATCGTCGAGATCTTCGTTGATGCCGCCGAAGCGCTCTTATTCAAAGTGAATGATAAAGAGGCGAAAAAAAGCCTGCCTGGAACGAATCCCGGCAGGCTGGGTGAGCAGGCTTTGATCAGCCGTGGTATTGCGCCGACAACTCATGCACGGCGCGCAGGAAAGCACCGGCGTGTTCCGGATCGACTTCCGGGGTGATGCCGTGACCCAGGTTGAATACGTGGCCGCTGCCCTTACCGTAGCTGGCCAGGATTCGACCAACCTCGGCACGAATGGCTTCAGGCTTGGCGTAGAGGACGGTCGGGTCCATGTTGCCTTGCAGGGCCACCTTGTCACCGACCCGCGCACGGGCGTTGCCGATATCGCAGGTCCAGTCCAGGCCCAGGGCATCGGCGCCCGCGTCGGCGATACTCTCCAGCCACAGGCCGCCATTCTTGGTGAACAGGATCACCGGTACCTGGCGCCCTTCATGTTCGCGAATCAGGCCGCTGACGATCTTGCGCATATAGGCCAGGGAGAACTCCTGATAGGCCGCCGCCGACAGGTTGCCGCCCCAGGTGTCGAAGATCTGCACCGCCTGCGCCCCGGCCATGATCTGGCCATTGAGGTAGGAGGTGACCGACTGCGCCAGCTTGTCCAGCAGCAGGTGCATGGCTTGCGGGTTGTCGTAGAGCATCGCCTTGGTCTTGCGGAAGTCCTTGGACGAACCGCCTTCGACCATGTAGGTCGCCAGGGTCCAGGGGCTGCCGGAAAAACCGATCAACGGCACGCGACCGTTGAGCTCGCGGCGAATGGTGCTGACCGCATCCATGACGTAGCCCAGGTCCTTTTGCGGATCCGGGATCGGCAATGCCTCGATGTCGGCCAGGGAGCTGACGACCTTCTTGAAGCGTGGGCCTTCGCCGGTCTCGAAATACAGACCCTGGCCCATGGCGTCGGGGATGGTGAGGATGTCGGAGAACAGGATCGCCGCATCCAGCTGCGGGTAACGATCCAGGGGCTGCAGCGTGACCTCGCAAGCGAATTGCGGGTTCATGCACAGGCTCATGAAATCGCCGGCCTTGGCGCGGCTGGCGCGGTACTCCGGCAGATAGCGACCGGCCTGGCGCATCATCCACACAGGGGTGACGTCTACGGGTTGCTTGAGCAGGGCGCGAAGGAAACGATCGTTCTTCAGGGCAGTCATGTCGGCATCCGGAAAAAAAGTGCGGGCATTTTCTCAGAGCGCGACGCAAAAGGCACGGCAAGAGCCGTGCCTTTTATCTATCGGGGCAATTTGTCGCGGTGTCATGCAATGTTCAGCAACACCAAAAAACAATTGTGGGAGCGAGCTTGCTCGCGATGAGGGCATCACATTCAACATGTTCGTTGACTGATCCACCGTTATCGCGAGCAAGCTCGCTCCCACATCTGATCGCACTCCAGCGTTAGGAAGTGATCAGACCCCCAGGTAATCCAGGATCCCTTCCGCCGCGTTGCGGCCTTCGAAGATCGCCGTCACCACCAGGTCGGAGCCCCGTACCATGTCGCCGCCGGCGAAGATCTTCGGGTTGCTGGTCTGGTGCTTGTACTGGCCCTGCTCCGGAGCCACCACACGGCCCTGGCTGTCGGTCTGGATGCTGAACTGCTCGAACCATGGCGCCGGGCTCGGACGGAAACCGAAGGCGATGACCACGGCGTCGGCCGGGATGATCTCTTCGGAACCCGGGATCGGCTCGGGACTGCGACGACCACGGGCGTCTGGCTCGCCCAGACGGGTCTCGACCACCTTCACGCCTTCGACCTTGTCTTCACCGACAATGGCGATCGGCTGGCGGTTGTAGAGGAACTTCACCCCTTCTTCCTTGGCGTTCTTCACCTCTTTGCGCGAGCCGGGCATGTTGGCCTCGTCACGACGATAGGCACAGGTCACCGACTTGGCGCCCTGGCGGATCGAAGTCCGGTTGCAGTCCATCGCCGTGTCGCCACCGCCGAGCACCACGACCTTCTTGCCCTTCATGTCGACGAAATCTTCCGGCGACTTTTCAAAGCCCAGGTTGCGGTTGACGTTGGCGATCAGGAAATCCAGGGCGTCGTACACGCCGGGCAGGTCTTCGCCGGCAAAGCCACCCTTCATGTAGGTGTAGGTGCCCATGCCCATGAACACGGCATCGTATTCTTCGAGCAGTTGCTCCATGGTCACGTCCTTGCCCACCTCGGTGTTCAGGCGGAACTCGATGCCCATGCCGGTGAAGACTTCGCGACGATTGCTCAGCACGGTCTTTTCCAGCTTGAACTCGGGGATGCCAAAGGTCAGCAGGCCACCGATCTCCGGGTTCTTGTCGAATACCACCGGGGTCACGCCGCCGCGCACCAGCACGTCGGCACAGCCCAGGCCCGCCGGGCCGGCACCGATGATGGCGACCCGCTTGCCGGTCGGCTTGACCTTGGACATGTCCGGGCGCCAACCCATGGCGAACGCGGTGTCGGTGATGTACTTCTCCACCGAACCGATGGTCACCGCGCCGAAACCGTCGTTCAAGGTGCAGGCACCTTCACACAGGCGGTCCTGCGGGCACACCCGGCCACAGACTTCCGGCAGGGTGTTGGTCTGGTGGGACAGTTCGGCGGCCTGGAGGATGTTGCCCTCGGCCACCAGCTTCAACCAGTTGGGAATGAAGTTGTGCACCGGGCACTTCCATTCGCAGTACGGGTTACCGCACCCCAGGCAGCGGTGGGCCTGGTCGGCCGACTGCTGGGGTTTGAAGGGCTCGTAGATTTCCACGAACTCTTTCTTGCGTTGACGCAACAGTTTCTTCTTCGGATCCTTGCGCCCGACATCGATGAACTGGAAGTCGTTACTCAGACGTTCAGCCATTGTTAAAACCTCATCAAACTCTTCAGGCGCATATCACTGCGGGTTGGCACGGGTGCTGGAAAGCAACGACTTCAGGTTGGCAGCCTTGGGCTTGACCAGCCAGAAACGGCGGACGTAGTCATCGAGGTTCTCGGCGAGCTCACGCCCCCACTCGCTGTGGGTTTCCTCGACATACTCGTCCAGCACGCGTTGCAGATGGCTGCGGTAGGCTTCCATCGCCTCGCCGCTGATCCGCTGGATTTCCACCAGTTCGTGGTTGACCCGGTCAACGAAGGTGTTGTCCTGGTCGAGCACGTAGGCGAAACCGCCGGTCATGCCAGAGCCAAAGTTGTAACCGGTCTTGCCCAGCACACAGACGAAACCACCGGTCATGTATTCGCAGCAGTGATCGCCGGTCCCCTCCACCACGGTGTGGGCCCCGGAGTTGCGCACGGCGAAACGCTCGCCCGCGGTACCGGCGGCGAACAGCTTGCCGCCAGTGGCGCCGTACAGGCAGGTGTTGCCGATGATGGCACTGTCCTGGGTGCGATAGGCGCTGCCCTTGGGCGGAACGATGACCAGCTTGCCGCCGGTCATGCCCTTGCCGACGTAGTCGTTGGCATCGCCTTCCAGGTACATGTTCAGGCCGCCGGCGTTCCAGACGCCGAAGCTCTGGCCAGCGGTGCCCTTGAAGCGGAATGTGATCGGCGCCTGGGCCATGCCCTGGTTGCCATGGCGGCGGGCGATCTCGCCGGAGATCCGCGCACCGATGGAGCGATCGCAGTTGCAGATGTCCAGTTCGAACTCCGCGCCGCTCAGGTCGTTGATCGCCGAAGTGGCCATGTCGACCATCTTCTCGGCCAGCTCGCCCTTGTCGAACGGCGGGTTGCGGTCCACCTGGCAGAACTGCGGCTTGTCCGCCGGAATGTGGTCGCTGCCCAGCAACGGGGTCAGGTCCAGATGATGCTGCTTGGCGGTCTGGCCTTCGAGCACTTCCAGCAGGTCGGTACGGCCGATCAGCTCTTCGAGCGAGCGCACGCCCAGCTTGGCCAGCCACTCACGGGTTTCCTCGGCCACGTAGGTGAAGAAGTTCACCACCATGTCGACGGTGCCGATGTAGTGGTCCTTGCGCAGCTTCTCGTTCTGGGTCGCCACGCCGGTGGCGCAGTTGTTCAGGTGGCAGATGCGCAGGTACTTGCAGCCCAGCGCGATCATCGGCGCGGTACCGAAGCCGAAGCTCTCGGCACCGAGGATGGCGGCCTTGATCACGTCCAGGCCGGTTTTCAGGCCACCGTCGGTCTGCACCCGGACCTTGCCGCGCAAGTCGTTGCCGCGCAGGGTCTGGTGGGTTTCGGCCAGGCCCAGTTCCCACGGCGCACCGGCATACTTGATCGAAGTCAGCGGCGACGCACCGGTGCCGCCGTCATAGCCGGAGATGGTGATCAGATCGGCATAGGCCTTGGCCACACCGGCGGCAATGGTGCCGACGCCGGCCTCCGCCACCAGTTTCACCGAAACCAGCGCCTTGGGGTTCACCTGCTTGAGGTCGAAGATCAGTTGCGACAGGTCTTCGATCGAGTAGATGTCGTGATGCGGCGGCGGCGAGATGAGGGTCACGCCGGGCACGGCATAACGCAGCTTGGCGATCAGGCCGTTGACCTTGCCGCCAGGCAGCTGGCCGCCTTCACCGGGCTTGGCGCCCTGGGCGACCTTGATCTGCAGTACCTCGGCATTGACCAGGTATTCCGGTGTGACACCGAAACGACCGGTGGCCACCTGCTTGATTTTCGAGCTCTTGATGGTGCCGTAGCGCGCCGGATCTTCGCCGCCCTCACCGGAGTTGGAACGCGCACCGAGGCGGTTCATGGCTTCGGCCAGTGCTTCGTGGGCTTCCGGGGACAGGGCGCCGAGGGAAATACCGGCGGAATCGAAGCGCTTGAGCACCGACTCCAGGGGTTCCACTTCGCTGAGGTCCAGCGGCGTGTCGAGGGTCTTGACCTTGAGCAGGTCACGGATCATCGACACCGGACGGTTGTCCACCAGCGACGTGTATTCCTTGAACTTGGCGTAGTCGCCCTGCTGCACGGCGGCCTGCAGGGTATTGACCACATCCGGGTTGTAGGCATGGTATTCGCCGCCGTGGACGAACTTCAGCAGGCCACCTTGCTGGATCGGCTTGCGCGGGCTCCAGGCTTCGGCGGCCAGGGCTTTCTGCTCGGCTTCGATGTCGACGAAACGCGCACCCTTGATGCGGCTCGGCACGCCACGGAAGCTCAACTCGCATACTTCTTCGGACAGGCCGATGGCCTCGAACAGTTGCGCACCGCGGTAGGACGCAATGGTGGAGATGCCCATCTTCGACAGGATCTTGAGCAGGCCCTTGGTGATGCCCTTGCGGTAGTTCTTGAAAACCTCGTAGAGGTCGCCCAGCACTTCACCGGTACGAATCAGGTCGCCCAGCACTTCGTAGGCCAGGAACGGGTAGACCGCCGAGGCACCGAAACCGATGAGCACCGCGAAGTGATGCGGGTCGCGGGCGGTGGCGGTTTCCACGAGGATGTTGGAATCGCAGCGCAAGCCTTTTTCGGTCAGGCGATGGTGCACCGCACCCGTGGCCAGCGAAGCATGGATCGGCAGCTTGCCGGGCATGATGTGCCTGTCGCTGAGCACGATCTGGGTACGACCGGCGCGCACGGCTTCTTCAGCCTGGTCGGCGACATTGCGGATGGCCGCTTCCAGGCCGACGCTCTCGTCGTAGTTCAGGTCGATGACCTGGCGCTGGAAGCCCGGGCGATCGAGGTTGGTCAGCGAGCGCCACTTGGCCGGGGAAATGACCGGCGAGCTGAGGATCACCCGTGAGGCGTGCTCCGGGGACTCCTGGAAGATATTGCGCTCGGCGCCCAGGCAGATTTCCAGGGACATCACGATCGCTTCACGCAGCGGGTCGATCGGCGGGTTGGTGACCTGGGCGAACTGCTGGCGGAAATAGTCGTACGGCGTGCGCACGCGTTGCGACAGCACCGCCATCGGCGTGTCGTCGCCCATGGAACCGACCGCTTCGTAGCCCTGCTCGCCCAGTGGGCGCAGCACCTGGTCACGCTCCTCGAAGGTGACCTGGTACATCTTCATGTACTGCTTGAGCTGGTCGACATCGTAGAAAGCCGAGCCGTGGTCGTTGTCTTCCATGGTCGCCTGGATGCGCAGGGCATTCTTGCGCAGCCATTGCTTGTATGGATGACGGGACTTGAGACGGTTGTCGATGGCGTCGGTGTCGAGGATCTGGCCGGTCTCGACATCCACGGCGAAGATCTGGCCCGGGCCCACGCGGCCCTTGGCGATGACGTCCTCGGGCTGGTAGTTCCAGACGCCGATTTCCGATGCCAGGGTGATGAAACCGTTGGTGGTGGTGACCCAGCGCGCTGGACGCAGACCGTTACGATCCAGCAGGCAAACGGCGTAGCGACCGTCGGTCATGACGATCCCCGCCGGGCCGTCCCACGGCTCCATGTGCATGGAGTTGTATTCGTAGAAGGCACGCAGGTCCGGATCCATCGTCTCGACGTTCTGCCAGGCCGGCGGCACGAGCATGCGTACGCCACGGAACAGGTCGATACCACCGGTCACCATCAGCTCGAGCATGTTGTCCATGCTCGAGGAGTCCGACCCCACGCGGTTGACCAACGGGCCAAGCTCTTCGAGGTCCGGCATCAGGTCGTTGGCGAACTTGGTGCGACGGGCCAGGGCCCAGTTGCGGTTGCCGGTGATGGTGTTGATCTCGCCGTTGTGGGCGAGGAAGCGGAATGGCTGGGCCAGCGGCCATTTCGGCAAGGTGTTGGTGGAGTAGCGCTGGTGAAACACGCAGATGGCGGTTTTCAGGCGCTCGTCGCTCAGGTCCGGATAAAACGCGGCGAGGTCCGCCGGCATCATCAGGCCTTTATAAATGATGGTCTTGTTGGAGAAGCTGCAGATGTAGTGGTCGGTGTCGGCAGCGTTGGCCACGGACGAACGACGACGGGAACTGAACAGCTTGATCGCCATTTCCTGGTCGCTCAGGCCTTCACCAGCGATGAACACCTGTTCGATCAGCGGGAGGCGCTCCAGGGCCAGGCGGCCGAGGACGCTGGTGTCGATCGGCACTTTGCGCCAGCCAACCAGTTGCAGGCCAGCGGCCAGGATCTCGCGGTTCATGTTCTCGCGAGCGGCCTGCGCCTTCACCGGGTCCTGATTGAAGAACACCATGCCCACCGCGTACTGCTTGGGCAGGGTCACGCCAAACGTTTCCTGGGCAACGGCGCGCAGGAACTCGTCAGGCTTCTGGATCAGCAAGCCGCAACCGTCACCGGTCTTGCCGTCGGCGTTGATCCCACCGCGGTGGGTCATGCAGGTCAGGGCCTCAATGGCGGTTTGCAAAAGGGTATGGCTAGGCTCGCCCTGCATATGGGCTATCAGGCCAAAACCGCAGTTATCCTTGAATTCATCTGGTTGGTACAGACCTGCTTTCATAGACACTTTCTCACCAGGCTGCCTCTTGCCGAGGCAAATTTCTTTTCAATTCAACCAGTTGCATTTCGCGCCGAACGTACGCCGGCTTTGCGGGGGCAAAAGGGAGGTCATTGTACATGCCGACACAGACGCTCACAAATTTGACGACGAACTGTCGCAAATCCATGTCGCATTTGTGAAAGGTTTAAAGCTATATGCTGTGCTAGTCAAAACTTTTTTGGGTTCGACCGCTACGACTCAAACGCTACTGTGACGCAGACACCGCAAGGCGCGCGGCCTGAAAGGTCGCCCGCCCCTGCGGAAATGTTGAGGTTGCCGGGAGAGGCGGCCTGGGTAAGGCCGCCGAATCTTCAGCGAGTTGCAGCCAGTTCCTGTTGGACGCTGGCGACAGTGCGAGGCCAAGGTTTACCAGCCTGAACCTTCGCTGGCAAGGCCTTGATGGCGGAAACGGCCGCATCGCGGCTGGCAAAGCTGCCGTAGGTGATGACATACAGCGGCTTGCCGTTGAGCACCTTCTTGAAATAACGATACTCGCCGCCCTGCTCCTTGACGAAGTTCTGGGCGGCCGCCTCGGAGCTGGTACCGAGGATCTGCACCACGTAGTTGCCTGGTGCCTGGCCGGCGTACCAGCTGCCACCCGTGGCCTTGGCCGTGGTAGTGGCAGGCTTGGCGGCCGGCGCAGGTGCCGGCTTGGCCACCGGTGCTGGCGTCGGCGCGGGCTTGGCGGTAGCGACCTGGGCTGGGGCAGGCGTCGGCTTGGCGGCTGGAGCCGGTGCCGGTGTCGGGGTTGGTGCCGGACCTGCCGGCACGCCGACGGGCGGTGCCGTGGTGGTCACGGTTGGCGGCGTATCGCTGCTGTCGTCGATCGGAGGCGCCGAGCCGTCATCACCCTCGGTGATACCGCCGGCCGCTTCGGCCAGGGGACCGCGCATGACCGGTTGCGACTGGCCGACCAACGGCAGCGGCATCGGCTGGGTATTGCCGGCGAACTCCACCGCTGGCGCGCCGCCGTTGGGTTGCGGCGTGCCCTGGCCAAGGGGCAGTTGCGCCTGTTCGTTTGCCGGTGTGCCCGTGGAGGGCGCCTTGTTGCGACCCGGCATCAGCCACGCGGCGGCAATGGCGACCACGACCACGGCGGAAATCGCCAATACGTGCTTCTTCGGCATGTTGAACCCCATACTAGGACGCTTCACCGCTGAGCGGCTGGCAATCATGATTTCGATCAAGGCATCGCGGGCGACCTGATTGATGTTGCCAGGCCAGCCGTCGGAGCTTTCGTGAATCTCAGAGATCTGATCGGCGGTGAAAAGTTCGATACCCCGGCCGGCTCCTTCAAGACGCTGGGCCAGGTATTCGCGGGTTTCTTCCTCGGTGTAGGGTGCCAGCTCGATGATGTGGAACCGCTCTTCCTCGAGCTGCAACTGCTCCAGACCGGCAATCAGCGACGACTCGCCGAAGAGGAACACATGAGGGCGACCTTCCGGCGCACCGGCAGCCAGTTCCAGCAGCACTTCGAGGGCCGATTCGTCGAGCTGCTCGGCGTCATCCACCAGCAGGTAGACCTCCTGACCGGTCAACGCCAGCTGAACGATCTGCTCGAGAATCGCGCCGATTTCAGCCTGGGCGACATTCAGCGCCTGGGCCACCTGGCGCAACACACCCGCTGCGTCGCCGGCACCACGGGCCGAGACCACCACGCTTTGCACCGACTGCTTGTTGGTGCTGGCCACCAGGGCCTGGCGCAGCAGAGTCTTGCCGCTGCCCTGGGGACCGGTGACCACCAGCAGCAACTGGCTGTAGCGCGCCAGGTGATGCAATTGCCCAAGCACCGGCTTGCGCTGGGCCGGGAAGAACTTGAAGCCGGGGACCCGAGGAGCGAAAGGGTCGTGGCTCAACTGGAAATGGCCGAGGAAAGCCTCGTCGGCATGCAAACTAGTCATCGGAATCTTATTAACCTTTAAGCTGAGCCAGGGCGCGATAATCCGCTCCCAGCGTGGCCTGTAGAACCTCTTTCGGATAATCGTCGGTCACTACCGCTTCGCCCATGCGGCGCAGCAGCACCAGGCGCAGGCGACCGTCGATCACTTTCTTGTCGATAGCCATGTGTTCGAGGAAATCGGCCTCGGTCATTTCCTCCGGCGGCACCACCGGCAGCCCGGCCCGCTGGAACAGGCGAATGCCACGATCACGCTCCTCCTGGCTGATCCAGCCCAGGCGCGCGGACATTTCCAGGGCCATGACCGTGCCGGCCGCGACCGCCTCGCCATGCAGCCAGACACCATAGCCCATATGGGTCTCGATGGCGTGACCAAAAGTGTGGCCCAGATTGAGCGTGGCGCGCACACCCGACTCCCGCTCATCGGCGCCTACCACGGCGGCCTTGGCGGCGCAGGAGCGCTCGATGGCGTAGGTCAGGGCGCCCTGGTCCAGGGCCCGCAAGCGGTCGACATTCTCCTCGAGCCAGCCCAGGAACGGCTCGTCGCAGATCAACCCGTACTTGATGACCTCCGCCAGCCCGGCGGACAGCTCGCGAGCCGGCAGGGTCTTGAGGGTAGCGGTATCAATCAGCACCACGTTGGGCTGATAGAACGCACCGACCATGTTCTTGCCCAGGGGATGGTTGATCCCGGTCTTGCCACCCACCGACGAGTCGACCTGCGACAACAGCGTGGTGGGGATCTGGATGAAGTCGACGCCGCGCTGGTAACAAGCGGCGGCAAAACCGGCCATGTCGCCGATTACGCCACCGCCCAGGGCAACCACCGTGGTACGGCGGTCATGCCGTGCGGTCAGCAGGCCGTCGAAAATGAGTTGCAGGGTTTCCCAGTTCTTGAAGGCTTCGCCGTCGGGCAACACCACGGAAATGACCGAAAAAGCCGACAGGCTGCGGGTCAGACGCTCCAGATACAGAGGCGCGACGGTTTCATTGGAAATGATCGCCACTTGCCGCCCTGCGATGTGCGGCGCCAGCAGTTCGGGCTGGTCCAGCAAGCCTTCGCCAATATGGATCGGGTAGCTGCGCTCGCCCAGGTCGACCTTAAGTGTCTGCATGTGTCCCCACAGTGAAGATGGAATCAGGCGTCCTGCCTGCGATTAACAAAAGTGCCCAACGGGGTTAAATCCCCTCGCTACAGGTCCCGGTGCTGGCCATGACACCACGGGATGGTCATCCGCCGCGCCCCAGGCGGGCCATGACGGGACGTCGAGGATAGCGCATTTCGCCAGGCGCATTAACGGGGAGGCAATTGCTGCAGACGTTCGAGAATGTCCAGCACCACCATTCGTGGTGGCCGCTCGTCGGTTTCCACCACCAGATCGGCGATCTCGCGATACAGCGGATCGCGCAACTCCAGCAAGTCCCGCAGGGTCTTGGCCGGATCGGCAGTGCGCAACAATGGACGGTTGCGATCCCGGGCGGTACGACCGACCTGCTGCTCCACGGAAGCATGCAGATAGACCACTCGTCCGCCAGCGTGCAGCGCCTGTCGATTGGCCTCGCGCATCACTGCGCCGCCACCGGTGGCCAGCACCACGCCATCGAATGCGCAGAGCTCGGCGATCATCGCCTGCTCGCGATCACGAAAGCCGGGTTCGCCTTCCTTGTCGAAGATCCATGGGATATTGGCACCCGTGCGCAATTCAATTTCCTTGTCGGAATCTTTGAACGGCAGGCGCAGCTCTTTGGCCAGCAAACGGCCGATGGTGCTTTTTCCAGCCCCCATCGGCCCAACAAGAATCAAATTTCGCACAGAATCAACGACTCACAGCAATCGCCTGGTTGTTCATGATACGCGGAGTGAGGAATACCAGCAGCTCGGATTTTTTCTCCGAAACCACATCACGCCGGAAAAGGCGGCCAAGATACGGCACATCGCCAAGAAATGGCACTTTATCTACGACCTTGCTCTGAGTATTTGAGAAAACGCCGCCAATCACAATGGTCTCGCCATCGTTGACCAGCACCTTGGCATTGACCTCGTTTTTCTTGATGGGCGGTACATCCTGCACCTTGTTCAGGTAATCCGGCTCGTCCTTGGTGACCTTGACCTCCATGATGATGCGATTATCCGGGGTGATCTGCGGCGTCACCTCCAGCGACAGCGAGGCCTCCTTGAAGGACACCGAGGTCGCCCCGCTGGAACTGGCTTCCTGGTAAGGGATTTCCGTGCCCTTGAGGATTTTCGCCGTCTCCTTGTCGGAGGTCACCACCTTGGGCTGGGAGACGATTTCCCCGTTTCCGGTCTTCTCCATGGCGGTCAGTTCCAGGTCCAGCAGGACATTGTCGGTGATGAACGCGATGCCGATTCCCGATGTGTTGCCCGACGCGCCCATGTCCACGAACGGCTGGTTGGTGCTGGTGCTGCCCGGTGTGCCGATGGTGGTGGAGTCCCCGGTGCTGACCCCGGAAGCGTTCCAGTTACCCTTGTTCTGTATCGAACCACCCCAGCGCACCCCCAGGCTCTTGTCGTAATCGACGTTGGCCTCGACGATACGTGCCTCGATCATCACCTGGCGCACCGGGATATCCAGCTGGGCGACGATCCGTCGCAGTTCATCGAGCCGGTCCTGGGTCTGGTAGGCGATGATGTTGTTGGTTCGCTCATCGACCGTGATGGTGCCGCGCTCATCGGCCTTGGCCTCGGCGCTGGTCACCGACTGGAACAGCTTGGCGATGTCCGCCGCCTTGGCGTAGTTGACCTGCAGCAGTTCACGCCGCAATGGCGCCAGGTCGGCGATCTGCTTCTGGGACTCCAGCTCCTGGCGCTCGCGCGCGGCGATTTCATCGGCCGGAGCCACCAGCAACACGTTGCCGACCTTGCGCTTGTCCAGCCCCTTGGTCTTGAGCACCAGGTCCAGGGCCTGGTCCCATGGCACATTCTGCAAGCGCAGGGTAATTGCGCCCTGCACCGTGTCGCTGGCCACCAGGTTCAGGTTGGTGAAATCGGCGATCAACTGCAGGACCGAACGCACTTCGATGTCCTGGAAGTTGAGGGACAGCTTCTCGCCACTGTAGGCGGCCCGATCGCTATTGCGTTTCTGCAGGTCTTCGACGGTCATGGGCCGGACGCTGACGGTCAGCCGGTTATCGGTCTGGTAGGTGGAGTAATCGAAGGTACCACCGGGCTCGATACTGACGGTGGCCTGGTCCGAGCCGGCGCTGGCATTGACGAACTGCACCGGGGTGGCGAAGTCCTTGACGTCCAGGCGCACCCGCAGCGGTTCCGGCAGTTGGGTCCTGGCAAAGTTGAGGATGATCTTGCCTTCGCGCTCCTGGATGTCCGGAGCGATGGAAGGGTCCGACAGATCGATCACGACATTGCCCTCGCCCTGGGTTCCTCGCTGGAAATCCACGCCGCGAATGGCCCTGCCCGTCGGCGCCCTGGCCCTCGCCGGCGCAGGACTGGCGGCACCGAGGGGCGACGCCTGGGCCGTGGTCCTGGGGGTCGCGCCCTTGCCGATCACCACGAACAGGCTGTTGCCCTCGACCCGGGCGTCATACGGCGCCAGCTGGGTGAGGCCGATGATCAGCCGCGTACGATCCCCCGCCTCGACCACGGTGGCGCTGCGCGCATTGCCGCCCCCCAGGTCATGGGTCTTGCGGGCCAGCTGGCTGGTGACCCCGGGCAAGTCCAGGGCAATCCGGGCCGGCTGCTCGGTGGTATAGCCGCGAGGCGTCGGTGGCGGCCCGTCGAAGGACAGCTTCAACTCGACTCGGTCTCCCGGCAACGCCGCGACATCCAGGGCC
Source organism: Pseudomonas sp. NFACC43 (assembly GCF_900119645.1). Lineage (NCBI taxonomy): Bacteria > Pseudomonadati > Pseudomonadota > Gammaproteobacteria > Pseudomonadales > Pseudomonadaceae > Pseudomonas > Pseudomonas sp. NFACC43. The sequence continues at coordinate 46,129 of NZ_FPKK01000006.1, forward strand.
TTGAGGCTGGCCGCATGGGCCATCGGCGACATCAGCGCTATCCATAGCGAAATACCGAGGGCTGTCAAAATCCTGTTCATTGTTGGGATTCCACTAATGAGTGCTCTTTCAAAGGAATGGTCCGTGGTCGCTCCAGCCACGTCCCCTCGCCGTCAGGTACGATTTCCACCACATCGACCTGAGTGGCACTGATGGCGACGATCCGCCCGTCGTTGCGTCCAAGGTAGTCACCGACCTTGAGCCGATGCACCCCGCCCGCGCCACGCAGCAGCGCGAAGGAACCACTGGCATTGGCAATCGTGCCGACCATTTCGAACTGTTCGATATTGAAGCCTTCCAGGTATTGCTTGGTCCGGTTGGGGTCGGGCCGCACATTGCGCGAGCCCTGCTGCCGACCGGCCTGGTCCACCGGGACTTGCCGGGAAAACGGACTGCGCAGGTTGGCGGCGCTGTAGGTAAAGGTCTCATAGGGCCTGAATACCGGCATCGGCTCGATCTTGCCGGGCGGGCGCAAGCGGACCTCGTTCATATAGGCGTCCAGGTCGTCGAAGCCATCGCCGCCGTTGCAGCCCGCCAGCACGACCAGGCCCGCCAGCAGGCCGGCGCAGCGAAACGACCTCATGGCTGCTCCTCCTGCTCGTTGTAGCGATAGGTCTTGGCCTGGATGCTCATGCGCAGCTTCGATCCGCCGTTGGGCTCCAGGGGGGCAATCTCGAAATCGTGCAGCGTGACGATGCGGGGCAACCCGGCGACACCGCTGACGAAGGTCGCCAGGTCATGGTAGCCGCCGGTCACAGTGATCTGGATCGGCAGTTCGATGTAGAACGGCTGGGTGGCTTCGGGGAGCAGCTTGATCTCCTCGAACTCCAGGCCACTGCCCAGGCCGGTTCGGGTGATGTCCTCCAGCAGTCCGGGGACCTCGGTGTCGCTGGGCAATTGGCGCAACAACACGCCGAAGGACTCCTCCATCTGCTTCATCTGTTCGGTGTAGCGCTCCAGGTTCGCGGCCATGTGGGCCTTGCCCGCGAACTGCGCCTTGAGGGTACTTTCCTCCCCGCGCACCTGCTGCAGCTGATCCTCCAGGTCGCTGAGGGCAAAGTTGTAGCCCAGGCCCAGGACCAGGATCACCAGCAGGACACCGGCCAGCCATTTGACCGGCATGGGCCAGGAGCCCAGGTTATTGGTGTCCAGGTCGCTGATATCGATCTTGCGCAGCGCGTCGAACCACTCCGCCGGTCTCATTGGGCCTCCTCGATGTCAGCCGGACGGGTCTGGCGTACCGTCAACTGGAACACATTGGCCTGGTCGAGCTGGCCGGCCGTGGTGGCCTTGACCTCCGTCAGGCTGGGAGCATCGAACAGGTCCGATGAGTCCAGGTTGCGCATCAGGTCCGAGACCCGGTTGTTCGACTCGGCGGCCCCCTTGATGGACAGCGTGTGGTCTTCCATCGTCACTTCGGTGAAATACACCCCGTCGGGCAAGGTGCGCACCAACTGGTCGAAGATGCGCCCGCTGACCGGCCGGTTGCCCTGCAAGTCCTGGATGATGCGCATGCGCTCCAGCAACTGCTGGCGACGGGCTTTCAGCTCGCTGATCTGCTTGATGCGCTCATCCAGTTCCGCGATCTGCTGCGAGAGGTGATTGTTACGGGCCAGCTGGTAATCGATGGCGCTGTTGAGGTACTGGACCGCAATTAGTATCACGCCTACCGCGCCGACGAGCGCTCCGGTCAAGGCCAGCAGAAAGCGTTTGCGGCGCTCTTCGCGAAGCTCTTCGCGCCAGGGAAGCAGGTTGATCCGCGCCATCAGTCGAAGCTCCTGAGGGCCAGCCCGCAGGCAATCATCAGTGCCGGCGCATCACTGGCCAGGGCACCGGCATTGACCCGGCTGCCCAGGGCCATGTTGGTAAACGGGTTGGCCACCTGGGTCGGCGTGCCCAGGCGCTGTTCGATCAGCCGGTCCAGCCCCGTGACCGACGCCGTGCCACCGGCCAGCAGGATGTGGTCCACCGCGCTGTACTGGCCCGACGCGAAGAAAAACTGCAGGGAGCGCGACACCTGCTGCACCAACGCTTCGCGAAAGGGCTGCAACACTTCGCCGGAATAGTCGTCCGGCAGGCCACCCTGCTTCTTTGCCAGCCCGGCCTGCTCGAACGTCAGGCCGTAGCGACGCTGGATCTCCTCGGTCAGCTGGCGACCGCCGAACAATTGCTCACGGGTATAGATGATGCGGCCGTTGTGCAGCACGCTCAGGGTGGTCATGGTGGCGCCGATGTCGATCACCGCTACCGTGAGCCGTTCCTGGGACGCGGCCAGTTGCGTGGCCAGCAGGCCGAAGGCGCGCTCCAGGGCGTAGGCCTCGACATCCACTACCCGCGCCGTCAGCCCGGCCAGCGCCAGGGCGGCCTCGCGGACCTCGACGTTCTCCTTGCGACAGGCGGCCAGCAGCACTTCGACCCGCTCGGCGCTGCGCGGCGAGACGCCCAGGACTTCGAAATCGATGGCCACCTCATCCAAGGGATAGGGAATGTACTGGTCCGCCTCGATCTTGAGCTGGTTCTCCATGTCGTCGTCGGACAGCCCGGCGTCCATCTCGATGGTCTTGGTGATCACGGCGGACCCCGCCACGGCCACGGCGACGTTGCGCAAGGGTGTCCTGGCCTTGGCCACCACCCGCGACAGCGCCTGGCCCACCCCTTCGAGCTCGGCGATGTTCTTCTCGACCACGGCGTTGGCCGGAAGCGGTTCGACCGCGTAGGATTCGACACGGTACCGGTCGCCCTGGCGACTCAACTCGAGCAGCTTCACCGATGTGGAGCTGATATCTATCCCCAGAAGCGCATGGGCTTTTTTATTGAAGAGTCGTAGCACTACCAATTCCCTATGACTATCCGTGAGTTACGGACTCTCTAATACGCATTGCGTTCAATCACGCCGGTCCGACGGATGTCCGGATGGCGTTTGCACCGCGAAAAAATGCTTATAATGCGCAGCGTTTTTTTCGCTTTGTTGCTCGCATGGGTCCTTCCCTGCACCTGACGCCTTTTCATTCTTTGCCTGGATATCCAAAAGCCTTGATTCGTCTGCTGAAATTTTTCGGATGGTCCATCGTCGCCGTTTTCTGCGGACTGCTCCTGGGTCTGAGCGGTGCGTTTCTTTACCTTAGTCCGGGATTGCCATCCGTGGAGGCGCTGAGAAGCATTCAGTTGCAGATTCCCCTGCGGGTCTACAGCAGCGACAACAAGCTGATCGCCGAATTTGGCGAAATGCGCCGCACGCCGATCCGTTTCGCCGACATTCCCCCCAATTTCATCAATGCGTTACTGAGTGCTGAAGACGACAACTTCGCCAACCACTACGGCGTCGATCCCGGCAGCCTGATGCGAGCCGCGAGCCAGTTGATCAAGAGCGGGCATATCCAGTCCGGCGGCAGCACCATCACCATGCAGGTGGCCAAGAACTTCTTCCTGACCAGCGAGCGCAGCTTCTCGCGCAAGACCACCGAGATTCTCCTGGCCCTGCAGATCGAGCGGCAGCTGACCAAGGACGAGATCCTCGAGCTGTATGTGAACAAGATCTACCTGGGTAACCGCGCCTATGGCATCGAGGCGGCGGCCCAGGTGTACTACGGCAAGTCGATCCGCGAGGTCAGCCTGGCACAGATGGCGATGATCGCCGGCCTGCCCAAGGCCCCGTCGCGCTTCAACCCCCTGGCCAACCCGGCGCGCAGCAAGGAGCGCCGCGACTGGATCCTGGGACGCATGTACAAGTTGGGCAAGATCAGCGAAGCCGAGTACACCGCCGCGATCAACGAGCCCTTGAACGCCAGCTATCACGTGCCGACCCCGGAAGTGAACGCCCCGTATATCGCCGAGATGGCCCGGGCCGAAATGGTCGGCCGCTACGGCAGCGATGCCTACACCGAAGGTTTCCGCGTGACCACCACGGTACCGAGCAATCTGCAGGAAATGGCCAACACCGCGCTGCACGAAGGCCTGATGACCTATGACCAGCGCCACGGCTACCGCGGGCCTGAATCGCGCCTGCCAGGCAAGACCAAGGAAGCCTGGGCCCTGGAACTGACCAAGCAGCGCACCATCAGCAGCCTGGAGCCGGCCATCGTCACCCAGGTGGACAAGGACGGCATCAAGGTCCTGACGCGTAATGGCGAGCTGGAAGAACATGTGAGCTGGGACACCATGAAATGGGCGCGTCCTTTCCTCAATACCAACAGCATGGGCGCAGTCCCCCGGCAGCCGTCGGACGTCGCCCAGGTCGGTGACCTGATCCGGGTGCAGCGTCAACCGGACAACTCCTTGAAGTTCAGCCAGATTCCGGCGGCCCAGGGTGCCCTGGTGTCCCTCGACCCGCAGGACGGCGCCATTCGCTCTCTAGTGGGTGGCTTCGCCTTCGAGCAAAGCAATTACAACCGGGCGTTGCAGGCCAAACGCCAGCCCGGCTCGAGCTTCAAGCCGTTCGTCTACAGCGCCGCCCTGGACAATGGCTACACCGCCGCCAGCCTGGTGAACGATGCGCCCATCGTGTTCGTCGACGAGTACCTGGACAAGGTCTGGCGGCCGAAGAATGACACCAACACCTTCCTCGGCCCGATCCGTCTGCGCGAAGCGCTGTACAAGTCCCGCAACCTGGTGTCTATCCGCCTGCTTCAGGCCCTGGGCGTCGACCGCACCATCGACTACATCAGCAAGTTCGGCTTCAACAAGCAGGACCTGCCTCGCAACCTCTCCCTGGCCCTGGGCACCGCGACCCTGACGCCAATGGAAATCGCCACGGGCTGGAGCACGTTCGCCAACGGCGGCTACAAGATCACCCCGTACATCATCGACAGGATCGAAAGCCGCAACGGCGAGACGCTGTTCGTCGCCAATCCGCCACGGGTGCCGACGGGCGAGCAGGCCAGCGATGGCGTCGCGGCACCCGCCGCCGAAACGTTCACGGTGAACGCGCCCCCAGGCGAAGCCACGACTGCCCCGGCGGTACCGCAGGCCCCGGTCATTGCCGAGCGCATCATCGACGGCCGGACCACCTACATCCTCAATAGCATGCTGCAGGACGTGATCAAGCTCGGCACCGGCCGGCGCGCCCTGGCGCTGGGTCGAACCGACCTGGCGGGCAAGACCGGCACCACCAACGAATCCAAGGACGCCTGGTTCTCGGGCTACAACGGCGATTACGTCACCACCGTCTGGACCGGCTTCGACCAGCCTGAGAGCCTCGGCCGCCGCGAGTTCGGCGGCACCGTGGCGCTGCCCATCTGGATGACCTACATGGGCGCCGCCCTCAAGGACAAACCGCCTCACACCCAGCCGGAACCGGAAGGCATCCTGAGCCTGCGGGTCGATCCGGTCAGCGGCCGCGCCGCGACGCCAGGCACCCCAGGGGCGTATTTCGAGCTGTTCAAGAGTGAAGACACCCCGCCGTCGGTCAACGAGCTGGGCAACGGTGTAGCGCCAGGCAGCCCGCTGCCGGCGGACGAAGCGGCACCGATCGATTTGTTCTAGGGAAGCCGCGGCGAGCTTCAAGCCGCAAGCTTCAAGTAAAGCCAAAGCAAGCGCGGTAGGCTTCGCTTCCAATGCAGCTTGAAGCTTGCCGCTCGAAGCCCATAAAAAAACCTGGCCGAGGCCAGGTTTTTTTATGGGCGGCTGCTTTTAACCGTTGAACACATCATCCACGCTCTTGAGCGGGTAATTCTTCGGGTACGGCAGGGTGGCCACGCCGGTCTCAATCGCGGCCTTGGCCACGGCGTCGGAGATCAGGGTGATCAGGCGGGCGTCCATAGGTTTCGGAATGATGTACTCACGACCGAATTCCAGCTTGATGCCGCCGTAGGCGTCGCACACTTCCTGAGGCACCGGCAGCTTGGCCAGTTCGCGCAAGGCGTTGGCGGCCGCGACTTTCATTTCTTCGTTGATGCGCTTGGCGCGTACGTCCAGGGCGCCGCGGAAGATGAACGGGAAGCCCAGTACGTTGTTGACCTGGTTCGGGTAATCCGAACGGCCGGTGGCCATGATCACGTCGCTACGGGTGGCGTGAGCCAGTTCCGGGGAGATTTCCGGGTCCGGGTTCGAGCAGGCGAACACGATCGGGTTCGGCGCCATGCGCAGCAGGTTTTCCGGGCTCAACAGGTTCGGACCCGAAAGGCCGACGAAAACGTCGGCGCCGTCCAGCGCTTCAGCCAGGGTGCGCTTGTCGGTGGCGTGGGCGAAGACCGCCTTGTACTGGTTCAGGTCGGTACGGCCGGAGTGGATCACGCCGGTACGGTCGACCATGAAGATGTTCTCGATCCGGGCGCCCATGCTCACCAGCAACTTCATGCAGGAGATGGCCGCGGCACCGGCGCCCAGGCAGACGATCTTGGCTTCCGGCAGGGTCTTGCCGGCGATTTCCAGGGCGTTGATCATACCGGCCGCAGTCACGATGGCGGTACCGTGCTGGTCATCGTGGAACACCGGGATATCGCACTGTTCGATCAGGGCGCGCTCGATCTCGAAGCACTCGGGTGCCTTGATGTCTTCCAGGTTGATGCCACCGAAGGTGATGGAGATACGCTTGACGGTGTCGATGAAGGCCTGCGGGCTTTCGGAATCGACTTCGATGTCGAACACGTCGATACCGGCGAAGCGCTTGAACAGGACACCCTTGCCTTCCATGACCGGCTTGGAAGCCAGTGGGCCCAGGTCACCCAGGCCGAGAATCGCGGTGCCATCGGAAATGACTGCAACCAGGTTGCCCTTGCCGGTGTACTTGTAGGCCAGCTCAGGGTCGCGAGCGATTTCGCGTACTGGTTCGGCTACGCCGGGGCTGTAGGCCAGCGACAGATCGCGGGCAGTAGCGGTGGCCTTGGTGAGCTCGACACTCAGCTTTCCTGGACGAGGATTAGCGTGATATTCGAGAGCGGCAGTTTTCAGATCAGACATGTGGGCATTCCGCTTTTTACTGTGTTGGACAGACGGACCGCCGAGGATACGCCCCTCGCAAAGTCCCTACAAGACTGACCAGTCACCGCTGTCAAGCGCCCTGCCCTACGACTTTGGGCCTAGAGCCGCGAAACACAAGGGCTTGATGCATACAATCCACATTAAAAATGTCTACAATTTTTTATCGAGGCAGGGCGGTCAACATGGCCGGATCGGTCAATGGCAGCAACCAGCGCTCCCGTCCCGGTTCCAGGGCTGCGCGCCGCGATCGATCCACCACCCAGCCACGCGCCTCGACCTGCCGGCCCTGGAGGCGCTCAAGCGAAGCCATATCGAAACGGTTCGCCACATCGGGAGCGACACGCAATACAACCGCCCCCTCCATTTGCAGCCAGATTCCGCCACGATTGCGCCTGATCGTGTTCACGCGACCGCTGAGCACGGCGAAGCCGGCAGCCTGGATCTGTTGCGTCTTGAGCACGGGTGACTGTTTCCATAGCCCAAGACGCGCCTCGCGAGCCTGGCGTTCGGCGGCACCCTGGCAGTCCGCCAAGCCGGTATTCGGTGCCACCGCCACATGAAACCCCAACCCCTCGGCGAGCAGTTGCGCTTCGAGGTTACGGCCGTCAGCGTCATAGACATGAGCCAGGGTTCGCCCATAGCGATCGCGACCCTGCTGACCAGGAAGCAACCCCACCTGCCCGTCGCTGGCCGCCACCAGCGCTTCGAGACGCCGACGGGCCGCAACGGCAAAAGGCTCGTCGGATCGTCCTTGCCGCCCCAGTTCCGGGCTGTTGAGACCGATCATGCGCACGCTTCGGCCATCCGCCAGGCGCAGGGTGTCGCCATCCACCACCCGCTGCACCTTCACCCGGGCCAGCCCTGCCGGGGCCGGACAGAAGGCCTCGGCCCCGCCCAGCCAAATCGCGGACACAAAAAAGGCGCCCACAAGGGACGCCTTTTTCATCACTCTGGAGCCGCCGGAGCGAGCCTCCAAAATGATCAGCCTCAGGCCTTTTTGGTAGCGCCGAAAGCACCGAAACGATCGGCGAACTTCTGAACGCGACCACCGGTATCCAGAGTCTTTTGCTTACCGGTGTAGAACGGGTGGCATTCGTTGCAAACGTCGATCGCCAGGGCTTTGCCGTAGGTCGAACGGGTTTCGAACTTGTTGCCGCAGCTGCAGGTTACGGCAACCACTGGGTATTCTGGATGGATATCGGTCTTCATGGTGTTTCCCTCAGGCTAGCGTGCCGCCACCCAACACTATTGTTGAATACCGCACGTAATTAGGGCGCGGATTCTACCAGACATCGACAATGACGCAAGCTGTCGCTTGTACCAACCGTCTGCTAGGCTCGCGCCCTCATGCACACCCTCGCTCCTACAAGGGTTGTGCCAAGCTTTCCGCCATTTTTCTGTTTATCGAGACCTCGCGTGTCCGACGCCATCCTGCGCCTCGCCCTGCCTTCGCCCCTGCGCCGACTGTTCGACTACCGCGCTCCGGCCGGGGTCCCGCATGACCGGTTGCAACCCGGCATGCGCTTGCGGGTACCGTTCGGCCGGCGGGAGATGATCGGCATCCTGGTGGAAGTCACCGATCACAGCGAGGTCCCGGCCGACAAGCTCAAGCCGGCCCTGGCGCTGCTCGATGCCACGCCACCGCTGCCGGCGTCGCTGTTCAAGTTGTGCCTTTGGACCGCCCAGTATTATCAGCACAGCCTCGGCGACACCTTGAGCTGGGCACTGCCGGTGCTGCTGCGCCAGGGTGAGCCGGCCGAGGCGCGCCAGGAACGGTTCTGGTCTGTGGCGCCGGGCGCCTCCACGGACGATCCGCGCATCGCCCGTGCCCCGCGTCAACGCGAAGCGCTGGCGACCCTGGCCCAGCATCCCCATGGGGTGGCCCATCAGTTGCTGAGCAAGCTGATGCTCAGCAAGGACAGCCTCGATTTGCTGCTGGCCAAGGGCCTGGTCCAGGTGGAGGTGCGCAGGCACATCCCGGGCGCCCGCCACGAGCATTGGCTGGCCCAGCCGGAACTGCCGCTCAATGCCGAACAACGGGCCGCCTGCGAGGCGATTCGCGCGGGCTTCGACAGCTACCACGCGTTCCTGCTCGCGGGCGTCACGGGCAGCGGCAAGACCGAAGTCTACCTGCAGTTGATCCGCCAGACCCTGGAGGCGGGCAAGCAAGCCTTGGTGCTGATCCCGGAAATCAACCTCGGCCCGCAGACCCTGGCGCGCTTCGAGCAACGCTTCAACGCCCGGATCGCCCTGGTGCACTCGGCGGTCAACGACCGCGAGCGCCTGGAGGCCTGGCTAGCTGCCCGCGACGGCGAGGCCGACATCATCATCGGCACCCGCTCGGCCCTGTTCACGCCGATGAAGAATCCCGGCCTGATCATCATCGACGAAGAACACGACGGCTCCTATAAACAGCAGGAAGGCCTGCGCTATCACGCCCGCGACCTGGCGCTGGTACGCGCCCGCCAGGAAAACATCCCCATCGTCCTTGGCTCGGCGACGCCCTCCCTGGAGAGCCTGCACAATGCCTACACCGGTCGTTATGGCCTGCTGCGCCTGAACGAACGGGCCGGCGGTGCCAAGCAGCCACGCTTCCTGCGCCTGGACGTGAAAAGCCGTCCGCTGGACAGCGGCATCAGCGGCCCGATGCAACAAGCCATCGGCCAGACCCTGGCCGCCGGGCAACAGGTGCTGGTGTTCCTCAATCGCCGGGGATTCGCTCCGACCCTGCTGTGCCACGACTGCGGCTGGATGTCCGGGTGCGAACGCTGCGACGCGCGGATGACCGTGCACCAGCGCCATGGGGAGTTGCGTTGTCACCACTGCGGCCATAGCGAGCGCGTGCCGAGGCATTGCCCGCAGTGCGGCAAGGTGGACCTGCGCCCGGTGGGTGCTGGCACCGAACGCGCCGAGGAGCGGCTGGGCATCCTGTTTCCCGACTATCCGGTGCTGCGGGTGGACCGCGACAGCACCTCGCGCAAGGACGCGATGAACCACCTGTTCGCCACGATCCAGAAGGGCCAGCCGTGCATCCTGGTGGGCACCCAGATGCTTGCCAAGGGGCATCATTTCCCGCGGGTCACCCTGGTGGCGATCCTGGATGCCGACGGCGGGCTGTTTTCCGGCGACTTCCGCGCCAGCGAGCGCATGGCGCAGCTGATCGTCCAGGTTGCGGGCCGGGCCGGACGAGCCGAGGAGCCGGGCAAGGTGATTATCCAGACTCACCTGGCGGACCATCCGCTGCTGATACAACTGACCGAGCAAGGCTACTTCGCCTTCGCCGAGCAGGCATTGAGCGAACGGCGCGGCGCCGGCCTGCCGCCGTTCGCCCACCTGGCGCTGTTGCGGGCCGAAGCCCACAAGCCCGGGCAGGCCGAAGGCTTCCTCGACGAGGCCTGTGGCGAGGCAGAGCGCTTGCTGGCCCAGCAGAACCTCACCGGGATCGAACTATTGGGCCCGGTACCGGCTCCGATGGAGCGCCGGGCCGGGCGCTACCGGGCCCAGCTTTTATTACAGGCCAGCGCCCGGGCACCGCTGCACCGCCTGTTGAGCGCCTGGCTGCTGGTGCTGGAACAGATGCCCAGCGGGCGGGCGGTACGCTGGTCGCTGGACGTGGACCCGGTGGACTTGTATTGAATGGACCGCAAGCCTGCCCCCCGGTGGGAGCAAGCTCACACAGGGGATCGCGTGCATCCAGGCCAGCAAGAATAGTCACCACACAACCCCAACCGACCCGCTACAGTTGGCAAGCTCGTCCGGGCCACGGATAATGCCCAGTTTTTCCACCAGCGCATCGAAGCGCCGCCGCGCCTGCGGTTGAAAGAGAAGACCATGAAAGACACCATTCGCCAGCTCATCCAGCAAGCCATCGCCCAACTCGTCACTGAAGGTGTGCTGCCAGAAGGCCTGTCGCCGGCGATTCAGGTCGAAAACACCCGCGACAAGACCCACGGCGACTTTGCCAGCAACATCGCCATGATGCTGGCCAAGCCGGCCGGCATGAAGCCGCGGGACCTGGCCGAGAAAATCATCGCCGCGCTGCCGGCCGACGAGAACGTCTCCAAGGCGGAGATCGCCGGTCCCGGGTTCATCAATTTCTTCCAGAACACCCAGGCCCTGGCTTCGCGCCTGGACGCGGCCCTGGCCGACGAACGCATCGGGGTTCGCAAGGCCGGCCCGCTGCAGCGCACCGTGGTGGACCTGTCGGCCCCCAACCTCGCCAAGGAAATGCACGTCGGCCACCTGCGTTCCACCATCATCGGCGACGGCGTGGCCCGGGTACTGGAATTCCTCGGCGACACCGTGATTCGCCAGAACCATGTCGGCGACTGGGGCACCCAGTTCGGCATGCTGATGGCCTACCTGCAGGAAAACCCCATCACCAGCGATGAACTGTCGGACCTGGAGAACTTCTACCGCGCCGCCAAGCAACGCTTCGACGAATCCCCCGAGTTCGCCGACCGCGCCCGCGGCCTGGTGGTCAAGTTGCAGGCCGGCGACGCCGAGTGCCTGGCGCTGTGGACCCGGTTCAAGGACATCTCCCTGTCCCACTGCCAGAAAATCTACGAGCTGCTGAACGTTAAGCTGACCATGGCCGACGTCATGGGCGAAAGCGCCTACAACGACGACCTGATCAACGTGGTCAATGACCTCAAGGCCAAGGGCATGCTGGTGGAAAGCAACGGCGCCCAGTGCGTGTTCCTCGACCAGTTCAAGACTGCCGACGGCGAACCGCTGCCGGTGATCATCGTCAAGGCCGACGGCGGCTACCTGTACGCCACCACCGACCTGGCCGCCGTACGCTACCGCAACAGCGTGCTCAAGGCCGATCGGGTGTTGTACTTCGTCGACCAGCGCCAGGCCCTGCACTTCCAGCAAGTGTTCGAAGTGGCACGCCAGGCCGGTTTCGTGGCCCGGCCGATGGAAATGGAGCACATGGGCTTCGGCACCATGAACGGCGCCGATGGCCGCCCTTTCAAGACTCGCGACGGCGGCACGGTGAAGCTGATCGACCTGCTGACCGAAGCCCAGGAACGCGCCTATACCCTGGTCAAGGGCAAGAACCCGGACCTGGCCGAGGATGAGCTGCGCAAGATCGCCAAGGTGGTGGGCATCGACGCGGTGAAATACGCCGACCTGTCCAAGCACCGCACCAGCGACTACAGCTTCAACTTCGACCTGATGCTCAACTTCGAAGGCAACACCGCGCCATACCTGCTGTACGCCTACACCCGTGTGGCGGGCGTGTTCCGCAAGCTCGGCAAAGGCCTCGACGAAGTGGACGGGCGGATCGTGCTCCAGGCCCCACAGGAGCAGGAGCTGGCGGCGAAGCTGGCGCAGTTCGGCGAAGTGCTCAACAACGTCGCCGACAAGGGCACGCCACACACCCTGTGCGCTTATCTGTACGATGTGGCCGGCCTGTTCTCCAGCTTCTACGAGAACTGCCCGATCCTCAACGCCGACACCCCCGAGCAAATGCAAAGCCGCCTGCGTCTTGCCGCGCTGACCGCGCGCACGCTCAAGCAGGGCCTGGAACTGCTGGGCCTGGAAACCCTGGAGCGCATGTAAGTTGGCCGCCAAGAAAAAACCTGCACCCAAGCGCGGCGCCAGTCGTTACCAGCCCCCGGCCAAGAAGCCGATTCCGGGCTGGTTGTGGATGGCCATCGGCCTGACCGTTGGCGCTTTCATAGTGTTCCTGATGAAGCTGGAGCCGGGCCAGGGCGATGACGTCAAGCGCGTCCGCCAGGAGCAACAGAAAGCCACGCGCATCGCCGAGGCCAACAAGACCCCGCCGAGCCCGACGCAACCGGTGAAGCCCAAGTACGACTTCTACACCCTGCTGCCGGAATCGGAAGTCATCGTGCCGCCCGAGGCGGTGCCGGAGAAAACCCTGCCGACTCCGCAAGTACCCGCCACGCCGGTGACACCGGCCGAAGCGGCGAAGATCGACACCGCCCGTGCCCAGGCGGCCCTGGCCGGCATTACGCCGCCACCGGCCCCTCCCGTGCAGAAAGCGGCCCCGGTGACGAAGTTCTTTCTGCAGGCTGGCTCCTTCCGCAAGGAAGCCGATGCCGACAAGGTGCGGGCACAGATCATCCTGCTGGGCCAGTCCGTGTCGGTGGAGTCCGGCACGGTGAAGGATGAGACCTGGTACCGGGTGCTGGTCGGCCCGTTCAGCAATCGCGAAGAGCTGACCAAGGCGCAGAAACAGCTGGCTGGCAGTGGTTTCAGCAACCTGTTGTTACAACAACGCCAGAGCCGCTGATCGCACACGGTGTCCACCCGAGCGACCCACTGTGGCGAGGGGATGAGCGAAACACACCGCTCATCCCCTCTGGGCCCCCACGGTTGAAAAAAACCATACCACCCCCATATGAGTTTTCATCCGGGCATTTTCGCCCCGCTGCGTGGAGACTCTTCCCTTGACCACCATCGTTTCAGTCCGCCGTGATGGCAAAGTCGTCATGGGTGGCGACGGCCAGGTTTCACTGGGCAACACCGTGATGAAAGGCAACGCGAAGAAAGTCCGTCGCCTGTACCACGGCCAGGTCATCGCCGGTTTTGCCGGGGCCACCGCCGACGCTTTCACCCTGTTCGAGCGCTTCGAAGGCCAGCTTGAAAAACATCAGGGCCACCTGATTCGTGCCGCCGTCGAACTGGCCAAGGAATGGCGCACCGACCGCTCCCTGAGTCGCCTCGAAGCGATGCTCGCGGTTGCCAACAAGGACGCCTCGCTGATCATCACCGGCAACGGCGACGTGGTCGAACCCGAAGACGGCCTGATCGCCATGGGCTCCGGCGGTGCCTACGCCCAGGCGGCCGCCAGCGCACTGCTGAAAAAGACCGACCTGTCGGCCCGGGAGATCGTCGAGACTGCCTTGAGCATCGCCGGCGACATCTGTGTCTTCACCAACCATACCCAGACCATTGAGGAGCAGGATCTCGCGCAATAAGCCTGTTCCGGCCCAGCGCCACGGCTCATTCCTGCTCGAGGACCGTCAATTACCATGTCCATGACTCCCCGCGAAATCGTCCACGAACTCAACCGTCACATCATCGGCCAGGACGATGCCAAGCGCGCCGTAGCCATCGCCTTGCGCAATCGCTGGCGCCGGATGCAGCTGCCCGAAGAGCTGCGCGTCGAAGTGACCCCCAAGAACATCCTGATGATCGGCCCGACCGGCGTCGGCAAGACCGAGATCGCCCGCCGCCTGGCCAAGCTCGCCAACGCGCCGTTCATCAAGGTCGAAGCCACCAAGTTCACCGAAGTCGGCTATGTCGGCCGCGACGTCGAGTCGATCATCCGCGACCTGGCCGATGCCGCCATCAAGCTGTTGCGCGAACAGGAAATCACCAAGGTGCGCCACCGCGCCGAAGATGCCGCCGAAGAGCGCATTCTCGATGCACTGCTGCCGCCGGCGCGCATGGGCTTCAACGCCGACTCCGCCGCGACCCAGGATTCCAACACCCGCCAACTGTTCCGCAAGCGCCTGCGCGAAGGCCAGTTGGACGACAAGGAAATCGAGATCGAAGTCGCCGAAATGGCCGGCGTCGATATCTCCGCGCCGCCAGGCATGGAAGAGATGACCAACCAGCTGCAGAGCCTGTTCGCCAATATGGGCAAGGGCAAGCGCAAGAGCCGCAAGCTCAAGGTCAAGGAAGCGCTGAAGCTGGTACGCGATGAAGAGGCCAGCCGCCTGGTCAACGAAGACGAACTGAAAGCCAAGGCCCTGGAAGCAGTCGAGCAGCACGGCATCGTATTCATCGATGAGATCGACAAGGTCGCCAAGCGCGGCAATGTCGGCGGCGCCGATGTATCCCGCGAAGGCGTGCAGCGCGACCTGCTGCCGCTGATCGAAGGCTGCACGGTCAACACCAAGCTGGGCATGGTCAAGACCGACCACATCCTGTTCATCGCCTCCGGCGCGTTCCACCTGAGCAAGCCGAGCGACCTCGTACCGGAGCTGCAGGGTCGCCTGCCGATCCGTGTGGAGCTCAAGGCCCTGTCGCCGGAAGACTTCGAGCGCATCCTGAGCGAGCCCCATGCATCACTGACCGAACAGTACTGCGCGCTGCTCAAGACCGAAGGCCTGAACATCGAGTTCGCGCCGGAAGGCATCAAGCGCCTGGCGCAGATCGCCTGGCAGGTCAACGAGAAGACCGAGAACATCGGTGCCCGTCGCCTGCACACGCTGCTGGAACGCCTGCTCGAGGAGGTTTCGTTCAGCGCCGGCGACCTGGCCAGCGCCCACAACGAAGCGCCGATCCGCATCGACGCCGAGTACGTCAACAGCCACCTGGGCGAACTGGCGCAGAACGAAGACCTGTCGCGGTATATCCTGTAAGCCACCGACAGATGTCCGGCACCAGTGAGAGCGAGCTTGCTCGCGATGGCGGCATAACATTCAACCCATGAGTTGACTGTCAAACCGTTATCGCGAGCAGGCTCGCTCCCATATGGACCGTGTCGCTTTTGCAGATCAAGGCATCCTTCCGAGACGGATCACAGGCCATGACCAAACTCCCCACCGCCATCAACCTGCACAAAGCCTCCAAGACCCTGACGCTCAGATACGCGCCGGACGAGGAGTACCACCTGCCCGCCGAATTCCTGCGGGTGCACTCGCCTTCCGCCGAGGTCCAGGGCCACGGCAAACCCATCCTGCAATATGGCAAGCTCAACGTTGCCCTGACCAAGGTCGAGCCGGCCGGCCAGTACGCACTGAAACTGACCTTCGACGACGGCCATGACAGCGGACTGTTCACCTGGGACTACCTGTACCAGCTGGCGGTGCGCCAGGAGGACCTGTGGAACGATTATCTGGCCGAACTCAAGGCGGCCGGAAAAACCCGCGACCCGAACGAGTCCGTCGTCAAGCTGATGCTCTAGCTCAAGGGCTGGCGCTTTAGGGCGCATTTTCTAGACTCATCTGCTTGAATCCCCCCGCGGCGAGGTCAATGACTGGCCTGCTTGCGAAAAAAATCAAACTCGGGTAACCAATGGACCTGGCAAGTTCCCTGCAAAGGAACTGGGGAGTTCCTTTGCATATGCTTCCTCATTGAGATCGATGCGGAATTAACGGTCACCCGAGCAGCGTACCCGCCATGGGCTGTGCGGCTTTTACGGCATGGTCCGGGTACTCGTCTGACAATGGAGCGTCGTAGATGAGCAACAAAAACAACGATGACCTGAAGAACCAGGCCTCGGAAAATACCCTGGGCCTGAATCCCGTCGTCGGCTTGCGCAGAAAAGACCTGCTGGCCTCCGCCAGAATGGTGCTGACCCAGACCCTCAAGCAACCGCTGCACAGCGCCCGGCACGTCGCCCATTTCGGCGCCGAGCTCAAGAAGGTGCTGTTCGGCCAATCCGAGCTGCAGCCTTCGAGCGATGACCGTCGCTTCACCGATCCGGCCTGGAGCCAGAATCCCCTCTACAAGCGTTATCTGCAGACCTACCTGGCATGGCGCAAGGAGCTGCACGCCTGGATCGATGACAGCAACCTCCCGCCCCAGGACATCAGCCGCGGGCATTTCGTGATCAACCTCATGACCGAAGCCATGGCGCCCACCAATACCGCGGCCAACCCGGCGGCGGTCAAGCGCTTCTTCGAAACCGGCGGCAAGAGCCTGCTGGACGGCCTGTCCCACCTGGCCAAGGATCTGGTACACAACGGCGGGATGCCGAGCCAGGTCGACATGGGCGCATTCGAGGTGGGCAAGAGCCTGGGCGTGACCGAAGGCGCCGTGGTATTCCGCAACGATGTGCTGGAGCTGATCCAGTACCGCCCCATCACCGAGCAAGTCCATGAGCGACCGCTGCTGGTGGTGCCGCCGCAGATCAACAAGTTCTATGTCTTCGACCTCAGCCCGGACAAGAGCCTGGCGCGCTTCTGCTTGCGCAGCAATGTGCAGACCTTCATCGTCAGCTGGCGCAACCCCACCAAGGAACAGCGCGAATGGGGCCTGTCCACCTACATCGAGGCCCTCAAGGAAGCAGTGGATGTGGTCACGGCCATCACCGGCAGCAAGGACGTGAACATGCTGGGCGCCTGCTCCGGCGGCATCACCTGCACCGCCTTGCTGGGCCATTACGCCGCACTCGGCGAGAAGAAGGTCAACGCCCTGACCCTGCTGGTGAGCGTACTCGACACCACCCTGGACACCGACGTGGCGCTGTTCGTCGACGAGCAGACCCTGGAGACCGCCAAGCGCCACTCCTATCAGGCCGGCGTGCTCGAAGGCCGCGACATGGCCAAGGTCTTCGCCTGGATGCGCCCCAACGACCTGATCTGGAACTACTGGGTCAACAACTACCTGCTGGGCAACGAACCACCGGTATTCGACATCCTGTTCTGGAACAACGACACCACGAGGCTCCCGGCGGCGTTCCACGGCGACCTCATCGAGATGTTCAAGACCAACCCGTTGACCCGGCCCAATGCACTGGAAGTGTGCGGCACGCCGATCGACCTCAAGCAGGTCACGTCCGACATCTTCGCCCTGGCCGGCACCAACGACCACATCACCCCGTGGAAATCCTGCTACAAGTCGGCGCAGCTGTTCGGCGGCAAGGTGGATTTCGTGCTGTCGAGCAGCGGCCATATCCAGAGCATCCTCAACCCGCCGGGCAACCCCAAGTCACGCTACATGACCAGCGAGGACATGCCGGCCAAGGCCGAGGACTGGCAGGAAAACTCCACCAAGCACACCGACTCCTGGTGGCTGCACTGGCAGGCCTGGCAGGCCGAACGCTCGGGCAAGCTGAAAAAGGCACCCAGCGTGCTGGGCAACAAGACCTATCCGGCGGGTGAAGCGGCGCCTGGCACGTATGTGCACGAGCGGTGATTGAGGCAACTCGTCTGCTGCGGGGGTGGGATGGCTCACGAATATATCCCGCCAGCCGACACTGAATGCAAGGCCCACAGCACTGGCGAACATAGAACCCATGTTCACAGCGCCCCCCTGTGGGAGCGAGCTTGCTCGCTCCCACAGGGGATCCGGGAAAAAATGAATGACAGTGACCCAACCCACAGGGCTTGAAGCATGCCGCAACCGTACATCTTCCGTACCGTCGATCTGGATGGCCAGACCTTGCGCACCGCGGTACGTCCCGGCAAGCCTCACTTGACACCTCTGCTGATTTTCAACGGCATCGGGGCCAACCTGGAGCTGGTATTTCCGTTTATCGAGGCCCTGGATCCGGACCTGGAGGTCATCGCCTTCGACGTCCCCGGAGTGGGTGGGTCGTCGACGCCCAGCCGCCCGTATCGCTTCCCGGGCCTGGCAAAGCTCGCCGCGCGGATGCTCGACTATCTCGATTACGGGCAGGTGAGCGTGGTCGGTGTGTCCTGGGGCGGAGCCCTGGCCCAGCAGTTCGCCCACGATTATCCGGAGCGCTGCAAAAAGCTGATCCTGGCGGCCACCGCCGCCGGGGCGGTGATGGTGCCCGGCAAACCGAAGGTGCTGTGGATGATGGCAAGTCCGCGTCGCTACGTTCAGCCATCGCACGTGTTGCGCATCGCCCCGCTGATCTACGGCGGCTCTTTCCGCCGCGACCCGCACCTGGCCACCAGCCATGCGGCCAGGGTACGCTCGGCGGGCAAGCTCGGTTATTACTGGCAACTGTTCGCCGGCCTGGGCTGGACCAGTATCCACTGGCTGCACAAGATCCATCAGCCGACCCTGGTCCTGGCCGGCGACGACGACCCACTGATCCCTTTGATCAACATGCGCCTGCTGGCCTGGCGCATTCCCAATGCCCAGTTGCACATCATCGATGACGGCCATCTGTTCCTGATTACCCGGGCCGAGGCCGTGGCACCCATCATCATGAAGTTTCTGCAGGAAGAACGTCAGCGGGCGGTCATGCATCCGCATCCCTCGCCGCACGGTGGCGGCTGACACCGCCTGTCGCGCGAGGCAGGACGCCGAAGCGCGCAACTTCCGAAACAGCGGCTATGTTGTCTGGTTCGGAGTGTTTGTTTTCGGGCTTTGCATGACGGGTTGCGCAAGCACTTTTCATCCAGAGCCTCAGCCTGATGACGAAGGAGTTGACTGATGCGCGACAAGCCGACGAAAGATTCGATGCCCGTCCCCGCCAACTTCATGAACGCACAAAGTGCGGTCACCGGCCTGCGGGGCAGGGACCTGCTGTCTACCTTGCGCAGCGTCGCCGCCCATGGCCTGCGCAACCCGGTGCACAGTGCCCGGCACGCATTGAAGCTGGGCGGTCAGCTGGGACGCGTCCTGCTGGGGGAAACCCTGCACCCCACCAGCCCGCACGACAAACGCTTCGCCGATCCCACCTGGCAGCTCAACCCTTTCTATCGCCGGAGCCTGCAGGCCTACCTGAGCTGGCAGAAACAGGTGAAGAGCTGGATCGACGAATGCGACATGAGCGCCGATGACCGCGCCCGCGCTCACTTCGCCTTCGCCCTGCTCAACGATGCCGTGTCTCCTTCCAACACCTTGCTCAACCCGCTGGCCGTCAAGGAGTTCTTCAACTCCGGCGGCAACAGCCTGGTGCGTGGCATCAGCCATCTGTTCGACGACCTGCTGCACAATGACGGGATGCCCCGGCAAATCAGCCCCCATGCCTTCGAAGTGGGCAAGACCCTGGCGAACACGCAGGGCGCGGTGGTGTTTCGAAACGAGATGCTGGAGCTGATCCAGTACCGGCCCATGAGCGAAAAGCAATACGCCAAGCCATTGCTGATCGTGCCGCCCCAGATCAACAAGTTCTACATCTTCGACCTGAGCCCTTCCAACAGCCTCGTCCAATACGCACTGAAAAACGATTTGCAGGTGTTCATCATCAGTTGGCGCAACCCCGACGTGCGTCACCGCGAATGGGGCCTGTCCAGTTATGTCGAGGCGACGGAAGAAGCGATGAACGCCTGCCGGGCGATCACCGGCGCCCGCGACGTCAACCTGATGGGTGCGTGCGCCGGCGGGCTGATCATCGCGGCCCTGCAAGGCCATCTGCAAGCCAAGCGCCAACTGCGCCGGGTCGCCAGCGCCACATACCTGGTCAGCTTGCTGGACAGTGCGATCGACAGCCCGGCCACGCTGTTCATCGACGAGCAGACCCTCGAAGCCGCCAAGCGCCGCTCCTACCAGAAGGGTGTGCTCGATGGCCGGGACATGGCCCGGGTATTCGCCTGGATGCGTCCCAACGACCTGATCTGGAACTACTTCGTCAACAACTACCTGCTGGGCAAGGAGCCGCCGGCCTTCGACATTCTCTACTGGAACAACGACTCCACACGGCTACCGGCGGCCTATCACGGCGACCTTCTGGATTTCTTCAAGCACAACCCGCTGACCCGCCCCGGCGGGCTCGAAGTGTGCGGTACGCCGATCGACCTGCAGAAGGTGACCGTGGACAGCTTCAGCGTGGCCGGTATCAACGACCACATCACGCCCTGGGATGCGGTGTATCGCTCGACGCTGCTGTTGGGCGGTGAGCGCCGCTTCGTGCTGTCCAACAGCGGCCATATCCAGAGCATCATCAACCCGCCCGGCAGCCCCAAGGCCAACTACGTCGAGAATCCGAAACTGAGCGGCGATCCACGGGCCTGGTACTACGATGCAAAACACGTCGAGGGCAGCTGGTGGCCTCAGTGGCTGGGCTGGATCCAGGAGCGCTCCGGGGCCCGACGGGAAACCCAGATGACCTTGGGCAATGCGAATTACCCGCCTATGGACGCGGCGCCAGGCACCTATGTACGTGTGCGCTGAAGGCCACGACGTGCGGCCTGCTCATCGGCCGTGGCAACCCATCGACAAGAGGACCGGATGAAGACCCGTGATCGCATCCTTGAATGCGCCCTGCAGTTGTTCAACGACAAGGGCGAGCCGAACGTTTCCACCCTGGAAATCGCCAATGAGCTGGGTATCAGCCCTGGCAACCTCTACTACCACTTCCATGGCAAGGAGCCACTGGTGCTGGGGCTCTTCGAGCGTTTCCAGGCCGAACTGTCCCCGCTGCTGAATCCACCCGCCGATGCGCAACTGGCACCGGAAGACTACTGGTTGTTCCTGCACCTGATCGTCGAGCGCCTGGCCCAGTACCGGTTCCTGTTCCAGGACCTGTCGAACCTGGCCGGCCGCCTGCCGAAACTGGCCAAGGGCATCCGCCAGTTGCTCAATGCACTGAAACGAACCCTGGCTTCCCTGCTGGCACAGCTCAAGGCACAGGGCCTGCTGGTCAGCGATACCCAGGCCCTTGGACAACTGGTGGAACAGATCACCCTGACCTTGCTGTTCTCGCTGGACTACCAGCGGATACTGGATCGCGAGGGCGAGGTCCGGCTGGTGGTCTACCAGATCATGATGCTGGTAGCACCGCACCTGCCGCCGTCGGCCAAGGTGGCGACCGAACGGTTGGCGTTGCGCTATCTCGAAGACCACGAATGACACCTGTGGGAGCAAGCCCGCTCAGCGCCGCTCCCCATCTGCCAAGCAAACAAAAACGCCCGACCTGAACAGGCCGGGCGTTTCGTTGTGTCCTGCAATCAGGACTGACTGGTAGGCGTCGATGGAGCCGGCGCTGGAGTCGGGGTAGCGACCGGGGCTGGAGCCGAGGCCGAGTTCGCCGTGCTCGCGACGCTTGCCGGAGCTGCAGGCTTGGCGACCGCTGTTGGCGCCTTGGGGGCGGCAGCTTTTGGCGTGGCCGGTTTTTTCACTGCGGGTTTTTTCGCCGCGGCGGGTTTCGCGGCTGCTTTCACCGCCGGCTTGGCGGCAGGCTTGGCTGCGGGTTTGGCAGCAGGTTTCGCAGCCGCTGTTTTAGTCGCAGGTTTAGTCGCAGGCTTGGCTGCCGCTTTGGCTGCTGGCTTGGCCGCTACCGGTTTGGCCGCTACCGGTTTGGCCGCTGCCTTGGCTGCAGGCTTGGCCGCGGCGGTTTTGGTCGCGGGTTTGGCTGCTGCTTTCACCGCAGGCTTGGCAGCGGTTTTTGCCGCAGCCTTGACCAGTGGCTTGGCTGCCGTCTTGGCAGCCGGCTTGGCCGCAGCAGTCTTGGAGGCCACCGGAGCGACCTTGGCCCCGGTGAGTTTTTCGATTTGCTTGGTCAGGGCATCGACCTTGCTGTGCAACGCCTTGACTTCACTGTTGCTCGGCACGCCCAGGCGGGAGATCGCACTGTTCAGCCGCTTGTCGAAAGCCCCTTCCAGCTCGTCCCACTTGCCCAGCGCACGATCCTTCACGCCGCTCATTCGCGACTTGGCGGACCCGGCAGAGTCCTTGGCCGCATCGACCTGTTTGGCGACCGCCGTCTTGGTGAGTTTTTCGGCCTTCTCGCCGTCCTTAACCAGGGACTCGAAGAGTTTGCTGCCGTCAGTGTCGATCTTCGAGTACACGCCTAAACCAGCAAGCCAGATCTTGCGGGAATATTTTTCAATCTTCCCGGCCCACGAGCTGCTTTCTTTTTCGGTGATTTTTTTGCCAGCCATCCCGTTCTCCTTAATGTTTACGCGCCACACGTTCGAGCAATGCCGTCAGCTCATCGAGCTTGGCAGAGAGTGCCTCAACGTCATGTTTAGACGGAATGCCGATGCGATTCAAGGCACTTGCAACACGGGCGTCGAATACCTTTTCGACTTTATCGAGCTGAACTTCAACCCTGGCCTTGAAAGTATTTGCTTCGGCCTTGGCTTCGTTCAGTTCGCTATTGGCTGCCTGAAGTTTCCCGGCGATGTTCTTTTTACCTTTGGTTTCAACAACTTCACCCGCCTTAATCAGCTCCTGGAAGTACTCGCCACCTTCCTGTCCGACCTTGACATAGGCGCCCAGGCCAGCCAGCCAGATCTTGCGCGCATAGGTTTTCACGTCGCTCAGGGTGGAAGATTCGATGTCGGTTTTTTTCTTCAGAACAACTTTGGCCATGGTGCACCTCACTGGAAAACAGATGGGATGAACTGCCCGCTGGGGGTCGGGCTCGGGCAAAAGTAGTGACAATAATTAGAAACGGCACCCTAACAACGGAACACAAATCCGGATGACGATGATTTCCCTGTGAGAGCGAACCTGCTGGCGATGGCGCAGTGTCAGCCAAACTTGATGTGACTGGAACAATGCAATCGCAAGCAAGCTCGCTCCCGCTGGGTGGGGTGGTGAATTTCAACTTTGCATTCACCGCCCTTTCGGTCGATCAAGCCAACGCCTTATCCAGCGCCTTTTCGATTTCGCTCTTGATCGTGCCGCTCATGGCCGACATCAACATGCCCAGTTCCACATCGACGCGGATCGAATCCTCGCCTACATGCACTTCGCCCTTGACCCCGGAGCGCTTGAGTTTCAGGGTATCGCCTTCCCACTGCGGTTCCAGTCCATAGCTGTCGGACAACTTCTGCGCCAGCTTGTCGGCTTTCTCTCGTGCCGCTTCCTTGCCCAGGCCATGGGCACGTTCAACCGTTATACGGGCCATCGGATGACTCCTGTTTTATCGGGACTTGCCGGTAAGCTTCTGACCCTGACTGCGTCAAAACGTCCCGGCGGTGGTTCATCTTACCTTCAGCCTTGCCAAGACAAAGCCCTTCACCGGGGATTAGAATGTCCCGCATTCTTTTTTGGTGACAGCGATATGACTGATCAGCGCAAAGGCAGCGATGCCGAACCCACCACTCACTTCGGCTTCAAGAACGTGCCGGAAAGCCAGAAGGCGGAAAAAGTCGCTGAGGTTTTCCACTCGGTAGCCGCCAAATATGACTTGATGAACGACCTGCTCTCCGGCGGCATGCATCGTCTGTGGAAGCGTTTCGCGATCGAACTGTCGGGGGTGCGCAGCGGCAACCGCGTGCTGGATATCGCCGGCGGCACGGGTGACCTGACGAAGAAGTTCTCCCACATCGTCGGCCCGACCGGCCAGGTGGTGCTCGCCGACATCAACGAATCCATGCTCAAGGTCGGCCGCGACCGCCTGCTGGACCTGGGTGTGGCCGGCAACGTCGAATTCGTCCAGGCCGACGCCGAGAAGCTGCCGTTCCCCGACAACCATTTCGACTGCGTGACCATCGCCTTCGGCCTGCGCAACGTCACCCACAAGGAAGACGCCCTGCGCTCGATGCTGCGCGTGCTCAAGCCCGGCGGTCGCCTTCTGGTGCTGGAGTTCTCCAAGCCGACCAACGCGTTGATGTCCAAGGCCTACGACGCTTACTCGTTCGCCTTCATGCCGCTGATGGGCAAGCTGATCACCAACGACGCGGAAAGCTATCGCTACCTGGCCGAATCGATCCGCATGCACCCGGACCAGGAAACCCTGAAGTCAATGATGGTCGAGGCCGGTTTCGACCGCGTGACCTATCACAACATGACTTCGGGCATCGTGGCCCTGCACCGCGGTATCAAGCCCTGATGCTGCTCACCGGCCTGCTCGCCAGCGTCGAACTCGGCATCAACCGGGTCCTGCGCCTGGACAGCACGGCGCTGGCGCGCCTGACGCACCTGAGCGGCAGGGTGATCGCCGTGGACTGCCGCAGCCCGGCCTTGCGGCTGTTCATCCTGCCCAGCGACGAAGGCCTGATGCTCGCCGCCCACTGGGAAGCCGAGGCGGACTGCACCCTGCGCGCCCCGGCATCGAGCCTGCTGAACCTGGCCTTGAGCAAGGACAAGACAGCGGTGCTGCACAGCCCCGACGTGGAGCTGGACGGCGACAGTGGCGTGCTGCTGGAACTGGCGAAGATTCTCCAGGACCTGGAACTGGACTGGGAATACGAACTGTCCCGCTGGCTCGGCCCGGTGGCCACGCAATTGCTCGGCAGCCACCTGCGCAGCCGCACCCGCTGGTACCGCCAGGGCTTTGCCAGCCTGGGGCAGAATCTGAGCGAATACCTGGCCGAGGAATCGCGTACGCTTGTTGGCCGCCGCGAAGCCGAAGCCCGTTTTAGTGAACTGGACCGGATCAAACTCGATCTGGACCGACTCGAGGCGCGTTTCGAGCGCCTTTCCCGATCCCTTGAACCCAAGCGATAACGCATGAAGCTGCTTGCCGTCCGCCGTCTGTTGCGCATCCAGCGCGTCGTGATCCGCTACCGCCTCGATGACCTGCTGTTCGCCCTGCCGCTGCCCTGGTTCCTGCTGGCACTGCGTTTCGTGCTGCCCTGGCGTTGGTTTCCCCGTCGCACGCTGGAGCTGAGTCGCGGTGCGCGCCTGCGCCTGGCCTTGCAGGACCTGGGGCCGATCTTCATCAAGTTCGGCCAGATCCTTTCCACCCGGCGCGACCTGCTGCCCGAGGACATCGCTGACGAACTCATGCTGCTGCAGGATCGCGTACCACCGTTCGATTCCAAACTGTCGGTGGCGCTGATCGAGGAGCAACTGGGCAGGAAGGTCAGCGAAGTGTTCAGTCGCTTCGACGTCGAACCGCTGGCCTCGGCGTCGGTGGCCCAGGTCCATGCCGCGCAGCTCAAGAGCGGTGAAGAGGTGGTGGTCAAGGTCATCCGCCCGGGTCTCAAGCCGATCATTGCCCAAGACCTGGCGTGGCTGTTCATCCTCGCCCGCGCCGCCGAGCGGCTGTCGGCCGATGCGCGCCTGCTGCATCCGGTGGACGTGGTCCAGGACTACGAGAAAACCATCTACGACGAACTCGACCTGCTGCGCGAGGCCGCCAACGCCAGCCAGTTGCGGCGCAACTTCGAAGGCTCGCCGTTGCTCTACGTGCCGCAGGTCTACTGGGACTGGTGCCGCCCGAAAGTGCTGGTGATGGAGCGCATCTACGGGATCCAGGTGACCGACCTGGCGACCCTGGCCGACCAGCGCACCGACATGAAGCTTTTGGCCGAACGCGGCGTGGAAATCTTCTTCACCCAGGTGTTTCGCGACAGCTTTTTCCATGCCGACATGCACCCGGGCAACATCTTCGTCA
Organism: Pseudomonas sp. NFACC43; assembly: GCF_900119645.1. Taxonomy (NCBI): domain Bacteria; kingdom Pseudomonadati; phylum Pseudomonadota; class Gammaproteobacteria; order Pseudomonadales; family Pseudomonadaceae; genus Pseudomonas; species Pseudomonas sp. NFACC43. The sequence goes on from NZ_FPKK01000006.1 coordinate 71,945, forward strand.
GCACTGTGCAGCCCTGGAGCCCGCAGTACATTGCCATCGACTGCGGCATCGTCGGCAGCCTGACACCCGAAGACCAGGATTACCTGGCCCGCAACCTCTTCGCGTTCTTCAAGCGTGACTACCGCCGCGTCGCCCAGTTGCACATCGACTCCGGCTGGGTACCGGCCGAGACCAAGCTCAACGAATTCGAAGCAGCGATCCGTACCGTGTGCGAGCCGATCTTCGAAAAACCGTTAAAAGATATTTCATTCGGTCAGGTGCTGATGCGCCTGTTCCAGACCGCGCGTCGCTTCAACATGGAGGTCCAGCCGCAACTGGTACTGCTGCAGAAAACCCTGTTGAACATCGAAGGCCTCGGTCGCCAGCTGTACCCGGACCTCGACCTGTGGAACACCGCCCAGCCTTTCCTGGAACGCTGGATGCGCGAACGCGTCAGTCCAAAGACCTTGCTGGGCAACGTGCAGAGCCAGTTCGAGCAGATCCCGCACCTGGCCAACATGACCCGAGACCTGCTCGAGCGCATGTCCCAACCCCATGCCCAGGATCCATCGCCCCCCTGGAAACGACGCAAGGACGACTGGTTCCTGCGCCTGCTCGGTGCCGCGCACCTGGGTGGCGGCGCGGTGGTGGCGGCCGGTGGTCCACTAAGCGAGCTGGGGCATTGGCCCGCCATTGTCATGATGGTGGTCGGTCTGTATCTGGTCGTTCGCCGATAGCAGGAATCAGCCGCAAGCTTTAAGCTGCAAGCCACAAGCTCCATACATACATAAATCTGCTTTTTACTTGCAGCTTGAAGCTCAAAGCTTGCCGCTGCCGTCAGGACCAACGATGAAAAACTGGCAGGACGAGATCAAATGGGACGCCGAAGGCCTCGTGCCGGCCATCGCCCAGGATCACAAGACCGGACGCGTGCTGATGATGGCCTGGATGAACCGCGAGGCATTGGCCCTGACCGCTGCCGAGAACCGCGCCATCTATTGGTCACGTTCCCGTGGCAAGCTGTGGCGCAAGGGTGAAGAGTCCGGGCATGTGCAGCACCTGCATGAGATGCGCCTGGACTGCGACGGCGACGTCATCATCCTGATGGTCGAGCAGGTCGGTGAGATTGCCTGCCACACCGGCCGTCAAAGCTGCTTCTATCGCGTCTTCGAGAACGGCGACTGGAAAACCGTCGACCCGGTGCTCAAGGACCCGCACGCCATTTATTCAGGACATACCCATGAGTGACACCCTGACCCGCCTGGCCCAGGTGCTGGAAGAGCGCAAAGGCGCCGCGGCCGACAGCTCCTATGTCGCCAGCCTGTACCACAAGGGCCTGAACAAGATTCTGGAAAAAGTCGGCGAGGAATCGGTCGAGACCATCATCGCCGCCAAGGACGCCGCCATCAGCGGCGACTGCAGCGACGTGATCTACGAGACCGCCGACCTGTGGTTCCACAGCCTGGTCATGCTGGCCCAACTGGGACAGCATCCACAGGCCGTACTGGATGAACTGGACCGTCGCTTCGGTCTGTCCGGGCACGTCGAGAAAGCCTCGCGCCCGTCCGCCTGATCAACTTTTGAGAGGAATAGCCACATGGGCATTTTTGACTGGAAACACTGGCTCGTCATCCTGGTAGTCGTGGTGCTGGTATTCGGTACCAAGAAACTGAAAAACCTCGGCACCGACGTGGGCGAGTCGATCAAGGGCTTTCGCAAGGCCATGAACGACGACGAAAAACCGGCTGACCCGACGGCGGCTCCCGCCCAGCCCGTGCAGCCGACACAGCCGGTACCCCCCCAGGCGGCCCAGCCGGTGAATGCGCCACACACCATCGATGTGCAGGCACAGAAAGTCGAAGAGCCGACCCGCAAAGACTCGTGAGCACTGACTAATGTTTGGGATCAGCTTCACTGAACTGCTGCTCGTCGGTCTCGTCGCCCTGCTGGTGCTGGGCCCCGAGCGCCTGCCGGGTGCTGCGCGCACCGCCGGCCTGTGGATCGGCCGTCTGAAGCGCAGCTTCAATGCGATCAAACAGGAAGTTGAGCGTGAGATCGGTGCCGACGAAATCCGTCGGCAACTTCACAACGAACACATTCTGTCCCTCGAGCAGGAAGCGCGGAAAATCTTCACGCCGACCCAGCAGGAGCCGACGCCGGTCCAGCCGGCAGTCGAGCCGGCGAACGCGCCCCAGGCCCAGCCCCAGGTGGGTGACACCGCGCCGGCAGTGGCCGAGCCCGCAAGATCGACGGAACCTGCCCCGACGGTGCCAGCGTCCGCCGCTCCCAACGACCCTACTTTGCCGCCGCGAGCCCCATGAGCGATATCCCAGAGAACGACCAGCCAATGCCGCTGGTATCGCACCTCACCGAGTTGCGCACCCGCCTGCTGCGTTGTGTCGCGGCGGTATTCATCATCTTCGCCGGGCTGTTTGCCTTTACCCAGCAGATCTACACCTTCGTCTCCACGCCGCTGCGCCAGTACCTGCCGGAAGGCGCGACGATGATCGCCACCGACGTGTCGTCGCCTTTCCTGACGCCGCTGAAACTGACGATGATGGTCTCGCTGTTCCTGGCGATTCCCGTGATCCTGCACCAGGTCTGGGGCTTCATTGCGCCAGGCCTGTACAAGCATGAAAAACGCATCGCCGTGCCGCTGCTGGTGTCCAGCATCCTGCTGTTCTACACAGGGATGGCCTTCGCCTACTTCCTGGTGTTCCCACTGATCTTCAAGTTCTTCGCCGCCGCGACCCCGTCCGGCGTCGAGATGATGACCGACATCACCAGCTACCTGGACTTCGTCATGACGCTGTTCTTCGCCTTCGGCGTGGCGTTCGAAATTCCCGTGGCGGTGGTGCTGCTGGTCTGGATCGGCGTGGTGGACGTGGCATACCTGAAGAAGATCCGTCCGTACGTGATCATCGGCTGCTTCGTGGTCGGCATGATCCTGACGCCGCCGGACATCTTCTCCCAGACCCTCCTGGCGGTCCCGATGTGGCTGCTGTTCGAAGTCGGCGTGCTGTTCGGTGGCCTGGTGCGCAAGCGCAGCGAGCATCCGGACGACGAGGCGGACGAACAATCGGCCGACGACCATAACGATCAGCCGCCAGCGACCCAAGCGTGAACCTGCTGCTGCTCGAAGAGACCGACTTCATCGGGCCGGACCGGGTCGTCCTCAACGATCGCCGGCTGACGCACATGCAGGACGTCCACCGCAGCGCCGTCGGCGACAGCCTGCGGGTGGGACGCATCGGTGGGTCGATGGGCTCCGCCCAGGTACTGCGCCTGGAACCCCGCGAAGCCGAACTGCATGTGACCCTGGACCAGCCGCCGCCGGCCAAGCTGCCGCTGACCCTGGTGCTGGCGCTGCCGCGCCCAAAAATGCTCCGGCGGGTTTTCCAGACCATCGCCAGCATGGGCGTGCCGCGCGTGGTGCTGGTGAACAGCTACCGGGTGGAGAAAAGCTTCTGGCAGACCCCGTTCCTGGAGCCCGAGGCCATTCGCGAACAGCTGATCCTCGGCCTGGAACAGGCCAGGGACAGCGTGCTGCCTGAAGTCATCATCGAGAAACGCTTCAAGCCCTTCGTCGAAGACCGCCTGCCGGCCCTGACCAATGGCACCCTGGGCCTGGTCGGTCATCCCGGCAACTACCCCCCCTGCCCCCGGGCGCTGACAGAACCCGTCACCCTGGCGATCGGCCCGGAAGGCGGCTGGATCCCCTACGAAGTCGACCTGCTGGCCAAGGCCGGCCTGCAACCGGTGCAGTTGGGCGAGCGAATCCTGCGGGTCGAGACCGCGGTCACGGCGCTGCTCGCTCGGCTGTTCTGATCCCCCATTTCACGATCTTCAGTTCATTTCTACAGATCCCTGCCGAGCCGCCGATACAGTCCCCATAACACCAATTCAATGCTCCAGGGGAGTGACAGCATGTTCCGGTGGCTTGGAAATGTAAGCGTTAATCGCAAACTCGGCGCAGGCTTCGGCCTGGTGCTGTTCCTCACGTTGATGATTGCCTTCACCGGCTGGAGCAGCCTGGGCAATGTCATCAGCCGGGGCGACAAGCTGGGGTTCATTGCCAGTCTCAACGACTTGAGCAAGGACCTGAACCTGGCGAGCATCGACTACAACACCACACGGGGCGAGAAAGGGCCGCAGCAGGTCAACGACCTGCTTGGCAAGCTGGAAGCCGGGCTCAATACCGCCCGCCAGTTGATCGAACAACCGGCCGATGTGGCGCTGATCGACAAGCAACTGGCCGCCGTCGCCGAATACAAGGGCGCCTTTGCCCTGATGACCCGGGCCACCGTCAACCGTGAAGATGCACGCAGCAAGCTGGGCGCCAGCGCCGACAACGCCGTGGCCCGCGTCGCCGAAGTGGAGAAAGCGGCGCTGCAAGCCGGCGATGTCACTCAGTTCAATAGCGTGGTCACCCTGAGCAAAGCGATCCAGCAAGCGCGCTACCAGGTTCGCGGCTACACCTACAGCGGCAAGAGCGATGCCCAGCAACCTGCTCTCGATGCCATCGATAACGTCCTGAAGCTGCTTGCACGCCTGCCCGATCAGTTGCCAGCCGAACACGCCGCCAACCTGCAGCAGGCCAACGACTCGTTCAATCTCTACCGCGCGGCCGTGGCCCAGTTCCGCGACTCGCAGATCGACAACGCCGCCGCGCAACAGCGCATGACCGAGCAAGGCCAGGTGTTGATCGACGCCAGCCAGAAACTGACCGTATCCCAGACCGCCGTGCGTGACCACGACGCGGCCCAGGCCAAGACCGTCCTGATTGCCGCTGCCGCGTTGGCGTTGCTGTTCGGGGTGATTGCCGCCACCTTCATTACCCGGCAGATCGTCGGCCCGCTGGCCCAGACGCTGACGGTGGCCGAACGCGTGGCCGCCGGTGACCTGACCCACAACCTCACCTCCGATCGCCGCGACGAACTCGGCCAGCTGCAACGGGCCATGCAAAGCATGACCGTGGGCCTTCGGCAACTGATCGGGGGCATCGGCGAAGGCGTCACTCAGATCGCCAGCGCCGCCGAACAGCTTTCGGCCGTGACCGAGCAAACCAGTGCCGGCGTCAACAGCCAGAAAGTGGAGACCGATCAGGTTGCCACCGCCATGCACGAAATGACCGCCACGGTGCAGGAAGTGGCACGCAACGCCGAGGAAGCCTCGGAGGCTGCCGTCGCCGCCGACCAGCAGGCCCGTGAAGGCGACAAGGTGGTGGGCGAAGCCATCGCCCAGATCGAGCGTCTGGCGCTGGAAGTCGGCAACTCCACCGCCGCCATGGGCGACTTGAAGCGCGAAAGCGACAAGATCGGCAGCGTGCTGGACGTGATCAAGTCCGTGGCCCAGCAGACCAACCTGCTGGCGCTCAACGCCGCCATCGAGGCCGCCCGCGCCGGTGAAGCCGGACGTGGTTTCGCAGTGGTCGCCGATGAAGTCCGCAGCCTGGCCCAGCGCACCCAGAAGTCCACCGAGGAAATCGAAGAGCTGATCCTGGGGCTGCAGAACGGCACCGAGCAGGTCGCGACCATCATGGACAACAGCCGCAGCCTGACCGACAGCAGCGTCGAACTGACCCGCCGCGCCGGCGGTTCCCTGGAGAACATTACCCGCACGGTCTCGGCCATCCAGTCGATGAACCAGCAGATCGCTGCCGCCGCCGAGCAGCAGAGCGCCGTGGCCGAGGAGATCAACCGCAGCGTGCTCAACGTGCGCGATGTCTCGGAGCAAACGGCATCGTCCAGCGAAGAAACCGCCGCCTCCAGTGCCGAACTGGCGCGATTGGGCGTGCACTTGCAGACGCTGGTGGGGCGATTCAAGGTTTGATCCCCTCGTAGCGAGGCGCCCGTCCTGGGCGCCCTCGCCCGGTGCATCCTATGGGAAGCGTGCTTGCCCGTGAAGACGCCGGCACATCCAACATCCCTGCAAACCGGCCCACCGCTTTCGCGAGCAAGCGCCCTCCCATAGGGATGTGTGGTGAATGCCGTGTTGCCCTGGGCATCCAGCAACTGATCGAGCTCGGTAGTTTGCTGGCAAACCGGGCGCTGGATAGCGTCGACCCTCGACCATAGTCTGACTGGCCAGGGGAAGCCAGGTGCGGATGTGGCGAGGGGATGGTTTCCCTCGCCACAACCACCGGTGCGCTCCAAATCCTGGGCCCAACAAAAAGCCCCGCTTCCTTTCAGAAGCGGGGCTTTTTGTGCATCAGGCCAGTTGAGGCTGGGCACTGACCGGCTGAAGCGGTAGCAACGGCGCATGAGGATCGGCATTGACCGACTCACGCCACGCTGCCAGCCACTCGGGATGGCTCTCGCTCCAGACCTGCTCATGCAGGCGGGACAGGGCGACCGGGTCGCTCAACAGCGCCAGGCGCTCGGCATTGCTGAGGCCGGCCGGACCGACCTTCAGGGCATGGCGAACGCGTTCGCCCCGCAGCCATTCGATCGGCTCGGCCTTGCCGTGCCGCGATGTGGCCAAGGCATACGCCAGGGCGTTTTGCTGTGGGTCGACGACCGCACGAATGAAGCCGTCGTTCAGCGCATGCCAGCGGTTCTCATGGGCATACTGGTCGGTCGACAGCAGTTCCTGTGGCGGAGCGTACTCCTCCGGGATCAGGAACAGGCTTTCATCGCGCGACTTCAAGCCCAGGCCCACGCGGCTGGAGATCACCGAGACCGGGATCGACAGCATCAGCGAGCCGACGATCGGCACCAGCCACCACAGGAAACTGGGGTTCAGCCAGATGACCAGCAACGCCCAGAGGAAGCCCAGCAAGGTTTGCGGACCGTGGCGCTTGACCGCTTCGCTCCAGGGCGTCGAGTCGTCGTCACGTTTCGGCGAGTTCCAGGTGGCGGCCCAGCCGAGGAACGCGGCCAATACGAAACGGGTGTGGAAGATCATCCGGACCGGTGCCAGCAGCATGGAGAACAGCATCTCCAGCAACATCGACAGCGTCACCTTGAACTTGCCACCGAACTCCTTCGCGCCCTTGGCCCAGATCAGCACGACACTGAGCAGTTTGGGCAGGAACAGCAGCACGATGGTCGTCGAGAACAGCGCGATGGCCTTCTCCGGATGCCATTGCGGCCATAACGGATACAGCTGGCGCGGTTCGAGGAAGTACTGCGGCTCCATCAGCGTATTGACCGCCAGCAGCGCAGTGGACAACACCAGGAAGAAGAACCACAGGGGCGCCGACAGGTAGGACATCACCCCGGTCAGGAACACCGCACGGTGTACCGGGTGCATGCCCTTGACCAGGAAGAGCCGGAAGTTCATCAGGTTGCCGTGGCACCAGCGACGGTCACGCTTGAGTTCGTCCAGCAGGTTCGGCGGCAATTCCTCATAGCTGCCCGGCAGGTCATAGGCAATCCACACGCCCCAGCCGGCACGGCGCATCAGTGCCGCTTCGACGAAGTCGTGGGACAGGATCGCACCGGCGAAGGCACCTTTGCCGGGCAATGGCGCCAGGGCGCAATGCTCGATGAAGGGCTTCATGCGGATGATCGCATTGTGTCCCCAGTAGTGGGATTCGCCCAACTGCCAGAAGTGCAGGCCGGCGGTGAACAGCGGACCGTAGACCCGTGTCGCGAATTGCTGCATGCGCGCATACAGCGTGTCCATGCCCGAAGCCTTCGGCGCGGTCTGGATGATACCGGCGTCCGGCGTGGCTTCCATCAGGCGCACGAGGCTGGTCAGGCATTCGCCGCTCATGACGCTGTCGGCGTCGAGCACCACCATGTACTTGTAATCGCTGCCCCAGCGACGGCAGAAGTCGTCGAGGTTACCGCTCTTGCGTTTCACGCGACGGCGGCGGCGGCGGTAGAAGATCTTGCCAAAGCCACCGGCCTCGCGGCAGACGTCCAGCCACGCTTGCTGTTCGGCCACGCAGATATCGGTTTCATTACTGTCGCTGAGCACGAAGAAGTCGAAGCGATCCAGGTCACCGGTGGCGGCCACCGACTCGAAGGTCGCCCGCAGGCCGGCGAACACCCGCGGCACGTCTTCGTTGCAGATCGGCATGACCAGCGCGGTACGGGCATCCTTGGGAATCGGCTCGTTGCCGGCACTGGCCCCGGAGATACGATACTTGTCGCGCCCGGTGAGCAGCTCCAGGAAGCCCATCAGGGCGGTCCAGAAACCGGCCGACACCCAGCAGAACAGAATACCGAACAGGATCAGGATGCTGGTCTGCAAGGCGTATGGCAGCACTTGCGTGGCGGTCTGCGACAGCGGCTGGTGCAGCACTTCCTCCAGGTCCACCAGCGACCAGCCCTGGTACGGCATGATGCCCTTCATGTACCAGCCGGCGACGATGGTCTGGCCAAGCATCAACAGCAGCAGGATGTAGCGACGGGTCGACCCCACGGTACGCCAGCGCGCCTCGGGCAGCACGCGTGCGTCCTTGGGCGGCTTCGGCGGGTTGGTGCGACCGGTGAGACGCCGCCAGGCACGCACCAGGATATTGGTGCGCCAAGGCTCCGGCACGACCTTGGTACGACGAATCGGCGGCGTCGCCTTCAGGCACACACGACCACTGGCATCCAGTGCCAGCATTTCGGCGTCTTCCAGCTCTTCGGCAGTGCTCAGGGTCAAACGCCGCCCAACCGAAGCCTGTGCCGCTTCGCCGGGCTCATCGAATGTCGAAGACGAAAGCCGTTTATGCAGTTCGCTGAAGGAAGAGCAGCCCGCCAGCTCGGCGCGCTGCTCGTCGGTCATTGGCAAATGGGCCAGATATTCGCTGAGCGTCTCTGGCTGTACTGGAGTATTACTCATCGGCTGGCAACTGATAGCTCCAGGTCTCGGTCAGGACTTGCTCAGTCGGTTCCGGTTCCTGCGGGGTTGGGGTCGCCTCGACGGCGGCGGACGCCTTGACGGTCGTTGCGACTTCTTTGGCGTGTTCTTTCTCTTTTTCTTTCTCTTTTTCGCTCTGCTGCTTGGCGACCTTGTCTGCCTTGGCAAGGGTCGTGGTCACGGCATGCGACGCGGCAGGGGCTTCGACAGGCGTCAGCGGACGGACCAGCGCCGCGCGCATTTCGGTAGCCTGCTTTGGATCCTTGACCTTCAGGCGCAAGGTCAGGCGCCAGCCCTTGGTTTCGGGGTTGTAGCGAACGTTGTTCTCGACGATCTCGGCGTTGTCGCCGACGCTCACCTGGCTACGCACTTCGGCGTTTTCCGGCAACGCTTGCAGCGAAGGACCTTCGAAATCCACCAGGTAGGCCACGCTGCCATCCGGCTGGCGGATCAGGTTGGATTGCTTCACGTCACCCGTGGAACGCAGGGTCTGCTTGACCCAGGCGCTGTCCGGCGAGTGCAGGCTGGCTTCGTCGAGGGTCCAGTGCAGGCGGTAGGAGAAGTCCAGCGGCTGGCCAGGCTCAGGCAGCTTTTCCGGGCTCCAGAACGCAACGATGTTGTCGTTGGTTTCATCGGCTGTCGGGATTTCCACCAGGTCCACGGTGCCCTTGCCCCAGTCGCCTTTCGGTTCGATCCAGGCGCTAGGACGCTTGTCGTAGCGGTCGTCCAGGTCTTCGTAGTGGCTGAAGTCGCGGCCACGTTGCAGCAGACCGAAACCACGCGGGTTTTCCACCGAGAAGTTGCTCACGGCCAGGTGTTTGGGATTGTTCAGCGGACGCCAGATCCATTCGCCGTTGCCGGCGTGGATCGACAGGCCGCTGGAATCGTGCAGTTCGCGACGATAGTTGAGTACCTTGGACGGCTGGTTGGCGCCGAACAGGAACATGCTGGTGAGCGGGGCAACACCCAGCTTGTTAACGCGATCACGCAGGAACATTCGCGCCTTCACATCAACCACGGTGTCCGTACCCGGACGCAGGGTCAGGCGATAGGCACCGGTGGCCCGAGGCGAGTCCAGCAGGGCGAAGATCACCAGATGCTTGTCGGTCGGTTTCGGGCGCTGGATCCAGAACTCGCGGAAACGCGGGAATTCCTCACCGGATGGCAACGCGGTATCGATGGCCATGCCACGGGCGGACAAGCCGTAAGTCTGGCCCTTGCCGATGACGCGGAAGTAGCTTGCGCCCAGCATGGTCATGATTTCGTCTTGCTTGTCGGCCTTGTTGATAGGGTACAGCACGCGAAAGCCCGCATAGCCCAGCTGCTCGGTGGCCTTGGGGTCGAACTGTACGTCACCGAAATCGAAGCGCGTCGGGTCGTACTTGATCTCGTCGACAGTGGTCGCGGTGATCTCGTTGATCTTCACCGGCGTGTCGAAATGCATGCCCTGGTGATAGAACGACAGGCGGAACGGCGTCTTCTGGTCGGCCCACTCGGCTTTTTCGGTGCGGAAACGGATTTTTTGATAGTCGGCGAATTTCATTTCGCGAAATTCGTTCGGCAGGTTGCTGCGCGGGGCTTCGAATTTTTGCCCGGCCAGTTCCTGAGCCTTCGCCGACACATCATCCAGGCTGAATGCCCACAGTTGGCCGGCGCCAAGCAGGCACAACAGGGCAGAGCCCGCTACCAGAGCGTTTTTAAACCGTTTGGCAGACATTTTTGGTGCATTACAGGGACTAACAATCACGAGCAACCCTCGCCGAAAACAGATCAAGAAACCAACGGCCAGTTAAGGTATCCGCTTGGTAACGGCATTGAAAAACCGACCTTGCGGAGCACTCTTGCCAAGTTGGCGAGCATTGTTCCGACTCCGATGGGACAAAATGATTCCCCAAACGGTCCAGGACAAGTCTCTACCTAAAGTCAAATGGACCGGCGAACGCCGATCCCCCGTAGCGCGCGATTATCTAGCAGGCCGCGTGACAACGCATCAGGGGCAACAAAGTATTTATCGAGAAAACTCCCCGTTTAACCTCGAAAACAGCCTGAAAAGGTGTTTCAAACACTTTCAGACCTGTAACAAAAAGGTTACCGGGCCATCATTTACCAGATGCACTTGCATGTCGGCGCCGAATCTACCTGATGCCACAGTGCCATGCACGTGTTTCGCCTGGGTAACCAGATAAGAAAACAACTCTTCCCCTAATGCTGGCGGCGCGGCCGATGAAAAGCTCGGGCGCAAGCCGCTTCGGGTATCTGCCGCCAGGGTGAACTGCGACACCAGCAGCAAACCGCCACCGACATCCGCCAGGGACAGGTTCATCTTGCCGTCGGCATCGCTGAACACCCGGTAGTTGAGCAGCTTGTGCAGGAGCTTGTCGGCGCTGGCCCGGGTATCCCCGGGCTCGACCGCCACCAATACGAGCAGGCCCTGGTCCACGGCGCCAACAATTTCTCCCGCCACTTCGACCCGGGCGCCGCGGACCCGTTGCAACAGACCCTTCACGCTTCTTCAGGCGGCAGGTCGAGCAGACGCCGGGCCATTTGCGCGGCGGCGCGCACCAGTGCATCGGTGATGCCCGGCTCCGACGCGGCGTGACCGGCATCGCGGATCACCTGCAGCTCGCTGTTGGGCCAGTTCTGGTGCAGCTCCCAGGCGTTGTCCAGGGGGCAGATCACGTCGTAGCGACCATGCACGATGATGCCCGGCAAATGAGCGATCTTGCCCATGTCGCGAATCAGCTGGTTGGGCTCGAGGAACGCATTGTTGGTGAAGTAATGGCACTCGATCCGGGCGATCGACAGGGCACGCTGCGGCTCGGAGAAGCGATCGACCACCAGCGGGTTCGGACGCAGGGTCGCGGTCCGGCCCTCCCAGATGGACCAGGCCTTGGCCGCGTGCATCTGGGCGATCTGGTCGTTGCCGGTCAGGCGTTTATGGAAGGCGCTGAGCAGGTCGTCGCGCTCGTCCGGCGGAATGGGCGCGATGTAGTCCTGCCAGTAGTCGGGAAACAGGCGGCTGGCGCCGGCCTGATAGAACCACTCGATTTCCTGCGGACGGCAGAGAAAGATCCCGCGCAGAATCAGGCCATGCACCCGTTCCGGATGGGTCTGGGCGTAGGCCAGGGCCAGGGTCGAGCCCCAGGAGCCGCCGAACAGTACCCATTTATCGATGCCCAGGTGCTTGCGGATGCGCTCCAGGTCTTCGACCAGATCCCAGGTGGTGTTGTTCTCCAGGCTGGCATGGGGGGTGGAGCGACCACAGCCGCGCTGGTCGAACGTGACGATGCGATACAGGTTCGGATCGAAGTAGCGACGGCTCTGCGCATCGCAGCCCGCACCCGGACCACCGTGGATGAACACCACCGGGAGTCCTTCCGGGGAGCCGCTTTCATCGACATAGAGCGTATGGGTGTCATCGACAGCCAGATCGTGCCGGGCATGGGGTTTGATCTGCGGGTACAAAGTCTGCATTGCGCGCTCCGTAAGGGGTCGAGTCATCCCTGTGGGGACTTCTATTTAGTCTGCCGTCCGGCATCATAAACCCGAATTACCTTAATGAGCATGTCCCCGCGAAGTCAAAGCGTGTCAGCCAGGTATGCCAGCAGCGTGCGATACATCCGATCGACCTCCGGCACCTGGTTGCGGCCACGCAGGCAGCCGTGGACCAGACCGTCACCGACATACAGCACGGCATTGCCTCCTGCGGCGTTCAGCCGCTCGCTGTAGAGGATGCCGTCGTCACGCAGCGGATCCCATTGCGCCACGATGACCAGCGCCGGCGGCAGGCCAGCCAGGTCGGCGGCGAGCAATGGCATGGCGTAGGGCGACGGCGCGGCGCCGCCCAGGTAAAGCTGTTGGCAGTCGTCCAGGTCGTCGCTGCTCAGCAGGGGCGCGTCGGCGCATTCGCGGCGCGAGGGCAAGTCGGCAGGGCCGCCAAGGGCGGGGTAGATCAGCACCTGGCCCTGGGGCAGCGGCTGACCGCCATTACGCAGGGCCAGGCAAATCGCAGCAGCGAGGTTGCCCCCGGCACTGTCCCCGGCCACCCACCGGCGCCTGGGATCGATGGCAAGAGGAGCGGCTGCCAGCCGGTGCCACACGTCGAGGCAATCCTCGAAGGCCGCCGGGAATGGATGTTCCGGGGCCAGGCGATAGTCCACCGCCAGCACCAGTATCCCCAGCTCGGCCGCCAGTTCCATGCAGATGAAGTCATGGGAGTCCAGGTTCCCCACCACCCAACCGCCTCCGTGCAGGTAGAGCATGCACGGCCAGCCTTCGCAGGGTGGCTCGATCCGAGGGTGATAAACCCGCACGGCCACGCCGGCCAGCTCAAAATCATCGACCATCAACCCTTCCGGGCGCGGCGGGGTGAACGCCCGGCACATCCGGTCGTAGCCCTCGCGCATGCCGGCGATGCCGCCGTCCGGGCTGCTGAAACTCCGGGTCTTGCGGACGAAGGCGGACATTGCCGGGGAGAGTGGATAAGCCATGACAGGGGACCACCAGATATATCCTTGGGTAGGACGCCTCAATGATGAGGCATCATGGCTTGAGACTGGCCTGCACCGCCGCCACGCCGTCCTTGCCGTCGAAACTGGTCACGCCGGCCAGCCAGCGCTGGAGGTCTTCGGGATGGTCCCGCAACCATTGCCGGGCGACGTCCTGGGGTGTCTTGCGCTCCATGATCGGCACCATCAGCTGGCTTTCCTGGGCGGCGGTGAAGGTCAGGTTTTCCAGCAGCCGGTTCACGTTCGGGCAACGCTGGGCATAGTCCGGCGCGGTCACGGTGGAAACGGTGGCAGCACCTTCGTTCGGCCCATAGACATCTTCGCTGCCGGTCAGGTAGGTGATGTTCATGTTGATGTTCATCGGGTGCGGGGTCCAGCCGACGAAGACCACGAATTCCTTGCGATTCACGGCCCGCTGTACCGCCGCCAGCATGCCCGCCTCACCGGACTCGATCAGCTTGAAGTCCTTGAGGCCGAAGTGGTTGGTCTCGATCATGGTCTTGATGGTGGTGTTGGCTCCACTGCCCGGCTCGATGCCATAGATCCTGCCACCCAACTGGTCCTTGAACCGGGCGATGTCGGCAAACGTCCTGAGCCCCGCCGCCGCCACATAGTCAGGCACCGCCAGGGTGGCCTGGGCATCGGCCAGGCTCGGCTTTTCCAGCACCCTCACCTGGTTGGCGGCCAGGAACGGGGCGATGTTCTTGTCCATTGCCGGCTTCCAGTAGCCCAGGAATATGTCGAGGCGCTTGTCGCGGATGCCCGCGAAGATGATCTGCTGCACAGCACTGGTCTGCTTGCTTTCATACCCCAGGCCCGTGAGCAGGACATCGGCCACGCCGCTGGTGGCGATCACGTCGGTCCAGTTGACCACGCCCATGCGCACGGTCTGGCAGGACGCCGGCTCGGCGGCCATCGCCCCGGTGCCCAGCATGACGGTACCGCAGAAGATCGATAGACAGCGCTTGAACAGTCTTTTCATCGGGAAGGTCTCGGCGGCAGCGGATTATTGTGGGCCGGTGTCTTTGTGCACCGTACCGAAACAGTACGCAGCGCCGAGGGGGTAAAGGTGACCTGTGGCGACTCGGTTTTGCACGGTGGCGACAGTTCCCGTACGTGGCTCAAGGACAAACACAATCCTGTGGCGAGGGGATTTATCCCCGCAGGACTGCGCCGCAGTCCCGAAAGCTCTCAGTCCAACCAGTCAAGTCACAGGAAGACATCCGTTTGGGGCCGCTTCGCGACCCAGCGGGGATGAATCCCCTTGCCACAGCAGTACCGCGCGGTGTTTATTTTCTGTAAGCCTGCCGCCCCCACGCCAACAAGCCTTCCAGCAATTGCTTGAGCACCACCTGGGTCGGCGCCGCCAGATCCGGGCGGTAGTTGAACGGTTCGAACTCGTCCATGTAGGTGCTCTGGCACAGCTCCAGTTGCACGGCGTGGATGTCCTGGGCCGGGTTGCCGTAGTGCCGGGTGATGTGGCCGCCCTTGAAACGCCCATTGAGCACGTGGGTGAAACCGCCGTGCTCGGCGCAGATGGCTTCGAGCCGGCTGGCCAGTGTCGGGTCGCAACTGGCGCCGTTGAAGGTGCCGAGGTTGAAGTCCGGCAGCTTGCCGTCGAACAGGTGCGGGATCACCGAGCGGATCGAGTGGGCATCGAACAACAGGGCATAGCCGAACTCGGCCTTGAGCCGGGCCAACTCCTGTTGCAGGGTCTGATGGTAGGGCACCCAGATCTGCTGCAGATACGTCGCCCGCTCCTGGGCGGACGGCTCCAGGCCTTCACAAAACAGCGGCACGCCGTTGAACAGCGTCGCGGGGTACAGGCCGGTAGTAGCACCGACGTACATCGGCTTGTCGTCGGAGGGGCGGTTCAGGTCGACGACGAACCGCGAATATTCGGCAGCCAGGACACTGGCGCCCAGTTCAGAGGCAAACTCGTAGAGCCTGGGAATATGCCAGTCGGTGTCTGGCAGGCTTTGGGCTTCGGGAATCAATCCGGCCTGCACCGCCGGGGTCAGGCGCAGGCCGGCGTGCGGCATGCTGATCAACAGCGGCACGCGCCCTTGCTTGAAATTCAGGACCTTTTCCACAACCGCTCTCCTCAATCGATTTCAACGCCGTGACGCACGACGCGTTTTTCCAGTTCGCCACCCAGCCAGTACGACAGATCCGCCGGGCGGTCGATATGCCAGGCGACAAAATCCGCGACTTTGCCGGCTTCCAGGGAGCCGTGGCTGGCGGCCATGCCCAAGGCCTGGGCCGCATGGATCGTCGCCCCGGCCAGGGCCTCTTCCGGTGTCATGCGCAAACAGGTGCAGGCCATGTTCAACATCAGACGCAGCGACAAGGCCGGCGAGGTGCCGGGATTGAGGTCGCTGGCCACTGCGATCTTCACCCCGTGCTTGCGCAAGGCATCCATGGGCGGCAGCCGGGTTTCACGCAGGAAGTAGAACGCGCCCGGCAGCAACACCGCCACGGTGCCCGCCTCGGCCATGGCCCTGGCATCGTCTTCGGTCATGAACTCCAGGTGATCGGCCGACAACGCCTGGTACCGGGCCGCCAGGCTTGAGCCGTGCAACGACGACAGTTGTTCGGCGTGCAGCTTCACCGGCAGGCCCAATCGCTGGGCCGTGATGAACACGCGCTCGACCTGCGCCGGGGAAAAGGCCAGGTATTCGCAGAAGGCATCCACCGCGTCCACCAGCCCTTCGGCCGCCAGGGCCGGGAGCATCTCCGCGCAGATGTGCTCGATGTAGTCGTCGGCGCGGTCGACGTACTCCGGCGGCAAGGCGTGGGCCGCCAGGCACGTGCTGCGCACGCTGAGCGGCAGTTCGACGCCGAGGCGACGGATGACCCGCAGCATCTTGCGCTCGCTGGCCAGGTCCAGGCCGTAGCCGGACTTGATTTCCACCGTGGTCACGCCGTCGTGCATCAGGCTTTTCAGGCGCTTGGCGGCGCTGGCGAACAGCTCGTCTTCACTGGCGGCCCGGGTGGCACGCACGGTACTGGCGATACCGCCACCGGCCGCGGCGATTTCGGCATAGCTGACGCCTTGCAGGCGCTGCTCGAATTCGCCGCTGCGGTTGCCGCCGAACACCGTATGGGTATGGCAGTCGATCAGCCCCGGGGTCACCCAGGCGCCCCTGAGGTCCGTGACCGCCGGGTAGTCACCCGCCGGCAGTTGGGCACGGGGACCGATCCATTGAATATGCTCGCCCTGGGTGATGATGGCGGCGTCTTCGATGATCGAGTAGACGCCCTGGGCCATGGTGGCGGCGTGGCAGTTTTGCCAGAGGGTTTTCATCCCGGTTTCCTCGTCGCATTCAAAATCGAATCGCGAGCAAGCTCGCTCCCACAAGGTTTTGAGTTCATCAGAAATCCTTGTGGAAGCGAGTCTGCTCGCGATGAGGCCCTTACAGGCTCGGCAACAACTGCGCCATGACCAGTTCGTTCAAGCAACGGCTCGCCAACAACTCACTGGCGGCATTGATGTCCGGCGCGAAGAAGCGGTCCTTCTCATAAAAGGGCACTTCTGCACGCAGCAGCCCGCGGGCCTGCTCCAGTTTCGCGGAGGTCTTCAGGCCGCCGCGCAGGTCCAGCCCCTGGCAGGCCGCCAGCCATTCCACGGCGAGAATCCCACGGGTGTTTTCGGCCATTTCCCACAAACGCTTGCCGGCGGCCGGCGCCATGGAGACGTGGTCTTCCTGGTTGGCCGAGGTCGGCAGGCTGTCCACCGAGTGAGGGTGGGACAGCGCCTTGTTCTCGCTGGCCAGGGCCGCCGCGGTGACCTGGGCAATCATGAAGCCGGAGTTCACCCCGCCATTGCCCACCAGGAACGGCGGCAGTTGCGACATGTGCTTGTCCATCATCAGCGAGATACGGCGCTCGCTCAGGGAACCGATTTCGGCGATCGCCAGGGCCATGTTGTCAGCAGCCATTGCCACCGGCTCGGCGTGGAAGTTGCCGCCGGAGATCACGTCGCCTTCAGCGGCGAACACCAGTGGGTTGTCCGACACCGCGTTGGCCTCGATCACCAGCACCTCGGCGGCCTGACGGAACTGGGTCAGGCAGGCGCCCATCACTTGCGGCTGGCAACGCAGGGAGTACGGGTCCTGGACCTTGTCGCAATTGTGATGCGAATCGGAGACTTCACTGCGCTCGCCCAGCAGATCGCGATACGCCGCAGCAACGTCGATCTGGCCTTTCTGCCCACGGGCAGCGTGGATGCGCGCGTCAAACGGCGAGCGCGAACCGAGCACCGCTTCCACCGTCAGGCTGCCCAGGGCCAGGGCCCCGGCGAACAGGTCCTCGCCTTCGAACAGGCCACGCAGGGCAAAGGCCGTGGACACCTGGGTACCGTTGAGCAGCGCCAGGCCTTCCTTGGCGGCCAGGGTCAGCGGTGCGAGGCCGGCTACCTTCAGCGCCTCGACGGCCGGCAACCATTCGCCCTTGTAGCGGGCCTTGCCTTCGCCCAGCAGCACCAGGGACATGTGGGCCAGGGGCGCCAGGTCACCGGACGCACCGACCGAGCCTTTGAGCGGAATATGCGGATAGACCTCGGCATTGATCAGGGCGATCAGCGCATCGATCACTTGCCGGCGGATCCCGGAGAACCCCCGGCTCAGGCTGTTGACCTTGAGCACCATGATCAACCGCACCAACGCATCGCTGATGGGCTCGCCCACGCCGGCGGCATGGGACAGCACCAGGGAACGCTGCAGGTTTTCCAGGTCCGCGCTGGCGATGCGGGTCGAGGCCAGCAGGCCGAAACCGGTATTGATGCCATAGGCGGTACGGTTCTCGGCGAGGATCTGCTCCACACAGGCAACGCTGGCTTCGATCTGCGCCGAAGCGCTGGCGTCCAGGCTCAGGGTCACCGGCTGTTGATAGATGTCGCGCAATTGAGCCAGGCTCAATTGGCCGGGAATCAGGTTCAAGGCAGTCATTTATTGCTCCTTTTGAGAGTTTTGTTTTAACCCGCCAGTCGCTCCGGAATGTTCCGTTATCCGTCACCCTCGCTTTTTGGGCGATGGCGCCTTGGCACGCTGGCGCTTTTTGATCAGTTCAAATTCGGTAACACGTTGTGCAGCACATTCGGGTCTTTGAGGAGCCCGGCGGCGCTGGCGATGTCCGGCGCCAGCCAGCGGTCCTGGTCATAGGCCGGGACACGTTCGCGCAGCAGCCTCCAGGCAATGTCGGTGCCTGCGCCGAAGCGCTGGGTCTTGAGGAATTCGAAGGCCTGGGCCGCCAGCAGGTATTCGATGGCGAGGATCTGCGTGCAGTTTTCCAGCGTCCGATGCAGTTTCAGGGCGGCATTGGTGCCCATGCTCAAGTGATCCTCCTGCAGGCCCGAGGTGACGAAGTTGTCGAGCACCGCCGGTTGCGCCAACTGACGGTTTTCCGCGCACAGCGACGCCGCGACGTATTGCACGATCATCATCCCCGAGTTCACCCCCGGATTGGCCACCAGGAAGGCCGGCAGTCCGCTGACGTGGGGGTTGATCAGGCGATCGAGGCGGCGCTCGGCGATGGAGCCGATCTCGGCCATGGCAATCGCCAGCAGATCCGCGGCCAGGGCCACGGATTGACCATGGGGGTTGGCCTGGGACATCACCCGGAAATGGTCTGGCGTGCCCAACAGAAGAGGATTGTCCGTCACGGCATTGAGTTCGGTTTCGATCTGTTTGCGGGCATGGGCCAGCTGATCGCGAGCGGCACCGTGTACCTGGGGAATCGAACGGATGCTCAAGGCATCCTGGGTGCGGATGCCCAGGCTGGAGGCGATGACTTCGCTGCCCGCCAGCAAGGCCCGCAGGTTGACTCCCACCTGCTGCATGCCGGGGTGCGGCTTGAGGGCAATGATCTCGCCATCGAACGCGGCGATCTGGCCACGCTGGGCCTCGAAGCTCATGGCACCGATCACATCGGCCCACTGCAGCAGCCGCGTCGCATCGGCCAGGGCCAGGCAGCTGAGGCCGGTCATGCAGGGCGTGCCGTTGACTAGGCACAGACCGTCCTTGGCCCCCAGTTGCACCGGTTTCAGGCCTTCGGCGGCCAGGGCCTGTTGCGCCGTGACTATCTGGCCGCGATAGCTGACCTGGCCGACGCCCAGCAGCGCGATGCTGATATGGGCCATGTGGGTCAGGTAGCCCACCGAACCCTGGGACGGTACTTGCGGCGTGATGCCCCGGTTGAGCAGCGCCAGCAGTGCCTCTACCACCCGCCGGTGGATGCCGGACTTGCCCTGGCTGTAATTGATGATGGCGGCGCAGAGAATCGCCCGGGTCTGCTCGTCGGACAGCGGCGCGCCCACGCCACAGGCATGGCTGAGCAGCGTGTTGCGCGAGAGCTGGCTGAGCTGTTCATCCTTGAGCGAGACGTTGCACAAGGCGCCCAGGCCGGTGTTGACGCCATAGGCGCGTTCGCCGCTTTCGACGATGCGCTGGACGATGGCCTGGGCATTGTCGATCCGCGCCCAGGCCTGGGCCGACAGCTCGAGCTCGGCACCGAAGCGGGCGACGGCGACGACGTCCTGCCAGCGCAACGGGGCACCGGTGATTACGATTTTTTCAGCCTTGGACATCCTCAACCTCGTCTGTACGACTTGAATATTGATGCAGCTGGGCCGGCCCTATCGCGAACAAGCTCGCGATAGGGCCGGCCCTGCCACCACAAACCCTTCAAACCACCGCAGCCCTGCGCTGCACGAACCGATCGACATACTCATCTGCCGGCGAGTGCAGGATCTCGCGCGGCGTGCCCACCTGGATCAGCTTGCCGTCCTTGAGAATCGCGATGCGGTTGCCGATGCGCACGGCCTCGTCGAGGTCGTGGGTGATGAAGACGATGGTCTTGTGCAGGGTCTTCTGCAGCTCCAGCAACTGGTCCTGCATTTCCGCGCGGATCAGCGGGTCGAGGGCGCTGAAGGCTTCGTCCATCAGGATGATATCTGTGTCCGCCGCCAACGCCCGGGCCAGGCCCACGCGCTGACGCATGCCGCCGGAGAGCTGGTGCGGGTACTTGTTCTCGTAGCCCTTCAGGCCCACGGTATTGATCCAGTGCAGCGCCCGCTCGGCACACACCTGCTTGCTCTCGCCACGCACTTTCAAGCCGTAGGCGACGTTGTCCAGCACATTCTTGTGGGGCAACAGGCCGAAGCTCTGGAACACCATGCTGATCTTGTGCCGACGGAATTCACGCAGGGCGTCCATGTCCAGTTGCAGGATGTCTTCGCCGTCCACCAGGATCGCCCCGCTGGTGGGATCGATCAGGCGATTGAAGTGGCGCACCAGGGTGGATTTGCCGGAGCCGGACAGGCCCATGATCACAAAGATCTCGCCCGTGCCGATGCTCAGCGACAGGTCGTTCACACCCACCACGCAACCGGTCTCGGCCAGCACCTGGTCCTTGGTCTTGTTCTGGCGGATCAGTTCCAGGGCTTCCCTGGAACGGTTGCCGAAAATCTTGAAGACGTTCTTGACTTCGATCTTGCTGACGGCTGCGTTGCTCATTTGCTCACCTCGTGCCGAGGACGACCATAGGCCTGGGTAATGCGGTCGATGACCACGGCGAGAATCACGATGGCCAGCCCGGCCTCCAGGCCGCGTCCGACGTTGAGGGTCTGGATGCCCACCAGCACGTCTTCACCCAGGCCACGGGCGCCGATCATCGAGGCGATGACCACCATCGACAGGGCCATCATGGTGGTCTGGTTGATCCCGGCCATGATGCTCGGCAAGGCCAGGGGCAATTGCACGCCGAACAGCTGCTGCCAGCGGTTGGCGCCGAAGGCGTTGATGGCTTCCATCACTTCGCCGTCCACCTGGCGAATGCCCAGGTCGGTCAGGCGGATCAATGGCGGCGCGGCATAGATCACCGTGGCGAAGATCGCCGGAACCTTGCCCAGGCCGAACAGCATCAACACCGGAATCAGGTACACGAAGCTCGGCATGGTCTGCATGATGTCCAGCAACGGCATCAGCACCGAACGCAGGCGATTGCTGCGCGCCGAGAGAATGCCCAGGGGAATGCCGATCAACACCGAGATCAGCGTCGCTACCAGCATCAGGGCAAGGGTTTGCATCAACTTGTCCCACAGGCCTACCGCACCCACCAGGAACAACAGGCCGACAATGACTGCCGTGGCCACGACCTTGCGCGTGGCGTGCCAGGCAATGCCGCCGACGATGGCCAGCATCAGCCACCAGGGTGCCATGCGCAGCAGGCCTTCGAGGTTGACGATGGCCCACAGCAGGGTGTCGGAGATGTGCCGGAACACATCGCCATAGTTGGTCACCAGGGAGTCGACCCAACCGTTGACCCAATCGGCGATGGAGAAGGTAAAGCTTTCGGGAAACATAAGAGACTCTCGATCAAGTGGATGCGGTGAACGTCCCGGCCAGCCCTGCAGCCGGCCGGGTAGCATTCGACCTACAGAGCCGCGTCGATTTTCTTGGCTGCGTCTTCACTGACCCAGGCGTGCCAGACTTCAGGATGTTCCTTGAGGAAGATCTTCGCCAGTTTTGGCGACTCGATCCGCTCTTTGGCCATGCGCCCCAGGTTCTGGTTCAGGATATCGATGGGCAGGTTGACCTTTTCCAGCACGGCCACCAGCTCCGGAGCCTCGTCGTGGAAGGTCTTGGACAGACCGACCTTGATGGTCACGCTCTTGTCCACGCCCGGCTTTTCTTCCAGTTTCACCAGGTCCACCTGGCCCATCAGTGGCGTTGGCGACCAGTAGTAGAACAGGATCGGCTCGCCACGCTTGTAGCTGGACAACACTGCGGCATCCAGGGCCGGGCCGGTGCCTGGACGGAAGTTGGTGTAGGTTTTTTCCAAGCCGTAGCTCTTGAGCATTTCGCTGTTGTCCAGCTCGCAGGTCCAGCCGGCCGGGCAGTTGTAGAAACGGCCCTTGGACGGCTCTTCCGGATCCTTGAACACGGCGGCGTACTGGCCCAGGTCCGCGATGTTCTTCAGACCCGGCGCCTTGGCTTCGAGCTTGCGCTTGGCGTCGCCCTCGACCACATAGCGCGGTACGTACCAGCCTTCGATGGCGCCGACGACCGGAGCGCCGACGCCCACCACCTTGCCGGCCTTCTCGGCCTTGTTCCACACTTCGCTGCGACCGACCCACTCTTCGGCGAATACCTGGATGTCATTGCTGCTCAGGGCGTTCTCCATGGTGATGGAGTTGCCCGGCAGGCTGTCGGTCTTGCAGTCGTAGCCTTTTTCCAGCACCACCTGCAGGACGTCTGTCAGCAACATGCCGCTTTCCCAGTTCAGGCCGGCGAACTTCACCGGTTTGCCCGACTCGCACCAACCGGCCGCCTGCGTGGCGCCGGCACTGGCCAGCAGGCCCATGGACAGCAATGTGGTCAGCAGGGTCTTGTTCGATTTCATTGTGTGACGCTCCTAATCAGTTGGATTGGCATACGGCAGTCAAGAGGCATCCAGCCCTGTCAACGTCCCATCAGGCCGCTTGAATGCGACCCGCCCTGCTCGGTTGTGCGTCAACCGTGTCCTGCTCGACCGGCAGGATCAATCGATCGGGTACTGCGCTGTGCCATTTCCTGGCGGCGATGTAATACAGCGCCGCCGGAACCACCAGGCCGATGATCCAGGAAATGTCCACGCCGCCCATGGCCGCCACCAGCGGACCGGTATAGAACTTGGTGGCAATGAACGGCAATTGAATCAGGACACCTATTGCGTAGACGCTGATACCGAGGCCATTCCAACGACCGTAGCGGCCGTTCGGGTCGGCCAGGGCCGGCACGTCATAGCGCTCGCGGGTGATGCAGTAGTAGTCCACCAGGTTGATCGCGCTCCAGGGCGTGAAGAACGCCAGCAAGAACAGGATGAAGGACTTGAACGCACCAAGGAACGAGTGCTGACCGAGCAGCGCGATCAGCGTCGCGGCGCCCACGATGAACACTACGAAGACCAGGCGTTGCAGGCGCGTGACGTTCAGGTGCCCCCTGAAACCGCTGATGATGGTGGCAATGCACATGAAGCTGCCGTAGGAGTTCAGGGTGGAAATCGTGACCTTGCCGAACGCGATGCTGAAGTACAGCAGCGCAGCGGTGGCGCCGGTACCGCCCAGGCCCACGATGTAGGCCACTTCATGGCCCGCGAACTGCCCGTTGGCCGAGGCGGCGGCAAATACGCCGAGGATCATCGCCACCTGTGCGCCGATGACCGAACCGGCGCCTGCGGCAAAGAAGGTTTTCACCGAGGA
Organism: Pseudomonas sp. NFACC43; assembly: GCF_900119645.1. Taxonomy (NCBI): domain Bacteria; kingdom Pseudomonadati; phylum Pseudomonadota; class Gammaproteobacteria; order Pseudomonadales; family Pseudomonadaceae; genus Pseudomonas; species Pseudomonas sp. NFACC43. The sequence continues at coordinate 95,471 of NZ_FPKK01000006.1, forward strand.
AGTCTTGCTCGGCAGGTAACGCGAATAGTCAGCCACGTAGGGGCCGAAGGCGATCTGCCAGGAAGCCGCGAGCGACACCGCCAGCAGGAAGCTGCTCCAGCTGAAATGGCGGATCTGCAGCAGCGCGCCAACGTCCGTCTGGCTGATCAGGCGAGCGAACAGGTAAACGAAGGCAATGACGCCAATGACGCTGGCGACCCGGCCGATGAAGTGGATCACCCGATAACCCAGCACCGTCACCAGCACGATGACACTGGCGAAGATCAGGATGCCCGCACTGTCGCTGACGCCGAACAACTGCCCCAGCGCCTGGCCGGAAAGCACGGTGCCCGTCGCCGTGAAGCCCAGGTACATCAGGCACACCAGTACGATCGGGATCGCCGCCCCATAGACACCGAACTGCACCCGGCTGGAGATCATCTGCGGCAGGCCAAGCTTGGGCCCTTGCGCGGCATGCAAGGCCATGACGCCACCGCCCAGTACCTGGCCAATCAGCAAGCCGATCAACGACCAGAACACATCCCCCCCCAGCACCACCGCCAATGCACCGGTGACAATGGCAGTGATTTGCAGGTTGGCCCCCATCCAAAGGGTGAACTGGCTCAACAATCGGCCGTGTCTCTCCGCTTCCGGGATATAGTCGATCGAGCGTCGCTCGATCAACGGCTTGCTGCTTGCGCGAGTGCTGGTGACAGCCATGGTTCAACCTCTGTGGATTGTTCTGGAATTCATTGCGCTGCTACTTCCCCTGTGGAAGCGAGCTTGCTCCGGGCGGCGATCCGACGATAGCGGTGGGTCAGCAGACAATGCTGTTGACTGACACTCCCTCATCGCGAGCAAGCTCGCTCCCACAAGGGGCCCGGGGTTATTTGCCAGTGATCATCGGCAGGTTCAGCCCCTGCTCCTTCGCGCAATCAATGGCGATCTGGTAACCGGCGTCGGCATGGCGCATTACCCCGGTACCCGGGTCGTTGTGCAGCACGCGCGCAATCCGCTCGGCCGCTTCATCGGTACCGTCGCAGACGATGACCATGCCCGAATGCTGGGAGAAGCCCATGCCAACACCACCACCATGGTGCAGCGACACCCAGGTCGCACCGCTGGCGGTGTTGAGCAAGGCGTTGAGCAGCGGCCAGTCGGAGACGGCATCGGAACCGTCCTGCATGGATTCGGTTTCACGGTTGGGGCTGGCCACGGAACCGGAGTCCAGGTGGTCGCGACCGATGACGATCGGCGCCGACAATTCGCCGCTGCGTACCATTTCGTTAAAAGCCAGGCCCAGCTTGGCGCGCTGGCCCAGCCCGACCCAGCAGATACGCGCCGGCAAGCCCTGGAAGCTGATGCGCTCGCGGGCCATGTCCAGCCAGTTGTGCAGGTGGGCGTCGTCGGGAATCAGTTCCTTGACCTTGGCGTCGGTCTTGTAGATGTCCTGCGGATCGCCGGACAGCGCGGCCCAACGGAACGGACCGATGCCGCGGCAGAACAGCGGACGGATATAAGCCGGGACGAAACCAGGGAAGTCGAAGGCATTCTCGACGCCTTCTTCCTGGGCCATCTGGCGGATGTTGTTACCGTAGTCGAAGGTCGGCACGCCCATTTTCTGGAAGGCCAGCATGGCTTTCACATGTACCGCCATCGATTGCTTGGCGGCTTTCACCACGGCGGCGGGCTCGGTCTTGGCGCGGGCGCGGTATTCGTCCCAGGTCCAACCGACCGGCAGATAGCCGTTGAGGGGATCGTGGGCGCTGGTCTGGTCGGTGACCATGTCCGGGCGCACACCACGACGGACCATTTCCGGCAGGATCTCGGCAGCGTTCCCGCACAGGGCGATGGAAATCGCCTTGCCTTCGGCGGTGTATTTCTCGATGCGCGCCAAGGCGTCGTCGAGGTCTTTGGCTTGCTCGTCGACGTAGCGGGTTTTCAGGCGGAAATCGATACTGACCTGCTGGCACTCGATGTTCAGCGAGCACGCACCGGCCAGGGTCGCGGCCAACGGCTGGGCGCCCCCCATGCCACCCAGGCCGGCGGTCAGGACCCAGCGCCCCTTGAGGTTGGAGCCGTAGTGCTGGCGACCGGCCTCGACGAAGGTTTCATAAGTGCCCTGCACGATGCCCTGGCTGCCGATGTAGATCCAGCTGCCGGCGGTCATCTGGCCGTACATGGCCAGGCCCTTGGCGTCGAGTTCGTTGAAATGTTCCCAACTGGCCCAGTGCGGCACCAGGTTGGAGTTGGCGATCAGCACCCGTGGCGCATTGGCGTGGGTCTTGAACACGCCCACCGGCTTGCCGGATTGCACCAGCAGGGTTTCGTCGTCGTTCAGGTGGGTCAGGCTTTCGACGATCTTGTCGTAGCACTCCCAATTGCGCGCCGCGCGACCGATGCCACCGTAGACCACCAGCTCCTTGGGATTCTCGGCCACTTCCGGGTCGAGGTTGTTCATCAGCATGCGCAGCGGCGCTTCGGTCAGCCAGCTTTTGGCGGTCAGGGTGTTACCGCGGGGAGCGCGGATTTCAACGTCACGGTATTTTTCGGTTTTGCGGGTAGCGTCGGTCACAGCAAAAACTCCTCAGCGATCAATCCAGACCAGCCCGGACAGGGCAGCTATTTCTGCGGACGTTGCGCTGAGTGAAGGTGACTCATACGCATACGTCTTTACTTGTATGTACAAGCATATGCAATCAAGCGGCCAACTTGTCGATGACAGGCTTGCAGGAGACTTTAGGTTTGGCTGAAAGCCCCGTGATTGAGCGGCTCCAGAGCCAGATGAAATTTCTGAAGGAGGGATTTGTGAACAGGACTGACAGGTTACGAGAGCGCGGTTCTGCGCCACGCTGGGGCATTCGGTAACAAGTTGGTGCAAAGCGGGAACAACGAGAGCGGAGCCTTTATGGCAAGGGAGCTTGTTCCCTCGCCACTAAAGCACTTCGTCGGAAATCAGCGGGCCGTCAGCTCGATCACACAGCATTGGCCGTGGCTGGTGATGTCCAGCAGCCCGGTGTTGCTCAATTGCAAGCAGTCGTAGAGGCCCAGGTTAACGGCGGACTCGCCAACGCTGATCGCCAACCCCGGGGCCGCGCTGAACACCAGCACCGTCTGCGCCTCGCTGAAAAACCGCTGCTGGCCTCCCAGCCATTGCAACCGCGCGTGAAAACGCTGGGGGGCATAGATCAGGTTGAAATCGCGAATCGGCCCGCCCAGCAAGGTGCAATGCACATGGCTCTCGCCGCTGAAGGCAAAGGGGTCCAGCGGATGCAGAGGTCGCGTGGCCTGGCCATCGACGTTCAGCGTCATGCCGTCTCCCTGCAGGACGCTGATGATCCTTTCGTAGCCGGCAAAGGTGGAAAAACCGCCCGACTCGGCGATATCGGCAATCGACAGGCGCCAGCCGAAACCTTCCAGGCCGGTGCCGGCGTCACGGGTGATTTCCTCGGTACTGCCGCCACCGTTTTTCCAGGGCATGCGGGGATAGTCCGCAGCCCGCAGAACTGTCATCTGATTCGTCATTTATGAAACCGACCTTCCAGGCTGTGACGGGAACCGGGGTGGATCAGGCGCGCGGCGGTCACCGGCTGGCGCCCGGACCAGGTGCGGCGACGGATCAACAGGCACGGCTCGCCCCGTTCGATCTGCAGCAGCTTGCACTCGCTCGGCTCGGCGAGGATCGCCTCCACCACATGCTCGCCCTCGGTCAGCGGCGCGACCTGGTTCAGATAGGCATAGGGCGTCTGCAGGGTGAAATCCTGCTTGAGGTAGTCCGGCGCCACCAGCGCATTGACGAAACGGTCCTCGATCTGCACCGGGATGTCGTTCTCGAAATGCACGATCAGAGAATGGAACACCTTCTGGCCTTCGCGCATCTCCAGGGCCAGGGCACGCTCGGAACCGGCGGCCTCTTCTTCCAGGGTGATGACCTTGCAGGTATGGCGATGGCCACGGGAGGCGATTTCGTCGGCGATGTTATGCACTTCGAACAAAGCGGACTGGCTCTTGGGTTCAGCCACGAAGGTACCGACCCCCTGCATGCGCACCAGCAGGCCGTCGGCGGTCATCTCCCGCAGGGCGCGGTTGATGGTCATGCGACTGAAGCCCAACTGACTGACCAGTTCGCTTTCCGATGGCACGCGGTAATGCGGTGGCCAGTTTCCACTGTCGATCTGCTGGGTAATCATCTGTTTGACGCGGGCGTACAAGGGCGCCGGACTGTCGCCCATGTTCGCGGCAATTGGTGGTTTGGCAGGCGGAGTCGGCACGGCGGTTCCCTGTTCTGCGAATGAGATTACAAATGTCCTGTAGCCCAGACACTATTCCTTCTTGACGGCGTCTCTTGCCGTCATCCTGCGTTGCCGCTCCTCGCCACAGCCTGCTATGACTCGGCGCGGCGCCTGCCTGACGACAAGAGCCACACATCAAAAAAGAACGTATCTATGAAACAGGACATTAGCTTGCCGGAGTTTACCGGCCAGGCAAACGTCTGTATATGTATATACAAATTACGCACGATGAGGTTCGACCATGCCCGCCTTTTTTGCCGAACGCGCGCTGCTGCCTAGTGGATGGGCCAATGATGTACGTCTTGAAGTCGACGCCGCTGGCGTCCTGACTCATGTCCAGGCCGGCTCCCACGCAGACGGCGCCGAACGGCTGGGAGGTCCGTTGTTGCCGGGCATGCCGAACCTGCACTCCCATGCCTTCCAACGGGCCATGGCCGGGCTGGCGGAAGTGGCGGGCAACCCCAACGACAGTTTCTGGACCTGGCGCGACCTGATGTATCGTCTCGTCGGGAAAATCAGCCCCGATCAACTGGGCATCATTGCCCGGCAGTTGTACATCGAAATGCTCAAGGCCGGTTACACCTCGGTCGCCGAATTCCACTATGTGCACCACGATACCGACGGCACACCCTATGCCGACCCGGCTGAACTGGCCTTGCGCATCAGCCACGCCGCCCAGGCGGCCGGCATCGGGCTGACCCTACTGCCAGTGCTCTACAGCCACTCCGGTTTCGGAGGCCAGGCACCCAACGAAGGGCAACGCCGCTTCATCAACAGCACCGAAAACTACCTCAAGCTGCAAACACGCTTGCAGCCGATTCTGGCTGCACAACCGACCCAGGCGCTAGGCCTGTGCTTCCACTCATTGCGTGCCGTGACGCCCGGGCAGATCCAGGACGTGCTGGCCGCGAGCGACCGCCATTGCCCGGTGCACATCCATATCGCCGAGCAGCAAAAGGAAGTCGACGATTGCCTGGGCTGGAGTGGCGCCCGTCCGTTGCAATGGCTGTACGAAAACGTCGAGGTCGACCCGCGCTGGTGCCTGGTGCATGCCACCCACGCCAACGCCGACGAAGTCGCCCTCATGGCCAGGAGCCGGGCGATCGCCGGCCTGTGCCTGACCACCGAAGCCAACCTGGGCGACGGTATTTTCCCGGCGGTGGATTTCATCGCCCAAGGTGGACGCCTGGGCATCGGTTCCGACAGCCATGTGTCATTGAGCGTAGTGGAGGAATTGCGTTGGCTGGAATACGGCCAGCGCCTGCGGGATCAACGGCGCAACCGCCTGTATCGACCAGACCAGCCAATGGTCGGCCGCACCTTGTTCGATGCGGCCCTGGAAGGCGGCGCCCAGGCGCTGGGGCAAGCGGTCGGTGCCCTCGACGTCGGCAAACGCGCCGACTGGCTGGTGCTCGACGGCAACGACCCTTACCTGGCCACTGCCAGGGGCGACGGGATACTCAATCGCTGGCTGTTTGCCGGCGGGGATCGTCAGGTGCGTGATGTGATGGTCGGCGGGCAATGGGTCGTGCGCGATGGACGTCATGCCGGGGAAGAAGAAAGCGCCCGGGCGTTTGCCCAAGTCTTGCGCGAACTCCTGGACTGACGAAATGCGGGAGCGAGCCTGCTCGCGATGAGGCCTTCGCATTCAACACGAGGTTGACTGGACGCCCGTCATCGCGAGCAGGCTCGCTCCCACAGGGGTTCTTCGAAGCGGTTCAATCCGAGGTTCGGGCCATCTGCCGATCCGACGCACGCCAGATCAACCGTGTCGTGTCGTAGCCTTGCTGGCGCGCCCTGCTGAGCAGTTCTTCACGAACGTCGACATTGACGGTGGGCGTACGGGACAGCAGCCACATGTAGCGTCGGCTCGGGTCACCCACGATGGCGGTCTTGTAGTCTTCGCTGACGTACAGCACCCAATATTGCCCCTTTGCCACACCCGGCAGGATGCGGGAAAACCAGGTATCGAACTCGACCCAGAGCTTGTCGGTCTTGCCCGGCACCTGTGGCTTGGCGGTGCCCTTGGCTTCTTCCCACTGCCAGTCCGAAGTCAGGCAGCGATTGAGTACACCCAGGTTGCCGTCGGGCTTGAGGGTGTAGTGAGCTTCCGATTGCGCGCAGTTGCGCTGGAAATACATTGGCAGGCGGGCCAACTCGTACCAGGTCCCTTGGTAACGCTTGAGATTGACACTGTTGACGGTCTTGGGCGCCAACGGGTCTTCGCCAGAAGTGGCACAGCCGGCCAGTACCAGGCCAGCTAAAAGCACTAACAATAACCGCATCATTATTTTTCTCCCGCAGGCCTCTGGCCTCGGTTTACTTCAGGCCTTGGCCGGAAAACATCAACACTTTGTCACCGGCATACTGCACGCTGATAAAGCTTTTCTGGTCGCCCCAGGTGCAACTGGACATGCCGAGCGCGCCCGAACAATCGGTCGGTTTCCCCAGTAACGTTTCGACTTCGGCCTTGGACATGCCGGCCGACAGCTTCGAATAGTTTTCCTGGTTGACTTTGCTGCAGGCGGCCAGAAAGACGCACAAAGACAACAACGCGATAGAACGCAGGGACATCGGGTAACTCCTGGAGCGGAAGGGAGGTGGCAGGGTGCCAACCAGAACCTTAGAAGAGAAAACCGTCATCTGGTTCCCCGGGGAACCGGCTATTTATTGGGCCAAACCCAGGCACTTCGTCGGTAAATCAACCAGTTTGTGACGGCGTCGTGCATTTCGTCGGGAATACGTCATCAGCACCTGAATCGCGACGCCGGGGAGCCGATAAAAAGACCAGCGCCAAAAATCGCGTTATGGCACATTGACGCCCCCTTCCTGACCAGCTTCTGTTCGGTAGCTTTCTTAATGACCAGAAACATGAAATTCAGCCACAAAATTCTGTTGGCTGCCGCCCTCGTGGTGGCCGTCGCATTCGCCTGTTTCATCCTGTTCAACGACTATCGCCAGCGCCAGAGCCTGCACACCAGCACCGAAACCTCCATGCAGGAACTCGGCAGCCTGACCAGCCGCAACATCCAGACCTGGGTCGAGGGTCGCATCCAGTTGCTCCAGTCGCTGGCACAGCAGATCGCCGTGGACGGCAGCAGCGCCGACAGCCTCAAACGCGCGGTCGGCCTGCCGGCGTACACCGGCAATTTCCAGCTCAGCTACTTCGGCGGCACCGACGGCGTGATGTTTTCGGTTCCGGCCGGTAATCGCGCCGCCGACTACGACCCCCGTGCCCGTGGCTGGTACAAGGCCGCCAACAGCGCTCAACAGACCATCGTCACCGAACCCTACATCGCGGCCTCATCCGGCAAACTGGTGATCACTGTCGCCACCCCGGTCCAGCATCAGAACCAGATGATCGGCGTGGCCGGTGCGGACATCGACCTGTCGAGCGTCAGCGCCATCATCAACTCGCTGAACTTCGGGGGCCATGGCCATGCCTTCATCGTCAGCGCCGACGGCAAGATCCTGATCCACCCCGACAGCAAGCGTGTGCTCAAGACCCTGGCCGAGGCCTACCCCAACGGCGCACCACAAGTCAGCCCGGGCATGAAGGAAGTCGAACTCGACGGCAAGACCCAGTTCATGTCCTTCACCCGCGTCAATGGCGTGCCGGGCGCCGATTGGTATGTGGCACTGGTACTGGACAAGGACACGGCGCTGGCGATGCTCAGCGAATTCCGCACCTCGGCATTGATCGCCATGGCCATCGCCGTGGTGTTCATCATTGCCCTGCTGGGCATGTTGATCCGCGTGCTGATGCAGCCATTGCTGACCATGGGCCGCGCGATGCATGACATCGCCGAAGGCGAAGGCGACCTGACCCGGCGCCTGACCATCCATGGCCACGACGAATTCGGCGCCCTGGGCACATCGTTCAACCGCTTTGTCGAACGCATTCACACCTCGATCCGCGAAGTGGCTTCGGCCACCGGCCAGGTCAACGAAGTCGCCCTGCGCGTGGTCAGTGCCTCCAATTCCTCGATGTTCAATTCCGACCAGCAAGCCTCGCGCACCAGTAGCGTTGCCGCAGCCATCAACCAGCTCGGCGCCGCCGCCCAGGAAATCGCCCAGAACGCCGCCCTCGCCTCGCAGCACTCCAGCGAGGCCCGCAACCTGGCCGAGGATGGCCAGCAGGTGGTAGACAAGACCATCACCGCCATGCAGCAGCTGTCGGCGAAGATCAGCGATTCGTGCGGCAACATCGAAACCTTGAACAGCAACACGGTGAACATCGGCCAGATTCTTGAGGTGATCACCAGCATTTCCCAGCAGACCAACCTGCTCGCCCTCAACGCCGCCATCGAAGCGGCCCGTGCCGGTGAAGCCGGGCGCGGCTTCGCGGTGGTCGCCGATGAAGTGCGCAACCTGGCCCACCGCACCCAGGATTCGGCGCAGCAAGTGCAGAAGATGATTGAAGAACTGCAAGTGGGCGCCCGGGAAGCGGTGCTGACCATGACCGACAGCCAGCGCCAGAGCGAAAGCAGCGTCGGCATCGCCAACCAGGCCGGCGAACGCCTGGGCAGCGTGACCCAGCGTATTGGTGAAATCGACGGCATGAACCAGTCCGTGGCCACCGCCACCGAAGAACAGACCGCCGTGGTGGAGTCGATCAACGTCGACATCACCGAGATCAACACCCTGAACCAGGAAGGCGTGGAAAACCTGCAGGCCACCTTGCGGGCCTGTGCCGATCTTGAGCAGCAGGCGGCGCGGTTGAAGCAGTTGGTGGGTAGTTTCCGGATCTAGTGCCTGGACTGACCCCGTCGCGAGCAAGCTCGCGATGGGGTATGTCAGCCTACGCAAACAGACATTTGGTCAGCGCTACCTGACTCAAGACTGAATTAAGACTAAACTCAGTCCATTCAATCTTTCGAGGCTTACGCCATGAAGCTGTCATCCCAAATCAAACCCATCAGCTATTTGAAAAGCCACACGGCTGAAATCGTAAAGACCATCACAGAGAGTAGAGAGCCTTTGATCATCACCCAAAACGGTGAAGCCAAGCTCGTAGTCATGGATGTGAAAAGTTTCGAAGAACAAGAAGACACCATGGCGCTGTTGAAGCTATTGGCCATGGGCAACCGTGAAATTGAAGAAGGTAATTTTCAGGATGTTGAGGATGTCTTCACTGAGCTGGACAGGGCTGACACTCAATGAGCTTAAAGGTTGTCATCCTTCAATCGGCCGAAACAGATCTTAAAGAGCTCCGCGTTTATCTAATCGAGCGGTTTTCTTCTCAAACATGGCAAAACACCTATGCCAGTCTGAAAGCAGCGATCCGTCATCTAGCAACACTGCCTTTTGCGGGATCGATCCCGGAAGAAATTGAAAGGCTTAATCTCGGTCAATATCGACAGATCCTTTCAGGAATGAATAGGATCATTTATGAAGTGCGAGGCCAAACGATCTACATCCACATCATCGCCGATAGCCGCAAGAGCTTGCCCGCGTTGCTAATGAAACGCTTGCTTCGAAGCGACTCTTAGAACTTCGCTAAAATCGCGACCCAGGCTTGTTCAAAAACTCCATTTCCTCAGCCGTGGACTCGCGCCCCAACACCGCATTGCGATGGGGAAACCGTCCAAACCGCGCAATGATCTTCTGGTGTCGCTCGGCATAGTCCAGGTTGTCTTCAAACACTGCCCGCTCCGCCTCGGGCTGCTCTCGAACCAGCTCGATAAACCGCGACACGGCTTCGTTCTGCACCGCGAGGATTTCGCAGTGTTCCAGTACGAGGTAGATGAATACGCGCTGGATGGGCTTGAGTTGGCGCTCGAACCCCGCCGCCAGGCCTTGGGCCACCAGCGCCTGGGCACGCAGGTCGCCGGCAAAAGCCTTGGGGGTGTCGCGAAAGATCATCCGCGGAAGCTGATCGAGCAGTAGCACCAGGGCCAGCCAACCTTCCGGGCGTTGCGCCCAGTCGGTCAATCCGCCGGCCAGTGCCTGCTCGACCTGATCGCCGAAGCGCTCTTGCGCCTGGCGATCATGGCCTTTGCCAAACCACAGCTTGCCCTTGTCGGCCGCGATTTCGTCCGGCGTTTCGGCTGAACCAAACCACCAATCGAGCAACGGCTGCCAGGGCTCGGCCATGTTTCACTCCTTGTGGTAGGCCGTGGCGCGCGCCACTTCTTGCTTCGAGCCGAGGAACACCGCTACGCGCTGGTGAAGGCCTTCGGGCTGGATGTCGAGGATGCGCTGGTGACCGTCGGTGGAAGCTCCGCCGGCCTGTTCCACCAGGAACGACATCGGGTTGGCTTCATACATCAGGCGCAGCTTGCCCGGCTTGGAGGGCTCGCGGCTGTCGCGCGGGTACATGAACAGGCCGCCACGGGTCAGGATACGGTGCACGTCGGCAACCATGGCCGCGACCCAGCGCATGTTGTAGTTCTTCTTCAACGGGCCTTCCTCGCCGGCCAGCAGCTCGCTGACATAGCGCTGCACGGGAGCTTCCCAGTGCCGCTGGTTGGACATGTTGATAGCGAATTCCTGGGTGGTTTCAGGAATGGTGATGTCTTCGTGGGTCAGTACGAAGCTGCCCATCTCGCGGTCCAGGGTGAAGCCCTTGACGCCGTCGCCCAGGGTCAGCACCAGCATGGTCTGCGGGCCATAGATGGCATAGCCGGCGGCGACTTGCTGGGTGCCTGGTTGCAGGAAAGCCTTTTCATTCAGGGCTTCGTTCTGGCTCAGGTATTCGTTCGGGCAACGCAGTACCGAGAAGATGGTGCCGACCGGCGCGTTGATATCGATGTTCGACGAACCGTCCAGTGGATCGAACACCAGCAGATAGGCACCCTTGGGGTATTTGCCCGGGATCTGGTAGGCATTGTCCATTTCCTCGGACGCCATGCCGGCCAGGTGACCACCCCATTCGTTGGCTTCGAGCAGGATTTCGTTGGACAGCACGTCGAGCTTCTTCTGCACTTCGCCCTGCACGTTTTCGGTGCCCATGCTGCCCAGGACGCCACCCAGTGCGCCTTTGGATACGGCGTGGCTGATTTCCTTGCACGCACGCGCCACCACTTCGATCAAAAAGCGCAGATCGGCAGGGGTGTTGTTGCTGCGGGTCTGCTCAATCAAATAGCGACTCAAGGTAACGCGGGACATGGACGGCTCCGAAGAATAGGGGGCGGAAAAACCTGCGCAGTTTAGCGCGAGTCGGGACTTAATTCCTCCTATGAGACGGGGAATGGAGGATTGAGTTCACGGGGTGGCGGCTCGCTTGGATATTTCTGACGATTGAGAGAACGCCATCGCGAGCGAGCTCGCTCCCACAGTTGACTGAGTTGTTTCGACGAACGCGGTCTATTGTGGGAGCGAGCTTGCTCGCGATCAACGCACCTCAGCTCTTGACCGGCGGTTTGCGCAGCAGACTGAAGGCCATCGCCGCGAGGAACAATACGCTGAGCAGCAACACCGCCCACAGGCCGATCTTCTTCCAGTTGGTCTCGACCGGGGCCGGGGTGGTCGCGGTTGCAGCGGCGGGGATGGCGCGGACCGTGCCATTCACCGTTGCCGTCCCCAGGGTCGCCAGGCGCGCGGGACGGTAATCCGGCACCAGTGTCGTCAAGGGCAGGTTGGCCGCCTTCACGGTGGCACTGCCCAGCGCCAGACTGAAGGGACCTTCTCCACGCGCCAGGAACACCACCTGACTGGGGCGCACCGCAAAGCGCAACGCCGGTGCCTTGTCGCCCAGGCCACCGCCGCGCTCATCGACTGTCAGCTTCAATTGCTGAACGGTCTGGCCGTCGAGCTGCAGTTGGTCCTGCACCACATCCTGGCCGTTCTGGGTCAGGCGATACAGCAAGCCACTGCCCAGCGGCTGCCACGGATGGCTGCTCTCGCGCCGACCGGCCAGGATCACCGGCGCCAGGCTGTTGGCCTGGCTCAGTTCCACCTGCACTTGTTCGATGTCCAGTCCCATGGGCAACTGCCAGGTATATTCACCGGCCTTGGCAGTGCTGCCGGCCAGCGGTTGCGACCAGGCCAAGGGCAGCGGCAGGTTTTCCTGGCGGGTGCTTTGCAACTGCGCCGAGGTCAGCACCGGGGCCGATGACGGCGACTCCCACAGCAATCGCAGGTAACGGGCCGATTGCCCCGGCAGGCTCACCTCATGCTGCTCGACCCGCTCATCGGCGAAGGTCAATCGTGCCACCTGGCCTTCGCCCCATGATTGCCAGTTCTGCAGATCGTCGCTGGCCTCGATGGTGAACCGCTGGAAGCCGTCGCGCTCACTGGTCCAGTCCAGGATCAGTTGCTGCAGGGGCGCCTTGATCGCGCTGGCGTCCAACAGCCAGCCGCGCAGTTCCTCCTCCCCTGCTTCGAGGCGGCTGGACGGCTGGACTTCCACCAGCGTGCCATTGGCGTTCGATTGCACCCGCACGCTGGGCGCACGCTCGTTGTCATCGGCGGCGTTGTACAGGGGAAACCACTTCACCTCGGTCAGGGTCCGGTTTTCCCGGCTCTGGGCGGTTTCGCGAACCAGGGCATAAGCCTGGGCCTGCCCGGCCGCGTTGAATACCCGCAGGTCGCTCAGGTCGGTCTGGCGCGCCTGCAACTGGACCTCCAGGGGCAACGGAAGACGATACCAAGGGCCCTCACCGCTCAAGGCCAGTGGCACCTGGTGGGCGAAGTCCGCTGGCCTCTCCTGGGCCACGACCGACAATGTCGCCCACAACCCCACCACTCCCAGCCCGATCCGACTCAACTTGCGACTCAAGATGACACTCCCCCACTGACAGGCATCGGCGGCTCGGTCGGCGGAACCGTTTCCGGACGCTTGGGCGGCAGTGGCGCGAAGTAGCCCACTACCAGCAACAGCACACCCACACCGATAAACGACACGATCCGCGCCAGACCGCCACGGTTACTCAATTCGACAAAGAACAGCTTGGCCACCACCACGGCAATCAACGCCGCACCGATCAGCCACACCTCGCGCCGATGCCGCAGGTGCCCGCCAATCATCAGGCCCAGGGCGATCAGCGTCCAGACGATAGACAAGCCGGCCTGCACGAACATGGATTCGAGCAGCGCATCCAGTTCGAACGGTACGTCCAGCCAATGGTGGGCGCTGCGCATCACCACCGCCGTGAAGAAAGCGAACAGCGACACCCCGGCGACCAACTGCGCCACCTGCCCGGCATGGGCCCAGCGGATCGCCAGTTGCGCCACTGCGCTGCGGGACCACACGTAGACGCCGAACAATGCGAACAGCAGGCCCAGCTCCAGAGGGTTGAGCAGCGGTACATAAGGCAAGGGTTCGGCGGTGCCGTCGCTGAAGGTATTGGCCAGCCAGAACCAGCCCAGCATCAGCAGGGCCAGCGGCGCCGCCGCGTAGACACGGTATTCGCGCGGCTGGGCCGAGACTGGCCACGGCCAGGCGCGTGGCGCGGCCATCAGGACCAGGTACAGGCTCGGCAGAATCGCCCAACCCAGCCAGCGCCAAGCGTTGTACTGCTCGGACAACAACAGCAGGCCGTAACGCAGTTGCAACGCCAGCACGCCGATCGACAGCCAGCAACCGAGCACATGGGCGGTACTGCGCACCTGGGTCGGCAGCATCGTGGCCAGGCGCTTCAGGGAAAGGAAATGCACGCCGAACACCAGCAGCCAGGCCAACCAGCCGTAGTCTGCCGCCGGGTGATAGCGGCTGTGCCAGGTCGCAACCAACACACAGCCCGCCGCAGGGACCAGCAAGGTGCACAGCAGCCCCAGCGCCGGCCATTTCAAACGCTGCGACAGGACGGTCCATACCGCCACGCTCAGCGCTGCGACGATCAACAGCAGGCTGCCCTGCAGGTTCGCCGGGGCGAAGCGCAGCACTTCGCTGACCCACGCCAGGGCCCACCAGCCGGCGCCCCAGACCAGCAGCAATTCGGACAGGCGCTGCAAATTCAAGGCATCGAATGCCGTGCCCGATCGATCCCGCTGCAGCCGCCATGCACCGATCAGCGCCGCCAACCCCAGCACCATTGGCGTCCAGAAGCCACTGTGGGCCAGAGGGCGCAGATCCTCGGCGTCGAGCGGACCCAGCAAGGCCGGCCCCGCCATCAGGAACGCCGCGCCGCCCACCAGTTGCAACAGCAGGCCGAAGACAAAACTCATGCGCTGCTTGAGGTACAGGCTCAGCCAGATGATCAGCAGGCCGCTGGCGGCCCATACCCCGCTCGCCGTCTGCCAGGGCAGGACAAACAGCACGGCCAGGTTGATCAGCACCAGCCCCGCCAGCAGCACGACCGACAGGCCGCGCAACAACCGGACGTCCCTGCGCACCATGTCGTCGCGGGCCGCCAGCAACATGCCGCCGATCAACGCCAGACCGATCAGGGAGGCGCTGAGCAAACCGCTCCAGCCGGCATCGAACACCGCCGCCGAGTCCCCTTCGGCGCCGCGCAGGCGCATCAGGAACAGCGCGCCGCCCAGCAGTTGCACGGCGAACGCCGTGAACAGGAAGCTGCGCGATTGCAGGCGCAGGCCGACGAACAGCGTCACAAGGCCGGCCAATGCCCAGGCGATGGCGGTGCCATGGGTGAAGAAAAACAACGGGGCCAGCAGATAGAGGAAACCCAGGCCCAACACCGCCAGCACCGACTGGCCCTGGCGCTCCCAGGCGTGGGTGTGCGCGGGATCCGCCTTGCGCAACTGAAGGAAGCTGAACAGCAAGGCGCCACCGATCATCAGGCTGCCCAGCGCAGGCGCATCGAGCAGGCTGCTTTCGCCAAGGCTCACCTCGCCGAGGAAGGCACGTGCCGCCCCCAGTTGCAGCAACAAGGCAAAGGCCCTGGCCAGTGGTCGTTGCTGACGCAACCCCAACCAGAAGATCCCGGCGCCTTCCACGGCCCAGGCCGCCGAAGTCCAGCGGGCGTCGAGCCCCAGGGGAATCGCCAGGCTGGCGAAAATCACCCCCAGGGCCAGGCAGGTTTCAGCCAGCAGCAAGGCTCGCCCGCCCATCAATACCCGCGCCAGCCCCATGTAGATCGCACCCAGGGCCAGGGCGCTGAACGCCGCGGCGAGCTCCAGGTGCTGCACCAGGGCGTATTGCAGGCCGAAACCCACCAGCGGCGGACCGAACAGCATCGTGCCGTCCACGTAATCGCCCTTGCGCGCCGACCAGCGCAGCAACGCCTCGCGACTCTCATCCTCAGGCGCGCCTGCGGTTTCCAGCAATTTGCGACGAGTGAACAGCAGGCCGATCGCCAGGTACATCAGGAAGAACACGATCAGGAACGGCTCGGTACTCCAGAACAGCTCCGGCGTGTAGGAGCGCAGGCCCCAGGCGACACCGATGCCGAAGGTGCCGACAAAGCCGATCAGGTTGAGCAGGCGCCAGGCCTTGAACCAGGCAATGGCCAGGATGCCGGTGTTGAGCAGGATGAAATAGCTGAATAGCGCAACGTGATTGCCACTGCCAGTGGAGGTCAGGATCGGCGCGGCAAAACCACCCAGGGCGGCCGCTGCGGCCAGGCCCATGGCGTTCTGGGTGACCGCCAGGATCGCCGAGAACACCGTCACCGCCACCAGCAAGCCCAGCGCCGCCTTCGAGTCGAGCAGCGGGTGCAGGCGCATGGCGGCGAACACCGTCAGGTACAGCACCGCGATGCCGGTGCCCTGGAGCATCAAGGCGTAGTTGCTGTTGCGCTGGCGCAACCACCAGCCGAGGGCCAACAAGCCCAGCGCACTGGCTGCGACGCCGGCGTAACGCAGCTCGATCGGCACCACCATGCCTTCGGTGGCATAACGCAGCAGGAACGCCAGGCCGAGGAATAACAGCACCACACCGACCCGCAACACGGTATTGCCGCCGAACAGCCAGTTTCGCGCCCCCGCCATGGCCCGCTCGATGAAATTCGGGCCACGGGGCGCAGTGGGTTCAACAACCTTCGTTTCCAGGGTTTCCTGTCGGCGCGCTTCGCGCCTGGACACCGTTGGCGCCGGACGCCAGAGGTCGTCGGGCAAAGGTTGGCTGGCTTGTGTGCCGGCCATCGCGGGAGTGGGCGCAAGGTCAGGCGGCAGTTCCCAGACCAGCTCCGGCTCCGGCTCTGGTGTGGGTTGCGTCCGCACTTCGGGTTTCGGCGCCTCGGCCACTACGACCTGCGGTGCTGGCGTCGGTTCGCTCGGCGCGGCAACGGGGCCACGCTCCAGCAGCGCCAGACGGGCCTCCAGTGTCAGCAGGTTTTTCTGGGCGTCCTGCAGCAAGCTCTGTTGCTTGGCGGCCTGGGTGCCGAGACGGCTCAGCCGGACACCCTGGGCGATGCCAAGCCCCAGCAACCCGCCTATCAGCGCGTCGGCCAGCGACTCATCCACCACCCAGCCCAGTGCCAGGCCCAACAACGTCAAGATCCATTGCATGGTCGATATCCCTAAGCGGCCCGTTGCGGGCATGACCGGGGTGATGCGATGCCTGGATCAGTCTAGTGGAAGGGCACAAACCCTGTGGGAGCGAGCTTGCTCGCGATAGCGGCATGACAGACACCATCAGGTTGACTGACACACCGCTATCGCGAGCAAGCTCGCTCCCACATCGGATTGTTATCGCTGCCAATGACTGAGCCCGGCCACACAGCCCGGCGAAACTGGCGCCTAGTATATCGACGAAGCCCAGCCGCCGTTGGGCTTCGCTCACATTTCTGGAAGCCAGGCCTATTCCAGTGCTTTCCAGATATCGGTGGCGTACTCACGGATGGTGCGGTCGGAGGAGAACCAGCCCATGCGTGCCGTGTTAAGCACTGCCGAGCGCCACCATTGCTTGGAGTCGTGCCAACGCTCCTCGACCTTGGCCTGGGCGTTCCAGTACGCATCGAAATCGGCGCAGACCAGGAACCGGTCATAGTCCACCAGCGAATCCACCAGCCCGGCGTAGCGCATTGGATCGTCCGGTGAGAACACCCCGCCACGGATCGCCTGCAAGACGTCGTTGAGACGATGGGATGCGGCGATGTCCGGCGCTGCGCTGAACTCGCCGTTGCGCTTGCGGGCTTCCACCTGCTCGGCTGTCAGGCCGAAAATGAACATGTGCTCGCCACCCACGCGCTCGTGCATCTCGACGTTGGCGCCGTCCATCGTACCGATGGTCAGCGCGCCATTGAGGCCGAACTTCATGTTGCTGGTGCCCGACGCCTCGAAACCGGCGGTGGAAATCTGCTCCGACAAGTCCGCCGCCGGGATGATGCTCTCGGCCAGGCTGACGTTGTAGTTGGGCAGGAATACCACCTTGAGCAGACCGCGCACCGTCGGGTCGTTGTTCACCACCCGGGCGATGTCGTTGGTCAGCTTGATGATCAGCTTGGCCTGGTGATAACTGGCGGCGGCCTTGCCGGCGAAGATCTTCACGCGGGGTACCCAGTCCACCTCCGGCTCGGCGCGGATCGCCTGGTACAGCGCCACGGTATGCAGCAGATTGAGCAACTGACGCTTGTATTCATGGATCCGCTTGACCTGCACGTCGAACATCGCCGACGGGTTCACGGCGATCCCCAACCGCTCGTGGATCAGGTACGCCAGGGCCTTCTTGCTGTGCAGGCGCTGCTCGGCGAATTGTTTGCGGAACGCCTGCTTGTCGGCGAACGGCTCCAGCTCGATCAGGCGCTCCTCGGGATTGTCGAGCACGCTCGGCCCGAGGGCGTCCACCATCATCGATGTCAGCTCGGCGTTGGCCTGGAACAGCCAGCGGCGGAAGGTGATGCCGTTGGTCTTGTTGTTGATCCGCTCCGGATAGAGCTTGTGCAACTCCGAGAACACCGTGCTGCGCATCAGTTGCGTGTGCAGCCCGGACACGCCGTTGACGCTATGGGAGCCGAGGAACGCCAGGTTGCCCATGCGCACACGGCGACCGTTGTCCTCTTCGATCAGCGAAACCGAGCGCAGTACGTCGAAGTCGTGTATGCCCTTGGCCCGCAACGAGTCGATGTGCTGGGCATTGATCAGATAGATGATCTGCATGTGCCGCGGCAGCATGCGTTCCATCAGGCCCACCGGCCAGGTTTCCAGGGCCTCGGGCAACAGTGTGTGGTTGGTGTAGGACAGCGTGTCCTGGGTGATCTGCCAGGCCGCATCCCACGCCACGTCATAGACGTCCACCAACTGGCGCATCAGCTCGGCCACGGCGATGGACGGGTGGGTGTCGTTGAGCTGGATCGCCGCATGGTCGCCCAGGGTCAGCACCGAGGTGTGCATGTTGCGATGACGACGCAGCAGGTCTTGCAGCGAGGCGGCGACGAAGAAATATTCCTGGCGCAGGCGCAGTTCCTGGCCGGCCTCAGTGCTGTCGGCCGGGTACAGCACCCGGGAAATACTTTCGGCCCGGGCCACTTCCGCCACCGCGCCCAGGTGGTCGCCGGCGTTGAAGCGTTCCAGGTGCAACTCTTCCATGGCACGGGCGCGCCACAGACGCAGGGTGTTGACGCTGGCGCCGCGCCAGCCCACCACGGGGGTGTCGTAGGCGATGGCCCGTACGGTTTCTCCCGGGGACCAGACTTGCCGGGTCTTGCCGGTGTCGTCAGTGACGGTCTCGACACTGCCGCCGAAGCCGATCGTATAAACCACCTCCGGCCGTTCGAACTCCCAGGGATTGCCGAAATCCAGCCAGTGCTCGGTCTGCTCCTGCTGCCAGCCGTCCACCACGGCCTGGCGGAACAGGCCGTGCTCATACCGGATGCCATAGCCATGGCCGGCAATACCCAGGGTCGACATGCTTTCCATGAAGCATGCCGCCAATCGGCCGAGACCGCCGTTGCCGAGCGCCGCGTCGGGCTCGAGCAAACGAATGCGCTCCAGGTCCACGCCAAGCTCGGTCAGGGCTTCGCGCGCAGTGTCCAGCAGGCCGAGGTTGCTCAGGCTGTCATACAGCAAGCGGCCGATCAAAAATTCCAGGGAGAGGTAATAGACCCGCTTCTGGCCCTTGCGATAGATCTGCCGCGTATGGTCCATCCAGTGATCGACCATATGGTCGCGGGCTGCGAGGGCAATGGCTTCGAACCAGTCGTGATCAAACGCATGATCGGGGTCCTTGCCGACGGCATAAGTGAGTTTGGTCAACACGGCGTCGCGAAACGCAGCGACTTCAGCTTCGCGAACAAGTGGTTCTTGAGTCATGGAATTAAGACCTCGAACGGACATGGAATTGTCTGAGCCTAGACGGTCTGACAGACGGTCAAGGCGCTTGGTTCGGTGGTTTTTCCCCAAGTGTCGGAGAATTGCCGTCAGGGAACTGCCGGATGGACGAATGAATGCAGGGGCCGTGCCGCTGTCGGAAGGGTTTCTTGAAATCGAAAAAAAAACGGCGGATGGTCGTTCAAAATTTCACCAGTCCCGGTATGATCGCGCGCCCTGACGCATGCTGGTACACCCTGATGATGAAGCCCAACCTGATCGCCGCCGCGGAGATCGACCGACTCGATACCTGGGCCCGGTATTCAGCCCCGATGTGCGGTTCCTGCGTGTCGAGCTGCTGCACACTACCGGTCGAGGTCAAGATCAAGGACCTGATCCGGATCGGCATCGTCGATGAGTTCGAACTGGGCGACCCACCGAAGAACATCGCCAAGCGCCTGCAAAAGGAAGGGATCGTCGAGCGCTACAACCAGAAGTCCGAGATTTTCACGCTCCAGCGCATGAGCAACAACGATTGCCTGTATCTGGACCGTAAAAGCCGCTTGTGCACCATTTACGAGAAGCGCCCGGACACCTGCCGCAACCATCCGCGAATTGGGCCACGGCCGGGCTATTGCGCCTACAAACCCAAGGAAGTGGAGCGCGAGCGCAATCCGCGGACGCTGGATCGCTTTTGATCTGGCAGTTTGTGGCGCCTGAGCCGCCGCTATCGCGAGCAAGCTCGCGATAGGGCTCTCAAGGCATCCCACAAATCCCGGGCACAAAAAAACGCCCCCGATCTCACGACCGGGGGCGTTTTTCATTCAGCCTGGGCTAGACGATCAAGCCTTGGCTTTCTTGGCAGCGCGGGTACGCTCGCCTTCGTCCAGGATCTTCTTGCGCAGACGAATCGACTTCGGCGTCACTTCGCACAGTTCGTCGTCCTGGATGAATTCCAGGGCCTGTTCCAGGGTGAAGCGAACAGGTGGAACCAGGGCGATGGTTTCGTCCTTGCCCGAAGCACGCATGTTGTCGAGCTTCTTGCCCTTGGTAGGGTTGACGCCCAGGTCGTTGTCACGGCTGTTCAGACCGACGATCTGGCCGTTGTAGATTTCCTGGCCGTGCTCGACGAACAGCTTGCCACGCGCCTGGAGGGTTTCCAGGGAGTAGGTCAGCGCCTTGCCGGTCTCGACCGATACCAGTACACCGTTCTGACGGCCGGACATGTGGCCGGACTTCATGGTGTCGTAGCGATCGAAGATCGAGGTCAGGATGCCCGCACCGTTGGTCAGGGTCAGGAACTGGTTGCGGAAACCGATCAGGCCACGAGCCGGGATGTTGTATTCCAGACGTACACGGCCCTTGCCATCCGGGGACATGTTGGTCAGGTCGCCCTTACGCAGGCCCATCTCTTCCATGACCTTGCCCTGGGATTCCTCAGGGATGTCGATGGTGACGTTTTCGAACGGTTCCTGCTTGACGCCGTCAACGACACGAATGATCACTTCCGGACGGCCTACGGCCATTTCGAAGCCTTCGCGACGCATGGTTTCGATCAGTACCGAGAGGTGCAGTTCACCGCGACCGGACACCTTGAACTTGTCGGCCGAGTCGCCTTCTTCAACGCGCAGTGCAACGTTGTAGAGCAGCTCCTTGTCCAGACGCTCCTTGATGTTGCGGGAGGTCACGAACTTGCCTTCCTTGCCGCAGAATGGCGAGTCGTTGACCTGGAAGGTCATGGAAACGGTCGGCTCGTCGACGGTCAGTGGCTTCATCGCCTCGACAGCGTTTGGATCGCACAGGGTATCGGAGATGAACAGCTCTTCGAAACCGCTGATGCAGACGATGTCGCCGGCAGCGGCTTCTTCGACGTCCACACGGTGCAGGCCGTGGTGACCCATCAGCTTGAGGATACGGCCGTTGCGCTTCTTGCCGTCGACATCGATCGCCACCACCGGAGTGTTCGGCTTGATGCGACCGCGGGCGATACGACCGACGCCGATCACACCCAGGAAGCTGTTGTAGTCCAGGGCCGAGATCTGCATCTGGAACGGACCGTCACGGTCAACGGCAGGCGCCGGGACGTTGTCGACGATCGACTGGTACAGCGGGGTCATGTCTTCGGCCATGGCGGTGTGGTCCAGGCCGGCGATGCCGTTCAGGGCCGAGGCGTAGACGACCTGGAAGTCCAGTTGTTCGTCGGTGGCACCCAGGTTGTCGAACAGATCGAAGATCTGGTCCAGTACCCAGTCAGGACGCGCGCCCGGACGGTCGACCTTGTTGATCACGACGATCGGCTTCAGACCGGCTTCGAAGGCCTTCTTGGTCACGAAACGGGTTTGCGGCATAGGGCCGTCCTGGGCGTCCACCAGCAGCAGCACGGAGTCGACCATGGACATGACGCGCTCTACTTCACCACCGAAGTCGGCGTGACCGGGGGTGTCCACGATGTTGATGTGGTAACCGTTCCAGTTGATGGCGGTGTTTTTCGCCAGGATGGTAATACCGCGCTCTTTTTCCTGGTCGTTGGAGTCCATCACGCGCTCGTCGTTGAGCTCGTTGCGCTCCAGGGTGCCGGATTGACGCAAGAGTTTGTCTACCAGGGTGGTCTTACCATGGTCAACGTGGGCGATGATGGCGATGTTGCGTAGATTTTCGATCACTTGTGTATCTCGATCAGAGGATTCGGTGTGCTGACAGGTCGTGGCAGCGATTTACGTTGAGTCCGACAAAGCCGTTACAGCCTGTCGGCGGCGTCGGGGGGCCGGTGACGCAGGCCACAGGCAAACAGCCCCGGGCACTTAGCTCGGTCGATAAACGCGCACATTGGCATGCCCCTCACTGAGCAAATGGTGAGCATGCAGGCGACTCATCACGCCTTTGCCGCAATACAACAGGTACTGGCGAGTAGGGTCCAGTTCCTTGAAACGCGCGTTCACTGCATAGAACGGCATCGTTTTTACCTCGACGCCGGCGACGCTCAGCGGGTCATCCTCAGCTTCATCCGGGTGACGGATGTCGATGACGATCTGACCGGCCAGCGCTTCGCCGACTTCTTCAACCTGGAGGTCCTGGCCCAATTCGTCGATCACCCGATCGATGGGAACCAGCCTGGCGTTTTCGAGCGCACGCTCGAGTACCGCCATGTCGAATTCTTTTTCTTCGTGCTCCACGCGCCCGCGCTTGGCGGCCGTCTTCGGATTGACCGAGATGACCCCGCAGTACTCCGGCATGTGCCGGGCAAATTCGGCGGTGCCGATGGCGGTGGCCGTGTCGATGATGTCCTGCTTGTGGCTGGCGATCAGTGGGCGCAGCACGAGTTTCTCGGTGACACAGTCGATGACCGACAGGTTCGGCAGCGTCTGGCTCGACACCTGGGAAATCGCCTCGCCGGTGACCAGCGCATCGATATGCAGCCGGTCGGCGATGCTGGACGCGGCACGCAACATCATACGCTTCAAAATGACGCCCATATGACTGTTATCGACTTTGCCGAGAATTTCGCCCAGGACTTCCTCGAACGGAACGCTCACAAATAGCACGCGTTGGGAGCTGCCGTACTTCTTCCAGATGAAGTGCGCCACTTCCATCACGCCCAGTTCATGGGCACGCCCGCCGAGGTTGAAGAAACAGAAATGGCTCATCAACCCGCGACGCATGATCTGGTAGGCCGCCACGGTGGAATCGAAGCCGCCGGACATCAGGACCAGCGTCTGTTCCAGCGCCCCCAACGGATAGCCGCCAATACTGTCGTGCTGGCTATGGATCACGAACAACCGCTGGTCGCGAATCTCGATACGCACTTCGACCTGCGGTTCTTTGAGTGAAATACCGGCAGCGCCGCACTGCTGGCGCAGACGGCTACCGACGTACTTCTCCACGTCCATCGAGCTGAACGGGTGCTTGCCGGCACGCTTGCAGCGCACCGAGAAGATCTTGCCGGCCAACGCATCGCCGTAGTGGAGCTTGCACTTGGCGACGATGTCGTCGAAATCCCCCAGGGGATATTCGTCCACCTGCAGGAAATGCGCGATGCCTGGCATGCAGCTCAGGCGTTCGGTCATCTCCTTAAGGATCCGGGGCTCGCTGACGCGGGTTTCCAGCTCGAGATTGTCCCACACGCCGTTCACCACCACGACCGGGTCCAGATCACGGAGCACGGCGCGAATGTTCTTGGCCAGCTGGCGGATGAAACGCGTCCGGACCGGGCGGCTCTTGATGGTGATCTCGGGGAAGACTTTGACGATTAGTTTCATGAAAACAGCGCGCGAACGGCCAGCCGAAAAAGGGGGGCGCGGATTATAGCGGAAATTGCTCAAGGTTTAACCAGTTAATATGCAGATGGTTTTCACTGCACCAAAACGGGTCGCTCGCATCACAAAGCGCAACATTACGGTGCGCTATTGTCCGACAATCTACTATTAAAGGGCTCTGAAAGCGTGGGTTTGGTGCAAAAAACCCATGCTGGGGCACTGGCATGCAATTTGCTCCCTTGTGAGGCAGGTTGCCTTGGCCGAGTATTCGCGCCGGCATCACCCATATTCAGGGCACACCATTACCGCCCGAAGCCACCCGGAGGACATATGTCGAAGTCGGTTCAACTCATCAAAGATCATGACGTCAAGTGGATTGATCTGCGCTTCACTGACACCAAAGGCACTCAACATCACGTGACCATGCCGGCCCGTGATGCGCTGGATGACGATTTCTTCGAAATCGGCAAGATGTTCGACGGCTCCTCCATCTCTGGCTGGAAAGGCATCGAAGCGTCCGACATGATCCTGATGCCGGACGACGAAACCGCGGTCCTGGACCCATTCACCGAAGAGCCGACCCTGATCCTGGTCTGCGACATCATCGAACCTTCGACCATGCAAGGTTATGACCGCGACCCACGCGCCATCGCCCACCGCGCCGAGGAATACCTGAAGTCCACCGGCATCGGCGACACCGCATTCTTCGGTCCTGAGCCTGAGTTCTTCATCTTCGACTCGGTCAAGTTCAAGTCCGACATCTCCGGCTCCATGTTCAAGATCTTCTCCGAACAGGGTTCGTGGATGACCGACCAGGACGTGGAAGGCGGCAACAAAGGCCACCGTCCAGGCATCAAGGGCGGCTACTTCCCGGTTCCACCGTTCGACCACGACCACGAAATCCGTACCTCCATGTGCAACGCACTGGAAGAAATGGGCCAGACCGTCGAAGTTCACCACCACGAAGTGGCAACTGCCGGCCAGAACGAAATCGGCGTGAAGTTCAACACGCTGGTGAAGAAGGCTGACGAAGTCCAGACCCTGAAGTACTGCGTACACAACGTTGCCGACGCCTATGGCCGCACCGCGACCTTCATGCCGAAGCCTCTGTACGGCGACAACGGTTCGGGCATGCACGTGCACATGTCGATCTCCAAGGACGGCAAGAACACCTTCGCAGGCGAAGGCTATGCCGGTCTGTCGGACACCGCCCTGTACTTCATCGGCGGCATCATCAAGCACGGTAAGGCCCTGAACGGCTTCACCAACCCGTCGACCAACTCCTACAAGCGTCTGGTACCAGGCTTCGAAGCCCCGGTAATGCTGGCCTACTCGGCTCGCAACCGTTCCGCCTCGATCCGTATTCCTTACGTCAACAGCCCTAAAGCCCGTCGTATCGAAGCGCGCTTCCCGGATCCGGCTGCCAACCCATACCTGGCCTTCGCCGCTCTGATGATGGCCGGCCTGGACGGTATCCAGAACAAGATCCACCCTGGCGATGCCGCTGACAAAAACCTGTATGACCTGCCGCCTGAAGAGGCCAAGGAAATCCCACAGGTTTGCGGCAGCCTGAAAGAAGCCCTGGAAGAACTGGACAAGGGCCGTGCGTTCCTGACCAAGGGCGGCGTATTCAGCGATGACTTCATCGACGCCTACATCGCACTGAAGAGCGAAGAAGAAATCAAGGTTCGCACCTTCGTACACCCACTGGAGTATGAGCTGTACTACAGCTGCTGATCCGGTAGCGTCGCGACACGCGGCGTGAAGTGAAAAAGAGGCCTTCTTCGGAAGGCCTTTTTTATGGGCGCCAATTACGTGCATGATGATCCGCCGCCCACAGAAGACGAGACTGCCATGACCTCCCGCGTCACATTGTGCCTTGCCCTGTCAGCCGCGCTGTCCGCCAGCGCCGTCGAAGCCGCCGCCCCCGATGCCCTCACCCCCTTGCTCAATACCATCGGCGAGCGTCTGGCCATCGCCAACCAGGTAGCCTTGAGCAAATGGGACAGCGGCAAGCCTGTGGAAGATCGCCAACGCGAGCGCGAAGTCATTGCCGCCGCCGTCGCCCAGGCACCGGCCTACAAGCTGTCGGGCGAGACCGTGGAAGCGTTTTTTGCCGCCCAGATAGAAGCCAACAAACTGGTGCAATACATCGA
The DNA here is from genome assembly GCF_900119645.1 of Pseudomonas sp. NFACC43. Taxonomy (NCBI): domain Bacteria; kingdom Pseudomonadati; phylum Pseudomonadota; class Gammaproteobacteria; order Pseudomonadales; family Pseudomonadaceae; genus Pseudomonas; species Pseudomonas sp. NFACC43. The sequence continues at coordinate 121,244 of NZ_FPKK01000006.1, forward strand.
TTTGTCCGACTGGACCCTGGAAGGCAAGGCCCCGGACCTTCCGCGCCCGGACCTGGCGGGACAGATCCGCCCGCAGCTCGACCGCCTGCAGAAACGCCTGTTGCAGCAACTGGCCGACTTCGCCCCCTACCGCACCGACCCGCAGTGCCCGCAATGGCTGGCCCGCGCCACCCACCACAACAAGCAGCATCCCGTGCAACGACTCGCCCTGATCCGCGCGACCGCGCAGCTGTGCATCGCCCCGAAAACCTAAGACAAACGACACCGATCCCACAGGAGGTCGCGCGCAACAACTTGGGCCAATGCCCCTCCCTGACCTATGCTGCAACTCAATACTTTCAGTTTTCGGTCGATCTTATGGGGCGTGGTTTTTCAATCATCCTGTTCTTGCTGTTGGCGTTGCCTGCCGCCGCACAGATCTACAAGTACACCGATGCCAATGGCAACACCGCCTACAGCAACCAGCCGCCCCAAGGCATTCCGGCCCAGACGGTGGAGCTGGCGCCGCTCAACAGTATCGAACGCCAGCCGCCCGCCAGCCCGGACACACCGACACCCGTCCCAGAGCGGGAGGAACCTGGCCAGGCCTACGAAGTGCTGGAGCTGACCGACATCCCCACCGAAGAAGCCCTGCGTGCCAACAACGGCACCTTCACCGTGGGCGTCCGGGCCCGACCGCGCCTGCAAAGCCCTCATCTGTTCCGGTTGCTGCTGGACGGCCAGCCCTACGGCCAGCCAACGAACGTACCGCGCCTGCAACTGGTGAATATCGACCGAGGCGAGCACAGCCTGGCGGTCCAGGTCATCGACGGGGAGCGCCTCGTGCAACAGAGCGACACCGTCACCTTCACGGTACAGCGGGTGCACCTGCCATGATCCGCTGGGCGCTCGCCGCAGGCCTCGCTCTGGTCACCCTGCCTGGGCTCGCGCAGGTCTACACCTATATCGATGCGCAAGGGAATCGGGTCTTCACCGATCAGCCGCGACCCGGCAACGCGAAGAAGGTCCAGCTGCCTCCCGGCAACCGGATACCACCCCCACCCTCCAGCACGGCGCCGGCGGCGGTGTCGCAAGAGCCGCCAAAGCCGCTGTTTCACTACGAGATGCTGCGCCTACTGATTCCCGAACCGGATGCCACCATCCGCAGCACCGCCGGAGAGTTGATCGTCACGGCTACAAGCGAGCCGGGACTGAAAAAGGGTCACCGCTATCGCCTTCTGCTCGACGGCCAACCCACTGGCGAACCCGGGCCAAGTCCGGTGTTCGCGTTGAGCAACATCGATCGAGGCACTCATCACCTGGCGGTGGAAATCCTCGATGAGCAGGATCGTATCGTCGAACGCACCGCCAACCAGCCCTTCCATATGCAGCGCACGTCCCTGGCGCAGAAACGTCGAATCAAACCCTGCGCCAAGGCCGACTATGGCCAGCGCCCCGAATGCCCCCTCGCCGACAAGCCCAAGGAAGAAATCAGCATCCTGCCGTTTTTCTAACATTGCCAAGGCTTGCGCACTATATTGGTGCAATACGTTGCACCTTTACCCAGGCTCCCACCCATTTTGGTTCGAAAGTACCCGGAAAAACTGGCAGAACGCCACGCAATCGGGCGCAAAAAAGCCGTTTCAGGCTCTAAACGCTTCTTTTCGGAGCCTTGGTTTGTTTTTTGCATTTTCCCGTTACCGGCGCGTCATTCGCGTGCTTGCTACGCTTCAAAAGAGGTCCTGATGACCATTAGCGACGCCTTACACCGCTTGCTACTCGACAATCTCACCACCGCGACCATCCTGCTCGATGCCGAACTGCGCCTCGAGTACATGAATCCGGCGGCGGAGATGCTCCTGGCTGTCAGCGGCCAGCGCAGCCATGGGCAGTTCATCAGCGAGCTGTTCACCGAATCCGCCGAGGCGCTCAATTCCCTGCGCCAGGCCGTGGAACAGGCTCACCCGTTCACCAAGCGCGAAGCGATGCTCACCGCATTGACTGGACAGACACTGACCGTGGACTACGCGGTGACGCCGATCCTGAACAACGGCGCGACCTTGTTGCTGCTGGAAGTCCATCCCCGTGATCGCCTGTTGCGTATCACCAAGGAAGAAGCCCAGCTGTCCAAGCAGGAAACCAGCAAGATGCTGGTGCGTGGCCTGGCCCATGAAATCAAGAATCCGCTCGGCGGGATTCGCGGCGCAGCCCAGTTGCTGTCCCGGGAACTGCCGGACGAAAGCCTCAAGGACTACACCAACGTCATCATCGAGGAAGCCGACCGCCTGCGAAACCTTGTCGATCGCATGCTCGGTTCCAACAAGCTGCCCTCCCTGGCGATGTGCAACGTCCACGAAGTGCTGGAGCGCGTCGGCAGCCTGGTGGAAGCCGAAAGCCAAGGCTGCATCACACTGGTGCGCGACTATGACCCAAGCATTCCCGATGTCCTGATCGACCGCGAACAAATGATCCAGGCCGTGCTGAATATCGTGCGCAATGCAATGCAGGCCATCAGCAGCCAGAACGAGCTGCGCCTGGGCCGCATCAGCCTGCGTACCCGAGCCATGCGCCAGTTCACCATCGGCCATGTGCGCCATCGCCTGGTGACCAAGATCGAAATCATCGACAACGGCCCGGGCATCCCCGCCGAGCTGCAGGAAACCATCTTCTTTCCCATGGTCAGCGGCCGCCCGGACGGTACCGGGCTGGGCCTGGCCATTACCCAGAACATCATCAGTCAGCATCAGGGCCTGATCGAGTGTGAGAGCCATCCCGGCCACACCACCTTTTCGATCTTCCTGCCACTGGAACAAGGAGCCACATCGACATGAGCCGTAGTGAAACCGTGTGGATCGTCGATGACGACCGTTCTATCCGCTGGGTCCTGGAAAAAGCCTTGCAACAGGAAGGCATGACCACCCAGAGCTTCGACAGCGCCGATGGGGTGATGAGCCGCCTGGCCCGTCAGCAGCCGGACGTCATCATCTCCGACATCCGCATGCCCGGCGCCAGTGGCCTGGACCTGCTGGCCCGCATTCGCGAACAGCACCCGCGACTGCCGGTGATCATCATGACCGCCCATTCGGACCTGGACAGCGCGGTGGCCTCCTACCAGGGTGGTGCCTTCGAATACCTGCCCAAGCCGTTCGACGTCGATGAGGCCGTTTCGCTGGTCAAGCGCGCCAACCAGCACGCCCAGGAACAACAGGGCCTGGAAGAAGTACCGGCCCTGGCCCGCACGCCGGAAATCATCGGCGAAGCGCCGGCGATGCAGGAGGTCTTCCGCGCCATCGGACGCCTGAGCCATTCCAACATCACCGTGCTGATCAATGGCGAATCGGGCACCGGTAAGGAACTGGTGGCCCACGCCCTGCATCGCCACAGCCCGCGGGCGGCCTCGCCGTTCATCGCACTGAACATGGCGGCGATTCCCAAGGACCTGATGGAGTCCGAACTGTTCGGTCATGAGAAAGGCGCATTCACCGGCGCGGCGAACCTTCGTCGCGGGCGCTTCGAGCAAGCCGACGGCGGCACGCTGTTCCTCGACGAGATCGGCGACATGCCGGCCGACACCCAGACCCGCCTGCTGCGGGTACTGGCGGACGGCGAATTCTATCGGGTGGGCGGCCATACGCCGGTCAAGGTGGATGTGCGCATCATCGCCGCGACCCACCAGAACCTGGAAACCCTGGTCCACGCCGGAAAATTCCGTGAAGACCTGTTCCACCGCCTGAACGTGATTCGCATCCACATTCCACGCCTGGCGGATCGTCGCGAAGACATCCCGACCCTGGCCAGGCACTTCCTCAGCCGCGCGGCCCAGGAACTGGCTGTGGAACCCAAGCTGCTGAAAAACGAGACCGAGGAATACCTCAAGAACCTGCCATGGCCTGGCAACGTTCGCCAGTTGGAGAACACCTGCCGCTGGATCACAGTGATGGCCTCGGGGCGCGAAGTGCACATCGGTGACCTGCCACCGGAACTGTTGAGCCTGCCACAGGACTCGGCACCGGTGACCAACTGGGAACAGGCACTGCGCCAATGGGCCGACCAGGCCTTGACCCGTGGCCAGTCGAGCCTGCTGGACAGCGCCGTGCCGAGCTTCGAGCGCATCATGATCGAAACCGCCCTCAAGCATACGGCTGGCCGCCGCCGCGACGCCGCCGTGCTCCTGGGCTGGGGCCGCAATACCTTGACTCGCAAGATCAAGGAATTGGGGATGAAAGTGGATGGCGGGGACGATGATGACGGCGAAGAAGGCTGATCGAAGCCTTGCTATTGGCTGAGCGCAAGGATTAATCGCGAGCAGCCTCGCCTCCACGATGGATTTCCAGTGTTCGCGAGCTCGTGAACACCACCGGACCTTGTGGGGGCGAGCCTGCTCGCGATGCTCTTGAAGGCACCATGCACCGCACCAATGCACCATGAACCGCAAGTGCGCACGCTGCGCCAGCCCGAATCACCCGATTCGATTCCGGAAGAACAGCCCACACGGAAGCAAAAGCCCCGTAATCCGGGGCTTTGAGTGGCTTCAGCAGGTTTTTTGTGACAAGCCATTTAAACTGGCACGCCCCCTGCAATAACTCAAGCAACACCCAGTTTCGGGGACCTTGGTACAGGCAGGCCGGGGATTCCCCATTTTATCCGGGCTCAGAGAGCCCACCGTTTTGGGGGCCTTGATACAGGCAGGTCAAGGTTTCCCTTCTTTACACCGGGGTCGCGCACGATCGCAGCCCTCCCGTTTTGGGGTCCTTGGTACAGGCAGGCTGGGGATTCCTCTTTTATTCCTGGAGACGGACCTCCAGCCGCCAGCGGTCATCGACCTCGCTGCCGGCCCACTGGGCGCGCAACGGACGCGCCGCCACCACCGTCAGCAGCAACCCCTTGTCGCTCAAACGCACCCGCCAGTTCACGTCCTTGCCGTTGAGCTTCAACTGCCCTTTCTGCGCCCGGCCTTGGGCATCGAACAGCAACGCCACCGAGCCGTCGACAATTTCCCCGTGCAGCTTGGGCTCGTTGTTGAACCAGGCCACCAGCGCCCCATCGATGATCTCGACCTGCTGCAGCTCACTGGGCTCCGGATTGGTCAGGCGGCCGATCATCAAGCCAACCATCAGGCCAAAAATCGCCAACGAGGTCATGACCCGAGGCATTAGCTTCGAACGTCGGTCGGTTTGCGGCGTAGAATGCCGCTCATCTTTATCTGCGGAGCCGTGCATGTTTCACGTCATCCTTTTTCAACCGGAAATTCCGCCCAATACCGGCAACGTCATCAGGCTGTGCGCCAACAGTGGCTGCCACCTGCATTTGATCGAACCGCTGGGCTTCGAGATGGACGACAAACGCCTGCGGCGCGCCGGCCTGGACTACCACGAGTATGCCACCTTGCAGCGTCATGCCGACCTGGCCAGTTGTCTGGAAAGCCTGGGAAAGCCACGTCTCTTTGCCTTCACCACCAAGGGCTCGCGGCCGTTCCACGACGCCAGTTTCGTCCCGGGCGATGCATTTCTGTTCGGCCCGGAAAGCCGTGGCCTGCCGGCCGACGTGCTGGATGCCCTGACGGCGGAGCAACGCCTGCGCCTGCCGATGCGCGAAGGCTGCCGCAGCCTGAACCTGTCCAACACCGTGGCGGTGGCGGTTTATGAGGCATGGCGGCAGAACGGGTTCGCCTGATCCCTTTCTGTCAGCCAGAAACACCTGTGGGAGCGAGCTTGCTCGCGATGGCGGTGCCATCGCGAGCAAGCTCGCTCCCACAGTTTTGCCTGGCTGTGGACGCTTACTGAACGGTCGCGTCGCCTTCCTGCTGCATGCGCTGCAATTCCTGCGCGTACAGGGCATCGAAGTTCACCGGGGCCAGCATCAGGGCCGGGAACGAACCACGGGTCACCAGGCTGTCCAGGGCTTCGCGAGCGTAAGGGAACAGGATGTTCGGGCAGAAGGCACCCAGGGTATGGCTCATCGAAGCGGCATCCAGGTTCTTGATCAGGAAGATGCCGGCCTGCTGCACTTCAGCGATGAACGCCACTTCTTCGCCGTTCTTGACGGTCACCGACAAGGTCAGCACCACCTCGTGGAAGTCTTCTTCCAGGGCTTTCTGGCGGGTGTTCAAGTCCAGGCCTACGCTTGGCTCCCACTGCTGGCGAAAGATTGCCGGGCTTTTCGGGGCTTCGAAGGACAGGTCGCGTACATAAATGCGCTGCAAGGAGAATTGCGGTGCGGCTTCTTCTTCGCTGGCAGCTGTGTTCTGTTGGTCAGTCATCGCAGATCCTTCTCACTTTCAGGTGCTTAGTAGGGAATTCAGGCCTTGAGCATCGCGTCGAGCTTGCCGGCGCGCTCCAGGGCGTACAGATCGTCACAACCGCCCACGTGGGTATTGCCGATCCAGATCTGCGGCACGGAGGTACGTCCGGCCTTCTGGGTCATTTCGGCGCGCAGTTGCGGCTTGCCGTCGACCTTGATCTCTTCGAAAGCCACGCCTTTGTTCTGGAGCAGGAACTTGGCTCTGGAGCAATAGGGGCAGTAATCGCTGGAATAGACAACGACGTGGGTCATCTCACTTCACCAGGGGCAGGTTGTCGGCTTTCCAGCTCGCCACGCCACCGGACAGCTTGGCGGCGGTGAAGCCGGATTTCATCAGTTCGCGAGCGTGGGTGCCGGCCGTCTGGCCCATTGCGTCGACCAGGATGATGGTCTTGGCCTTGTGCTTTTCCAGCTCGCTGATACGCGTGGTCAGTTTGTCGTGGGGAATGTTCAGCGCGCCGACAATGTGACCGGCGGCAAACTCCTTGCCCGGACGGATATCCACCACCACGCCCGCATCCTTGTTGACCAGCGCGGTCAGCTCGCCGGTGCTCAGGCTGCGGCCGCCGCCCTGCATCGTATGAGCGATCAGCAACGCCAGCAGTACGACGAAGATGCCGACAAGAATGTAGTGGTTAGTGGCAAATTGAATCAGGTGAGCAACCATCGAAGGAGGTTCCAGGGCGTTAAAATGTCGGCCAGTATACACAGCACTCAAGGCCCGCCAAACCCCGCCCGGCGGTGACGCCATCGGAACTTACCTTTAAACTGCCCGTCCCTTTTGCATCGTCTTCTTTCAACAGCCACGAGTGGATTCCATGACTACCACGCCTAAACCTTTGGTCCTGATGATTCTCGACGGCTTCGGTCACAGTGACAGCCACGAATCCAACGCCGTTTATGCGGCCAGAAAGCCTGTGCTGGACCGTCTGTGGGCCACCGTGCCGAACGGCCTGATCTCCGGTAGCGGCATGGACGTCGGCCTGCCGGACGGGCAGATGGGCAACTCCGAGGTGGGCCACATGAACCTTGGCGCCGGCCGCGTGGTGTACCAGGACTTCACCCGGGTGACCAAAGCGATCCGCGACGGCGAGTTCTTCGAGAACCCGACCATCTGCGCCGCCGTGGACAAAGCCGTGGCAGCCGGCAAGGCCGTGCATTTCATGGGCCTGCTGTCCGACGGTGGCGTACACAGCCACCAGGACCACCTGATTGCCATGGCCGAACTGGCCTCCCGGCGCGGTGCCCAGCACATTTACCTGCACGCGTTCCTCGATGGCCGCGACACCCCGCCGAAAAGCGCCGCCTCGTCGATCGAGCTGCTGGACAACACCTTCCAGACCCTCGGCAAGGGCCGCATCGCCAGTATCGTCGGCCGCTACTACGCCATGGATCGCGACAACCGTTGGGATCGCGTGGCCCAGGCCTATAACCTGATCGTCGATGGCAATGCCCAATTCAGCGCCGCCACCGCCCAGCAAGGCCTGCAGGCCGCCTATGAGCGCGGTGAAAGCGACGAATTCGTCAAGGCCACCGTGATCGGCGAACCGGTCAGGGTCGAAGACGGCGACGCCGTGGTCTTCATGAACTTCCGCGCTGACCGGGCCCGTGAGCTGACCCGCGTATTCGTCGAGGACGACTTCAAGGAATTCGAACGCCCCCGCCAGCCGAAACTGGCCGGCTTCGTGATGCTGACCCAATACGCCGCCAGCATTCCCGCACCGTCGGCATTCGCCGCCGGCAGCCTGGAAAACGTGCTGGGCGATTACCTGGCGAAAAACGGCAAGACTCAGCTGCGCATCGCCGAAACCGAGAAATACGCCCACGTGACGTTCTTTTTCTCCGGCGGCCGCGAAGAACCCTTCCCGGGCGAAGAGCGCATCCTGATCCCGTCGCCGAAAGTCGCCACCTACGACCTGCAACCGGAGATGAGCGCTCCGGAGGTGACCGACCGCATCGTCGACGCCATTGAAAACCAGCGCTACGACGTGATCGTGGTCAACTACGCCAACGGCGACATGGTCGGCCACAGCGGCGTCTTCGAGGCGGCGGTCAAGGCCGTAGAGTGCCTGGACACCTGTGTCGGTCGCATCGTAGATGCCCTGGAAAAGGTCGGCGGCGAAGCGCTGATCACGGCCGACCACGGTAACGTCGAGCAGATGTCCGACGAATCCACCGGTCAGGCCCACACCGCCCACACCACCGAGCCGGTGCCGTTCATCTATGTCGGCAAGCGCGACTTCAAGGTCCGCGAGGGTGGCGTACTGGCTGACGTGGCGCCGACCATGCTGATGCTGTTGGGCATGGAAAAACCGGCAGAGATGACCGGGACTTCGATCCTGGTCTGATCGATCCACATCCATGTGGGAGCGAGCCTGCTCGCGATGGCGATGTACCAGTCAACATTTATGTCGGACGTTATGGCCTCATCGCGAGCAGGCTCGCTCCCACAGAGGGTCTCTTGGTCTTTTGCAGGCCAGTTATCACACAGCCCCAAATGGGCGTTTTTTTTGCAGCGTGGGGCGGGCATACTAGGCCGTCCCTTTCCCTGGTGCCTTCCGCCCCTATGCTTCGCGTCCTGATAGCCCTCGCTCTGACCTGCCTGCTCCAACCGGCTTTCGCCGATGAACGCGCGCAAACCCAACAACAGTTGGAGGCAACGCGTCAGGACATCGCCGAGCTGAAAAAGCTGCTGGGCAAGTTGCAGGAAGAAAAATCCAGCGTGCAGAAAGACCTGCGCGGCACTGAAACGGAAATGGGCAAGCTGGAGAAGCAGGTCGAGGCCCTGCAGAAAGAGCTGAAGAAAAGCGAATCCGAGCTGCAGCGACTCGATGGAGAGAAAAAAAAACTCCAGAGCGCGCGCACTGAACAGCAGAAGCTGATCGCCATCCAGGCCCGGGCGGCTTATCAGAACGGCCGTCAGGAGTACCTCAAGCTGCTGCTCAACCAGCAGAATCCCGAGAAATTCGCCCGCACCCTCACCTATTACGACTACCTGAGCCAGGCGCGCCTGGAGCAACTCAAGAGCTTCAACGAGACCCTGCGCCAACTGGCCAATGTCGAAAAGGACATCGAACTGCAGCAGGCCCAGTTGCTGGTGCAGAAAAGCAGCCTCGACACCCAGCGCGAAGAGCTCGACAAGGTTCGCAAGGAACGCCAGGCAGTCCTGGCCAAGCTCAACGACGACGTAAAGGCCCGCGACAGCAAGCTCAAGGCTCGCGAGGCGGACCAGGCAGAACTGGCCAAGGTCTTGAAGACCATCGAGGAAACCCTGGCCCGCCAGGCTCGGGAGGCGGAAGAAGCGCGCCAGAAAGCGCTGATCGCCCAGCAGGAAGCCGAAAAAAAGCGTTTGCGTGAAGCCCAGGCCGACAATAGCGATGAGCCACGCAAACCGGCCAGGCCAAGCCCTGGCGCACTGGTTTCCAGCGATGGTGAAACCTTCGGCGGTGCTTTTGCTTCCGCCCGGGGCAAACTTCCATGGCCGGTCAATGGTCGATTGCTTGCACGCTTTGGTGAAACCCGCGGTGACGACACCCGTACCAAGTGGGACGGGGTGATGATCAGCGCCTCCGCCGGCAGCCAGGTACACGCCGTCCACGGTGGACGCGTGGTGTTCGCCGATTGGCTGCGCGGTGCCGGCCTGCTGGTGATCCTGGATCACGGCAATGGGTACCTGAGCCTGTATGGCCACAACCAGACGCTGCTCAAGAGCGCCGGCGATGTGGTAAAAGCCGGCGAGTCCATTTCCACGGTCGGCAACAGTGGTGGGCAGGATACGCCGGCACTGTATTTCGCTATTCGTCAGCAGGGTCGCCCCAGTGACCCGGCCCAATGGTGTCGTGCGCAAGGATAAGCGTGCCCATCCAATTAAGGAGTTCGTTCGACATGCTGCACTTGTCCCGCCTTACCTCGCTGGCCCTGACGATCGCCCTCGTGATCGGTGCGCCCCTGGCGTTCGCCGCCGAACCGGCCCCGTCGTCCACCGCCGCCACGGCCGCCACCACCAAGGCCCCGTTGCCGCTGGATGAACTGCGCACCTTTGCCGAAGTCATGGACCGGATCAAGGCCGCCTATGTCGAGCCGGTGGATGACAAGATGCTGCTGGAGAATGCCATCAAGGGCATGCTCAGCAACCTCGATCCACATTCCGCCTACCTGGGGCCGGAGGACTTTGCCGAGCTGCAGGAAAGCACCAGCGGCGAGTTCGGCGGTTTGGGCATCGAGGTCGGCAGCGAAGACGGTTTCATCAAGGTGGTTTCGCCCATCGACGATACCCCGGCTTCCAAGGCCGGCATCCAGGCCGGTGACTTCATCGTCAAGATCAACGGCCAGCCGACGCGCGGCCAGAGCATGACCGAAGCCGTGGACAAGATGCGCGGCAAGATCGGCCAGAAGATCACCCTGACCCTGGTTCGCGACGGTGGTACGCCATTCGATGTCACCCTGACCCGGGCAGTCATCCAGGTCAAAAGCGTGAAGAGCCAACTGCTGGAATCGGGTTATGGCTACATCCGCATTACCCAGTTCCAGGTCAAGACCGGTGAAGAAGTCGCCAAGGCCCTGGCCAAGTTGCGCAAGGACAACGGCAAGAAACTCAACGGCATGGTCCTGGACCTGCGCAACAACCCTGGCGGCGTGCTGCAGTCGGCGGTGGAAGTGGTCGACCACTTCATCACCAAGGGCCTGATCGTCTACACCAAGGGCCGTATCGCCAACTCCGAGCTGCGCTTCTCGGCCACTGGCAACGACCTGAGCGAAGCCGTGCCGCTGGTGGTGCTGATCAATGGCGGCAGCGCTTCGGCTTCGGAAATCGTCGCCGGCGCCCTGCAGGACCAGAAGCGCGGCGTCGTCATGGGCACCACCAGCTTCGGCAAGGGCTCGGTGCAGACCGTATTGCCACTGAACAATGACCGCGCCCTGAAGATCACCACCGCATTGTACTTCACGCCCAATGGGCGCTCGATCCAGGCCCAGGGCATCGTCCCGGATATCGAGGTGCGCAAGGCCAAGATCACCAGCGAGCAGGACAGCGAGTACTTCAAGGAAGCCGACCTGCAAGGTCACCTGGGCAATGGCAACGGCGGTGCCGACAAGCCGACCGGCTCCGGTGCCAAGGCCAAGCCGATGCCGCAGGATGACGACTATCAGCTGGCCCAGGCCCTGAGCCTGCTCAAGGGGTTGAACATCACTTCCGGCCGTTGAGATGAGCCTGCGCTTCGTCCTCGCCCTGTTGTGCCTGTTGGCGGGGACCGCCCATGGGGCGCCCGCCACGCCACCCGCCGTCCCGCACAAGGCGTACCTGAGCCTGATCATCGACGACCTGGGACAGAACCTGCCCCGGGATCGTCGCGTGCTCACCCTGCCCGGCCCGGTCACCGCCGCAGTCATGCCCGATACACCCCATGCCGCCGAATTTGCGCGCGAAGCCCATCGCGCCGGCAAGATCGTCATGCTGCACATGCCCATGGACCCGGCCACCGGCCCGTTCGCCTGGCATCCCGAGCTACCCACCGAAGAGCTGGGCAAGCGCCTCGATGCGGCGTTCGCCGCCGTGCCCTACACCAGCGGAATCAACAACCACATGGGCAGCCGCATGACGGCTCAACCCCAGGCCATGGCCTGGCTGATGGCGAACCTGCAGCAACGTAACAAGTTCTTCGTCGACAGCCGCACCAGCGCCCGCACGGTCGCCGCCGCCGAGGCGCAGAAGATCGGGCTCGCCAGTGTGTCACGGGATGTATTCCTGGATGACGAACGCACCGAAGCGGCCATCGCCCATCAGCTCCAGATCGCCATCGACCTGGCCCGCCGACAGGGTTCGGCCGTGATGATCGGCCACCCCTATCCGCAGACCCTGGCGGTACTCGAACGCGAGCTACCCAAGCTCAAGGCCCAGGGCATCGAATGGATCGACATCAAGTCGATGATCAGCCTGCGCAGCAATCGGGCGATGGCCGGGCATGGGAAGGATGGGGTTTATCGGTAGCGGCTGGGCTCTATCCCCAACCGCATCGCCTTCATCGCGAGCAAGCTCGCTCTCGCAGGCCTGCTCCAGCGGTCAGAGATACCGCGCCATGATCGCGTCCACCTCGCCCTCCTTACGCAGCTCATCCAGGGCGGCTTGAAGCCGGGCCACCACATCGTCGGGCACTTCCTTGTTCAACGCCAGGTACAACTCGGCGCTGTTGAAGCGCAGCACGGTCTTGAGATCGCTCACGCCCTCCTGGCGCGCCAGGTAACGCCCGGCCGGATCACCAGTGGCCCACAGGTCGATCTGGCCGTTGACCAGTTTCCTGGCGTTGTCCTGATCGCGCAGTACGACAATCGGATTCAACCCCTGCTTGGCCAGTGTCTCGGCAATCGCGTCGCCCTTATAGGCGCCGATTCTGTATTTGCGCGCCTGCTCCAGGGAGTCGAGGGTGATCCGGCTATCGGCCTTGGCGAGCATGATCCAGTCGTCCGGACCGATGGGGCCGACCCACTTGAAGAGCTTCTCGCGCTCCGGTAGCCGGGCCATGACGAACACACCGTAACCTGGCTTTTCCAGGGCGAGCTTGTAGATCCGCTCCCAAGGGAAACGCAGCGTCAGGCTGTAGGAGATATCGGCACGCTTGAAGACCTCGCGAACGATGTCCACGGCGATACCCTGGATGTTTTCGTCCTGTGCGAAGTTCTTGCCGTTCCTGGCCATGTTGTACGGAGGGAAATTTTCCGTCAGCAGCACCAGCGTCGAATCGGCGGCGCGGACGCTGCCTGTGAGTAGCAACGTGGCACCGGCAAAGGCAAGGACGAAGCGTTTGAACATGTCGGGCTACCGCAATCCATGGTGTGCCCAAGAGTGCCTCGGGCCCGCCATGGTGTCCAGCGGTCAGCGAACGCAGATGCCGCGATGGGCCATGTAGGCCTTGGCTTCCGGCACGGTGTATTCACCAAAATGGAAAATGCTCGCCGCCAGCACCGCGCTGGCATGACCTTCGAGGATGCCGTCGGCCAGATGCTGCAGGTTGCCGACACCGCCGGAAGCAATGACCGGGATGCCCAGGGCATCGCTGATGGCACGGGTGACCCCCAGGTCGAAACCGTTCTTCATGCCGTCCTGGTCCATGCTGGTCAGCAGGATCTCGCCGGCACCCAGGCCTTCCATTTTCTTCGCCCACTCCACGGCATCGAGCCCGGTAGGTTTGCGACCGCCATGGGTGAAGATTTCCCAACGCGGCGTTTCACCCGGGCCGGAGACTTTCTTGGCATCAATGGCCACGACAATGCATTGCGAGCCGAAGTGCTGGGCCGCCTCGCCGACGAACTCGGGGTTGAACACCGCCGCAGTGTTGATGGACACCTTGTCCGCGCCGGCATTGAGCAGGTTGCGGATGTCCTGCACGGTGCGCACACCACCGCCCACGGTCAGCGGGATGAACACCTGGCTGGCCATGCGCTCGACGGTATGCAGGGTGGTATCGCGGCCGTCGACGCTGGCCGTGATATCGAGGAAGGTGATCTCGTCCGCACCCTGTTCGTCGTAGCGACGGGCGATTTCCACCGGGTCGCCGGCGTCACGGATGTTCTCGAACTTCACACCCTTGACCACCCGGCCGTTGTCCACGTCCAGGCAAGGGATGATGCGTTTGGCCAGCGCCATGGTGAGTCCTCAGCCTTTGTAGGAATCGCAGAAAGCCTGGGCTTCGGCGACGTCCAGGGTGCCTTCGTAGATTGCGCGACCGGTGATCGCACCGATGATGCCCGGCGCCTTGGCGTCGAGCAGTGTCTTGATGTCACCCAGGTTGTGGATGCCACCGGAGGCGATCACCGGAATCGTGGTGGCGGCAGCCAGGGCGGCGGTGAACGGGACATTGCAGCCCTGCATCATGCCGTCCTTGGCGATGTCGGTGTAGACGATGGCAGACACGCCGTCGGCTTCGAAACGCCTGGCCAGGTCGATCACCTGCACGGTGCTGACTTCAGCCCAGCCGTCAGTGGCGACAAAACCGTCCTTGGCGTCGAGGCCAACAATGACCTTGCCCGGGAACGCGCGGCAGGCTTGGGCAACGAATTCAGGCTCCTTCACCGCCTTGGTGCCGATGATCACGTAGCTCACGCCAGCCTTGACGTAGTGCTCGATGGTTTCCAGCGAGCGAATGCCGCCGCCGATCTGGATCGGCAGGTTCGGGTAGCGCCTGGCAATGGCCGTGACCACCTCGCCATTGACCGGCTGCCCTTCGAAGGCGCCATTGAGGTCGACCAGATGCAGGCGACGGCAGCCGCCTTCCACCCACTTGGCGGCCATGCTCACCGGGTCATCGGAGAACACCGTGGAGTCTTCCATGCGGCCCTGGCGCAGACGTACGCAAGCGCCGTCCTTGAGATCTATAGCGGGGATAATCAGCATCTGGCAAACCTTCAGATTCGAATGTTCAGCTTGGCTCGGAAATCAGTTTTTCTCGAGCGCCCACAAGTCGCTTTCAATGCTTTCGAACCTTTCTTTAAGGTGCGTCTGCACATCGAAAATCGCCCTGTTGTAATAGTGCGGAGCAATTTCGCGGGTAAACAGGTCAAGAATTTCCGCCGCTTCGAACGAACCCAGCTCGAGTTCGAAACGATCCTCCATGAACCGCTGGATCTTGTGGTTGGCCTCACTCTCCTGCTCGGGCGTGAGGGTCAGGATCGGCGGTTTCTTGCGCGCCATTACCAGCGGCCGTCCCACGCCGCGAAATTCTGCAGCAACTGCAGGCCATGGGTGTGGCTCTTCTCGGGGTGGAACTGCACGGCGAAGCGCGAGCCGTCGGCCAGGGCGGCGGCGAAGTCGACGCCATAATGGCCGCTGCCCACCACCTGCCGCGCATTGCCGGCCGCGATGTAGTAGCTGTGCACGAAGTAGAAACGCGCCAGGTCCGGAATGTTGTGCCAAAGCGGGTGGTCCACCGTCTGCTTCACTTCGTTCCAGCCCATGTGCGGGACTTTCAGGTGCTCGCCGTCCTCATGCAGGTCCTTGCCGAAAAACTTCACCTGGCCCGGGAACATACCGATGCAATCGACGCCGGTGTTCTCTTCGCTGTGTTCGAGCAAGGCCTGCATGCCGACGCAGATTCCCAGGAACGGACGATCCTGGCTGACTTCCTGGACCAGCGAGTCGAAGCCCAGGCGACGGATCTCGGCCATGCAATCGCGGATTGCACCGACACCGGGGAATACCACCCGGTCGGCTTCACGAATCACATCCGCATCGCTGGTGATCAGCACCTTGCCGGCCCCCACGTGCTCGAGAGCCTTGGCCACCGAGTGCAGGTTGCCCATACCGTAGTCGATAACCGCGACCGTCTGCATTACAGGACGCCTTTGGTGGAGGGCATCTGCCCGGCCATGCGGTCATCGAGCTCCACGGCCATGCGCAGGGCGCGGCCGAAAGCCTTGAACACGGTTTCGATCTGGTGGTGGGTGTTGTGCCCGCGCAGGTTGTCGATGTGCAAGGTCACGTTGGCGTGATTGACGAAGCCCTGGAAGAATTCCTGGAACAGGTCAACGTCGAAACCACCCACGGTGGCACGGGTGTACGGCACGTGCATCTGCAGGCCCGGGCGGCCGGAGAAATCGATGACCACCCGCGACAGCGCCTCATCGAGCGGCACGTAGGCGTGGCCGTAGCGACGAATACCCTTCTTGTCGCCAATGGCCTTGGTAAAGGCCTGGCCCAGGGTGATCCCGACATCCTCCACGGTGTGGTGGTCGTCGATATGCAGGTCGCCCTTGCTGACGATGTCCAGGTCGATCAGCCCATGACGGGCGATCTGGTCCAGCATGTGCTCAAGAAACGGCACGCCGATATCAAACCGGGCCTTACCGGTGCCATCCAGGTTGATCGAGGCTTTGATCTGGGTTTCCAGAGTGTCGCGCTCGACAGACGCCTTACGTTCGGCCATCACCAGCTCCGCAAAATCATTGGGCGAAAAAGGCAGCCATTATAGGGGCGCGAGCGGCAAACAGAAACACGGGAGGTGATATCGCTGACGGGCTGAATCCCGGGCTGTCGGTGATAGACATGTCCATACAAGCCTTTGCCATCACCCAAAACGACTGTGGGAGCGAGCTTGCTCGCGATAGCGGTGTGTCAGCCGACCGATATCGACTGACACACCCTCATCGCGAGCAGGCTCGCTCCCACAGGGCAGGCCCGTCTCCGATGGATTCGGGCCTACCTGCTTTGTCGCTTAGCGGAACAGCACCGCCGTCTTCTGCAGGGTCACCCACACACCCCACGCCAACGGAATGCCCACCACCAGCCAGGCGGCGATCGCCAGGGGCTTGGTGCCCGGCGCGGCCTTCCATTCCAGCGACGTGGTGCTGTCGGCACCTTTGTCATGGCCCAGCGCCTGTTCGGCGGCCAGCTCGGCGTCGGTCATGAAGTACTTGTCGGCGACCGGGCGGACCATCAGGTTGCACAGGAAGCCCAGCACCAGCAGGCCGGCGAGGATGTACAAGGTGATGTCATAGGCCGCGGCACGTTCAACGCCGATGCTCAGTTGATATTCACGCAGGTAGTTCACCAGCACCGGACCCAGCACGCCCGCCGCAGCCCAGGCGGTCAGCAGGCGACCGTGGATCGCGCCGACCATTTGCGTACCGAACAGGTCCGCCAGGTAGGCCGGCACGGTGGCGAAACCGCCGCCGTACATCGACAGGATGATGCAGAACGCCGCAACGAACAGCGCGACGCTGCCCAGGTGACCCAGGTTCGGGATCAGCGCGTACAGTGCAAAGCCCAGGGCGAAGAACACGAAATAGGTGTTTTTACGACCCAGGTAATCCGAGAAGGATGCCCAGAAGAACCGGCCGCCGATGTTGAACAGGCTCAACAGACCGGTGAAACCGGCGGCGATGGCCGCGATCTGGCCCAGTTGCGCGGCGTCCAGTTGACCGAACGGCAGGTCGTTGCCGAGCAGCTTGCCGCCGAACACTTCCTGCAACAGTGGCGAAGCCATGCCCAGGATGCCGATACCGGCGGATACGTTCAGGCACAGTACCAGCCAGACCAGACGGAATTGCGGGGTTTTCCAGGCCACATTCACGTGAACGTGACGATGGGTGATCATCGCGTTCGCGGCTTTCTTCGGTGCCGGGGTCCAGCCTTCAGGTTTCCAGCCGGTCGGCGGGACGCGGTACGACAAGGCACCACCGATCATGAACACGAAGTAGATCGCAGCCATGACCAGGAAGCTCTGCCATACGCCCACGTCTGTCGGCGAAGCAAAGTGGTTCATCAGCGCAGCGGCCAGCGGAGCACCCACCATCGCGCCGCCACCGAAGCCCATGATCGCCATGCCGGTCGCCATGCCACGCTTGTCCGGGAACCACTTGATCAGGGTCGAGACCGGGGAAATGTAGCCCAGGCCAAGGCCGATACCGCCGATCACGCCGGAACCGACCCACATCAGCCAGATCTGGTGGGTATAGATACCCAGCGCGGAGATCAGCAGGCCACCGCACCAGCACAATGCCGACACGACACCGGCCTTGCGTGGCCCGGCATGTTCCAGCCAGCCGCCCCAGATGGCTGCCGAGCAACCCAGGAAGATGAAGAACAGGGTGTAGATCCAGCCGAGCATCGAGATCGGCCAGTCGCATTGGGACGAAAAGACTTGCGAGATGAAGCTCATGTCCGGCGCGCAGGCGACCGGTTTGGTGATGCCCAGGGCCTTGGACAGTGGCAACCAGAACACCGAGAAGCCGTAGGCCATGCCGATGCAGAGGTGAATGGCCAGTGCGGCCGGAGGAACCAGCCACCGGTTGAAACCGGGCTTGGCGATAATGCGTTCCTTGGAGAGGAATGCAGGCTGGTCGGCAATGCCGTCCGCCGTGATGCTCGTGCTCATTGTGTATCCCCCAGTTGTTAGAATGGCTCGCCAGCCACACTTCACCCTCGGCCTTATTGCACGCAGGCACGGCCGTATTTTACGGTGAAGCTCCATAGTGGTGCGACATCAGGTCGCAGAAAGGCAGGCGAACGGGTAAAGATTACCATTTGCTCGTGACAGAAAAACCAAAGTGATATCACCTTTTTCACGTCATCCGTCTTATCGCGCCTTCGGCGGTTTTCTGTAGGGTGCTAATGATTTATTTTTTCAGGGAATTTCATGCCTATCGTCGTCGAGCACCTGAACGCAGCCACCCGCCAGGACCGGCAGGACCTGGAAAAAATCTATCGGGACGCCCCCGCCTGGCTGACGGAGCCCTTCGGCGATGCCGCCCGGCTGATAGAGGATTGCCTGGAAGATGGCTCATTGATCGCGGCACGTTTCAATGATCGACTGCTGGGGGCCGCGCGCCTGCAACGGCACCAGGACGCTTGGGACTTGTCCCAGATGTGCGTACGGAACGTTACCCGACGTCGTGGCGTCGCGGAACGACTGGTGAGCGAGGCGCAGAGAATGGCCCTGCAGAACGGTGCCCAGCTGCGGCTGCGGGCCCCTGGCGGGCATCCCATAGCCCAAGCCCTCGCCGCCAGATTGAAACTGGCGCTGGATGAGTACTGACCAGGCTCTGCAAGAAGAGCCTTGGGACGAAGGCAAGGCGAAAACAGCCGAGCAAGCGCAGCGCACTGGAACACACGAACGTTGCGAGGCAGTTTTCAACGCTGCATGAACGGGTATCAAGGCTTTTCGTACAGAGCCTAAAGCCCAATACAAACCCACAGCGTTATACTCCCAGGCTAAATTTTGAACTCAACCTACAAGGACTCGCCCATGAAAGCGTTCGGCAAAATCCTGGGTCTGGTACTTCTCGGGCTGTTGCTGATCATTGTGGCCTTGGGCTTTGCCCTGACCCACCTCTTCGATCCCAACGACTACAAGGAAGAGATCCGCCAGATTGCCCGCGACAAAGCCCACATTGAGCTCACGCTCAATGGCGACATCGGCTGGAGCCTGTTTCCATGGCTGGGTCTGGAATTGCACGATGCCAGTGTCGCCACGCTGGCCAACCCGACACAACCTTTCGCCGACCTGCAGATGCTCGGCCTTTCGGTACGCGTGATCCCGCTGCTGCGCAAGGAGGTGCAGATGAGCGACGTGCGGGTCGAAGGCCTGAACCTGCGACTCAACCGTGACAAGAACGGCCACGGCAACTGGGAAGACATCGGCAAGGCGCCCGCCTCGACGACAACGGCCGGAACTCCGGCGCCAGCCGAGCCACCCGCTCCGTCCACCAGCGCCCCGCCGGAAAAACCGGCGCAGCCGACCCGGCTGGACATCGACAGCCTGACGGTGAACAACGCCAGGGTTCAATACACCGACGAGCAGACCGGCAAGCAATTCAGTGCCGAGAGCATCCAGTTGAGCACCGGCCCGGTCCACGACTCCACCAATATCCCGGTCACGCTGACCGCGTTCCTGTCCAGCAACCAGCCGGCCGTGCGCGTGCGCACCGAAGTCACCGGCGAACTGCGCTTCGAGCGCGCCTTGCAGCGCTACAAGTTCGAAGACCTGAAGTTGTCCGGCGAAGTCACGGGGGATCCGTTGCAGGGCAAGACCCTTAACTTCAACGCACAGGGACAGTTGTTCCTGGACAGGGCCGCCAACGTGGCCGAATGGACCGGCATCAAGCTCTCCCTGAACCAGCTGCGCGCCTTGGGCGAACTGAAGGTCAACGACCTCGACAAGACCCCGCAACTGAACGGCGGAATTTCGATTGCCCAGTTCGACCTGGCGAACTTTGTCGACAGCATCGGCCAGAAACTACCGACCATGGCCGAGGGCAGCCTGACCAAGGTCGAGCTGGCCAGCCGCATCGCCGGCACGCCGACCAGCGTCGAATTCAACGACATCAATCTGAAAGTCGACGACAGCAGCTTCAGTGGCCGTATCGCCGTGGAAGATTTCGCAAAGCAATCCCTCCGTGCGCAGCTCAAGGCCGACAAATTCAACGTCGACCGCTACCTACCCCCGAAATCCGCCGAGAGCAACAGCGCCAAGGCCGCCCGCGAAGCCGAAGTCAGCGACACCGAGACCAGCGCCATGGCAGGCGCCGGCAGCACGCCACTGCCAAGCTCGCCAACCCAGGGAGCCTGGAGTAACGAGCGACTGTTCCCGGTGGAACGCCTGAGCAAACTGGACATCGATGCCGACCTGACCTTCGGCCAACTGATCCTCGACAGACTGCCGATCGAAAATGCTGCCCTCAAGGCCACCGGTCAGAACGGCCTGCTGACCCTGGAGAACCTGCGGGGCGACCTGTACAACGGCAACTTCGAAGCCAAGGGCACCCTGGATGTGCGCCAGCCCACGCCGCAATTGAACCTGCAAACCCGGATCAACCGGGTGCCGGCGGAAAAAATCATCGAGAGCCAGGGCAAGACTCCGCCAGTCAAGGGGCTGGTGACGCTCAACAGCGCCGTGACCGCCAGCGGCAACAGCCAGAAGGCCCTGATCGAAAGCCTCAACGGCACCGCCGGTTTCGTCATCAACGATGGCGTGCTGCTCAATGCCAACCTCGAACAGCAGCTGTGTAAAGGCATCGCCCTGCTCAACCGCAAGAACCTCAGTGGCGAACCCCGGGGCAAGGACACACCGTTCCAGCAGCTCAACGGCAATCTCACCCTGCGCAACGGCGTGGCCAGCAACCCCGACCTGAAAGTCCGTGTACCGGGCATGACCGTAAACGGCAATGGCGATATCGACCTGCGGGTGCTGGGCATGGATTACCGCGTCGGCGTCATCGTCGAAGGCGACAAGAGCGACATGCCCGACCCGGCCTGCCAGGTCAACGAACGCTACGTCGATGTCGAATGGCCGCTGCGCTGCCGCGGTCCCCTGGAGCTCGGCGCCAAAGCCTGCCGCCTGGATAACGACGGCCTGGGCAAGGTCGCGGCAAAACTGGCCGGCGACCGCCTCGGTGACAAGATCGACGAGAAGCTGGGCGACAAGGTCAGCCCCGAGCTGAAAGATGCGCTGAAGGGGCTCTTCAAGCGATGAGAGCCGAGCAGTTTTCCACCGCGGTGCTGGACTGGTTCGACCGCCACGGGCGTCACGACCTGCCTTGGCAACAGGACATCACGCCGTACCGGGTGTGGGTTTCGGAGATCATGTTGCAACAGACCCAGGTAAGCACCGTGCTCAACTACTTCGACCGGTTCATGGCCTCGCTGCCTACCGTCGAAGCCCTGGCCGCCGCGCCTGAGGATGAAGTGCTGCACCTGTGGACCGGGTTGGGCTACTACACCCGTGCTCGCAACCTGCAGAAAACCGCAAAGATCGTGGTCGAACAATACGGCGGCGAATTCCCCCGGGACGTGGAGAAACTCACCGAGCTGCCGGGGATCGGCCTGTCTACCGCCGGTGCCATCGCCAGCATCAGCATGGGCCTGCGGGCACCGATCCTCGACGGTAACGTCAAGCGGGTGCTGGCACGCTTTACCGCCCAGGAAGGCTATCCGGGCGAACCCAAGGTCGCAAAGCAACTGTGGGCCACCGCGGAGCGCTTCACCCCCCAGGATCGGGTCAATGCCTATACCCAGGCAATGATGGACCTGGGCGCCACGCTCTGCACCCGCAGCAAGCCCAGTTGCCTGCTCTGCCCGCTGAAGACCGGTTGCCAAGCCCATATGCTGGGCCTGGAGACCCGCTATCCGATCCCCAAGCCACGCAAGGAAGTACCCAGGAAACGTACCTTGATGCCGATGCTGGCCAACCGTGAGGGCGCGATCCTGCTTTATCGTCGTCCCTCCACCGGCCTGTGGGGCGGCCTGTGGAGCCTGCCGGAACTCGATGACCTCGACGACCTGCAGCATCTGGCCCTGCAACACTCGCTGGAACTGGGCAGGCAACAGGAAATGCCCGGCCTGGTGCACACCTTCAGCCATTTCCAGTTGGCAATCGAACCCTGGCTGGTCCGGGTACAGGAAACCGGCCATCACGTGGCCGAGGCCGACTGGCTCTGGTATAACCTCGCCACCCCGCCGCGCCTGGGCCTTGCCGCCCCGGTCAAAACCTTGCTCGAACGCGCGGCCGTCGTCTTGAATGCAGGAGAGTCGTCATGACCCGCACCATCATGTGCCGCAAATACAAAGAAGAGCTGCCCGCCCTGGAGCGCGCTCCGTTCCCTGGCGCCAAGGGCCAGGACATCTACGACAACGTCTCGGCCAAGGCCTGGGCAGACTGGCAGAAACACCAGACCCTGCTGATCAACGAAAAACGCCTGAACATGATGAACGCCGAGGATCGCAAATATATCCAGGGCGAAATGGACAAGTTCTTTTCCGGCGAAGAATACGCCAAGGCCGAGGGCTACGTACCGCCTTCCGAATAAGCTGCTTACCCCGGGGGCGAATCGTAAGCGACGGTAATAATTAAATATTTTTTGATAACGTGCTTGACGCCCTCCTGAAAAACCCGTTTAATGCGCCCCGTTGCCCAGATAGCTCAGTCGGTAGAGCAGGGGATTGAAAATCCCCGTGTCGGCGGTTCGATTCCGTCTCTGGGCACCAAATACCAAAACCCCGATCAAGAAATTGATCGGGGTTTTTTATTGCCCGCTGATTTCATTGACGTGTTCCGCTCCCCCAGGGACTCAGCTACATTCGACCCTCGCCGCCCTCCCGCAGAGAACCTTATGGACATCACTGGCATCCCCTTCGGCACCACCGACTGGTCGACAATCGAACCCAGCGAACACAAAGGCGTCACCGGAACCGCCTACTGGCGAACCCGGCAGTTCGGGAATATCCGCGTCCGGATGGTCGAGTACACGGCGGGTTACCTGGCCGATCACTGGTGCACCAAGGGGCACATCCTGTTTTGCCTGAAGGGCGAGCTGCATACGGAGCTGGAAGATGGGCGACAGTTCGTGCTCAAGCCGGGCATGAGCTACCAGGTAGCGGACCAGGCCGAGCCCCATCGCTCTTCAACCTCGGTGGGCGCCACCTTGTTCGTGGTGGATTGAGTTTCGAAGCACTCGTCCTGGAGCTGTAGAATCAACCGCCTCATTTTTCATATCAGGAGCCTTGGCCATGCCGTCGGCAAACAAACAGCAGAAGCGAAACCAGCGCGCCAAGGCGAAAGCCAAGAAGAACCGGGTACAGCGTGCCGCTGCGCCGAACGACTTCCTGGACCCGAACGATGAGCGCATCGACCTGGAGACCGTGGACCTGTCCGAGCTGTTCCAGCTCATGCGCGACGCTGAAAAGATCAGCCAGCAAGCCATGTGCATCGCCTTCCTGGGGCACCCACTGCTGGCGCTTGTGCTGGAACAGGAAGGCGAAGAAGAAGCCATGGATTTCATTATCACCGCCCTGATCGAATACCGTCGCGCCACCACCGGCGTCGATGAACAGACTGCGCTTGACTGGGTCGAGAGCGAGCAATTCCAGGCTGATTATCTCGCGGCCTCCAGGGAACTGGTGCAACCCCAGGCCTGAGCCTCGCCCGCCCGGCGCTCTTGCGATGAGGGCGCTTGCTGGGGGGATGACATCCTTCAGCGACAGTTCCTACAAGCCAAGCTCCATCAATATGAGCCGGCGTCAAAACCGTCTTGCATGAAGCGGTTGTTTTTCCTCCACGGCAATCAGCTCCGTCCGGCATCATCAATATGAAGCCTGACGCATCATTCAGTCCGTCCCACTCCACGGCTGAACATCTTGATGACTTCGATCTCCCCACAAGACGATCCGCAATTGGCACCACTGATCGGCGAACTCGCCGAATTGATCCGCCAGGCACGCCAGAAGGTCATGCGCGCCGTTGACACCCTGCAGGTACAGACCTGCTGGCAGATCGGCCGGCATATCATCGAATTCGAACAGGAGGGCGCCGATCGGGCGACTTACGGGGCGCGACTGTTGCCGACACTGGCGAAGGCGCTGACGGTGAAGTTCGGGAAAGGATTTGATGCATCGAACCTTCGTTACATGCGCCTCTTCTACCAGGCGTTTCCAATATGTGACGCACTGCGTCACGAATTGAGCTGGACTCATTACCGCTTGTTGCTTCGTATAGAAGATGATCATGCGCGCCACTGGTACATGAACGAAGCCGCAGTGCAGAACTGGTCAACGCGCGCCCTGGAACGCCAGATCGGCACCTTCTATTACGAACGCCTGCTGGCAAGTCGGGACAGGCCGGCGGTAGAGCAGGAGGCCAGCGCCCATATCGAGTCACTGGACCCCGGGCCCAGGGATATCGTCAGGGACCCGGTGGTGCTGGAATTTCTCGGGTTGCCCAACGCGGGCACCTTGCTGGAGACCGATCTGGAGCAGGCCTTGATCGACCAGCTACAGGATTTTCTACAAACTGCTCCTGCCCACCGAAGAAGAACTGCGCAATGAGCTGGATCGCGAACGGAGGCGGCTCGAAGAACAGCGACGACACACGATCACTTGAAGCCACGAAAGCCGGCATTGCGTGACCGTTTATTGTAAAAACCGATGTAAGCTTGATGCGCTTCGGAAATACCTACATCTTCAAGAGCTCTATCCTGCATGTCACCGGCCGCACCCTACCCCACTCTGATCCAGGCGTTGCGGACCGAAACCGCTGAACTGCACGTCGCCCTGGAAAAACGCCTGCCGTTTTTCTCCCAACAGCTGGATCTCGATCTGTATCGGCGCCTGATGGTGGCCTACTACGGCTTTTATCAGCCATTGGAACAACGACTCCATGCCCTGGCGCTGGCCGGGCTGGACCAGCCCCTGCGAGTCAAGCTCCCAGTGCTGAGGGCGGATCTCACGGCACTGGGCCTGGACGAAGCGGCTATCGAGGCGCTGCCCCTTTGCAGCGAGTTGCCCGCTATCGACTCTCGTGCCGCCGCGCTTGGGGTTTCCTATGTCCTGGAAGGCGCAACCCTGGGCGGCCAGATCCTGCGGCGCAGGGTGGCCGAGCAGCTTGGCCTCGACGCCAGCAGCGGGGCAGCATTTCTCAACGTATACGGCGAGCTGACGGGGCGGCGCTGGAAGGACTTCCTGGAGTACCTGGGCGACAGGAACCTTGGCGATGGCCAAACGCTCGAAGTCACACATGCTGCCAAAACGACATTTATCTGCTTTGAACGCTGGCTGGACAGCCAGGAGGTCCTGTTATGAACCCTGAAAACCAAGAGGCCTTCGAAGAGCTGCTGGCCAACTGCGCAGACGAACCGATTCGGTTCCCCGGCGCCATCCAGCCTCACGGCGTGCTGGTGATGCTGTCCGAACCCGACTTCGTGATCCGCCAGGTCAGTGCCAACGTATCGCAGCTGATGGGACATGATCCCGAGGCGCTGTTGGGGCAGACGCTGGACGTGCTGCTGGGGCCGGAGCAGGCAGCAGCCATCCTTGACGCCCGGCGCATCGAAGCAGGCCACGACAACGCACCGCTGGATATTCTCGTGAACCGGCACCGCTTCGACGCGCTGGTCCATCGTCACCAGGGCGTACTGATCGTCGAACTCGAGCAGCACCTGAGCGACTATCGTCCGGAAGGCGTCAGCGGCGAAGCCGATATGGGGCGCATGCTCCAGCGTCTGCACAGCGCGAAAAGCCTTCAGGCCCTCTACGAAATCAGCGTTCGGGAAATCCAGGCCATGACCGGCTATGACCGCGTGCTGATCTATCGTTTCGAGGAAGAGGGCCACGGCCAGGTGATCGCCGAGGCCAGCGCGCCATCGATGGAGCTTTACAAGGGCCTGTTCTTCCCGGCCTCGGATATCCCCGAACAGGCCCGGGAGCTGTATCGCACCAACTGGTTGCGGATCATCCCCAACGCCGATTACACGCCGGTACCGCTGGTTCCGAATCTGCGCCCCGACACCCGGGCGCCCCTGGACCTGAGCTTCGCGACCCTGCGCAGTGTCTCGCCGATCCACCGGCAATACATGAAGAACATGGGGGTGCTGTCGTCCATGAGCATCTCGCTGATGGACGGTGAACGCCTGTGGGGCCTGATCAGTTGCGGCAACCGTAAGCCCTTGCTCGTCCCCCATGAGATGCGCAAGGCCTGCCAGACCATCGGTCAGGTCCTGTCACTGCAGATCAGCGCCATGGAAGCACTGGAGCTGAGCCGTCAACGAGACGCCAAGCTCGAGGACCTCGGCATACTTGCCAAGGCCATGGCCGAGTCCAGCGATAACGTCTTCGACGGCTTGTCCCATGAGCCACAACGCTTGATGGACCTGACCGGTGCCAGCGGCGTCGCGATTATCGAGGACAACAAGCTGCATCGCCACGGCCAGTGCCCTGAACCGGAGCAGATCCGGGCGCTGCACCAGTGGATCCTCGAAAGCGGGCAACCGGTGTTTTCGCACCATCAACTGGGCAGCGTCTACGCCCCGGCCCGCGGTTACCAGGACGTGGCGAGCGGCGTGCTGGCGATTCACCTGCCCAAGCCTGTGGAAAACGGCGTGCTGTGGTTCCGGCCCGAAGTGAAGGAAACCATCCATTGGAGCGGTGACCCACAGAAACCCCTGGACCTGGAAAACAGCGAGAACGGCCTGCGCCTGCGCCCCCGGACATCCTTCGAGATCTGGAAAGTCGAAATGGCCGGCATCAGCAACAGATGGAGCCATGGCGAACTGTTCGCCGCCAACGACCTGCGGCGCTCGGCCCTGGAAAACGACCTGGCCCGGCAAGTGCTCAAGGAGCGCCAGGCCGTGCACGCTCGCGACGAGCTGGTGGCAGTGGTTTCCCACGACCTGCGCAGCCCGATGACGGTCATTTCCATGCTCTGCGGCATGATGCAGAAGTCCTTCAGTTCCGACGGTTCCCACAGTTCGAAGCGAATCGCCTCGGCCATCGACACCATGCAACAGGCCACCAGCCGCATGAACACGCTGCTGGAAGACTTGCTCGACACCTCGCGAATCGACGCCGGACGCTACACCATCAATCCCAAGCCAATGGAAGTCAGCCAGATATTCGACGACGCCTGTTCGCTGTTGACGCCGCTGGCCAGCGCCAAGGCCATCAATATCTCGTTCCATGCCGAACCCGACCTGAAGATCAAGGCCGACCCCGAACGGTTGTTCCAGGTGCTGTCCAACCTGATTGGAAACGCCATCAAGTTCACGCCGCACGAAGGCGTCATTGGCATCAGCGCGATGTCGGTGGGCAACGAGATCGTGTTCAGCGTTCGCGATTCCGGCCAAGGCATCGCGCCGGAGCAGTTACCCCACATCTTTGATCGCTATTGGACAATCAAGGAAGGCAACCCCAGCGGCACCGGTCTTGGATTGTATATTTCCAAGGGGATTGTCCAGGCCCATGGCGGTAAACTGCACGCCGAAAGCCAGCCTGGCCAAGGCAGTGAGTTCCGCTTCACTGTCCCGAAAATCGACTGAACCGGGCAACGCCCCTCCTGACAAACTGGAACCCGAAGCCCAATGGCCTCATTGAACAAGCAGCAGAAACGCGCCAAACGCGCAAAGGAAAAAGCCAAGCAGATTCGCATGAGCGGCCGCAAGGCCTCGCCCATGTACGGCGATCCTGCCTACGCCACCGCCCAGCCACCGGTCTATGTACTGGAACTGTTCGCCAAGCTGCGCGAAGCCGAGGCCATCGGTCGCGGCGAACTGCTCGACACGCTGCTGTCCTCCCTGAGTGTGATGATCGCTGAGCGACCAGGCCTGCTGGACCTGAAAAACGCCGAGAACGAAAGCATGGCGGCCACCAACCTGGCTGCCGACATGCTGGTGGACTACCGCATGTGGACCGATGACATGGACCGCGAAACGGCACAGCGCTGGCTCAGCACGCCGGAGTTCATCAAGGATTTCAGCGAAGCGCTGGACCGCTATCGCCAGTCCATGGAAGAACCGGCCGGCGAATAAACCTGTCGTCGGCTATTCGTCACTGTTCCAATGGAACACCAGCTTGCGTGGAGCGCCACTGCCGATGTTGGCGGTGTCGCGCCGCTCCTCATCGTTACGTGTCGCCACCACCGTGTATTTGCCCGGTGGCAGTTGCACGAAAACCAGAGGTCCGGCCTGATCCAGCGTCAGCAGCGTTTGCCCGGACGCATTGCCAATAGCGATGTCCACATCCGCGACATACCTGTTTTCCGGCCCGATCGCGAAGGTCACGTGCAGGTTATACCCCTGGGCCTGGCTGATGGCGCGGGCTTCATCCTCACCGATCCCACCGGACAGATAAGTGATGCCGTTCTGCTGCAACGGCTGGACCTGCACACCGGAGCTGTCGATGGGGGCGAGGTTGGTGGCGTTGAGCGCCAGGATAGGAAACAGCAGCGCCACAGCCGCAAGGGAAGACAACAGAACGCACCGGGTCAGTTTCATGGCGAAGACTCCAGGATCTGGAAAACAACTTCACACGAACACACCTTTGATCCGTAACGCCCGACGTGGTTTAGACCGATTGGAAGTAGGCCGTAGAACGTACCGCTCTCGTGGACCGTTCTTGGTACTCGACACAGCAATGAGATTCAGCGCTGCAGAACAAAAGCGCACGCCAGAAATTCCTCGCTCCTGCCCGGCCGTTCTGCCCTGATGCGGCCGGTATCCAAGCGCAACGGCAACGCTTATCCGTTAACCCTTCCAACCCCCGCCCAAAGCTGGCACCATCGCGCCTTTTTTTACGCAACTCCCCGGGCTCTTCATCGGTAAACAGGGTTCAAACGGCCGTTCGGTTGTTGATGGCGCGACAGTCTGCTGTGCCTATGCGACAACCTGCCACACATCACCGGTTTACCACCCGCAGCGCTGTTGGCTGTCATTCGGACGCATGCTAGCTTGGCCGCCTCGCCAGGAAGGCCACCAACAGCAAGGGAGCACATACCATGAGGACCGCACATGGCCCAGGCCACGCCCGCGCTTGAAATCCGCAACCTGCACAAACGCTACGGACAGCTGGAGGTGCTCAAGGGCGTCTCGCTGACCGCCCGCGACGGCGACGTGATCTCGATCCTGGGTTCGTCCGGGTCCGGCAAGTCCACGTTCCTGCGCTGCATCAACCTGCTGGAAAACCCCAACCAGGGCCAGATCCTGGTGGCCGGCGAAGAGCTCAAGCTCAAGGCCGCGAAAAACGGTGAGCTGGTGGCCGCCGACGGCAGGCAGATCAATCGCATGCGCAGCGAGATCGGTTTTGTATTTCAAAACTTTAACCTCTGGCCGCACATGAGCGTGCTCGACAACATCATCGAAGCCCCGCGCCGCGTCCTTGGCCAGAGCAAGGCCGAAGCCATCGAAGTGGCCGAGGCCCTGCTGGCCAAGGTCGGCATCGCCGACAAGCGTCACGCCTACCCCGCCGAGCTGTCCGGCGGCCAGCAGCAGCGCGCGGCCATCGCACGTACCCTGGCCATGCAGCCCAAGGTGATTCTGTTCGACGAGCCCACCTCCGCCCTTGACCCGGAAATGGTCCAGGAAGTACTTAGTGTGATCCGCGCCCTGGCCGAAGAAGGTCGCACCATGCTGCTGGTGACCCACGAAATGGGCTTCGCCCGTCAGGTTTCCAGCGAAGTGGTGTTCCTTCATCAGGGCCTGGTCGAGGAGCAAGGATCGCCACAGCAGGTCTTCGAAAACCCGCTTTCGGCGCGCTGCAAACAATTCATGTCCAGCAACCGCTAACGGAGCAGTACATATGCAGATCTACAAGAAGTTTTTCCTGGCCGCTGCCGCCGGCCTGGTGTTCTCTGCCAACGCCATGGCGGCTGAAAAGCTGCAGATGGGCATCGAAGCAGCCTACCCCCCCTTCAACAACAAGGACGCCAGCGGTCAGGTCGTAGGCTTCGACAAAGACATCGGCGATGCCCTGTGCGCCAAGATGAAAGTCGAGTGCGGCGTGGTCACCTCCGACTGGGACGGCATCATCCCGGCCCTGAACGCCAAGAAATTCGACTTCCTGATCTCTTCCCTGTCGATCACCGAAGAACGCAAGCAAGCGGTGGATTTCACCGACCCGTACTACTCCAACAAACTGCAATTCATTGCGCCCAAGAACGTTGAATTCAAGACCGACCCTGCCACTCTCAAAGGCAAGATCATCGGCGCTCAACGCGCCACCCTGGCCGGTACCTGGCTCGAAGACCTGGGCGACGACGACATCACCATCAAACTCTACGACACCCAGGAAAACGCCTATCTGGACCTGACTTCCGGTCGTGTCGACGCGATCCTGGCGGACAAGTACGTCAACTACGACTGGCTGAAGACCGATGCCGGCCGCGCCTACGAATTCAAGGGCGATCCGGTGGTGGAAAGCGACAAGATCGGCATTGCCGTGCGCAAGGGTGACAATGACCTGCGCAACCGGCTCAACGCCGCCCTGAAGGAAATCGTTGCCGACGGCACCTACAAGAAAATCAACGACAAGTACTTCCCGTTCAGCATCTATTGATCCTGACGTGCCTGGCCGGTGCCGCTCCCCGCGGCCCCGGCCCTTAGCAAAGCCTGCCGATATGAACACGTACCCATGATCATCGACCTCTACGGATTCGGCCCGGCGCTCGCCGCCGGCGCGCTGATGACCGTCAAGCTGGCGCTCTCGGCCCTGTGCCTGGGGCTGGTGCTCGGCCTGCTCGGCGCCTTGGCCAAGACTTCACCGTACAAGCCCCTGCAATGGCTTGGCGGCACCTATTCGACACTGGTCCGCGGCGTCCCGGAATTGCTCTGGGTGCTGCTGATCTACTTTGGCACCGTCAACCTGATGCGTGCCATGGGCGAGTATTTCGGCCTCCCCGATCTTGCCCTCGATGCCTTCACCGCCGGCGTCATCGCCCTTGGGCTGTGCTTCGGCGCCTATGCCACGGAAGTCTTTCGCGGCGCGATCCTGGCGATCCCCAAGGGCCACCGTGAGGCCGGCGTGGCCCTGGGCCTGTCGAAATGGCGGATTTTCACCCGGTTGATCATGCCGCAGATGTGGCGCATCGCCCTGCCCGGCCTGGGCAACCTGTTCATGATCCTGATGAAAGACACCGCCCTGGTCTCGGTGATCGGCCTGGAAGAAATCATGCGCCACACGCAAATAGGCGTGACCGTGTCCAAGCAACCGTTCACTTTCTACATGGTGGCGGCGTTCATGTACCTGGGCCTGACGATCCTCGCCATGGCCGGCATGCATGTGCTGGAACGAAGAGCGGCCCGCGGCTTTGCCAGGAGTACCCAATGAACTGGGAAGTCATCATCAAGTGGCTGCCGAAACTGGCCCAGGGCGCGACCCTGACCCTGGAGCTGGTCGCCATCGCCGTGCTCGCCGGCCTGCTGCTGGCGATTCCGCTGGGCATCGCCCGCTCTTCTCGCCTGTGGTACGTACGGGCGCTGCCCTACGCCTATATCTTCTTTTTCCGTGGCACGCCGCTGCTGGTCCAACTGTTCCTGGTCTATTACGGCCTGGCGCAATTCGATGCCGTGCGCAGCAGCGCCCTGTGGCCGTACCTGCGGGATCCGTTCTGGTGCGCCACGGCCACCATGACCCTGCACACCGCCGCTTACATCGCCGAGATCCTGCGCGGCGCGATCCAGGCCATTCCCCGTGGCGAGATCGAGGCGGCACGCGCCCTGGGCATGTCGCGGCCCAAGGCGCTGTTCTACATCATCCTGCCCCGCGCCGCGCGAATCGGCCTGCCGGCCTACAGTAACGAAGTGATCCTGATGCTCAAGGCCAGCGCCCTGGCCAGTACCGTGACCCTGCTGGAGCTCACCGGCATGGCCCGCACCATCATTGCCCGTACCTACCTGCCGGTTGAGATCTTCTTCGCGGCCGGTATGTTCTATCTGTTGATGGCGTTCGTGCTGGTGCAAGGCTTCAAGCAGCTGGAGCGCTGGTTGCGCGTCGATGCCTGCCAGGGACGCTGAAACGGTCGTCTTGACGGGCGAGGCATTACTCGCCCGCTTCAGGGCGCTGGACGCTTTTCTCACTGCGCACCAAGGGTTGTGGAAACCCCGGCCGTTCACCCATCTGCAACTACCCTGGGAAACGTCCTACCCGGAGTTAGCCCAATGGCTACGCCGACGTTCGCTGGAAGAGGCGGAAAATGACCATCACCAGCCTTGGCTGATTGAAAACGCCCCCGCACCGTTTCCCGAATGGGCGGCTGTCGCCCATGGGTTGAGCACGATCGGCCCACTGCCTGGCATGGCGCTCGAAGCGCCTGCCCATCGCCTCGACGTCGAGGTGCCCGGCCGCAAGTGGCAGCAGATCGAGGCCTTCGCCAGTCGCCTGGACTTTTCCAGCGAACCGAGCCATTGGCTCGACTGGTGCGCCGGTAAAGGCCATCTCGGCCGGCGCCTGCTGCGCGGCACACAGCGCCTGACCTGCCTGGAATATGATCCGGCCCTGGTCGCCAACGGCCAGCAACTGAGCCAGCGCCACCACCTGAGCGCCACCCATGTGCGACAAGACGTGCTGGCGCAGGACGCAGCCCAAGCGATCCACTCCGAACACACGCCTGTCGCCCTGCATGCCTGCGGCGACCTCCATGTACGGCTCATGCAACTGGCCAGCGCCGCCCATTGCAAGCAGATGGCCATCGCACCGTGCTGCTACAACCGCATCGGCGCCGAACACTACCAACCCCTGTCCGACGCAGCCAAAGGTTCTGCCTTGCAACTGTCGCTGGAAGACCTCGGCCTGCCACTGAGCGAAACCGTTACCGCCGGCGCACGGGTGCGAAGGCAACGAGACCACTCCATGGCCTGGCGCCTGGGTTTCGATCTGCTGCAACGGCAAATCCGGGGTAGCGACAGCTATCTGCCGACGCCCTCGCTTCCCACGTCCTGGCTGGAGAAAACCTTCGCCCAATACTGCACCGATCTGGCGGCCCTGAAAGACTTATCCACAATCGGCTCGCCTGACTGGGCAGCCTTGGAAGCAGCGGGCCATCAACGCCTGGCCCAGGTACGCAACCTGGAGTTGCTACGAAGCCTGTTCCGCCGTCCCCTGGAGCTGTGGCTGGTTGTGGACAGGGCTCTTTTTCTGATTCAAGAAGGCTATGAGGTTCGCCTTGGGACCTTCTGCGAAGCGACCCTGACACCTCGAAACCTGATGCTGTTGGTTGAGCGTTGCGCAGAAGCAACACCCTGTGGATAACTCTGTTGATGAAATACGCCTGGATCCAATAAATTCGCCATTTCCTGACCGATTCAAGGCTGGTCATTTTTTATTCATATGAATAAAAAACCATGAAAACAGGCATTTGCACGCAAACGCGAAAGCTGTCACAGAATTACAATATTCCTTGCGCCTGACCCTGCCCGTTGTGCATAAGCGCCCAATCAAAACGACATAACCGCCGAATCCTAGGGTGCTCTGCGCCAACAATTGCACCCACCGTGCCCGTGCAGTACAACAGTTCCACTTATCGTGACAGACACCCTGCCGACGCACTCAAGGACTGACCGTGACGTTCATCTCCTACGCACAGAACTTCGAAGACATACGCCTGTGGCGCGCCCTCCAGTCGGTGGAAAACGGCTTTTATCTCGACGTCGGCGCAAACCATCCGACAGACGACTCCGTGACCCGGGCCTTTTATGACCACGGCTGGCGCGGAATCAACATCGAACCGGTGTCGACCTATTACGAAGCGCTCTGCCAACAGCGCCCCAATGACATCAACCTGCAATGCGTGGCGGGCGAAAACGCCGAAAGCCTGACCTTCTACACCATCGCCGACACCGGCCTGTCCACCGTCGAGGCCAGCGTCGCCCGGCAGCACCGAGAATCCGGCATGGATGTGCGCGAACAGACCGTCCAGTCCCGCACCCTGGCCTCGATCTGCGAGCAATACGCCCAGGACCGCCCCATCCATTTCCTGAAGATCGACGTCGAAGGCCATGAAGAAACCGTGCTGCGAGGCATGGACTTCAGCCGCTGGCGGCCGTGGATCATCCTCATCGAAACCCCATGGGCCCGCGACCAGGCCTGGGAAAGCCTGGTCACCAACACCGGCTACCAATCCATCCTCTTCGACGGAATCAACACCTATTACCTCGCCGAAGAGCACCTGGCCCTCAAACCCGCCTTCGACATCCCCCCGTGCAACCTCGACGGTTTCCAGTTCTGCAAAGGCCACAAATTCAGCCACCCCACCGGCGACACCGAACACCAACTCGCCCTCGCCCTGCAACGCGCCGAACGGGCCGAAGCCCAACTCAGAGCCATCCAGGACAGCCGCACCTGGCGAGTCCTGCACAAATTACGCAACCTACTGCCCCGCCCATCGCCACGCCCCGCGCAAAAATAGTCAGAATTCAGGGGTTTACAGAAATCCCCCAATGGCTATAATCGTCGCCCACACGCCGGTATAGCTCAGTTGGTAGAGCAACTGACTTGTAATCAGTAGGTCCCGGGTTCGATTCCTGGTGCCGGCACCATATAAATCAAGGGCTTGCAGCGATGCAGGCCCTTGTTTTTTGCCTCAGACGTAACAAGCGACGTAATAAGCGGCTCTGCACCGGGTTGCAAGAGTGTGCCGCGAACCGCTCCGCTGCGCTACGTCACTCCCCGGTTTTATGTTGACCCACGGGGAAAGGGTAATTTTGGTAATTTATTTTTTTAACCTACTAAAAACCTTTGCAAATCAATAGGTTGCAATGATCTATTAAAGGTAATAATAGGGTAATTTTGTAGTAACCAGGTTACCTTTTAGTAGGGTAAGAATCTAACCTTAGAAAATCCTTTAAAATCAGTACGTTAAGAAAAAATTACCTTTTCGATTACCTCAAATTACCTTTTCAGGTAATTGCTCAAAGCCACGTCCCATAAGGCTTACAGCCGCCTTCCTCTATCAAATTTCCAAAATTACCTTTTCCCCACCCCTCAACCGGAAATAAGCCTACGCTGTACTTTCAAACGGTCCAGAACGTGACGTATGAGGAGCAGACTGTGAACGTAGACTGGGAGGGAATGTTGCCCATAGATGGGGTGGTGATCGTGATAGAGGACGACCCAACCCTTCGGTCGTTGATGGCGAGCATAGTGGATGAAATGGGCGCCCAGACTCGTGCATTCGATACGGCAGATGATGCATTGACTTTTCTTCTGCAGAACTCTGAACCTTGCCCGTTGGTTATCGTGGACCAGGGACTACCGGGGCAGATCCAGGGAATAGAGTTCATCGAGATGGTCCAAAGCCGATGGACCGGGATCGCCTCGATTCTCATGTCTGGATATTCGATTAATCCAACGGACGTGCCGCCGAAAACTGTCTATCTGCATAAGCCATGGTCACTAGATGATCTAGTCGTAGCGATAGCCACGCTACTCCAGCCTGGCAACCCTATATCCAAACGCCAATACGGGCCTGGAGCCTAGCCGTGTCCAACGAATATTCGCTATCAGACGTACTGGAAAGGATTTACGAAAATCAGGTCGCTTTAGAGGCAGCTGTGATGGAGCTGACTTTGCTGGTGGAACGACAAAATGCAGGTGAAGTCGGTGAAAACATTCGCGGGGCACTGATGACAATTGGCGAAAATGCCGGGTACATCAAACAAGGCTTGGCTCGCCTCAAAGGAGCAGAGTCGTGAACCCACAAGCGAACTGAGTCAACCTGTGCAAACCCGTGTGGGCGCTCCAGGCCTTACTGGACGTGGGCCGCATCGAATTTTTTCCATTTCAAAGGATATGGCCGAGGTCCAAGAAAAAGACCAAGCCCGAAATGGAAAACCCGCTTTCAATGGACATTATCCCGGACCGTATCCAATAGGGCCGGGCCCCACAGAAAGCGCACCTTGTAACCCGGCGTCCAGGCGAGTTTGAAAACGACCTTCATTTCCTTTCAAAACTTTGCAAATCGTGCAATGGCCAAACACGTCCCAACCTCCCCAGCCGGCCTGGATGGAGGTATCACTTGCACTCCCCTCGCCCTTTCACAAAAAAGTGACACATAGCCCGTCGGCGGGAGGGGGATAAGTGCTTTTCCTTGAGTTTTTTTCTCTCAGTCTGGCTTTTCTGTGGGAGCCGACACTTCGTCTAGGGGCAGGATCAACTGTGGCCCCTGGCTCCTGACATTCCCCACCGCTCGGCTTACCGGAAACCACTCGAAAGCCTCCGTTGGGGTGCACTGGGTCCTGGCGATTTCTTCTGCCATTCGGGGGCTTAGGTCGAGATTCAGCCACTCGCGGGCTAAGGAAGGGGACAGCACCAGGGGTCTACGGTCATGGATATCAACCATGCCCGCATCGCTGGCGGCGGTGACAATCACATACCCGTCCTGGTCGTTTGGCTCCAGGCCGGGAGTGACCTGCGCAAGCGCACCGAAAAACATGGGGGCTTGGCTTTTGAGGCGTATGAAGTACGGCTGCTTTTTCTTTGGATCATCCGGGTCCTTGACCCATTCGAACCAACCATTTGCAGGGGCAATCGCTCGGCCATTCGGCCAAAGCTGTTTAAAAAATTTCCCAGTCGTAACCGTTTCCACTCTCGCGTTTATAGGGTCCGGCCGTTTCCCTTTTGCCCAGAAAGGAGACCATCCCCACCGCACCTTATCGACGCTGAGGCCATCATTCGTCGGACGGATGATTTCTACCTTGGTGGTGGGCGCGACGTTGTATCGATCGATGGCCCACAGGTCATAACCGTTGATTACCAATTGCTGTGGTGCCAGCTCTCTAAGGTAATGCTCCATCGGTTCGTAGATCGAATAGCGTCCACACATGGATGTCACCCGTCGAAATTTCCTATACACCAATTGACCACCTGTACAACGCAGAGTTTACTGTATGTGCATACAGTAAACTTTCCTACCAGGTCACTATCATGAGTGTCAGAATTCTAGGCCCGCTATCGGAGGGCGGCGCCTCAATCCCCCTCTACTCGTTCAGGATACCGGCGGGCTTTCCCTCGCCGGCTGCAGATCACATCGAAAAGCATATATCCCTCGACGAGCTGTTCGAGATCCGCGCCCCTCACGTCTACCTGGCAAAGATTGAGGGCGACAGCATGCAAGGCGCAGGAATATTTTGTGGGGACCTGGTCGTGGTCAATCGCAGCCTGAACGCAGAGCATGGCGACATCGTCATAGCCGGCCTCAATTCAGAACCTATCTGCAAGCGCCTGCACATGCGTGACAACACGATCATTCTCCTGTCGGCCAATAGCAAATATCCGCCCCG
The DNA here is from genome assembly GCF_900119645.1 of Pseudomonas sp. NFACC43. Classification (NCBI taxonomy): domain Bacteria; kingdom Pseudomonadati; phylum Pseudomonadota; class Gammaproteobacteria; order Pseudomonadales; family Pseudomonadaceae; genus Pseudomonas; species Pseudomonas sp. NFACC43. The sequence goes on from NZ_FPKK01000006.1 coordinate 158,543, forward strand.
GCATGTGATGGAAGGCGATGAGCTGATTATTTGGGGAGTAGTGACCTACAGCGTGCGTGACCATGGCAAGCCGTGACCAGGTCTTTGCGTTGATCGATTGCAACAGCTTCTACGCGAGCTGTGAGCGTGTATTCAGGCCTGACCTGGCAAAAACCCCCATTGTTGTCTTGAGCAACAACGACGGTTGCGTCATCGCCCGAAGCTACGACGCCAAGCCGTTCGTTAAGATGGGAGCCCCGTACTTTCAGATTAAGGACACCCTTCGCCGGAACGGCGTCGCGGTTTTCAGTAGCAATTACGCGCTGTACGGCGACATGAGCGAAAGGGTGATGACAATCATCGAGTCGATGGTGCCCGCCGTCGAGATTTACAGCATCGACGAAGCCTTTGCAGACCTGTCGGGCATTTCCGGTGACCTGACCAGCTTTGGCCGATCGATACGCGCTGCAGTCTACAAAGGAACAGGCATTCCGGTGGGCGTAGGCATCGCGCCGACTAAGACCCTGGCCAAGCTCGCCAACCACACCGCGAAGCGCCTGCAGGCGCATACAGGCGGCGTGGTTGATATATGCGATCAGGTCAAACGCGATTGGGTATTACGCAATACCGACGTTGCGGAGGTCTGGGGCGTAGGTCGCCGAATGAAAGCGCACCTGGACGCCCTGCAGATCAAGACAGCAATGGACCTCGCCAAGGCCGACCCATGGATGCTGAGGCAGAAATTCAGTGTCGTCATCGAAAAAACTGCCAGGGAGCTGGCTGGAACCTCTTGCCTGGAGCTATCCGAGACAGAGCCGCCAAAGCAGGAGATCTGCAGCGGCCGCATGTTCGGCAAGCGTCTGACGACTATTGAGCCTATCAAAGAAGCTGTGGCGACCTATGTGGCGCGGGCTTCTGAAAAGCTCAGGGGGCAAAACTCATTGTGCAAAAAAATCCGTGTCAGCATCCGAACAGGCATGTTCAACCCCGAGGAGGCGAAGTATGCCAACGGCGCTCTGGTCGAGCTGCCCTATCCTACGAACGACGTGCGCCTGCTGACAAAGGCTGCGTCGGAAGCGGTAGATCGGCTGTTTAGGCAAGGATTCAAGTACAGCAAGGCTGAAGTCTTGCTGATGGATCTGACGCAGCCAGGGGAGTTTACAGACGATCTTTTCGCCCAAAGCCAACCTGTGGCTGCAGAGAAGGTCATGGAAGTGTTGGATCAAATCAATCAACGGTGGGGGCGCGGGACGCTGAGAACTGGCGGCGTCCCGTCATGCCCAGACTGGGGCATGCGGCGGGAGATGATGAGTCAGAGCTTCACCACCAGACTGGATCAACTGTGGATCGTCAAAAGCTGATAAAGGCAGATGGCCACTTTTCAGCTAAGGTTCGTGATACCGGACGAGGACCGGTACGTAGCGCCACGTCACGAAAAGGAAGCCGTCAATGCAACACGAGAAATGCTACATGTGTGATGAACCCGCAACTTCGGTGGAACATGTTCCACCGAAGTGCATATTTCCTGAATATAAAGATACGAAGCAACATTTGAGGCAGAACTTAATAACCGTTCCATCATGTGACATTCACAACGCAAATAAAAGCAAGGATGACGAATTTCTAATGGTTAGTCTTGCCGGTATTATTGGTAATAACTCAATAGGTTACGAGCATTACCATGGGAAAATACAAAGAACTTTAAAGCGGTCCTCGCACAGGCTGTTAGACAAGGTTTTTTTGAATAAATCAACAATCCGTCTCGGTGATGAAAACAAGTTTCTGGATATCATCTATGGCAAACCTGACTACCAGAGGCTCGTAGATTGCTTCACTCATATCGGTTACGGAATCTATAGGCACCACTTTCAGGCATCTTTTGCTGGGAAAATGAAGGTTTTCTTAGGTTTTTTGCACTCTGCAAACAAAAACCATCGCACCTTTAAACAGTTCATAGCTCATAGAGCCCAAATGGACCTCCAAGAACGACACGGACAAAATCCTGAGGTCTTTTACTATCAATTAGCTGCGCCTGATAAGTTCGGAATCTCGTTGATTCATCTTTGTTTTTACGAGAACGTAAAAATCTATATATCGCTGATGCCTGAAGGGTGTGAGCCACCGTTTGACCTGGGAATGGAGCTGATCAAAGGCGGATTTGAAACAATTGTAGAAATTGAAGGGAAACAATACAAATTCAATGAACCCGCCAGCCAACATTAAGAGGTCATCGTGGTGAACTGGGACGTCGATCTAGTAAATTTGATAGAACTTTCCTATCACGTTATGCAGAGCAAAAATGGACAAGCGATTCCAGAGGGAAGCGAGTGGAAAAACGATGCTCAGGTGATTGGGACAAAGATTTTTAGGCATGTAGTTTCGGCGCAGCAAATTGGTGCGGGAGTGGCATTAGACTTTGGAGAGAGTCGGAAGTTTGTTCATATTGATCATCCTTCTGTGGCTGTGATAGTTAGAGCCGCAGTGGAGGCGTTTCTTACTTTTAACTATATATTTGCTAATGATGATGATGCGATTAGCATTTACAGGCATAAGCTCTGGAAGCGTTCAGGATTAATCGATAGGGGGAAGCATGCCGCGTACACCCCCGAGAGTAAAGAAATTCAAAGGCTTGAGGCGTTAGAGAGCGAAAAACTATTAAGCGAAATACAAAGCAGCGAGTTCTATAAACTAGGAAACAGGGACTCGCGAAAGAAAATTGATAGCGGAGAATGGAAACCTATTGGCGGATGGTACGCTATCACAAAAGATAGCAATATCCATCAAGAATATTTTAATAGTATCTACAATCACTTAAGCGGCCACTCCCATGCCAGCTACATTAGCATTCTTCAAATAAGAGATGCCAATGATAAGTTTGAAGATCAAAAAATGCTAGCTGATAGCAGTCGACAAATGCTATGCCTAATTCTTGCTCACTTTCTTTTTTCATATGTGAAAGTTTTTCCAGAGTCGCGAAAAATACTGGAGCAAGACAGCCGGCTCTATGAAGCTGCCGAAACCTGGCACATACAAAAAGAAGAAGTTAAGTTTATATACAGTTAGTTGTTAGCATGTTTCTCAATAAACAATAGGCTTTAGCCGTGTTCCAAGCGAGCGAGTGGTTGCCGCATAAGAAGTGAAAGCACTTGCGTTATCAGGGGGCGGGGTTGATCCATGTTTATGCGCAGCGAGAGTCATGCTCATTTGCTCTGTGATATCAATTAGTTCGCTGAGAATATGCAGCACATTCTCTGTTTCAGAACCCAGCCAGGTTTTCGGTGCAGACAGCCGTTGCCCTACTAGAGCAACGCTTCTCCGAAGGCCTTGAATCTGCTCCTGCATATCGCCGCCTACCGTCGTGTTGAGCTTCTGTCCGACCACCAGGTTCAGGTCCCGGCCGGTGGCCTGATGTAGATCATCTACCGCCGCCAGGCTCGCGGACCCGCCCGACAGCAGTTTGAGCGCGCCCAGCGCCTCGATCGTCTTCACACCACCCACGGACTCGCTTGAATGGTCGTCCACCGTCCTGGTGTGGCTCTGGAACTGCTCGCGGTTTTCCAGGGCTTCGACTTCCCGCTCAATCGCTTTGTCCTGGATCTTGCCATCCGTCTGGCGCAGCCAGTTGCCATCGGCGTCTACGCGCTGTTGCGCCGCCTCGCTGTGCTGCCAGACCTGATCGCCTTTCGGCACCTTCGGCATGCTCAGGCCGTGCGGGAGGATCGTCTGGATGTAGGGCTTGTTCGGCAGGCCATAGGCGAAGCACACCACGACCTGGGTGCCTTCCTCCGGAAACGCATAGATCCCCATTTCCTCGCCACCGGTGGGCAGCGGCAACGGAACGCCGGTGAGCTGGGGTAGGAGCGGATCCGGCTCGCCGTCCGGGCCCAGGACTTCGATGTCCACGGCATAGCGCGGCCGAAAGTCGTCGCAGATCCCGGCGCCGGCCGGTGCGTCGGCCACGGCGATAACCCGGGCGAAGCGCGGCAGGTGGTAACCGCCGGTGAGTTCAGGGAATTGCCGTTCTACGCTGCGGCGGATTGCGTCTTCCATCGGATGGCCATCTGGTCATTGGCGAGTGCCACGCTGGTGACGCGCTCGCCGGCATTGATCGTTGCACCTGGTCGTAACCCAGGAAGGGCCGCGACCATGGCGCTCTGGTTGCCCTGGTAGCCGTCGAACAGCTCCGTAGGGATTTGCAGCGGTGCCCGGACTCCGAAAAAACTGTCGGCCCAACTGCCCACGAACACTTCACCATTGCCCTGTTGGTGCCAGGTGAAGTCGGGGATCCCGAACACTCGGGCCAAACTGTCCATCGCCTGATACCCGGCGGCCAGGCTGTAGAAATACGGCGCCTTGACGCCGGCGTATGGCCGATCGGGAACCCGAAAGCGCAGGCCGGTCTGCTGGCTGATCTCGGCCAGCACGGCGCGCAGGTCAACATGGCGCAGGTTCATCGGCAGTGGGTTGGCCAACACCGCGGCCAGCTCCCGGCAGAACAGCACCTGCTCCACCGCGTTGGCGGCGGTGCAACGCTCGACGTAGCCGATGAAGTGGCGTTGCAGCGTGCCCTGGTTGTAGCCGATATCCAGCGTCACCAGGCCTTTGAGCGGGACGCTGGATTGCACCGTGAAGTTCGCCCGCCCCGGGCTGGTGGCGTCCAGGCGAACGTCCTCCTTGACCAGGGCGATTGGCGCGCCGTTGATGGCCAACACCTTGTGCAGCTTCAATTTGGCTCACTCCCGCCCAACCACCTGTCCACCCGGCCCAGGACCTTTTCGAAGCCACTCAGCGCAGGGTTGTCGCCCGATGCGCCACCGCCATCTCCTACCGCGCTCCCTGGCGCCCCTTGGGCGTCGACCTTGTTACTGGCGCGCCGGCCTTCGACTTTCTCCGGATTGGACTCGCGCTCGCTCAGCGTGAACTGGACCAGCCAGGCCTTGAGGCTGTCCGCCTCCCGGGCGCTGACGCCTTCGGAGAATTCCACCTGGCGCACGCCGAAGGCCTCGGCCGTATCGTTGACGATCCGGTACAGGTGCAGCTGGCCGCCGCCGGCCGTGGCTTCGGCCAGGCGCATCAGCTCGGTCAGTTGAACCCGGTCGACGAAAGGGATCATCAGCGAAACGGTCAACGTCTTGGGCTTAAAGCCCTTGTGCGCCTTGTCGGTGTTGCTGGTCTGCCCCGACATGTCCCCGCTTTCGATACGCAGGTTGGCCGTGACCTTGAGGTTCTTCCCCTGGACTTTCTGTCCGTCTAGCAACAGCGTCATAGGCCCACCAGCTCCTGGACAAAACTCAATCCTGCTTTGCTGCCCACCAGCAACAGGCCGGCACACTGAACCCATTCATGCCCTGGAGCGTCGCCGGCGAGTAGTTGGCGGCGCAGTTCGCTGCTGTTGCCTGGGCCGATCAAACGCGCCCGCATGCTGATGTCCGGGTTACCACCGGCCAACAACCCTTTGAGGTCGCTCAACTGCTGATCGCGGCCCTGCTGCTGGGCGCCTTTGCGAGCGGCCAGTGCAGCCAGATCGCCCAAGGGCGAACTGTCAGCGGCATAGCCCTCCAGGACGGCCAACTGGCCTGCCATGGATTGCTTGGCGGCCTTGACCACCGTGCAGCGCTCCAGGGGCAGCGCTTGCCAGCGCGGCAGCGGGCCCGGGTTGGGGATCTCCCATTTTTCACTTTCCAGCTTCACCAGGTGTTGCGCCCGGCGCTCGGTGCGCACCAGGTCGGGAATCGGTAGCAAGGCGTTGAACCGCGATAAACCGCTGGCCAACTGTTCCAGACGCGTGCCCAGGAACAGGATCGACAGTGCGTACAGCGGCCCGGCCGGGCGTCCGTCGTCCGTGACGTCTTCCAGCTTTTTGCCCAGGTGCTCGAGCACGTTCGGCGCCGACAGGAAGCGTTGATAGCCTTTGCCCTGACCAATGCCGCTTTGAAATGGGGTGACCACCAAGCACGCCGGCGCCTCGCCCAACTGCTCGGCGAGCGCGGCACGACCGGCCGCAATGGCGCCTTGCGCTGCCCCGCCAACCGGCCCCGGGTTGGTGGTGGCCAGGTCCTTAAGCCCGACCAGACGCTGCGCGGTGGTGGCCAGTTCGCCACCGGCCAGGTTCTTCGCTGCGGTCAGGCCGCCCATCCATTGCGTGGCTTGCTCTGGCCAGCGCATCGTCACCGGTGCCCAGGTCATGCCGGCGTGGTCCAGGTGATGAGCTTCAAGGCTTTCAGATCCTTCCTGGTCAGGGCCTCGGCCACGGCCTGGCGCAAGGTTTCGGCGTGCTGCAATGCGGCCTGCCTGAAACGCACCAGGTCATGACTGACTTTCTGCAACTGGGCGATGGTGTGGGGCCGGAAGGCCTTCACCTGGTCGACGTCATAGCAGGGGTATACATCGTCCACGCCCAGCAGCACCTGGGCATTCAGGTTCACCTGGTCATCGATCGCGCTGCTGTAGCGGTACACCTCGCCCAACGCGCTGGAGTTGAACCCGCCGGCGATGTGGGCGCTGCAACCGGCACTGATCGCCAACAGCGTTTGCTCCTGCTGGATGGCCAGCACGGCGTCGATATCGTCGACCCATTCACCGTCTTTCCAAATCTGGTTCGGCCCGGGCTTTTTCATGGTGAAACCCGCAGGCACCGGTTCGAAGCCCTCCAGGGTGCGGGGCTCCCCACTTTTGATGCTGTACACCACCACGCCGCCGAAGTGGTCCACCAGTTGCCAGGCCTGGCCATTCCACCAGGCGGCCTTATGTTCGGGGATCGCCGGCGGCGGGATCTCCACGCATCCGCCGGGGATCATGTAAACGCCGGGCTCCAGGGGCGACTCGTCGGCCTTCACCTCGGCGACGAACAGGCCCAAATGGTCCGTCTGATAAACGATCTTGTCAGTCATGCGCGATCTCAATACTTGATGCAGAAAAGGAGGGCCACGTTCTTCGGCCGGGTTTCGGTACCGCCATTCGCCGCGACCGTTACCGTATGGGTGTGTCCCCCGGCAGCTCCAATCCCGACGTTATGCGCATGTGAACCAGCAGCAGCTACGGTGACGTTGTGAGCATGCGCGCCAGCAGCAGGCAGAGCGGTTACCGGCCTGTTCGGATGGGCCTGCCCTTCCTCAACGCCGCCGTTGACGTTGATCAACGCGCCGACGCCGTTACCGGCGTGCGTGTGCTCGCCTTGGGTGTCAGTCGATGCGGTGTGCGTGTGTTGGCCCTGGGCATCCGTCGATGCGCTGTGGACGTGATCGGCTACGGCAGCGGCCGTGGCCGTGTGGCCATGCGATTGCAGCATCATGTCCTGGAAGGAGCCGAAGACACGGCCGGCATCGATGCCTCGCCCATCGTCCCAGCCACGCGGAAATACACCCCTCATGTCGGGAAGGTTAAAGGTCGTAGAGCCATCGCCCGCGCCGTAGTAGGTATAAATTCGCTGGAATAGCTTGGCGAAGGCGGTACGAGAAACGGCTGCTCCGTTGCATTTGAGCCAGCCTGCCGGCGCCGCGCTCATGGCGAAAGCGGCCACCATGCCCACCATGGGTTCGCCGATCTGCTGATTCAGTTGGTTCAGCGCGGCCGTGGTGGCCAGGATCTCGCTGCTGTTGGTTGCAGGGTCATCGCTTTTGGCATTGGGTAAGTTACCCAGACCCACGTCAGCTTTGGTCGTCGCTCGGGCGCGCAACTGCTCATAGTCACCGTTGCGCGCCGCCAGGTACTGGATCAACGGGCCGGTGACGGGCTCCGTCGTTCTCAGGTCGACGATGTTGGTCGAGGAAATGAAGTTGGCGATTTGAACGCAGTAATGACGTGCGCCGGCGGCGTCGGTGTAGTCGGCCTGTTCCCCGTAGGCCAGCTTCCAGGTAGTGACCCGGTCGTTCAATTGGCGCTCCAGGCAAACGTCCAGCCAGATTTTGCCCGAGGGGATAATGCCGCTGATCGGCAGCGGTTTGTCCAAGACGACCCGAAGACCTTCGATGTACGCGGTTCCCGGATTCAATTGGTATTCCCCAACAATCCTGGTGAAGGCCAGCGAATTGCCGAAGAAGCAGGCGCGGCCGAACAGCTCGCGATTGTTCACGCGCTCGCGCTCATCGATGCCCGCCAGGCGTACCGTGAAGTCATGCTGCCAGGTGCTGGCATCGATGGTGATGCCGGTCAGCGCCATGGCGCCGTCAAAGGCCACCAGGAAATTGCGAGTGATGTTGTTACCGATCTGCAGGGGCGGCACGTTCTTGCGCTTCTGCTGCAACGGCACGGTGGACACGGCACACAGCACCCCGTCCTCGTCCTCCAGGCCGATCCAGTTGAAATTCCAGTCGCCTACATCCGAGCCCAACTGCGCGCTGTACACCACCTGGTTGGGGTTCACATAGCCGGCGTTCTGCGCGGGAATGCTGTAGACATGAACGATCTGCGCGGCCGGCGGCTTGCCTGCGGCGCGATCAATCGGCGCGGCTGGGTCTAGCCCGGGCACGTTGGCAAAGATGAATTTATTGATGATCAGCGGCTTTCGTTCGCTTTGCTTCAGCGCAATTTGGCTTTCGCCGGCCAGGGTGATGTTGGCGCTCACGGTGCGTTCCTACAGGCTGGCAACCAGCGTTTGCTGGTCGTCGTTGAAATCCACCACGGCGACTTGCAGCGCAATGGGGGTCATGGTCACAAAGTCGTAGCGTCGGCACGTTCGGCCGTACTGCTGAATCAGCACGCGTAGCAGCTCAGGGTTGAGGGACAGCTGGGTGTTGCTGAACTTGAGCTGGATAACGTCCCAGTCTCGGTCGGGTTGGCGCTCCTCGATCTCGACGTAGCCCACGCCCAGGCGCTGGAAAATGCGCTTCATGCCGGCGGTGCTTCCGGCGTCCACGGAGTTGATGAAGGCGTACTTCACGCGCAGGCGGAACAGCGCTTCGGGCTCGCCCGGAAAGCGGGTGACGTCGCGCTGCCAGGCCCACAGGTCCAGGATGCTCATGTGGCAGGTGTCTGGGTCGATTTGCGAATAGGGCCAGCGCAGCCACCCAGTGACGGTTTCCCACCAGGCCTGGGCGGCCTGGGTGAGCTTGGAAAGCTCGGTGCCTTCCAGCCAAAAAGGTAGTTTCAGCTTGATCACTGGATCACCACCTTCAGGCTCTGTAGCCGGGGAATCGACAACCCGCTGACGATATCCCCCATGGGCACAAACTTGACGGACTCGATCCCTGGGAACTGCTCGTGTAGTTCCTGGGCCAAGCGACTGACACTGAATCGTGATTGCGGATAAGTCAGCGTGGGCTGGTAATCCCGAGGCGTGCTTTCGCGAAAGGCGGCGCGCACAAACAACTCAATTTCGTGTGTGAGGTCGGCAATCTGCGCCGGCGTCTGGTTGGCGAAGGGCCAGACGTTCAACTGCAGGCTGACCATCTGTTCAGGCATGACCATGGCCAGCAGATCGTCGCCGTGGCCGTGATTGCCCTGGTCGCGGATGTGCGCATTGATCTGGTCCAGGTAAGTGCTGGCCGGCACGCCGGCATCAAACAGCACATAGGCGTTCGCGCTACCTGGTCCGCGTGGTGCGCCGTGTTCGAAGTAAACGCCATCAGGGCGCACGCCCGGGAAAGCGGAAATCATGGCGCGATAAACCGCGTCCGTGTGCCACTGGTTCACCGCCGAGAACTGGTTACGCACCCGCAGGCGCAGCTGGTCGTTGGGCTCCGGATCTGCACCAGGTGATTCCAGCCAGCCGTCGCCGTTGACGACCTGGACAATGCCCGGGACCGGAACGGGCAAGATGGCGTAGTAACCAGGTGCCAGGTTAAAACCGCTGCCCGATTCCAGCGCTTCCACCGGCACTTCAAGCTGGAGTTGCCCCTGCTGGAAGGTCGCGGCGGCCGTCGTGACAAGCTGGTACACGTTGCCGTTGATCGCGGCCGACTGCACCACAATGCCCTTTTCCAGCTCCATCACCCCGTCAGGCGTGGTCCGGGTGAACAGCAATTTGCCTTTGGCCTTCGTTGCCCCCTTGCGCTCGACGTTGACCGCCCACGCCAAGGTGTCCAGCCAAGCGTCCTCCGCTGTTTTGACAAAGAAGTTGGGCAGGACGGTCAGGCACAAAAAATCCAGCAGCCACAGCACCGGTTTGGTGACCAGGGCGGTCATCACCCGCCAAAAAGGCGAATAGCTGCTGGTGTTGGCCACCTTGGCGCCCTGGGCTTCGACTTCCTTCTCCCAGGCGGCTTTTAGGCCGGCCTCCGTGGTCGGGATGCCCGTCTCGGCGATCACCTTTTTAAAATCGACGCTCACAGGGTTACCTCAATCGATCCGAATTTCAGGGTTTTGGCCGTGACCAGGTAGACGCCAGGCTCCTGCTGAGTGATGCGCGCAGTGCCCGGCACCAGGCGCTCGTCGTCCTCCACCAGCAGCTCCAACCGCTGGATGCAATCGCGTTGACGCAACCGATCACGCTCGGCGACCAGGACAACCAACAGTCCGCTGTCGCGGATCATGTGAGCGATGTCCTGGGCGATGCAGGCGCGGTCATCGATCAGCAGCGGCTGGCGCGACGGATCCAGGGCCAGGTCGTTGTCCACGATCAACAGATCCACGTACTCGCTCATCCGCCCACCGCCATGGCCACCATGTTTTCCACTTCCAGCGGCGTCATCGCCTTGCCGGTGTGAATGTTCACGTTCTCCACATGGGTGCCCTTGTTCTGGTTGCTGCTGTTGTTCTGAATGCTGGTCAGCAGGCCGCCAGGCGGCACCGCTGCAGGACGCGTCGGGGAAAGGCTGGGGATGGCCGCATTGATGGTCTGCTGGGCCTTCTGCGCGGCGCTGGCAGTGTCGGCGGCGGTGGCCGCTGCATCGATGCCGGGCACCTCGGGCATGCCACCGAAGCGCGCTTCGATGTTCACCCCCGGAATGCTGTTCAGCAGCTCGATCACGCCGTTCACGGCCTGGGTGAAGATACTGACGATGCTGTCCCAGGCGGCCCTGGCCATGCCTGACCAGCCGCCCATGGAATCGAACCAGTCGGAAAGCTTTTGGAACTGCTCGGCAACGAACTGAAACGCGGCCGTGTTCATCAGGGCCGTGGTCCATTCGTCCCAGTAGTAGACGGCGGCAACAACCATTGCGACCAGGGCCACGATGGCGACCACGATCCACACCACCGGGTTGGCCAGCAGCGCGGCATTGACCAGCCAGATCGCGCCCTGCCACAGCAGCATGGCGCCGCGCACCAGCGCCAGGCCGGCGCTCAAGGCGTAGATCACGGCCATGTAAGCCAGGATGGCCAGCTTCTGCAGGACGAAGCCGGCAACGGTGCGCAGGTTCAGCAACTGGACGACTTTCCAGACTGATACCAGGCTCATCCAAGTCATTCTGGATACGCCAACGACGACGGTGAGCAATGACATGGCCGCAACGATGCCCATGATGGTCAACGCGGTGATGCCGATCAGGCGCGTGATGTTGGGGAACAGTTGCGACCAGCGCACCAGCGTTTTCCCAATCTCGATCATCCGGTTCATGAACGGGGTGAGCACCGGGATCAGCACTTGGCCAAACACCACGCGCATAACTTCGACCAGGGACGCCCACTGTTGCCACGGGTCCACCATGGCCCTGGCCATGTTCTCGGCGTTCTCCAGGCCGCGCACCTTGCCCAACTGCTCGATGCCGTTGCGCAAGCGGCTGGTGTCCTTGGCCAGCGCGCCGATCACCTGGGCGCCTTCCCCGCCGAAAGCCTCCAGCAGCTTGGCCCCGGCCGAAGCGCTGTTGAGGTCGCCGAGCTTGCCCTGGAGCTTGTCCAGGATGGTCATGATCGGCAGGATCTTGCCTTGCTGGTCGGTGAACTTGACGCCCAGTTTGTCCGAGGCGGTGCTGAGGTTTTCGAAAAACGCTTTGTAGCGTCCGCCGGCATCGCCCCCTTCCATGGTGCTGCTCAGGGTGCCGATGACCGCCATCTGTTCGGCCAGGTCGACGCCCGCCGTCGTGGCGATGGCGCCGGCTTCCTTGAAAGCATCTTTCATCGCTGCGCCGCTGGTGCGGAACAGCTGGACCGCCAGCGCGGTCTGGCCGCCGAGCCTTTCGACCCATTCACCCTTGCCCATGGCATCTGCCTGGGACTTCTGCAGGTTGTAGAGGGTGCCGACGTACTCGCCCATGGTTTCGGCATCGCTCTTGGTGGCCTTGGCCAGCAAGTTGCTGGTGTTGGTGAAAACGGCCAGCTGGTTACCGGCCAGGCCCTTGATGGCGCCCTCGATCAGGTACGCCGAGGCCACGAACTCCTGGGCGTTCTCGCCGTAGTTCACCGCGAACTCCAGGGACTTGGCATTGAGCGCTGACAGCGCATCCTCAGCCACACCCAACGATCGGACGTCGCCCAAGGCGCGGTTGACCTCCAGCGCTGGCTCCATGGACTCGCGGATCCCGACCACGCCCGCCGTCAGCCCACCCAAGCCCAGGCCGATGGTCTTGATGTGTTTTTCGCTCTGGTCGGCCAGTTCGGAAAACCCCATCTTCACTTTGCCCAGGGGCGCGGTGACCTTGTCGGTCAGGCTCAGGATGAAAGCCAGGCTGGCGCTACGGTCTGCCAATGTCGTTACCCATTCAGCGCAAGGGCAATGCCGTTAGCCACGGCAAATTCCATGCGTCTCCAGTGTTCGTCCTCCAACCACTTGGCCGTTCCCATCGCCTCGGGCGTGGGTTCGGCTCCAGGTAGCCAGCGGTTCGTCAGGGCCATCAACTGGCCCAGGCCGTTCTCACTCAGGCGCTCAGCGTGCTCGAGCGCTTTTTTACGATCACCTCAACGTTGGGGGCGTACTCCTCGAGGAGCGCGCCGGCGAGCTGCATCACCATCACCGGGTTGGCCAGCAAGGGTTTCAGGACGGCTTTCTGTTCCTGCAGCACGGTGGTCATCAGCAGGTTGTTGCCGGGCGCGACCTTGTTGGTTTGGGTCAGGGCATTGAAATACTTGGTGACGTCGGCCGGGGTCAGGTTGAAGGTGAATTCCTGTTCGCCGACTTCCAGGGTGATTTCGGTGTTCTGTTGGCTCATGGGGTGGATCTCTCGTTGAGGTGGGTAAAGGTGTTGGCCTGGTGTGCCGGCGATCGCTGGCACATCCCGGTGGCGTATTGCTGTAGGCCGAGGATCATTTGCCGGCTGAGGGCGAGCTGATCTCGGAGGGTGAAATAATCCGGTCGAGCGTCTGCAGCGAGTTCGGGGGCTCCTGCATCAGCCAGGCGGGCGGCGCCGGCGGTGGTGGACACAGATCCGGCGGCTGGACAGGTGGCGTTGACGCGCAGCCGCTGACCGCCAGTGTCAACAGCACGGCGCAGGCGTTCGTTTTCAGTAAGGGCATGGTTCAGCTCCGTGGTGTTTCGTTGATCGATCGCGTCCCGCTCCGCGAGTCGTTGCCCGCTGATGCGAGCCGCTTCGCGCAGGCCTGTGACTTCCCATTGCACGCTGTCCCGCTCGCGTCGGGCGTCGTCGCGCTGGTCCAGGATCGAATCAAAGGCCAGCCAGGCCACAAGGCCGGCCAGCAGAGCGAACGGCCCCAGGCGCAACAGGGAAAGGCTCATTTCAGGCACAGCTCCATTTCGGCCAGTCGGCGGTTGTGCAGGCCCTGAATGAACCGCTTGCGGCCCTGGGCGTCGGTCACAAAGGCCCAGACTGGGGTTTTCCCGTCCGGCGCCCATGCCAGCGCCCGGCAACCTTCGGCAATGCGCCCAGCGTTGATCAGCCCCACCGCCCGACTGGCGCAGGTGCCGGGCGTGCCGACGTTATGCCCGTGACTGCTCAACGCGTCGAAGGTGTTCTGGCCCACATCCTGGTTGGTGATGCAGTCCGCCAACTGCAACTGTCCTTTGCTGATCACCAACTGTTCCACCTCGGCGCAGCGGGCGTCGGACCAGTAGTCGCCGACCACAACAGGAAAGGGGCTGGTGTGGCGGGTGATGCCCTTGCAGACGGTGGGCAGCCCACCGGCCAGCTTGTCCGCATAGACGGTGTTCTGGCCGTGGCCTTCCCAGGTGCCCAGGAAGACCACCAGCGGGGCGCTGGCCAGCGCCAGCGCGCCGGCCTGGATCTTTCCGCGCAGGCTCACGGGAACCACACTCGCAGCACGGCCGGCACGACCATTTGCAGCACCGCGCCGACCAGCGTCAGGATGGTCAGCAGGCGGCCGACTTTCGACGAGATGTCATTGACCGCCACCGTCAGCGTCTGCTGGCCGGCGTTGAGTTCCGATAGCTGGCGAGCCATGTGTTCAAAGCCTTGTTCCAGCTTCGTGACGCGGGTCGGGACGGTTTCGTGGCGGTCTTCCAGCTCAGTCAACCGGTGCTCGATCACGGCCATTTTCTGCTCCATCGATCCGAGGCGAACGGCTTCAGTGGTCATGTGCGCTTACTCTTTTCGTGGCCGCTCTGGCAGGGGACGCAGCGGGTCATGCCGCCCAGGGCCCGGCGTGCAGCCGGGATTTCGTTGTCGCAGTCCTGGCAATGGGTCAGGCTTGGCCCGACCGGCCGGGGCTGGCGCAGCTGGGCCTGGATTGCCTGGTCACGTTGGCGCTGCTCCAGTTCCTGGGCGCGGTCGAACCAATCCACCATCAGCGCAGGCCCTCGATCTCGGTCGCGTCGAGGTACGGCACGCCGTTGATGTGGATGAAGTCCGGACTGGTGACGTCGAACGGCACCTTGTGCTTGGACTTTTCGCCGCCCTTCGGATCGATCGCCAACAGGCTGGAGATTTTCACCTTGCAGCCGAACGCCTCCACGCGCAGCTCCTCGTCCTCGCCGGCCTTGGCGAAGAACACCGCGTCAAAAGGCTTGAGCGCCCGGAAGCTGCCCGCCGACCGCGCCGCGTCGATCAGCAAATTGAAGTTGGTGGTATCCAGCTCGAACTCGCCGGCGGCGGCTACGTCGCCGTCCACGGTGCCATCGGGCACGCCCCGGGTTTGCGCCACGGCCGAGTTGTCGGTGATGTCCAGGGTGCAGTTCTCGACGTGCAGCGACAGGTCGCCCAGGCTCACGTCGAAGTTCTTGCCGCCAATCTTTGCCATGGCGCGTTACTCCGTTTTATCGGTGGAAAGATCCAGGGCGATGTTCGCCGTGAGGTCTTTCGGGCAGTTGAGGGGTTTGAGCTTGATGTAGGCCGCCACCTTGATTTTGCTGAGCCAGCTCAGCACCAGGTCGCCGTCCTTCGGCGGCTCGATGTCGCCGGGGAACACCTCGCCGTTGAACGAGGTGGACTTGGCCATGGCGCGCAGAGGGGCCATCAGTTGGTTGGTGTTGACCGCCATGCTGTTGGGTGTGCTGTTCAGTCGGCGATCGGCCACCCGGCGAATCAGCAGCGGACGGATCAGGCGAGCGGCCTTGTCGGTGATGCGCAGGTATTCCACGACCTGGAAGTCACTGGCAGGGGTGTCGAGCATGTTGCCGTCGCCCCAGTACACGCCCTGGTAATCCGGGTAGGTCTGCGAAACGGAGTAACGGGCGCGGTCCAGTTCACTGCGAACAGCCGAGGGCAGCGGCACCTTGTCGCCGTCGATCGGTACAGGGCCGAGACCGAGCACCGGACCGGTGGCCACCCGCATTGGGCTGTCGGCAATGCTCACTGCAGCGTTGGCCAGGCGGCCGGCCAACACGCCCAGGTCGTTGCCATGAAGTTGCGGCACCGGCAGGACACGCGGCGCTGCGACGTTCGCCACCAGGGCTTTCTGCTCGGCGACGTACTGCGACCAGGTCTGTTCGGCAGTGATGCCGGCAGTGGCGGCCATGACAAACACGCGGCGTCCGTAGATGTTGTTCAAGGACACAGCCGCGTCGTGCATGGCTGTGAACTCGGCGGACGTGGTGACCGGCTTGGTAATCACTACCGCTTCCACGGAGAAGCCCTGCTGCTGAGCTTTCTCCAGGGCTTCGGCCCAGTTGCCTTCGACGCCGATCGGTGCCGCGACACAGGCCCAGCGCTGGCCACCGTTGAGACGGGCGGCGGTGATTTGGGTTTTCAGGTCGCTTGCCGGAATGCCCAGGGCAGCGTCCAGGTCGCTGTCGGTGTTCAGCGGGATGAACTGGCCGACGTTCTTTCCGGCCGGGCCGATGAAAAGGAAGTAGCGCTCAATCTCTGTTACGGCACCCTGGCCCAGATTGAGATTGTCGACGGTGACTTGACCGAGTGCCATGCAGTGCCTCGCTAGCGGGGTGAAATTAGGATTTGTTGCAACACCTGGTTAACCAACAGGCTGGTGTCGCGTTGGGTGTTGGCGCCGATGAACTGGCGTTTCGGCAGGGTGATTTCCCAGCTCTGCGCGCCGCTGGACTCGTTGCGCTCGTCATCCAGGATGCGGATCAGCAGACCGGCCTGGGCGTAGTTCACGTGTTCCTGGATCCACGCCACAGACGGTCGGGACAGCGTTTTCTTGCCGGCCTGGCGCACGCGGAACCCCAGCCGGCGCAGGCGCTTGGCTTGCTTTTCGCTGGCGGCCAGGCCCGGTGCGGTCTTGTTCCAGCGGCGCATCTGCGCGGCGGTGCGTCGCTCGCTGACGCCGTTGTGCTGCTGGGTGGCGACCCAGCGGGTCAGGGCGTTTTTCCAACCCAGTTCCGCCTCGTCGGCGCTCAGGCGGGTCACCACCATCAGCTTGGCCAGACCGGCTTCCATCTTCTTCTTGCCCTTGCCGTCGCCCTTACGGGGGGCAAAGGGCGAGCCGTCCAGGTTCTGCTGATCGCGCACACGCTTGCGGCTCATCGTCCGCACGCGTTTGGTGACCTGGTTGAGCAACCGGCGGCGCAGTTTGGGCGGTAGGCTCAGCAACGCCAGTTGCTCGCGCACGCCGAGCTGGCCGCGTACGTCGAGTTCGAACGTGCTACGCCCGGCCATCGGTGGCCACCTCGCCGCGTTCAGCAATCCACAGGTCAAAAGGAACGAATGCCCAGGTCTTGCCGAAGGCCTGGATCTCGCCGGCGGGATCCTCGGCCAGGTACTGCGGCTCGACGAATTCTAGGCTGATTTCCACGTCGAACAGGTCATTGTCCAGCGGCTCGACGGCGAACTGCGGCGCCGGCAATTCGTGCCGATCGCGGTCCGGATCGTGGGTTTCCAGCCAACTGCCGATCAGGGCCATCAGTCGCGCCGGATGGTCGGCGAAGCTCTCCAGGACGATCGCGGCGCGGTAGCGCATGTCGCCCAGGTGCATGCCGTCCAGGTCGGGTTTCCACACCAGGTTGAGCGTTACCTGCTCGGTCCAGCCGTCAAGCAGTTCAGGCTCGACCAGGCGGCGCTCCAGCAGATAGGCGGTGAGGCTTTGCAGCTTGGTCATAGCAGCGCCGCCGTGATGCGGCCACGGCCCTGCAAGGCACGCACGGCCGACTGGCTGAAGGCGAGAAAGGTGTCTTCACGCTCGGGAGCTTCCTTGCCGGTGTTCTCGGCGCTTTCGCGGCGGGTCACGGTCGCGAACTGCTGCAACGCGCTGGCTTTGGCGCGGCAGTAAACGGCGCGTTTGTAGAGCATTGCTTTGTGCGCAAAGCCCCAACCTGCGGGGGTTCGCACGCCTGCAACAGCGGTCAGATTGGATACGCCACTATCTTGCAGGGTGGCTTTTGCGGCGGTCAGATCCTCGTTGACTTCGACCATGGCGATAGTCAGGGCATCGGTCAGCAGATCGCCCAGGAATTCAGCCGGCAGGCGATAGCCCTTCTGGAATTCGGACACGGAGAGGTTCGGCCAGAAGCCGTCATTCTCAATCGTCTGGTCCACAAAGGTGGTGGGTTTCCCGGAAAAGCTCATGCTGACCGCTCAAATAGGGCGGGGAGACTGTTTCTCGTGGGGCTGGCCATAAATGGCAGACTCACGTCCACAGTTCCCCGCTGGGGGGGTAGTCGGTTATTCGGCGCCTTGAACGGCGGGTGTTTGTTTTGCCAGTGCCTTGCGGCATTTCTTGATGCGTGTCTCGTTGCCGGCCTTGGCATACAACTCGGAGGAGCGCTCCAAGTGCTTGAGCGCGGTTTCCCACTGCTCGGCCTCCATGGCGCGTATGCCAATCAACTTGTGGTACTTGCTAGGGATCTGCTCCGTCAGCTCCCATTCACCGTCAACACGCGGCAGCAGATCGGACAGATAAGGCTCCGGGCTGCGCTGGGCGTTGTATTCGGTATAAGCCCACTCGATCACAGCGTCCGCGACGAACGTCTGCACATCGCGGCGCTTGAAGCGCTCCGGCATTTCCTGCCCTTGCCCGATAGCAAAGTCCGCCAGCTCCAGCCCGTCTTCGAACTGCTCGGTGTCGAACAGCCAGATCATCACCTGCACCAGGACGCGGTTCGGCATGACCAGGCCCGACTCCATGTAGCGCTGGATGAAGTCCTGGTACTTGGGCAGCAATTCCTCACGCTTGAGTGCCTGCTTACTGGCCAGGTTCTTGAGCGCGCTCAGGCGCTCCAGGTCCTGGTCCAAAGAGGCTTCCATCAGCAGCAGGTGTTTCTTGGCATTGGCCGGGCTGCTCAGGGATTCCGCCGGCGAATACGCCAGCGGCGCGGCGGCAGCCGCGACTACGGCTGCGCTCCCCAAAGCCAAGGTGCGGCGCTTGTGGGCAAGGGCCAGGCTCATGCGACCAGCTCCACGTTCTCGGTCAACGCGATTTTCTCCAGTTGCTCGATCACGTAGCCCTCATTGCGGCTGTTGTAATCCTCGACACGGGAGCGTTTCGGGTTGTCCACGGCTTGCTTGCGCCAGCTCGAATCCTGGAAGTAGATCGAGAGGTTGTCCCAACTGGTGACCAGCACGGCGTTGACCGGGAAGTTCGGCACGCTGAATGACGGCAGACCGCCATAGGTCGCGATGACCTGAAGGTTTTCGATGCGCTCTTTTTCGGTCGGGGTATCGCCCTGCTTGGTGTACAGCTTGGCCTTGTCGGCCGCCAACAGGTCCGAACCGATGATTGCTACCAGGTCGCCGTCTTCGCGCAGGATCTCGTCGACCATCTGTTTGGTGTCATGCACCAGGGCGTCCAGGTTGGCGTAATCACCGCCTGGGCCGAGGGTGACCTTGCCGGCCACCTTGCCTTCCTTGAGCACTTGCTGCGGGGCCTGCTCGCGCAGTTGTTGCAGCCAGCCCTTGTTCACGTCTTGCAGCTTGGGATTGGCTGCCAAATCGGTCTGGATTGCCGCGTGAGTGCCATGGAAACCGATAACGATACGGTCCTGGGCAATGCGCTTCTGCACAGCGGCGGAATAGCGGTCTTTGAAGTCGGGAAACTTAGCCCAGGCATCGATCTTCGCGTATGGCAGTCCCACGTCGGACTGGGTGTCGCTCAGTTCGTAGGTGGTGTTTTCCAGCGCCGACGCATCCTTGGCCTCGCGGTCGGTGGTCTTGGTGTTGGTGCGGCCAGTGACCGGGCCGTTCACACCGATGAACACCTTTTCACCCTTGATTTCACTGACCGGAACGACGTTGATGCGCTCCAGGAAGTCGGCCTTGGCGGTAATCGCGTCGTTCAGTTCCTGAGCGGTCGACGGATCAACGCTGAACATGCGGCTGGCGTGTTCGACGCCGTAGGCTTCAGCCATCGCCTCCTGCAACTCGGCGTACTGCTTGGCGCCTTTGGCGCTCAGTGGCTGGGCCATGTCAGAGCACCTTTTTCTTGGTTGCGGTTACCGGGCCGGTGTTGCGTGGAAGCTGGCGACCGGTGGATGTGTTCTGCATTGCAGTGAACTGCTTCTGCAAAGCGGCCATGCTCGCCAGCAACTGCTTGTTGGTGGCGGCGGCTTTACTGTTGAACTCGCGTTCTTCTTCGGCAGTCGTGACGATCGCGTCTACGGCTGCGCTCACGTCATCGACCAGGCCCTGGTCGGCATCGGGTGCGTCTGCGGCGGCGGGCTCGATGACGGCCTGAATGCCGGCAGCGACGACCAGCAGCTGTTCCAGCAGGGCTTTTAAAGCCGTTGCGGTAGCTTCATCCATTGGGGGTTTGCTCTCGGTTGGGGTGGTAGGGGTGTCGGTGGCCGGAGTCTCAAGACTGAACCGCTTGAATAATCCGGTAAGTAAGGCGGTCAGCTTGCCCAGCTCGCCTTTGGGTTCTTTGTCGTGAAAGGAACCCAGCTCAACCGATGCGGCGTAGTAAGAGGCGCGGCTGGTTTTGTTGGAAAAGTAGAGTTCCTGGGTGCCGGTGCTGGCGGGCTCATCCGTGACCGCCAAGCCAGTCATGTACGCTTTGCCTCGGCCGCGGAAATTCGGGAGGATCTCGACGCTGGAGAAGAGTTTTTCCCCGGCATCGTTGAGGCGCAGCAGTTTGTCGTTGGGCTTCAACTGCGCTTCAAGGGCGACTTGGCCAGGCTCCAGATCCTCGGCCTCTTCAATCAGGCGAAGGGCATAGACCGTTCCGAACGAGCCAGACCAGCGCTCGTGCTCGCACCAGATAACGGCGGTGTACAGCGCTGGGTTGTAGGTTTCGGCGCAGTCGCGCAGTTCCTGGGGCAGGATCTCGCGGCCATCGACGGTCGGGCCGCTGGTGGCAACACGTTTCCAGTAGGAGACAAGGGAACGGGGCATAGGGGCAAACTGCGCTCAATCTGTTGAATTGCCGCCACGATAGGGAGCCGTTTGCCCCCAAACAAACGGTTCAATTGCGCATATCTCCTAGATTCGAGATATAGGCGGATCGTGGCATTTAACCCCGCGTTTCCCGCCTTTTCGCCGCATAGACTGCGGCCCATGTACTACTCGACCGAAGTTAAAGAAGCCGCCAAACGCCTTTTCCTGCGCCGCTGCAAGGCCAAGGAAATTCAGGCGCAGCTCAACCTGCCCAACATCCGGATCGTCTACTACTGGATCCGCCAGGGTGGTTGGGAGGACATGCTGTCCGATGAGGAACCGCTGACGGCTGTAGGGCGGCGCATCACCCTGCTACTGGACAAAGCCACCAGCCTGACCAAAGACGAACTCAACGAACTGGATCGCCTGACCACGGTGCGCGAGCGGCTATTGAAGCAAGCGGCCAAGCCGTCACCGGCGCCGAACGGCGAGTCTCCGGCCGAGCCTCAGGAACGTCGCCAAGGCTCGCGTGGTGAACGACCTGGTCGAGGCGAAGGCAGCGGCAAGAAGCGCGAGAAGAAAGCCAAGAACGACATCAGCGGCCTGACCGAAGTCGATTTCCTGGATAAGTTCATCTCCAAGATGTACCGCTACCAGCAGGAGCTGTTCGAGGCCAAACAGAACCCGCTGACGCGCCGGATCCGCAACATCCTGAAAAGCCGCCAGGTAGGTCTGACCTACTACTTCGCCGGCGAGGCGTTCATGGACGCGGTGCTGACTGGGGACAACCAGGTGTTCCTGTCGGCCAGCCGAGCGCAGTCGGAGATTTTCCGTAGCTACATCGTCGGTTTCGCTCAGCAGTGGTTCGGTATCGAGCTGACCGGCAACCCCATCACACTCAGCAACGGCGCCGAGCTGCGCTTCCTCAGCACCAACAGCAGCACCGCCCAGGGCTACCATGGCCATGTCTACGTCGACGAATATTTCTGGATCCGCGACTTCGAGAAACTGAGCACCGTGGCCAGCGCCATGGGCACCCACAAGAAATGGCGCAAAACCTATTTCTCGACGCCCAGTGCGGTGTCGCACCAGGCGTACCCGTTCTGGTCCGGTGAAGAGTTCCGCAACAGCAAACGCGGCAAGAAAGCGGGTGGAACCTGGCCGAGCGAAGCGGCATACACCCAGGGCGCGCTGTGTCCGGACGGCCAATGGCGCAAGACGATTACCCTGGACGACGCGATCGCCGGCGGCTGCGATCTGTTCGACCTGGAGCAGTTGCAACTCGAATACGACGAGGACAAGTTCCAGCAGTTGTTTTATTGCA
This sequence comes from Pseudomonas sp. NFACC43, assembly GCF_900119645.1. Taxonomy (NCBI): domain Bacteria; kingdom Pseudomonadati; phylum Pseudomonadota; class Gammaproteobacteria; order Pseudomonadales; family Pseudomonadaceae; genus Pseudomonas; species Pseudomonas sp. NFACC43. The sequence continues at coordinate 180,335 of NZ_FPKK01000006.1, forward strand.
AGTTCATCGACAGCACACAGAGCGCGTTCGGCCTGAAAGACCTGGAGCGCTGCTACTCCGACCTGTCGCTGTGGGAAGACTACAAGCCCGACGATGACCGGCCATTCGGCAACAGCCCGGTCTGGCTGGGCTACGACCCGAGCCGTACCCGCGACGACGCGACGTGCGTGGTTATCGCGCCGCCACTCGAACCCGGGGCGAAGTTCCGGATCCTGGAAAAGCACAGTTGGCGTGGGCACTCGTTCACCTACCAGGCCGCCCAGGTCAAGAAGCTGACCGAGCGCTTCAACGTTCAGCACATCGGCATCGATGTCACCGGCGTGGGCTATGGCGTATTCGACCTGGTGCGTGACTTCTACTCGAAGGCGACGCCAATCCATTACAGCCTTGAAGCCAAGAACGCCCTGGTGCTCAAAGCCCAGGACACCATCCAGGGCAGCCGCATCGAATGGGATGCCGGCTGGACAGACATCGCCCAGGCCTTCCTGACCATCAAGCGCGGCGCCACGGGCAGCGGCCAGATCACCTACAGCGCCTCACGCACCGACGCCACCGGCCACGCCGATATCGCCTGGGCGATCATGCACGCCCTGGCCAATGAACCCTTGAACACGAACAAGCGGCGCCGTAGCCGCTACCTCACGAGCGGAAACAATGTCCAAGCCACGACACAAAAAACGCCAGGTCGCCCAGCAGGCGCGTCAGCAACAGCCCATGCGGGCGTTCACATTCGGCGAGCCGGAACAGGTCCTGTCCGGCAACATCGGGGAATACCTGGGGGTGTTCCCCAGCGACGACGGCGAAATCTACAAGCCACCAGTTTCCCGGCCGGGGCTGGCCAAGCTGCTGCGCGCCAACGCGCACCACGGCGCCATTCCGAAGTTCAAGCGCAACCTGCTGTTGCGTGAGTTCATCCCCTCCGCCGGCTGCAGCACGCAGACCATGGGCCAGGCCGGCCTGGACTACATGGTGTTTGGGGAGGCGTATTTCTATCGCGACACCAATGCGTTCGGCCAGGTCCTGGAGATGCAGCACCTGCCGACGATCAACATGCGGGTGAAAGTGGATGGCGGCTACCGGATGCTGCTGCCGGATAACAAGTACCTGGACTTCGACCAGGACGAGATCGAGCACGTCATGGATTACGACGTAGAACAGAACATTTACGGCGTGCCGGACTACCTCGGTGGCTTACAGGCACTGTTACTCAACGAAGCCGCGACACTGTTCCGTCGGCGGTATTACAGCAACGGCGCTCATGCGGGTTACATCTTCTACACGAACGACCCGGACCTAACAGAAGAGGACGAAGATGAGCTGCGCGCACAGATCAGCGCCAGTAAAGGGGTGGGCAACTTCCGCTCGATGTTCGTCAACATCCCCAACGGTAAGGAGAACGCTATTCAGATCATCCCCGTGGGGGACTTCCAGGCGAAGGACGAGCTGGAAAAGGTAAAGAACATCACCCGTAACGATGTGATCGCCGCGTGGCGTATGAATCCAGCACTGGCGGGGATCATTCCCGAAAACGGCGGCGGGTTTGGCGATATCGAAAAGATTGATCGAGTTTACACAAGCAACGAGATCAGACCGATTTGCCAGCTCTTCAGCCAAATCAACAACGCCTTGCGGCAAGACCGCAGGATTGAATGGAGAACACCTACAACCGTGGAAACAGTCGAATAACGGACCCAAAAAGAGAATTTTTTTGCATGTTGCGATAGGATGATGGCAATTTGATTCACCCTGGGGAGGGAATATGCGAGTCACTTGTAAATGCGGACACAAAGGCAGGATTGCATCCCGCGAGGCACTGTCTACGGACTTCGCCAAGCTGTATTGCCAGTGTCTCGATGCCAAATGTGGGCACACCTGGGTGTCGAATCTTACCTTCTCTCACACGCTCAGCCCGTCGGCTCAAACGTTCGACAGGCTGCTCTTGGACCGGCTGATGGAATTACCTAGGGCACAACAACGTGAGCTGTTTGAAAGGCTGGGATCGCATGCTGGCGCATGACAAACCGCCGACTGGACAGAGCCGGCGGCTGCAGTGTCAGTCTCCGTCGACTTCTTCAGGGTGAGCACTCAGCGCCTCGGTCAGCCTCCGTAAATGTTCCTGCTCGCGCTTACTCAGCCGTCGAAAGAGCCCAATCAATCGACGCTCAAGATACGAAAGCTCATCCCCTGCGGATGTCAAAATTTCAACGGTACCGACGTCGGCGTTCATGCGATCCAACATGCTTGTTACTCCTTACAGTGCATTGCTGAATCGGCTTTATCGGACGGGAAGCGCGGAGAGTTATGAATGCCAGATCAGACGATGCGCATGCTGTGTAACAACCTACCTCGCCCCCCCTTCGGTAGCGGCGGCGTTTGCCAACGCACTGACGTAGCGCCGAATCGCCCTCTGGTCCTCATCCGGCAGGTTTTGGTACTGCTTGATCAGAATATCTTCAACCTGGCTCAGGGCACTGCTGGCAAGCGTCGTTCGAACTCCAGTGAGGATGTACGAGACATCGAAGCCAAATTCATTGGCGACTCTGCTCAGGTAAGAGGCAGTGGCGTCGCTCGTTCCAGATTCCCAGTTTGCCTGCGTCCGTTTGGCGATTCCGAGGGCTTCGGCGACCTGGAGCTGCGTGAGTCCACATCGCTTGCGCTCCTGCTGGAGGCGAGAACCTATCTCTTCAGAAAGATGCACTTTTTTTCATCCTTAGTATTTACAAGTGCACCTAAGTGCATCATTGTGCATCTCACACCACATGAAATTGCACGGATCTGCACTATGCCCAACTCAAGCATCACCGAGCAAGCTCGCCAGAAAGCGCGTGAAGCGCTGGAAATGCGGGGACAGTCGGTAAAAGACTTCGCTGAAAAACACCAACTGAATGCCAGCACCGTTTACGCGGTACTGAGTGGCCAAAGCCAATGTCGCCGAGGGGAGGCACACCGCGCTGCCGTCTTGCTTGGAATCAAAAACGGCGTGATTGCACAGTAATGGCCAGCGTTCTGAGGGACCAGCAGAAAATGACCAATCCAGTTCTAAAAACTCGGCGTGAAGTCGTCAGCGCCATCATTTGCAGTTATCCAGGCGGCCGCGAATGCGCGGCCGCACGGATCGGTTTGCCGCTGAAAAAATTCGATAACCACGCCTACGAAAACAACAACTGCAGGCCGCTGACCGATATCCAAATCCGCCAGTTGGAACAGGAAACAGGAACCCACCACCTCGCCAACTACGTGGCGAAGATGTACGGGGGCATGTTCGTCCTGGTGGCCGAGCCGGATCAATTGGACAACGTCGAGATGTATGCCCGACATATGCAGGCCTCAGCGAAACAAGGCGCGGTGGACCAGATCATTGCCCAGGCGCTTGAGGACGGTTGGATTAACGAGGATGAAGCGGATCTCATCCTGAATGCTCACACACTCCACATGGCCGCACGCACCGCAGAGGTCTATGCCGCCATCGATCTCTATCGAGCCAAATCGGAGAAAATCAAATGATCGCCTTGCCTGCAGTGATGGAATATCAAGACATGTTGCAGAACGCTGCGCTGGCATTTCTTGAGCGGCACCAGTGCGAACACTTGAACGACGATCAACAGCTATTCAGCCGGGCCGTGCAACACCTGGTAGCGGACTACGACGTGCTGACACAGCTCGCTGAAAAGATCGTGCACCTTGCTAACGGCGCTATGGTCGCCGTGCGTGATCGCCAACGCTTGAACATACAGAGCAGCACATCGACCCACACCGTGATTGTTGATCCTGTCACCGGCAACCAATGGGTCGTGCCGGTGAGCCTCATCTATGAGCGAATTATCAACGCACCGGATATCGGGCGCTTTCGCTTAGCCAACTCGTAACACCAACCCCCAAGTAAACGCCTGTCCCACACCCCGTGGGTTTGGGTGAGCTGCGCCCAAAATTGAGGTTTCAAGATGGGAAACATCGTGATTTTGACCACCCAGCTGCCACCTGCAGAAGCCGAGGCGCTTCTGGTTGCCATACGTGAGCAGTACCGCTTGAGCCTCAACGACTACTGGTACGCAGATGAATACCGGTATGTGCCGCAGGAAAAAAGGCACAGCTCGATTCTTGAAAAAACCCCGGTGATGGCCGCGCAAAAACGCCTGATGGCGGCCCTCTCCCTAAGCCTCAAAGCAGTGAAGCAATCATGAAAGAAGACCTACGTCACGATGTTCTCCAGCGCATCGAATCCGATTTCGGGCTCAAGCACCGCGCCCAAACGAAGTACATGCGTGGCGGGACCTGCCCAAAGTGCAACAAGAGGGAGCTTTACACCCGGTACGACAGCCCTTGGCAGCTCATTTGCGGCAGGCAGGAAAAGTGTGGTCACACGCTTCATGTGAAAGAGATCTACGACGACCTGTTTGAAGACTGGAGCAAGCGCGCACCGGCGACCGAAAGCGCTCCTACAGCGACCGCACGGGCATATCTTGAGTTTGCCCGCGGCTTCAATATTTCGCTGATCACAGGATGGTTTACCCAAGAAACCTTTTATTCCATCCATGATCAGGCGGGCAGTGCAACTGTGCGTTTCGCCCTGGAAAAGGGCGGATATTGGGAACGCCTCATAGACCGGCCTGCCCGATTCGGAAAAATGAAAGCTCGCTTCAAGCCGGGTGAATCCTACCGGGGCGTGTGGTGGTGCCCACCATGCGTGGATCTGCTTGAGGTCAAAGAGATCTGGATTGTAGAAGGGATCTTTGACGCGATCGCATTGGTTCATAACGGCTTTTCTGCCGTGTCCGCAATGTCATCGAACGCCTTCCCCGAGGAGTCGCTGAAAGCGCTGCTGCGCGATCGCACCGACAAGTTGCCGAAGCTCGTGTGGGCTTTGGATAACGAACCAGGTGCCCATACCTACACCCGCCGCTGGGTCCGACAGGCGCGTGAAATGGGGTTCGTCTGCGAAGCAGGACAGATCCCTCAGCGCGACGGCCGCAAGGTCGATTGGAACGACCTGCATCAGCGCTGGGCCTTCATCGAAGACGATGAAAAGCGAGCCGCCCAGATCGCTACAGAAATAAAACAGATCCGCCACCAGGGCGCGCTGCTGATCGCTGAAAGCGCCGCCGAAAAGGCACTCCTGATGTACGACTGGAACAAGCGCGGCGAATTCCACCTGGGCTTCGGCAACCGCCTCTATTGGTTCAAGTTGGACATGGAGAAATACAACCGTGCGATCCAGGACCTCGAGGACAGTGAACGCCACGACGATCAACTGCTGAACCAATCTCAAATGCGCGAAAAGGCGCTGCAGCAGTCCGGAAGCGTGGTGGAAATCGCCAACTGCTACCCGCAAGCATTGTACTTCCAGCGGAACGAAGTCACCGACGAGTCCTGGTACTACCTACGTGTGGACTTCCCCCATGACGCCGGCAGCGTCAAGAACACCTTCACCAGCGGTCAGCTCGCCGCCGCCAGCGAGTTCAAAAAGCGACTGCTAGGGATGGCCGCTGGCGCCATGTACACCGGCAGCGGCCAGCAGCTGGACAAGCTCATGAAAGACCAGCTCTATGGCATCAAGACCGTCTCCACCATTGATTACGTGGGCTACAGCAAGGAATACGAGTGCTACATCTACGGCGACGTGGCTATCAAGGATGGCAACGTTTACCCGGTGAACAGTGAGGACTATTTCGAGTTCGGGAAAATGCGCCTCAAGACCCTGCAAAAGGGCGTGCCGGTGCAGCTGCAGCGCGATGCCAAAGGCTACGACGAGGAGTGGCTGCGCCTGCTCTGGATCTGCTTTGGCACCCAAGGATTGGCGGCTCTGCTGTTCTTCTTTGGTTCGTTGTTCTGCGAGCAGATCCGCGCCCGCTATCAGTCGTTCCCTTTCCTCGAGGCCACCGGCGAAGCGGGCGCCGGCAAGACTACTTTGCTCAACCTGCTGTGGAAGCTGCTCGGCCGTGAAGGCTATGAAGGGTTCGATCCGATGAAGTCCACCAAGGCCGGGCGGTCGCGCTTGATGGGGCAGGTGTCCGGAATGCCGGTCGTTTTCCTCGAAGCAGACCGCCATAGCGAAGATAAGGCGCATGCCAAAACCTTCGAATGGGACGAGCTGAAAGACTTTTTCGGCGGTGGCACGCTGGCGACCAAGGGCGTCAAAACTGCGGGCAACGAAACTTACGAGCCGCCGTTTCGCGGCACGATCGCGATCAGCCAGAACGCCCCCGTGGTTGCCCACGAAGCAATCATGACGCGCATCGTGAAGCTGCACTTCATTCGGCCGGTGGTCACCCCTGAAAGCCGCGCAGCAGCGGACAAACTCAACGCCCTGGACGGGAAGACGCTGAGCCACTTCCTCTTGCAGGCGGTACGCAAAGAGGCCGAGGTAATGGATCTATTCAGCAAGCGCTTTCCTGAGCACGAAACCAAGCTGCGTCGGCTGCACACGCATTGCTTCGCATGTGACACCCAGTTCAAGGGGGAAGGTGTCTGCAGTAAGTGCGGCAACAGCCTGCGGGGCTACATCGGTGTCGAGCGGATCATCAAAAACCACGCTCAGTTGCTTGCCCTTCTGGACGCCATTCGCCTGGTCACCACTTTGACCGAGGTGCAAGTCAGCTCCACGCGCCGGCAGATCGTCGAAATGGCGCTCGAGCGGCAGAGCACCACCAATGCAGACCACAGTGCCGTGGCCGAGTTTTGGCAGGTTTATGACTATCTGGAATCGATCTACGACGAGCCCCTGGTCAACCACAGCAAGAACCCGGACGTCATCGCCATCAACCTCAACGAGTTTGCCGAGCGAGCTGCAGAGCATCGTCAGAAGCTCGCCGACGTCACCACGCTGAAAGACCTGCTCAAAGAATCCCGTAGCCACAAGTATCTCGACTACAAGGCCGTAGACAGCGCCGTGCGCTCTGCACAAGCGCTCAAGAACCCCATGGTCACCCGCTGCCCCACCGTCAAATGCTGGATTTTCAAGGCCTGACCAGGAGGCAGATCGATGCACATCCAAGTGATTGTTGAGCAGGAACCTGACAACGCGGCCCATGAAATCAGTCGCCTCAATGGCGTGATGATTCAACTGGGTTATGAAGGCCGTACAGTTTTCGCCGAAGCCTATGGCACCGAAGGGCTGGTGCAGATCCTTGAAGTTCGAGCCAGCACTGGCCAAGGCGAAATCCTCGTCATGGGCTGTTCACGCGAACAGATCCAGGCAGTTCTGGAGTGGCAGTCCTGCCACGACGAAGGGGAATTTGAAGACTTGGTAATTCACCTGGTGCGAAAGGCCTGAGCCAATCCATCAGTCTCTGAAGCCGGCAAAGCCGGTAAATGAACGGTGCCGAGGAGTTGCAGCTCCCCGACACCAACCACCACTGGGGGCAAAACCATGCAAGCACAGCACCAAAGCAGCAGCGACCCGAAGGCTACCACATCGCCGCCTGAGGTTACGCAGGCGGCACGACACCTTATGGCCGTCCGAATCGTTGGCACAGCGCTCTTCGACTACCAAGTGCAGAAAACGGCCGATGCTCGGATCCGGCTCGAGTCTGTCACCAACATGGCTCGACTGCTGGGGGATCTCGCTCCGCACGAAGCGGCGGTGGTATCAGAACTCTTGGCCAAGCCAATCACTACCGGAACATCCCTATGAGCAGCTATACCCGAACTCGGCCGGCGATGGCCAGTAAACGCCTCGACCTGCCAAGCGTTTGCGATATCTGTGGCGTTGCTCGTTCAACCCGCCGGCATCAGACCTGCAGCAAGCTACGTCAGCAAAGGAAATCAGAGGAATGGGCAGCCTTGATGGCGGAAAAACTTGCAGCTCGAGCAGCTCGGGCAAAACGCTACGCACGCTAAGTTTGGTCAATAGATCTCAGCAGTTTGCATCGCATTTTCTAATAACCATGCCCCGGCCGCAGGGCTAGACTGCCCGGGGTGCTTCAGTTTACAGAGGGCTAGCAATGAACTCTCGATCGGACAACGTCCTGGTATTCACCGACCTGCAGCGTATTACCGGCTATCAACGCCGGTCTGATGTTGAACGGTCGTTGATCAACCAAGGCGTTCGCCTGTTCCGTGGCCGGACCGGGCCATGGACCACGCTGGATCTCATAAACCAGGCCGCCGGTATGAAGCCAGCCACAGCAGACAGATACGACGCCGACATCCTATGAGGAAAGCACGGAAGCGGAAGCACAATCCGCACATACCCGACCACATCGACCAGGCCGCTCTGCCAGCAGCCGTTTACTTTGACCATCGAAAAGGTCGGGTCTGGTACACGCTGCACTATGACGAAACGGGAAAACAGCGGCGGCGCAACATTGCGCCAGCGGACGTTTCTCTGGCTGAGCTGCACCAGATCATGGACGAAGCCTCCAACGTCGACCGTGGGACACTCCGCTACGTTTGCAGCCAGTTTCATGAGAGCGACCGTTTTAAGAAGCTCAGTCCCAAAACCCATGACGACTACAGCTATTCACGGGACGTCTTGCTGAACTTGCCCACAAAGCTGGAAAAGCCCCTTGGCGACTTAGCGGTGCGCAAGTTCACTTCCGCTCTGGTACAACGGATTGTCGACCGGCTAGCAGACGAAGGTACTCCGTCCAAAGCTGCGCATGTTCTTCGGTATCTACGGCGCGTTCTGCAGTGGGGCCGCAATCGCGGTTATCTGGACGTCAACCCCGCCCTGGGCATTGAGGCACCCGTCGAACGCAAACAACGCCGCCTGCCGGACCATCAAGTCATGGATGTCCTCATCGATCGAGCAATTGCCCGAGGCCTTCTGATACGAGGCGAAAAAGGCGGCTGTCCGGAATACCTCGGCTATGTGATGGAACTGGCGTATCTCTGCAGGCTGCGCGGAATCGAGGTCGTAACGTTAACCGACGCGAACGAGCTAGAGACCGGGATTCTGACCAACCGGAGGAAGGGGAGCCGGGACAACATTGTTCGCTGGACACCCCGGCTCCGAAAGGCTTGGGACCACGCAAAGGCCTATCGAGCCAAAGTTTGGGCAAAACGCAAAACAGCGATACCTATCGCACCGTCACGACGGAATATTATCGTGGCCAGCCACGGCGGCCCGCTTCGCAAGTCCAGCCTGGACACCGCCTGGCAACGCTTCATTACCCTGGCCATCGCCGACGAAATCATCACACCGGAACAACGGTTCGGCCTCCATGACCTGAAACGGCGAGGCATCACCGACACGGTAGGCAACCGGGCGGACAAACAAGAAGCAAGTGGCCACCGCGACCCCAAGATGATGGACGTCTACGACCACAGCGTACCTACTGTTTCCCCTTCTGCAGACTGAGCAAATCGGACGTAATAAGCGACACAGGGCCCGCCTTATACGCGGGCCTTGGCGTATCTGGACGTAATAAGAAATCACCTAAGTCATTGATTTACATCTATGAAGCACCTTCCTTGTAATCAGTAGGTCCCGGGTTCGATTCCTGGTGCCGGCACCATACAAAACAAAGCCCTCGCAGACATGCGAGGGCTTTGTTGTTTCCGGGTTTTGGTAATTCCCTAAAGCCGACTTGCCGCGATCAGACCAAAAAGGCCTTACCTCCATCGACAGCCAAACGTTATCCGCATGCCTGCCCGTTACAATTCAATATCAGCGCAACGTTGACGGTCTCTCACTCCTACCCGTAATGCCCCCCAACACACCCGCCAGGCCTAGGTTGAGCCTGTCAGCAAGCTCGAATCGTGCTGTTTTTCTGGCCTGGAGAAAACTACATGAGGCCCTTCGACAAGCCGGCCCTCAGCGTAGAATCCGCCAAGACCCGCGCCTTCATTGATTCGTTGATGGGTCATGCCCGTGAACAGCAGTGGGCGAGACGTTTTGATGCGAGGACGTGAATTCAAGGACGGCGACACCGTTTGCACCGTCGGCTTGCGAGGCTCTCCGTGATCAGTTGCGCAGAAAATCCAGGATAGCCTGGCTGGTGAACTGCATTTTCTCTTCAAGGACCCAATGCCCGGTGTTTTCCAGGATCAAGGATTGCGGCTGCGAGGTAATGTGCTGCACCTGCGTGAATAACGTCTTGCCTCTGGAATGATCCCCACCGATGGTAAGCACCGGTATGTTCAGCTTGTGCTCGGCAAACGCCTGATTGTCATTGGCGTCATGCTCTACCCAGGCAGAATAAAGCTTGAATGCCGCCTCCATGCGTCCGGGTCGGGAATAATCCTTTACCAAGGCGTCCCGCACCTCGTCGGGCACCCGGGGATTGTCGTTGTATACGAACTCATCGAAGAACATGTCCAGGTAATTTCTTTCCTTACCTTCGATCATCTTTATGGCTGTGGCGCCAAAGAAGCGGAAGTGCCACTTGCTCGTAGTGCCTGTGGCAGGGTTACCGTTATAGGGAATCTCCCATCCGGGAATGCCGGGTATGAACCCGTCCATCAGCACGATATGCGTGGTTTCCTCGGGATAAAGAGCGCCATAGGCATAGGCGATAATCAACCCCATGTCATGACCGACGATATCCACCTGCTTGATACCCAGCGTCTTGATCAGCTCATGAAGATCCAGGGCCATGTTCTTTTTGTCATAGCCGCTTGCTGAGATATCCGTTTCTCCGGCACCCCGATAATCCGGAACGATCGGGGTGTAGCCGGCGCGCAGCAGTCTCCCCATCAATGCTTCCCAATTACGCCAGCTTCCCGGAAAACCGTGGACCAGCAAGACCGGCCTCTCGCCGTTTCCGCTTACCAGATAGTGCATGCGGATGCCGTTCACGTTCGCGTATTCGCTTCTGAATTTATCGCCATTCACGACAACGCCGCGCTTTGCCAAGGCAGCGCTCGCCTGGTTGGAAGCCATCGAATCGAACAAGCAAAGCACTGACGAAATCAGCTTCTTCATACACAGACCACCTTGATAAGCCAGAGCCATACGCAATGACTCGCCGTATTCAGAAGCTCTCTTCGGCGACCAGTTTCAATTCAACTCAACCAGCAGACTACTGTCAGGAATGACAGTGCCGACCAACGGCGAACCCGATCTGCCCCGCCATTACCGCGCCACGCTCCGATTCAGGTGCAAGCCCTTTTTCAGCCAGAAGTGTCATGCAGTCTTCAGCCAATCGTTATTGCCGCCGATACCCCGAATAAGAGCATCACTTTCCCAAGGCTCCGCCGACGCTCAACTACACTTGCCCAAAATCCTCGCCTCAGGAGCAGTCGGCGATGAAAATCCGCACCAAGATCATCGGCTCGGGGTTGGTCAGTCTGATTTTTGCACTGCTGCTCGGTGGCATCGGGTTGTGGGGATATCACTCCATGACCGAAGCCCTGGTGCAGAACGAGACCAGTATCTCGGCCATGCGCAAGCACATGGAGGCGGACATGATGCACGACGCCATTCGTGCCGATGTGCTGGCTGCGTTGCTGGTGGCGCCGGGCGATGCTGGGGCGGCCAAGGAAGTCACCGAGGCGTTCGATGAGCACACGGCGCGGATGCGCAAGGTCATTGCCGAGAACGCCGAAGCGCAGCTGCCAGAGGATGTGGCGCAAGCGATCGTCGAGCTGAAACCCCAGGTGGAAACCTATATCGACAAGGCCAGGCAGGTCATCGGCAAAGCCTTGAGTGGCGCCCAGGATGGTCGTGCGTTACGGGCGGAGTTCGATCAAGCGTTTTCGGCGCTCGAAGAGCGCAACGAGGTCGTGAGTGAGCTGATCGAAAACCAGGCCCACTCGTCCCGCCAGCATCAGGATCGAAGCATCCATGCCTCGGAACGCTGGTTGATCGTGACGCTGCTGGCTACCTGCGTGGCGCTGGCACTGCTGTCCTGGAGCCTGCTCAAGGCGGTGCTCACGCCGTTGAACAAGATCATTCTCAACACCCAGGCGATTTCCCAAGGGGATCTGCAGCGGTCGATGGGCGCGCATGGCAAGGACGAGCTGGGCCAATTGCAAAGTGTGATCGAACAGATGCAGGCCAACCTGCGCCAGATGATCGCCACGATCCGCAACCAGAGCGATGAACTGCACGGTACCTCCCGGACCCTGGGCGATACCGCACGACAAATTGTTTCCAGCGCCGACCACCAGGCCCAGAGTGCCACCAGCATGGCGGCGAGCATGGAGCAGATGATGGCGAATATCAGCCAGATCCATGAACATGCCGACAATGCCCGGACAATTTCGGCACAGTCCGAACAACTGGCAAGCAGCGGCGGACAAGTGATTCTCGGGGTGGTGGAAGGCATGAGCCGCATCGCCGAGGTGGTGAACCAGTCCTCCGTCAAGATCACGGCCCTGGACGCTTCGTCCGAAGACATTCATTCCATCATCCAGGTGATCAAGGGCATCGCCGAGCAAACCAACCTGCTGGCCTTGAATGCCGCCATCGAGGCCGCTCGCGCGGGTGAGGCAGGCCGCGGCTTCGCGGTAGTGGCCGATGAAGTGCGTAACCTGGCGGCTCGTACAACCCAATCCACCCAGGAAATCACCGCGATGATCGAACGCATCCAGGCCAACGCCCGGGATGCGGTCGCGAACATGCAGGCTTGCGTCAGCAGTGTCGATGAAGGCGTGAACCTGGCCCAACAGGCCGGGGTCTCTATCAGCGAAATCCGCTCGGGTGCCCGGCATGCCGCCGAAGTGGTGGAGGAGATATCCCTGACCATCGCCGAGCAATCGAAGGCCAGCGATGAGATGGCCCAGCGGGTAGAGTCGATTGCCGAGCAGTCACGGGAAAATACGCGGTCGATTCACAACCTGACGCAAACGGCGGATCAGCTCAACGATGCGGCCGGCTCGATGCAGGCATCGGTGCAGCAGTTCAAGATCTGAAGGCTGGCCCGGCCTCGCCTTGGCCCAGGATGCCCTGGGCCAAAAACCGCTCACACCTGGCTCACCTCGAACACGAACGAAATCTCGCGCTTCTGGGCACTCCAGACGTACCGGATGTGTTTACCCTGCACTGGAATGGAAACCGCAGGCGGTCGAAACGCGGCGACACATTCGTGGCCGGCCAGACGAACGCTGTTGTAGAGCAGGCCCCAGGACAGGCTCTCGCGCAGTTGCCGGGCGAATACCTGGGACGGGCCGTAGGCGTCGGGGTCCGGGTTGTGCAGGTGCGGGTAATCGTGGCGGATGTCGTGCAGCGGCTTCACCACCTGGTTGACGTAGGTCCGCATGGTCAATTCCAGGTCCGGTTCGTTGGTCGCCCCCAGGAATCGCGCCTGGTGATAACAGGTCTCAGCGATGGCGGCCTCCTGGCTGCTGGCGGCGTAATAGACGCCGAAGGTGCCGTCGCTGAAGCGGCTGCTCTTGCCGATATGGGTAAACGCCGCCATCACCGGCGAGGAACCCGGCCCCGACACACGGTCTTCGGGACGCACGCGTGACAACACCCCCGCCTCCTCCATCAGCCGGTCATTGGTCAACGCCTCCAGGGCATAGGCGGTTGGCAGGTCCTCCGGATCGAGGACATCTTCGAACAGCGTGATGGGTGGGAAGCAGCTGTTGACGATCCGGTAGGCGCGCGTCCATTGCGGGTCCGCCAGTGGGGGTGTCATCAGCCGCGCACTCCATCCAGGTATCGCCGCACGTCGGCAATGTCCACCACCCGTCCGGCCAGCATATAGGACAGCGCCGATTGACCATTGAATGGCGCCGCGGTGTTGGGCGTGCTGACCCATTGATAGGCACGGTCCCGGCTGTTGCTGAAGATGATGCTCAATGCCTTGTGAATGCCCATGAGATAGGAAATGCGCTCCAGAGTGTCACGCGGCAAGCGTATGTTGGCCGGCAGTTGCTTGTATTTATAGAAGGTGGTGTTTCCTACCTTGCCCAGCAACGTCCGCTGTTGCTCGACGCTACAGCCCCACAGCTCCATGAGATTGAAGAAGAACTTCAACGCGACTCGACCCGCATCCGGGGAATCCAGCTGTTGTTGTGCGTTGAGGGTGATGGAAGACGTGGCCATGGAATCAGGACTCCGTTGTTACCGGTAATACCTAGAGAATAGTACACATACGGATATAAATTAAGTTTTAATTCGCAAACGAATAAACACGACCGAGCGTGATTGTTTCTCAAGGCAACTTGGTGAGCATCAATTTCATCCATTACACCGGCGTTCGGATATCAGCCACGGCTTTTTCTTTCCTGGGAAATTTCTGCCGGGGCCGCAGGCAAAGCCCTCACGAGGCGAACTGAACCATTCAATAAACGCCAAACCGGCAAAAAAATCGAAATCCGCATAAGCTCCAACCATCGCCTGCCGAGCTTTTCGCGACAAAATCGCGACAACCACGGCAAGGTGCATGATGATAGCCGCATGTACTGCCTGACCCGGGCCAGGTACACAACAATAGCGAGCCCACTTAAGCAGAGGGCATTACCTCATGGATAGCAGAACCTTACGCAACCTCATGCGCATCGTGCAGACCGGCTCCCTGTCGGCGGCAGCGGAGCATTCGTGCCTCACGGTGCAGGCATTGGCGGCGCAACTGAACAAGGTAGAGGAGCAATTCGGTTTCCGATTGTTCCGGCGTTCGAACAAGGGGCTGACGTTGACGAGCCAAGGCTCGGAACTGACCCCCTTCATGGATCAGGTACTGGTGGCTACGCGACAGTTGGAAGAAAAGGTCGCGGCTCTCAAGAAGCCTCGACAACGCACACTGAAAGTGGCGCTCAACACCACCCTTCCGGCGGAATTCAACCGACGATTGATCGATAGGCTGATCGCCGTCTTTCCTCAATATCAACTGGAGTTCAGCTACGCCGAATCCATGGAGAACCTGAGCAAGCTCAAGAACGAGGAGTTTGACCTGGCGATCCTGATCGGGCCGCAGCAGAGCGGCTTTTCCAGTATCGCGATGCCGGATGTGCAGGTCCGGGTGGTGGGCGCTCATTGCGGTGACGAGGACGATCCGCTGGGGTTGCTGGGCGACAGGTTCCAGGTGCGTCCGGCACAGGAGTGCCCGTACTCCCACAGCTTCCTTCGTTTCCTCGATGCCGGCCTGGGCGAATACGGTTCGAGCCAGCGCATGGTGTATTCCTGCAGTGAAACGCTGACCTTGTCGTTGATCACACAGCTCGATGGGCTGGGACTGGTCTCCAGGGAAGCGGCGCTGCACAACGGCCTGGCGATCTTTCCGGATTTCGAAGACTTTCTCGAAGTCCGCCTGGCGGTGAACAACCCGGAGCTGTCCGACCAGGCGCTGCACGACGTGGTGGACCTGAAGCTACAGGAACGAGCCGAGCGCGATATACGCCGCCGTGCCCACCGCCACACTGAGAAACAGGTTACGGCTGAAATACGCACATAGCAGCGTCGGAATCGCGGCATAGAACTCCGGGCGATCCAGTTGTATCTGCTGATCCTTGATCAACAGCGGGGTGAGGCTGATGGCAGCGACGATCGCCACCGGCAGGTATCCGAGGGCACGGGCGACGAAGGGCGGCCAGTGCTCCGTATTGACCTGCAACGGCAAGGCGCGGGGCAGGAAGGTCACGGCCATCATCAGGACCACCACCAGGATCAGGAACGTTTGGTCAGGCATACGCCTACCCCGCAGCCAACGAACGTGGCGATGAAGACGTTGAACGGCGAACTGCCCAGCAGGCTCAGCACGCCCATGCAGACAACGGCCGCCAGGGCCGCGATCAGTTTGTTGCGGGTGTCGCACAACGAAACCAGCACGTAGAGCATCATCGCCGTCAGTGCGTAATCGAGCTGGTACTTGATCAGGTGGGCGGCGTATTGCGCGCAAACGGCGCCCAACAAGCCACCAAGCACCCATGAGGTATGGCAGAACAGGTTGAAACCGATGAGGTAGCGCACGCTGACCGGCGCCCCGCTGCCGAGCTTGACGCTGTGGAAGGCAAACGATTCGTCCGTGAGCCCGGCGGCGTAGCACCAGCGTTCGAAACGACTGAGCCCCAGCGCGCGCAGGGCCTTGGCCATGTAGACCGACATCAGCATGTGTCGCGCATTGATCAGGAACGTGGTGAGCACGATGGTGGTCAGCGACGCCCCGCTGGAAATCAACGCCAGCGCGGCGAACTGTGAGGCGCCTGCATAGACGAACAGGCACATCGCGACCGGCAGCCACAAAGGCAACCCGGCGTTGACCGCCATCAGACCGAACACAAACGAAACCGTAAAATAACCCGCCACCACCGGACTGGCTTCAGCGAAGGTGCGCGAGGCTTGTGGTTCGACCGCCAGCGGCTGGCTGGAAGTCTTGCTCATAAATCCCTCTCGAAAGTGATTTCACCCCGGGGTTCGTAGAACCCCTGGGCCGCCCAGAAACGCTTGCCGGCCAGGTTAGCATCGTCGACGAACAGGAACATGCGCAACACGCCCACCCGTTTCATGTCGGCCGATGCCGCTTCCACCAGGCGCTGGCCCAGGCCCCGGGTACGATAGCCCGGGCTGACCGCCAGGTGATTGATGGTGCCACGGGTACCGAGCCTGCCGCCAATCACCGCGCCGACCACTTCACCGCTGGCATCGATGGCCAGGTAGGCCGTGGTGGTCTCCTGGAGAATGACCCCACGCAGGAATCGAGCATCCTGCCATTCGCAGAACGATACTTCGTCGAAACCGCGAAAGAACTGCTCCATTCTTTCCGCATCCCTGACCATGGCCCGGCGCAACATGACCTGTTGCACCGGATCTTCCATGGGTTCGAGCTGTTCAGCGAACAATGTCAAAAGCGGTCCCGGGCCGCGAGAAGGAAATCGCCAGGATCTGCCTGAACGCCATTTCATGGCTATGGACGTTTCGGGCCGGGGTCACGTAGTGACGCATGTCGCGGTCGAGGAAGAAGGTAGTGTCGAGGATGTCCTCGTAGGTGGTCGCCGCCAGTTGCTCTTCCTGGGGGCTGTACAGCCGGCTTTCCGCGCCTGCCACGTTATGGCGGCCCCAGAAGTGCACGCCGCTGAACGGGTAGCCGTCGCAGTGAATCCCTTCGGGGGTGATCTCCAGCTGCTTGCCAGGCTTGATCTCGATGCGGATCTGATGGATCTGGCACTGCCAGATTTCATCATGCAGCTCTTGTGGAAGGACGTTTTTATAAACTTCGAAGTCCGTATCGATCAGGCTGCGCATCACGGGCGAGTTGATCACTTCGTTGGAAAAATCCTGGAAGTGCCGCTCCAGTCCTCCGACATAGCTGTTGTTGGCCTTGGACTGGATGTAGGCCCGGTGTTCGAGCTGCTTGAGCTCACGGGTCTTCGGGTTGTATTCGAAGTCGCTGTAACGACGAAAACGCATGCCTGACTCGGCCTGGCCGTAATAACTGTCGGGCTCCATGTTTTCCCAGCTTTTGGTCAGCCGGACAAAGTCGCCGAAATGACCGTAGAGATTGAAGTCTCCACCGCGGACGTTAACGTATTTGTCACGTCGAAGCGCTTCGCCCACTTCCCTGTTCAGAACGATCATTTTTATCAGGTCTCCACTGCATTGAGCGGCCTAATCTAGTAGGTGCAGGATTTACGTCCATGAGAAAGAATTTGAGGCATTTCAAGCCTTGCTTGAAACGATGGGGGAAGGTCCGTCGGCACGACTTTTTATCGGGAAAAAGGTCGTTTTCAGTGGTATTTCTGGCGCCAAAAGATAAAAAACCCCCGAATTGGATTCGGGGGTCTGTTCAAACTGACTGACGCGATCTGCTATCAGAAGACGTTGATCGGGTAATCCACGAAGACCCGCAGCTCGTTACCGCTGACGTTGTACTCGCTGGACTTCTGCGAGACACGCAGCACCGAGCTGCGCAATCTTACGCTCAGGTCCTTGGCCGCACCGCTCTGGACCACGTACTTGAACTGGTTGAAGATTTCCCGCTCGGTCCCGCCTTCGCTGGTGGACGTGGTGATGTTGTCGCCGCGCACATATGCCACGTTGTAGGTCAGCCCGGGGATGCCGAAGGTGGTGAAATCCAGGCCGTAGCCCAACTGCCAGCTGCGCTCGTCCTCGGCGTTGAAGTCCGACCAGTAGGAGTTGGCCAGGTAGATCGTGTTACCGCCATCGCCCACCCGATTCTGTCCCCGCTGGTATCCGCCATAGGCATAGCCCAGGTTGCTGTCGCCGGTGCTGCGCTGATGGGCGAGGGTGAAGCTGTGCGGTCCGGTGGCGAACGTCGCGGCCAGGCTCCAGATCTTGTTGTCGTCGCCGGTGACGTTGTTCTCGCGAACGTAACTGTTATCCAGCTTGGTGCGATAGCCGTTGAAATCCAGGGTCAGGGATTGATCCTTGGCCAGCGGGAACACGTAGTTGGCATTGACGTATTGTTTCTTCAGCACGTCCTCGACATCCGAGGCATACAGGGACGCCTTGAACTGCTCGGTGAACTGATAGCTGCCGCCCAATACGTTGATCGACTTCAGGCCACCGCTGTCACGGCCTTCGGCGCTCTTGCGCGACTCGGCGGTGAAGCGCCCCGCATTCAGCTCCAGGCCCTTGATCTCCTTGGAGGTGATCAGGGTGCCGGTGTAGCTTTCCGGCAGCAGGCGCGAATTGTCGTAGCTCAGCACCGGCAGAGCCGGCATCTGGTCACCGTAGGCCAGCACCGTGTTGGAAACGCGGAATTTGACTGCCGCACCGAACTTGGACAGGTCATCCGCGGCGTTGCCACTGTCGCCCTGCTTGAAGAAGTCGATGCCTTGCGCGCCGCTACGGCCCTTGCCACCGTCCAGACGCAGCGCGTACAGGCCAAAGGCATCCACTCCCACACCGATGGTGCCCTGGGTGAAACCGGACGAGAACGTACCGATAGCGGCCTGGCCCCACTCGGCCTTGTCCTCGTTGCCGTCCTTGTAGTCGCGGTTCATGTAGGCATTGCGCAACAGCACCTTCAGGCTGCTGTCCTCAACGAACCCCTTCGATTGTGCCTGGTCGTTGGCCATGGCGTGTGTCGTGCTCAAAATCCCCAATGCGATCAGACTGATGCGCTTGTTCAACATGATTATTTTCCTTATACGGGTTGATACGCACTGCGACCGGCAACCGAAACGGCGCTTTTTGCGCTCTTTTCTCGGACTCTTGCTCCTGGAAATAATGAAAAGGCCCGCCCACGAGCGATCGTGTCGGGCCTTTTTATTATTTAAGAGTCATGGCTGTTGGCCACAGGCGTAGGCGAATCCTATTCGCGCCGCTAACAATGTGTCAATTTCGTGAATCGTCTGTAATCAGGCGAAAAACGACTAATAACTTTCAAAAACGGAATATGCCCCAAGGGCCGCAAGAATGTTTGCGCCCAGCGGGCGTATATATAGCCCATAAAAAAAGCGCTGCCATGCCGGCCAGCGCTTTTTATTCAATCCGTCGAATTTCTATCCTTGCATCACGTCCCACAACGCCTCCAGCTCCGCCTCGCTGAACAGTCCAGCGGGGTAGCGCTCCGTGATCATCCGACGCGGATCAGGCTCTCTGATCTGACGCGTTCCATTGGACTTCAACCACTGCGCCAAGGCTTGAAGCGACTCACCATTAACGGCCAAGGGATGGCATGCGCGCTCGCTTATCATATTCATTCCAGCGCCCTCTCCTGGTTGATGAGCGGCTAATTTATCCAAGGTTTATGACAAAACAACTCAGTTCCGCTCCCCAGAACTGCCGATATGCAGATACAAGAGCTATGCCAATGTATCGACGCCGCTGGCACGAAGGGCATAAAAAAGCCCGCGCCCCAATCAGGGCGCGGGCTTGCTGAAAATGGATCCAAAAACCCCGGCGCAGAGCCGTGGGATAACTATCACCAAGCTGTTACATCGCCACTCATTTTGTGCGCGGAGCGGGCTGCTGCTGGGTAAGGCAATGGATATTCCCACCCCCCAGTAACAATTCACGCCCGGGCACCATGACCACTTCGTGCTGCGCAAACAGGTTCTGCAGGATGTCCTTCGCCGTGGCATCCAGCGGGTCGTCGAAGCCCGGGACGATAATGCCGCCGTTGACGATCAGGAAGTTCACGTAGGAACCGGCCAGCCGTACGGTCGGATTGCGCTCCTGGGAGCCTTCCACCGCATCCACGCCGGCGCATTCCTCTTCGGTGGCATAGAGAGGTCCCGGAATCGGCATCTTGTGCACTATGAACGGGCGCCCCTTGGCGTCGGTGCTGTTTTGCAGGACGTTCATCGCGGCATGGCAACGGCTGTAGTTGGGATCCTGCTCGTCGTCGGTCCAGGCGAGCAAGACTTCTCCCGGGCGCACGTAGCAGCAGAAGTTATCCACATGGCCGTCGGTCTCGTCATTGAACAGGCCGTCCGGCAGCCAGATGATCTTGTCCACCGCCAGTTGCTCCCTGAGCACCGCCTCGATTTCCTCGCGGCCCAGGTGCGGGTTGCGATTGCGGTTGAGCAGGCATTCCTCGGTGGTGATCAGGGTGCCTTCGCCATCGACGTGGATCGAGCCGCCCTCCAGCACGAACCCTTCGGTGCGGTAACGCGGACTGCGCTCGATCTCCAGGATCTTGCCGGCGACCTGCGAGTCACGGTTCCACGGCAAATACAGCCCACCGTCGAAACCGCCCCAGGCGTTGAAATCCCAATCGATGCCGCGCACTTCGCCACTGTCATTGATGACGAACGTCGGGCCGGTATCCCGGACCCAGGCGTCGTCGCTGGACATTTCCACCACACGTATATTCGGTACATCGAGGCGCGCCCGGGCGTTTTCGTACTGGGCCGCGGAGACCGCCACGGTCACTGGCTCGAAACGGGCGATGGCCTTGGCCACGGCGACATGAGCCGCCTGCGCGGGTTTGCCACCCAGGCGCCAGTTGTCTGGACGCTCGGGCCAGATCATCCAGACCTGGGTCTGGGTTGCCCACTCGGCAGGCATATGGAAACCATCCGCGCGAGGCGTGCTGTGCAAGGTTGTCATGAATCAGGACTCCAGTGAGCCGTCGAGGGTTTTGATCGCGCCGTACAGGTTCGGGCGCCGATCCCGGAATGTGCCCCAGGCACTGCGTATATGTTCCAGTTCGTCGAGGTCGAAGCTGTGCACCAGCACGCCCTCTTCGGTTTCGTTCAGTTCCTGGACCTTTTCGCCGAACGGGTTGGCGATGAAAGACGAACCATAGAACGTGATGTCGTAGCCGTCCTGTTCTTCATTGCCTATCCGGTTGCTGGCCACCAGCGGCATCACGTTTGCGCCGGCATGGCCTTGTTGCACACGCTGCCAGTGATCGCGGGACGAAATGGTCTTGTCGTGGGGCTCGCTACCGATGGCGGTAGGGTAGAACAGTATCTGCGCGCCTTGCAGCGCCATGCTGCGGGCGCATTCCGGGAACCATTGATCCCAGCAGATCCCCACGCCGATTCTGGCGTAGCGGGTATTCCACACCTTGAAGCCGGTATCGCCCGGGTTGAAATAATATTTCTCATGGTAGCCGGGGCCGTCTGGAATGTGGCTCTTGCGGTACACCCCCAGGTTCCGGCCGTCGGCATCGATGATCGCGATGCTGTTGAAGCGTGCGCGCCCGGCCCGCTCGAAGAAGCTGATGGGCAATACCACCTGCAGCTCCTTCGCCACCTTCTGGAAATGCCGGATGGCGACGTTCTCTTCTACCGTAGTCGCCAGTTGCAGGTAGTCCGGGTTCGGCTTCTGGCAGAAGTACGGCGTCTCGAACAACTCCTGGATCAGGATGATCTGCGCACCTTTGGCCGCAGCTTCGCGAACCAGCCTCTCGGCGGTCTCGATATTGGCTTCGAGGTCCCAGGAACAGGCCATCTGAGTGGCGGCAACGGTAACGATACGACTCATGAATCATCTCCTGGATGATGGGCAAGGCCGGGGCTGGCTTCGATCGATGACGGAAAGTGAACCCCAGGTGCGAACAGAGGCACCGCGTCACCGGGAGACGTTATAGCCGATAAAAATCGACTTTAGAAGCAAATTTTTTTAACAAGAACCTCAAACTGCTTATTTAAGCCGACAAATATCGATATAAAAGTTTTAGTGTTGGGTGGAGCGGGCTTGCCCGCGCAGGCAATGGACCGTCGACCCTGAAGATCGATCGGTCCGCAGCCGTCACGGGCAAGCCCTGGTGCGGGCGTCAGCCCTGTGGAATGGTCATAGATCTTCGTCCAACACTTTCGACAGCATATCGACGAAGAAATCCACGCTCTGGCGCGTGGTAACCATCGGAGGCTTGATCTTGAGGATGTTCAGGTAATCACCGGTTGGTTGCATGAAGATACCCAGCTCCCGCAGGCGATCGCACAATGCCGCGGTTTCTTCGGTGGCCGGCTCCAGGGTGTCGCGATTGCGGATCAGCTCCAGTCCCAGGTAAAACCCCGAGCCATGGACTGCGCCCACCAAGGGATGGCGCTCGATCAAGGCTTGCAGCCGCGCCTTGAAATACCGCCCCACTTCCCGGGCGTTTTCCCAGAGCCTTTCTTCCTGCATGACATCCAGCACGGCGATACCAATCTGGCAACTCACCGGGCTGCCACCGGCCGACGAGAAGAAATAGCCTTCCGCCTCCAGCGCCTCGGCGATTTCCCGCCGGGTGATCACCGCACCCAAGGGCTGGCCGTTGCCCATGCCCTTGGCCATGGTGATGATGTCCGGCACCACTCCCTGCTCTTCGAAGCCCCAGAAAAACTCGCCCATACGCCCATAGCCGACCTGTACCTCATCGGCGATACACACCCCCCCCCGCTCGCGCACCAGCCCATAGACCTGCTTGAGGTAACCGGGCGGCAGGGCGATCCCTCCGGCATTTCCATACACAGGCTCACAGATAAAGCCCGCCAGTTGACGCTTGCGCTCGGCGATTTTCGCCAGGCTGTGTTCGACGCTGCGCAGGTAGTCCGGCGTGCTGTCCGGACCGCGGAATTCCCCGCGATAGGTGTTGGGCGCGGTCACCGGATGCACCCAGTCCGGGCGACTGCTCAGCGCCTGGGGGTTGTCGGCGATGGAGGTCGACACCGCATCGGCTGCCACCGACCAGCCGTGGTAGGCCTCCAATACGCTGAGCATGTCCCGGCCACCGCTATAGGCCCAGGCCAGGCGGATCGCCAGGTCATTGGCCTCCGTGCCGCTGTTGACCAGGAAAACCCGGTCCATGCCCGGCGGCGCCAGCGCCAGCAAGCGTTCGGAGAACTCGGTGACCGATGCATAGTGAAAACGCGAGTTGGTATTGAGCAGCGACCATTGCCGGGCGGCCACTGCCGCCATGCGCGGGTGGCCGTGTCCCAGTACCGCGACGTTGTTGAGCATGTCGAGATAGGAGCGCCCCTGCATGTCGATCAGATGGTTGCGCCAGCCACGCTCGATGCGCGGTGGATCGACGTAGTAGTGCTTCTGCGTCCGGGCAAAGCTCGCGTCGCGACGGGCCAGCAGCGTCTTGGCGTCCACTTCTGCCTCGGCATCGCACGCCAGCCCCAGCAACACCGACGGCGACGGGCACAGCGCCTGCCAGGCCGCGGCTCGGGACGGCGTGCAAAACAGCGGTGGATCCAACTGCGCGCCCCGGCATAGTTGAACCAGCAAGGGCTCGCTCACCTCCCCCAATACCTGTCCCTTGACCAGCGCGGCTCCGGAGTGCAAAGGCGAAGTAACGCCCCAGAGCCGCACGCTCAACTGCGTACCGTCCAGCTGCAGCATGCCGTCGGCGCGCTTGTGCACCACACCGGCGAACGGCGACTCCAATGGCGTGCCCCTGGGTACGTGCAATTCCACATGCAGCGGGAAAGTATCGGGTTCCTCGGCACTGTCCGGCCGGGTTCGAGACAATCGGTACTGCCCGTAGCGGCTGGCGGCCAGCCCGTGAACGGCCGCTGCCTCACCCAGCAGACGCCGGTCGATACCCGGTGCCTCCCAGTTCCCGGCCTCGAAATGCGGGCTCAGCACACCCAGGTCGATCAGGGCGAACTCACGCCCCACCAGGGTGGGCAGTAACGGCGCGAAGCCTTCACTGGCCACAGGTGGCAGAAACTGGTCGACGGCAGCCAGGATCGCTGCTTCCATCAGTTCGAACGGCACCGAGTGGGCGACCCGGAAGATCTCCCATTCATGCTCCAGGTTATCGCGACTGTAGGCATTATCCGGATCGATGCTGGCCTGTTGCTCGCCACTGAGCACCAGTATGGCGGCACGCGTCACGATCAACGGCCAAAGCGCCAACAGTTCCTCGCGCTGCAAGGGGTTGGCCGAGTGATAGGCCTGGACCGCCGGCAGGATGAAGAACGGATCGCCGTCGGCATGATGCAACAACGCCGCGCAGGTCACCGATAACTCGGTGATGCGCCAGGTACGGATCAGATCACCGAAATCGATGACCCCCTTCACCTGCCACTGACGCAGGGCATCACGCTGCCAGACCACATTGTCATCGGTGAGGTCCATGTGGATCGCCTGTACCGGCAGGCTGGCCTTGAGCGGATGCAGGCGCCGCTCGGCCTGTTGCGCGGCTTCAGCGACGAGGCTGCGCCGCGGGTCATCCTGGACGACGGGCAGCAGGTGGTCGATCAGGGCACTGGCATGGCGAGGATCCCATTGCAGGGTGCGCTCCAGGCCCGGGTGGTCAAACGACGCCAGGGCCAGGTCGACTTGCGCGCACAGGCGCCCCAGGCCGCTCACCAGCTCGGGTCCCATGTGCTTGAGCCGGGTCAGGGGCTGGCCGTCTATATATTCCAGCAAGCGGACGTGTACCGCCTGGCCGTCCACATCGAGTGTCAGCAAGTCCTGGCCGTTATTGGCGGCGATGACCTGCGGCACTTTCACGGCGCCGTTCCCGGCCAGTTGCTTGAGAGCGGCATGCTGGGCCTGGAGCTCCTGGACGGCATAGTCGCCATGACAGATCTTCAACACGAATCGTCCGCGCTCGCTGTCGACGCGCAAGTTGAGGTCCTGCTGGCTGCCAAGGGGTCGCAGGTCACCGCTGAGTCCGTAATTCGAGCGCAGCAGTACCACCGCCTGGGCGGCGCTGAGCTGTGGGCTTGGCAAACTGGCACGGTGAACCAACGTGGCGAGTGGCATGTAACGACCCCTAGGGTGGTTTGTTGAGTGCCTATCTCGCCACTGAGTCAAGGGATAAGCAACCCCTCCCTGTGGAAACCATGGCGCCGGGACGGGTCGGCGATCCCCCCTCGACGGGTTGTCCGGTAAGAAAAGCGCCTGTGCCATCCCTTTCGCGCCCTCTGGCCCCGAGATCCCGCTTGCATCCCCCTCCTCCTGCCGACAAGCTATGCTCCATGCTTTGTCGTCTCATGGAAAAAGGCTTAACCGGATGCGCATTCTCATCACTGGCGGTGCCGGCTTCATCGGCTCGGCTCTCATACGGCATTTGATCCACGATACGGGACATCAGGTCCTGAACCTCGACAAGCTGACCTACGCAGGCAATCTTGAATCCCTGAGTAGCATCGATCATGACAGTCGTTATGAATTCGTACAGGCCGATATCGTCGACCAACCGACTGTCAGCGCGGTGCTGGAGCGGTTCAAGCCCGACGCGATCATGCACCTGGCGGCCGAGTCCCACGTGGATCGCTCCATCGATGGCCCGGCGGACTTCATCCAGACCAATATCGTAGGCACCTACAGCCTGCTGGAAGCGACCCGCGCCTACTGGCAGGCCCTGCCCGAACCCCAGAAGCGCGCGTTTCGTTTCCACCACATTTCCACCGACGAGGTCTACGGGGACCTGCATGGCGTGGACGACCTGTTCACCGAAACCACCGCCTACGCCCCCAGTTCCCCCTATTCGGCCAGCAAAGCGGCGTCCGACCACCTGGTCCGTGCCTGGCAGCGTACCTACGGGCTGCCTGTGCTGCTGACCAATTGCTCGAACAACTACGGGCCGTTCCACTTCCCCGAGAAGCTGATTCCGCTGGTGATCCTCAACGCGCTGGCAGGCAAGCAACTGCCGGTATACGGCGACGGTCAACAAGTACGGGACTGGCTGTACGTTGAAGACCACGCCAGGGCGCTGCTGAAGGTCGTCACCGAAGGTACCGTCGGCGAGACCTACAATATCGGCGGCCACAATGAGCAGAAGAACATCGATGTGGTACGCAACATCTGCGCGCTGCTGGAAGAGCTCGCGCCACATAAACCCGAAGGGGTGGAGCACTACGCCGACCTGATTACCTTCGTCAAGGATCGTCCCGGTCACGACCTGCGCTACGCCATCGATGCCGGCAAGATCGAACGGGAGCTGGGCTGGACGCCGCAGGAGACCTTCGATACCGGGTTGCGCAAGACTGTGCAGTGGTACCTGGAAAACCTGCTGTGGTGCCGACGTGTCCAGGACGGCAGCTATCAGGGCGAGCGCCTGGGCTCGCTCGACAACAAGGAATCGATTGCATGATGAAGGGCATCGTTCTGGCCGGCGGTTCCGGCACACGCCTGCACCCTATTACCCTCGGCGTGTCCAAACAGCTGTTGCCGGTTTATGACAAGCCGATGATCTACTATCCGATCTCGGTGCTGATGCTGGCAGGCATCAAGGACATCCTGGTGATTTCCACGCCGCAAGACCTGCCGCAATACCGCAACCTGCTAGGCGACGGCAGCCAGTTCGGCGTGCAGTTCAGTTATGCCGAGCAGCCTTCGCCCGATGGGCTGGCCCAGGCATTCCTGATCGGTGAGCAGTTCATCGGCAGCGACCCGGTGTGCCTGATCCTGGGCGACAACATCTTTCACGGCCAGCGCTTCAGCGAGCAGTTGCAGACCGCCGTCAACCGACAGAGCGGCGCGACCGTGTTCGGCTATTGGGTCAAGGATCCGGAGCGTTTTGGGGTGATTGACTTCAACGACGAAGGCCATGCCATTTCCATCGAAGAAAAACCGACCGTACCTAAATCCAGCTACGCGGTGACCGGCCTGTATTTCTACGATAACGACGTGATCCGGATCGCCAAGTCCATCAAACCCTCCAAGCGAGGCGAACTGGAAATCACCGACGTCAACAACGCTTACCTGCAACGCGGCGATCTGCATGTCGAGCGCTTCGGCCGGGGTTTCGCCTGGCTGGACACCGGCACCCACGACAGCTTGCTGGAGGCCTCGCAGTACGTACAGACCATCGAGCACCGACAAGGCCTGAAGGTGGCTTGCCTGGAAGAAATCGCCTACCAGCAGGGATGGGTCAGTCGCGAGCACGTTCTCGAGCGCGCCGGCTATTTCGGCAAGACCGGCTATGGCCAGTACCTGTTCAAGATCGTGGGAGAGACACGTTGAACGTCATCGCCACCCGATTGCCTGGAGTGCTGATCATCGAGCCGAAAGTCTTCGGTGACGATCGCGGTTTTTTCTATGAGAGCTTCAATGCCAGGGCGTTCGCCGATGCCACAGGCTGTGCCCTGCAGTTCGTCCAGGACAACCATTCGCGTTCGAGCCGGGGCGTATTGCGCGGCCTGCATTACCAGATCGAACAGGCCCAGGGAAAACTCGTGCGGGTCACCGCCGGAGAAGTGCTGGACGTCGCGGTGGACATCCGCCGCAGTTCGCCCACCTTCGGCCAGTGGGCCAGCGCACGTCTTTCGGCGCACAACCAGCGCCAGCTATGGATTCCGCCCGGGTTTGCCCACGGTTTTGTGGTATTGAGCGAATCGGCGGATTTCCTCTACAAGACCACCGATTACTATGCCCCCGCGGCCGAACGCTGCATTCGCTGGGACGACCCGCGACTGGCCATTGACTGGGAGCTCGAAGACACGCCCATCCTGTCGCCCAAGGACCAGAACGGCAAATCCCTGGACGAGGCCGACCTGTTCCCATGACTGCCTCCTTGCGCATCCTGATCATTGGCCGCAACGGCCAGGTGGCTCAGGCGCTTCAATCGCGCCTGGCCGGCACTGCGGAACTGATCGTGCGCGGCAGTGACCAGCTCGACCTGGCGCACCCGGACAACCTGCGGTCCGCCATCACTGCCCTGGGGCCGGACCTGATCATCAACGCCGCGGCCCATACGGCAGTCGACCAGGCCGAGAGCGAGCCGGAGCTGGCATTCGCCATCAACGCCACCGCCCCCGGGATCCTGGCTGGAACGGCGGTCTCCCTGGGCGTCCCGTTGATCCATTACTCCACCGATTATGTCTTCGATGGCCACCGGCGCGAGCCCTACACCGAGGACGACGCGACCAACCCGCTGAGCGTCTATGGACGCAGCAAACTGGCCGGCGAAGATGCGATCCGCCAGGCCGGGGGGCAGTACCTGATACTGCGCACCAGCTGGGTGTATTCCACCAGAGGTCGCAATTTCCTGCTGACCATGCAGCGCCTGCTTCAGGAAAAACCGAGCCTGCGGGTGGTGGCCGACCAGATCGGTGCACCGACCTGGGCGGCCACCATTGCCGACAGCACCGCGAAGCTCATCGAGCGCTGGCAGGCCGGACAGCCTGGCGCCTGGGGCACCTATCACCTGACGGCCCAGGGCGAGACGTCCTGGTTCGGTTTCGCCCAGGCCATCGGCGAACATCTGGCCGAGCAGCAAAAGCCCTGTGCCGTACTCGAACCCATCCCCTCCAGTGCTTACCCGACGCCGGCTCATCGGCCCCTCAACTCGCGGCTGGATTGCTCGCGACTGCTGCGGGAATGGGGAGTGAGCCAGCCAGACTGGCGAATCGCGTTGCGCCAGTGCCTTGCCGGGCAGACCTAGGCTCTGGCCGAAGAATATCTTTCAGGCAGCGCCGGCTTTGTACGTCGCTGCGCAGGCATTTTCCATTCAAGCCCGGGCATAATGCGCGTGTTCCCACAGGCGCACGTTTATGAACTCCACTCTTCCCCGCAGACCCCGTTGGCGCAGCCTGGCCCTGCTAGCGCTGTGCCTGGCACCCTTGCTGTGGCCGCTGGAGCATCTGGCTGAACGTTATTACCGCAGCGAACTGGCCGGGCAGAACCGCCAGACCCTCGATCTGTACGTCGCCAACCTGTTGGGTACGCTGCATCGCTATGAGGTGCTGCCGCAGATCCTCGGCGACCTGCCGGCCCTGCGCGCGGCACTGTCGGCTCCCGACGACAGCGTCACCCAAGGCAACGCCAACCAGCTGCTGAAGAACATCAGCGCCCAGAGCGGGGCCGAAGTGATGTACCTGATGGACCCCACCGGCAAGACGCTGGCGGCGTCGAACTGGGACAAGCATGACAGTTTCGTCGGGCGCAATTTCTCCTTCCGGCCGTATTTCATCGAAGCCATGGCCGGGCGCCTGGGACGCTTCTTCGGCCTGGGCACCACGTCGGGCAAGCGCGGTTACTTTTTCGCCGCCGCGGTACGCGACCATGAAAAAGTCATCGGCGTGCTGGTGGTCAAGGTGGATCTGGACCACACCGAAAGCCTGTGGGGCAAGACGCCGGAGCAACTGTTGGTCACCGACCACAACGGCGTGGTCATCCTGACATCTCGGCAGGAGTGGCGATTTCGCGCGACCCGCCCCCTCAGCGACGAGGAGCGCACGGCCATCAGCGCCGTACAGCCCTACCCGACCCGCGATCCCCAGCCGTTGAACCTGGATGCCAGCGCCTGGCTGACCCAGACCCAGTCCATCGAGGAGACGGGCTGGAGCGTGAGCATTCTCGCTCCTCGTACGCTGATCGACCGGCCAGTGCGCACCGTGGTCGCCACGGGCGGCGCGGCGCTTCTGGTGCTGATGCTGCTGCTCGGATTGATGATGCAGCGCCGGCGCCATTACCTGGATAGGATCGCCTTCGAAGCCAAGGCACGCCACGAACTGGAGGGCCGGGTGGCCGAGCGTACCAGCGACCTGGAAGGGTTGAACCGGCGACTGAGACAGGAAGTGCTGGAGCGTGAACATGCCCAGCAGGAGCTGGTCCGTGCCCAGGACGACCTGGTCCAGGCCGGCAAACTTTCCGCCCTGGGCACCATGTCGGCCAGTATCAGCCACGAACTCAACCAGCCCCTGGCGGCGATTCGAAGCTATGCCGAAAACGCCGAGATCCTCCTGGACCACCAGCGCACCGAGGACGCCCGGGGCAATCTCAAGCAAATCGGCGAACTGACCGGGCGCATGGCCTCGA
The DNA here is from genome assembly GCF_900119645.1 of Pseudomonas sp. NFACC43. NCBI lineage: Bacteria > Pseudomonadati > Pseudomonadota > Gammaproteobacteria > Pseudomonadales > Pseudomonadaceae > Pseudomonas > Pseudomonas sp. NFACC43. The sequence continues at coordinate 210,282 of NZ_FPKK01000006.1, forward strand.
TCATCGCCCACCTGCGCGCCTTCGCCCGGCGCGACCGCCACGCTCCGGAAAGCGTCGCCCTGCAACCGGCCCTGGACGACGCCCTGGCGTTGCTTGCCAAGCGCCGCCGCAGCATGGAAGTCGAGCTGATCCGTGACCTGCCGGCCGCCACGCTGTGGGTCGAGGCCGGCGAAACCCGCTTGCGCCAGGTGCTGGGCAACCTGCTGGCCAATGCCCTGGATGCCCTGACCGAGAAAGGTCCGCCGCGCAAACTCTGGCTCAGTGCCCAGGCCACCGAAACCGGCGTCACCCTGTACATCCGCGATAACGGTCCGGGCTTCTGCATGGAAGCCCTTGGCCGCGCCAGCGAACCCTTCTACACCACCAAGACCCGTACCCAGGGCCTTGGCCTTGGGCTGGCGATCTGCGAAACCCTAATGCGCGCCTTCGGCGGTGAACTGTCGTTCGCCAACCACAAGGAAGGCGGCGCACTGATCACCCTCAAGCTGCGCGCCGGCGCGCCCGGAGTGAGCCTGCAACCATCCGAGGACCGTAGCGTATGACCATCGATAACCGGATTGAGGTGGTGCTGATCGACGACGATCCCCACCTGCGCCAGGCCCTGAGCCAGACCCTCGACCTGGCCGGGCTGAAAGTCCTGCCCCTGGGCGAGGCCAAGGACCTTGTCGAGCAATTGCCCCGTGACTGGCCGGGCGTGGTGGTCAGCGATATCCGCATGCCGGGTATCGACGGCCTCGAACTGCTCAACCTGCTGCATGCCCAGGATCCGGAATTGCCGGTGCTGCTGATCACCGGTCACGGCGACGTGCCGCTGGCGGTGCAGGCCATGCGCGCGGGCGCCTACGACTTCCTGGAGAAGCCCTTCCCCAGCGATCACTTGCTCGACAGCGTACGCCGGGCCCTGGCGCTACGCCGCCTGGTGCTGGACAACCGCAGCCTGCGCCTGGCCCTCAGTGACCGTCATGAGCTCAGCGCCCGGTTGATCGGCCAATCGACGCCGATCCTGCGCCTGCGCGAGCAGATCGGCGCCTTGGCCGCGACCCGTGCCGACGTATTGATCCTGGGTGAAACCGGTGCGGGCAAGGAAGTGGTCGCCCGTGCCTTGCATGACCTCTCGGGGCGGCGCAACGGCCCGTTCGTGGCGATCAACGCCGGAGCGCTGGCCGAATCGGTGGTGGAAAGCGAGCTGTTCGGCCACGAGCCTGGCGCTTTCACCGGGGCGCAAAAGCGCCGCATCGGCAAGTTCGAGTTCGCCAACGGCGGTACGCTGTTTCTCGATGAAATCGAAAGCATGAGCATGGACGTCCAGGTCAAGCTGTTGCGTCTGTTGCAGGAACGCGTGGTGGAACGGTTGGGAGGCAATCAACAGATCCCGTTGGACATCCGCATCATCGCCGCCACCAAGGAAGACCTGCGCCAGGCCGCCGACCAAGGGCGTTTCCGCGCCGACCTGTATTACCGCCTGAACGTCGCGCCGCTGCGCATTCCGCCGCTGCGCGAGCGGGGCGAGGATACGCTGATGCTGTTCCAGCACTTCGCCAACGAAGCCAGCGCCCGCCACGGGCTGCCACCCCATGAGTTGCAACCTGCACAACGGGCGCTGTTGCTGCGTCACAGTTGGCCGGGCAACGTCCGGGAACTGCAGAACGCGGCCGAACGCTTTGCCCTGGGCCTGGAACTGGCCCTGGATAACAGCGTGCCGGACGGCACCCCGGGGGCACCGGTGGAGATCGTCAGCGGCGGCTTGAGCGAACAAGTGGAAAACTTCGAGAAGACCCTGATCGCCGCCGAACTGGCCCGCCCCCACAGCTCGGTACGCAGCCTCGCCGAAGCCCTGGGCATTCCGCGCAAGACCTTGCACGACAAGCTGCGCAAGCATGGCCTGACCTTTGGCGACAGCAGCCAGGGTGCGGCCGATGAGTCCGATTGAGTTATCGTCATCCTTCTTTCACCCAAGAGGCCTGCAATGAACCGCGACAGTCGCTACCTGGAATCGATCCTGCACCACGACATCCCGCTGACCCGGGACATGGGCCTCAAGGTGCTCGATTGGCAGGCCCGGCAACTGCGCCTGTTCCTGCCACTTGCGGCCAACGTCAACCACAAGAGCACCATGTTCGGCGGTAGCCTGTATTGCGGCGCGGTACTCGGCGGTTGGGGCTGGCTGCACCTGGCCTTGCGCGAGGAAGGCATCGAAGACGGGCATATCGTGATCCAGGAAGGGCAGATCAGCTATCCGCTGCCAGTGACGCGTGATGCGACGGTTGTCTGCGATGCGCCCGAGGAAAAGACCTGGAAACGCTTCCTGGCCACTTACCGGCGCTATGGCCGGGCGCGGCTGGCCTTGCAGACACAGGTGATGAACGTGGGAAGCGATGACACCGCGGTGCAGTTCGAAGGGCAGTACGTGTTGCACCGCTAACATTGAAAAAACACCGCAACACCTGTGACAAGGGGAGTTATCCCGTCAGGGCACGAAGCAGCCCTGGTTTTTGGGGCGGCTGCGCAGCCCAACGGGGAGCGATCCCCTCACCCGTATGGCCGGAGGTGGCTCAGGAGCGGGCCAGTTCCAGCAATTTGCCCCGCCACGCGGCTTTCGCCGGCAGCGCCAGGAACGACGCATTGAGCAGCGACTCCCGCGGTGGATAGCAGAACACTTCGCCATTCAAGTCCAACACCTCCCCCCCCGCGCCCTCCAGCACGCCCTGGGCGGCAGCGGTGTCCCATTGGGACGTCGGCGCCAGCCGTGGATAGCAATCCGCCGCGCCTTCGGCCACCAGGCAGAACTTCAATGAACTGCCGATGCTGGTCAGTTGCAGCTCTCCCAGGCTTTGGCTCAAGCCGTCCAGCAGGCGCTCCTGTTCGGGGCTAGTATGGCGGCGACTGGCGACCACGGTAAACGTTTCGCCGGGCGCCAGTGCATGACGAACCTCGATGGGCGACGGCTCGCCCCCCTTGTCACCACGCCAGGCACCGAGCCCCGCGCCGCCGACGTAGAAGCGCCCACTGGTGGGCATCGACACCACGCCAAACACCACCTGCCCCTGCTCGATCAGTGCGATGTTGACCGTGAACTCCTCGCTGCCGGAAATGAACTCCTTGGTGCCATCCAACGGATCCACCAGCCACCAGCGCTGCCAGCCGGCGCGCAGGTCCTGGGCGATATCGGCGTCCTCCTCGGAGAGGATCGGGATCTGCGGCGCCAGCGCCGTCAGCCCGGCCACGATGACGTCGTGAGCGGCCATGTCCGCCGCGGTGACGGGCGACTCGTCGGCCTTGCGATCAACCTGCACGTTGGCTCGCCAGAAGGGCAGGATCGCCTCACCGGCCTTGAGCGCCAGCTCGATGACAGGGGCCATCAGTGGATGAGGATAATTCATGCCAGGAATGCTCCGCGCTGGGTCAGCAGGTCACGGGCCAGGTACAACGCCGCCAAGGCGCGGCCCTCCGTGAATTGCGGGTTCTGCGCCAGGGCCGCCAGCTCCCGTAGATTGACCTTGTCCACGCGCATCGGCTCGGGCTCGTCGCCCTCCAGCCGTTCCTCGTACAGATCGCTTGCCAGCACCACCTGGATCTTCTGGCTCATGTAGCCGGGCGACAAGGACAGTTCGGTCAGGTGCTCCAGTTGGCGCGCACCGAAACCGGCCTCCTCCTTGAGCTCCCGCTCGGCTGCCGCCAGCACGTCTTCCCCGGGCTCGATCAATCCCTTGGGCAGGGACAGTTCGTAGGCATCGGTACCGCCACAATACTCTTCCACCAACACCGCGTGCTCGGCATCGAGCATGGCCACGATCATCACCGCCCCATACCCGGCGCCCTTGCCCGCCAGGCGCTCATAGGTGCGCTCCACACCATTGGAAAAACGCAGTTTCAGTTCTTCCACGCAAAACAGGCGGCTGGTGGCGACGATCCGTCGATCGAGTATGGTGGGTTTCTGGCGCATAAACGGCTCCCTGGGCGATAGCGGGCTACTATACCCGGCCTATTCTGATTGTTTGTGTCGGATATCCGATTACCGCTGGAGAAGTTTTATGACCTTGTTGCCCTGGCACGAGATCGATACGGTTCTGCTGGACATGGACGGCACGCTGCTGGACCTGCATTACGACAATCATTTCTGGATGGAGCACCTGCCCCAGCGCTACGCCGAACTGCATGGCGTGAGCCGGGCCATGGCCGAAATGGAGCTGCAACCGCTGTTCGAACGCAACGCCGGACAATTGCAATGGTATTGCCTGGACTTCTGGACCGCCGAACTGAAGCTGCCGGTGCGCGAATTGAAGCTGGAGACCGCACACCTGATCGCCTTGCGACCCGACGCCGATACCTTCCTGGCGGCGATCCAGCGAGCCGGAAAGCGGGTGGTGATGATTACCAACGCTCACCGGGACTCGTTGTCCCTGAAACTGGAACGTATCGAGCTTGAGCCTTATTTCGAGCGTTTGATCAGCTCCCATGACTACGGTTTCCCGAAAGAAAATCCACAGTTCTGGGACGCACTGCAAGCCGACCTGAACTTCGATCCGGCCCGCAGCCTGTTTATCGACGACACCCTGCCGGTACTACGCAGCGCAAGGGATTTCGGCGTGGCGCACTTACTGGCCGTCAGGGAGCCGGACAGCCGCAAAGGCCCCAAGGACACGGGGGAGTTCGAGGCGCTGGAGGATTACCGGGACGTGCTTGTGGGTCTATGACGTCCGTGAAGCGAGGGGACCTGTCCCCTCGCCATGGGCGGTACTATTGCGGGATGCGCAACGTCTGCCCCGGATAGATCTTGTCCGGGTGCTTGAGCATCGGTTTATTGGCTTCGAAGATCTTGTTGTACTGGTTCGCATCGCCATACTCTCGCTTGGCGATGGCGCTGAGGGTGTCGCCTTTCTTCACCGTCACGAACCGCGCAGGCTGCTCCACGGGGCCGGTCACGGTGATCCGGTCTTCGACACTGCCGACATCTTCGATGTTGCCTACCGCCAACAGGATCTTTTCCTTTGCTTCCTGACTTTCGACTTCGCCGGTCACGATGACCCTGTCGCCTTCGATGGTCGCCTGGACGTTCGGATTACCCAACCCGACATTTTCGATGTGCGCTCTCAACTGCTCGCTGGCGTTGGCGTTGCCGGGGGTCAGCAGATCGATCAGTTTTGTGCCTGCTTCCTTTACAAAGTTGAAGATGCTCATGGTGCACGCTCCCTGGGTTTTTGTGTCCAATCGCAAAAAACTGGGCTCTTTGAAATAGGTAAAGGCCAGGCAAGGCGAAACGGGGCGAGGAAGCGGAGCGGACTGGAGTACATGAGCATTCCGATCGGACTCGCGCACGAGCCTCGTTTCAACGCGCCATGGCCGATTGCAGACCTATTTGGGACAGCCTAGTCCAAGCCAGGCGAACCGGGCTGCGGATCGACCAATGACCCGGCCTTGCGCAGGCGCTAGAATCGGGTCTTCCTGCGCCCCGGAGCGAAGATGGACATCAAGCAGCTGAAATTTCTCATTGCACTGGACGAAACCCGCCACTTCGGCCAGGCCGCCGCACGCTGTCACATCACCCAACCGACCTTGTCGATGCGCTTGCGCAGCCTTGAAGAGGAACTGGGCCTGCCACTGGTCAATCGAGGCCAGCGTTTCGAAGGCTTCACCGCACCGGGGGAACGGGTGCTGGCCTGGGCCCGCACGGTGCTGGCGGCCTATGATGGCCTGCAGGCCGAAGCGGCGGCCTGTCGTGGCAACCTGGTGGGCACCCTGCGCCTGGGCATCGTTCCGTTGTCGGACTTCGACCCGCTGTCGATGATGCAGCGCTTGCATACCGAGCATCCCAACCTGCGCTTCGAGCTGTCCTCACTGAGCTCCGAGCAGATCATCGAACAACTGGCCAATAACCGCATCGACCTGGGGATCTCCTACCTGGAACGCCTGGACAACGAGCGCTTCGAGTCCCTGAGTTTCACGCCGACCCGCATGGGCCTGTTGTACGACCAGCGTTTCTTCTACTTTGGTGAACAACCGCTGAGTTGGCAGGCGTTGATCGAACTGCCCCTGGGGATGCTCACCAGCGGCATGCATTTTCGCCAGTCCATCGACCACAGTTTCCACAGTCGAGGGCTGACGCCCAAGCCGCTGTTGCAGACCGATGCGGTGTATCAATTGTTACAAGCTGTGCACGGCGGGCTGTGCTGTGCGGTGATGCCATTGAACAGCGGCATGGACATACTGACCGAAGATTTACGCATGCAGCCCATCGAAGAGGCGCAAACCCTGGTACCGCTTGGCCTGATCATGCGCCGTGGCGCGCCTCGCTCGGCGCTGGCGGAGGCGTGTTTCGCCCTCTATCAGAAATCAGCGGCCATATCTTGATCGACGTCATCTATTGATAGATTGGTAATAGCGATTAGACGTGGCAGATTGCCGCATTTAGTCTAGCCACTATCCAAACCGTCGGTGATGCCATGAAAGCCAAGCCTCCGGTCTGCCCGGTGCCTGCGGTGGAAACACCCGCGGCCACTGCCAGCCAGAGTTACCGCTACTGCAACCTGGACCACTCCGAATCGGACAGCACAGCGCTGGCCGAGGAAGTGGCGCTGGCGATTGCCTATAACGGCATCAGCCAGGCCGTGATGCTGGTCACGCCCACCGACCTCGAGGATTTCATCGTCGGCTTCAGCCTTGGCAGCGGCATCATCGAAGACCCATCGGACATCTATGACCTGCAGCTGACCGGCGCGGGCTCCGCGCAGTACGCCCAGGTAACCATCGCCAATCGTGCCTTCTGGAACCTCAAGCAACAGCGCCGGCAACTGGCCGGTACCAGTGGCTGCGGGCTATGCGGGGTGGAAGCCGTGGAACAGGCGCTGCCGGATCTCAAGGTACTGCCTGGCGCGCCGCTGCCGCCGGCGCAATGGCTCGATGGCCTGCGCCAGCGCATCGGCCAGTTCCAGCCCCTGGGACAGCACTGCGGCGCGGTACACGCGGCGCTGTTCATGAATGACCAGGGTGAATTGCTGCTGGGCCGTGAAGACATCGGCCGCCACAATGCCCTGGACAAGCTGATCGGCGCATTGATCCGGCAACGGATCCCGGTAGCCGGTGGCCTGGCGATCGTGACCAGTCGCTGCAGCCTCGAACTGATCCAGAAGGTGCTGCGCGCCGGTATCCAGACCCTGGTCAGCCTGTCGTCGCCCACCGGGCTCGCCGTGCAATGGGCCCGACAACACAACCTCAATCTTATCCACCTGCCACAGAAAAGTGCGCCTCGGGTCTACAGCCCTGCGATGGAGAAACAAGCGTGAGCAATCATCAACAAGCCGACCAGAAACCCGTACCACGCTACAAGCCCTACAAGGGCCCGGCCGGTGGTTGGGGCGCGCTGATCAGCGTCGCTCAAGCCTGGCTGACCAGCGACAACGCGCTGAAGAACATCCGCATGATGCTCAAGACCAACCAGAACGGTGGTTTCGATTGCCCGGGCTGTGCCTGGGGCGACTCGCCGGAAAGCGGCGTGGTCAAGTTCTGCGAAAACGGCGCCAAGGCCGTGAACTGGGAGGCCACCAAGCGCCGTGTCGACGCGGCCTTCTTCGCCAGGCACAGCGTGACCTCGTTGCTGGAGCAGAGCGACTACTGGCTTGAATACCAGGGCCGGCTGACCGAGCCGATGAGCTATGACGCCCAGACCGATCGCTACAAGCCCATCAGTTGGGAAGCGGCGTTTGCCTTGATCGGCAAGCACCTGCAAGGCCTGTCCAGCCCGGACCAGGCCGAGTTCTACACCTCGGGGCGGGCCAGCAACGAAGCGGCCTATCTGTACCAGTTGTTCGTCCGTGCCTATGGCACCAACAACTTCCCCGACTGCTCGAACATGTGCCACGAGGCCAGCGGCGTAGCGCTGTCCCAGAGTGTCGGCGTGGGCAAGGGCACCGTGACCTTCGACGACTTCGAGCACGCCGACGCTATTTTCGTCTGGGGACAGAACCCCGGCACCAACCACCCGCGGATGCTGGAGCCGCTGCGCGAAGCGGTGAAGCGCGGCGCCCAGGTAGTGTGCATCAACCCGCTCAAGGAGCGCGGCCTGGAGCGCTTCCAGCATCCCCAGCATCCGCTCGAAATGCTGACCAATGGCGACAAGCCGACCAACACCGCCTATTTCCGGCCAGCCCTGGGCGGTGACATGGCGATTGTGCGGGGCATGGCGAAGTTCCTGCTGCAATGGGAACGCGAAGCACAGAACACCGGCGCCCCCGCGGTGTTCGACCACGGATTCCTCAACGAGCACAGCACCAACGTGCTGGAGTATCTGGCCGTGGTCGACGATACGCCATGGGAACAGATCGTCGAGCAATCTGGCCTGACCCTGGCCGAGATCGAACAGGCGGCACGCATGTACGCCAAGGGCAAGAATGTGATCATGTGCTGGGCCATGGGCATCACCCAGCATCGCCACTCGGTGGCCACCATCCAGGAAATCGCCAACCTGATGCTGCTGCGCGGCAACATCGGCCGGCCGGGCGCAGGCCTGTGCCCGGTTCGCGGCCACAGTAACGTCCAGGGCGACCGGACCATGGGCATCAACGAGCGCCCACCGGTGGCCTTCCTCGATTCGCTGGAACGGCGCTTCCAATTCAAGGTTCCGCGGGAGAACGGTCACAACGTCGTCGAGGCGATCCACGCCATGGCCGCCGGCCGGGCGAAGGTATTCATCGGCCTGGGGGGCAACTTCGCCCAGGCCACGCCGGACAGCCACCGCACTTTCCAGGCCCTGAGCAATTGCGACCTGACGGTGCAGATCAGCACCAAGCTCAATCGCAGCCATCTGGCCCATGGCAAGCAAGCACTGATATTGCCCTGCCTGGGCCGTACCGACATCGATCGGCAAGCCGAAGGCCCGCAAGCGGTGACCGTGGAAGATTCGTTCAGCATGGTCCATGCGTCCATGGGACAATTGGAACCGCTGTCGACCCAGATGCGCTCCGAACCCTGGATCATCGCCGGCATGGCCGCCGCCACGCTGGGCAACCGTCCGGTGGACTGGAGCTGGCTGGTGGCCGACTACAGCCGCATCCGCAACCTGATTGCCGACACCATCCCAGGCTTCAAGGATTTCAACGAGAAGCTGCGCAACCCCGGCGGTTTCTACCTGGGCAACAGTGCCGGGGCGCGTCGCTGGAATACCCCTTCGGGCCGCGCCAACTTCAAGCCCAACCGCCTGCCGACCGACCTGGTGCATGAACGCACCCGTGCCACCGGCCGGCTGCCGGATTTGATCCTGCAATCCATGCGCTCCCACGACCAGTACAACACCACCATCTACGGCCTCAACGACCGCTATCGTGGCGTGAAAGGTCAGCGCGACGTGTTGTTCGTCAACGAGGCCGATATCATCCGCCTGGGCTTCAAGCCCGGACAGAAGGCCGATATCGTTTCGCTCTGGGATGACGGCCATGAGCGACGGGTCAAGGGCTTTACCCTGCTGGCGTTCGATATCCCCGCTGGACAGGCCGCAGCCTATTACCCCGAAGTGAACCCGTTGGTGCCATTGGAAAGCACTGGCGATGGCAGCCACACGCCAACATCGAAATTCGTCGCGATCCGCCTGGAAGCGGCAAGCGAGGACAGCCTGATCCTGGCCAAGTCGGCCTGAGCACAAAACCCGGGCACAAAAAAGGCCGCTTTACGTGTAAAGCGGCCTGTCCGAAGTAGCTAAAGACCGGCGAAAAATGCTTAAGTTCCGCCCAAAAAACAATAAGTTAGAGAATTGTGCACAAGTCGTGCTACTCGTCGGATTTCGATTGTAACCAAGCGAAGCCAGCCTCAGGATCGCGCCGTCATCCCTTTGAGGCTCCTCTATGAAGTTCTCCTCCATTCTCTTGTTGTCCCTTGGCCTGGTCAGTGGCATCGCCTCCGCTGGTGGTACTACCGAAGCAGGCGTGGGCGGCGCATTGGGCGGGGTATTGGGTTCGGTTGTCGGCCAATCCCTGGGCGGCAGCACTGGCTCGACCATTGGCGCGGCCATTGGCGGCGCAGGTGGCAGTGCGGTCGGTGCGGACAGACACAGCCGTGGCGAAGCAGCCATCGGCGGTGCGTTGGGCGCCGCCGGCGGTAACGTGGTCGGTCGCAACCTGGGCGGCACCACCGGCAGCCTGATCGGCGCAGCCGCGGGTGGTGGTGCCGGCGGCGCGCTGGGCAACTACATGGGCAAGGACGATGACGACGACCGTCATTATGACGGTCGCCGTGGTGACCGCCGCTACTACCGTGACGGCCACCCGGGTCGCGGTCATGCCTATGGGCATCGCAAGAAGCATCATCGCTACTACCGCGACTAACGGCTGACAGACTCCAGCCGTTGAAGATCGCAGCCTCCGCCCGCCGGAGGCTGCGATCTTTCGTTTCAGGCCACCAAACGTTCCAACGCCGTACGCAGCCGCCCTGGAATCGTCACCGGCAGGTTCGACGCCCGGTCCACGAACACGTGTACGAAGCGTCCCGCAGCACAAGCCTCTTCCTCCCCCGCCTTGAACACAGCCAGCTCGTATTGCACCGAGCTGTTGCCCAGCTTGCCGACTCGCAGGCCGACTTCGATCCGGTCGGGAAAGGCGATGGATGCAAAGTAATCGCAGGCCGAACTCACCACGAACCCCACCACTTCCCCGGTGTGGATATCCAGGCCGCCGACCTCGATCAGATAGGTGTTCACCGCCGTGTCGAAAAAACTGTAGTAGGTGACGTTGTTGACGTGACCGTACACATCGTTGTCATGCCAGCGCGTGGTGATGGGATGCAGGTGCGGGTATTCGCTACGTTGGGGCATCGGTTGTCCTTTGCGGTGGTCCAGTGATCGTCGCGCGATGCGGTTACCGCTGCGCAAACCCCTTGTGCTGGGCGGCAAGCTCCCCGATCAGGCGCGCGGGCTGCCAATGATCCCCCTGCTTCGTCTCGAGTTCGAGCAGGCGCGCGTGAATATCCTCGAGCCCTTGCTCATCCGCCCAGGCCATCGGCCCACCCTTTTGCGCTGGAAAACCATAACCGTTGAGATACACCAGGTCGATATCGTGGGCCGACTCGGCGATGCCCTCCTGCAGGATCTTCGCGCCTTCGTTGACCAGCGCCAGGAGACAACGCTCGAGAATCTCCTCGGTGCCGATCTGGCGACGCTGGAAACCCAGCTCTTCGCTGACCCGCTGCACCAGCGCATCCACTTCCACGTCATGCTCGGCCTGCCGGCTACCCGGCTCGTAGTGATAGTAACCGTTGCCGCTTTTCTGCCCGAACCGCCCCAGCTCGCACAATCGGTTATCCACCTGCACCTCGGGCGCGTCCTGGCCTTTGCCCGCCAGCTCCCGGGCGCGCCACTCCAGGTCGATCCCCACCACGTCGTACATGCGGAACGGCCCCATGGCGAAGCCGAAGCCCTGTAGCGCCGCATCGACCTGATGAGGGAACGCCCCCTCCAGCAGCATCTTGCGGGCCTCCAGCACATACGGGTGCAGCATGCGGTTGCCGATGAACCCATGGCAGTTGCCGGAGATCACACTGACCTTGCCCATGCGCTTGCCCAGGGCCAGGGCCGCGTCCAGGACCGCCCTGGAGGTCTGGGCGCCCCGTACGATCTCCAGCAGTTTCATGATGTGCGCCGGGCTGAAGAAGTGCAGGCCCAGCACCTGGGTGGGCCGCTGAGTGGCGGCCGCGATGGCGTCGATGTCCAGCGCCGAGGTGTTGCTTGCCAGGATGGCCTCGGGCTTGAGCAACGCATCCAGGTCTCGAAAGATCTTCTGCTTGAGTTCGAGGTTTTCGTAGACGGCTTCGATCACCAGGTCCACCTCACGAATCGCCGCATAGTCATCGGCCCGTGTCACCCGGGCGACCCGCGCATCGGCCTCAGCCTGTTCGAGACGTCCCTGGCGTACGTTATGGGCGTAGGTCTCGGCCACCGCAGCCAGCGCCTGCTCAAGCATCTGCGGGTTATTGTCGACCCACTGTACCGCCACGCCGGCATTGGCCAGGCACATCACGATGCCACGGCCCATGGTACCTGCACCCACTACGGCGGCGCGCTGAATATCGAAGGGTGTCTGGTTCATGTCTGTTCTCTTGTCAGCGATCCAAAGACAGCCTCCACCTTAGTCAGGCATTGAATCTTTTTGAAATTTATTCGTGTGATGGCGGGCATTCAGCGGATGGATGCGGCTTGCCGGGCACTCTGCACAAACGCGCCGGAGATCGCCACGAAGAGATACAAATCCGGGCACTCTGATGCCTCGTTCCCACGAGACCAGCACGTTAAGGTGCCTTTTCACTTCATGCATGCGCCAGGCAGGAAGCCCGGCGCCCACGACACTTTTTCAAGGAACGAACCATTGTCACCCTTATCGCTCACCTTACGTGCCCTGTTCGTGATGTCAGTCCTGTCGCTGACGGGCTGCCTGACCGTCGCTGAACACACCGACACCGATCCGGGCGTTTTCGAAACAGCGGAATATCATGCCCAGCGAGGCTTGGCGGCGGTCAAGGCTTCCGCCCTCTACGCCCGGGGCGGTACTGGCAAGGATACGGTCGTTGCCTTGATCGACTCGGGGCTCGACACCCGCCAGAAGGAATTCGAGGGCAGGCTGGCCGACCCCGGGTTCGATCATGTCGAAAACCGTCCCGGCACCCTTGACCGTATCGGTCATGGCACACAGATGGCCGGCATCCTCGCCGCCAACAAGGACGGCCAGGGCATGCACGGCATCGCATTCGACGCCCGCTTGATCCCCTTTCGTTTCGGCGACGACAACGAGCCTTTCTTCTTCGACACGCAAATTGCCCGATCCTGGCAAAGCGGCTTCGACAAAGGCGCTCGCCTGTTCAATAACGCCTGGGCCAACGCCATTCCGGCGACTGAAATCAACGAAGCCCGTTACAACCAGGTCATGCCGGACGCCCTGGCCACCGCTCGAAAGCTGGTGCAGGACGGAGCCGTCTTTGTCTTCCCGACCGGCAACGAACTCAAGCGCCAGCCCCTGGCCGAACCCGGATTGCCGGTGGCATTGCCCGAACTGGAAAAAGGCTGGATCGCGGTGGTTGCACTGAAGAACGACGGCAGTGCCATCAACGGCAAATCCAACTATTGCGGGGTCGCGGCCGCCTGGTGCATTGCCGTGCCCGGCGGCGACGTCGGCGAAGGACGCGGGCTGCTCACGGTGGGCAAGAACGGTCGCTACGTACAAACCGCGGGCACCTCGCCGGCGACCGCGATGGTCAGCGGCGCACTGGCAGCCCTGCACAGCCTGTATCCCCAGCTCAGTGCGCAACAAGTGCGCGACCATCTGCTGGCAACCGCCAACCGCACGGGCGTCTACGCCAACCAGGAAGCTTATGGCAGGGGCTTGATGGACCTCGACGCAGCCTCCCGACGCCCCCCTGAACCGATGGTTGAATGATCGAACTCCATAAGGAGACCACCATGCCGCACACATTGACCCGCCACATCGCTGTCATCACATGCCTGTTCCTGAGCGCATGCACGAAGCTTCCCGAAGAAGTACCAATGCTTGCGACCCTTGAGGCCCCGATCACAATGTCCTGGGCGGCTTCCTCCCGACTGATTTTCTGCGAGGCCCCTGGCTAGCTGACACCTGATACGGTGGACGTTTTTGACAGCATCGTCGGAAGTAGCCTACCGCTTCCGACGGTGGTCCTACGGCGCATGGGTAGGCACGGGATGATTGTCGAAGGGGAATGGGGACGGATCGAAGAAAACCAGGCAAGCGCATCAAACTGGACTTCAGACGGTGGTAAACGCCCTACACATCCCGTCCCTCCAAGCCATATTGCGGTACCTGATCGGGGCTCTCTATAGTCCCCACACGATTCCAAAATCGTACCGAAGAGGCTCAAATGCAAGTATCCAACCCGCCTTGCGAGCGGTACCAGCAGCTCCACAGCACACCGGCCATGGTCATCGACACCGAGGCCAATCTCCAGCAACTCTGCGATGCCGCCGCCCAACGTATCCGGGCATCCAGCGACCTGCTCGAAACCCTGCATTGCCTGTGCTTCAAGCACGCCGATGTGAAGGATATCCCCAGCATCGTTCACGCCCTTTACCTGTTGGTCCAGGACGGCAGCCAAATGCTCGAAGTCGTGCGGCAAAGAGTGCGTTGAGCCGGATAGTCACCAGGTCTCCTCCCCCCCTTGATGAAGCCCCTGCCAGAGTCGATCTTCATCTCCCTGAACCACGGAGCAGCCGTCGAGACATTCACTTCTCCAGGCGCTGGACAAATAGCGGCCATGAAAAAGCCGCCCATGAGGGGCGGCTTTTTCATTCGCAAACCAGGCCTTACAACTGTGGACCGGCAGCCTTGATTGCATCGCTCACTTCGAACTTCTTGAAGTTCTCGATGAACAGGCCAGCCAGCGCCTTGGCAGCTTCGTCGTAGGCGGCCTTGTCGGCCCAGGTATTGCGTGGGTTCAGCAGGCCAGTCTCGACGCCTGGAACGGCCAGCGGCACGTCCAGGTTGATGATGTCCAGGTGCTCGGTTGCGGCACCCACCAGCGCGCCGCTCTGGATCGCTGCGATCACCGCGCGGGTGGTCGGGATGTTGAAGCGCTTGCCGACGCCGTAGCCACCACCGGTCCAGCCGGTGTTGACCAGATAGACCTTGGAACCGAAGCCACGGATACGCTTGATCAGAAGTTCTGCGTATTCGCCGGCCGGACGTGGGAAGAACGGTGCACCGAAGCAGGTGGAAAAGGTCGACTTGATGCCGCTGCCCGACCCCATTTCAGTCGAGCCCACCAGTGCGGTGTAGCCGGACAGGAAGTGGTAGGCCGCTTGCTCTTCGCTGAGGATCGAGACAGGCGGCAGTACGCCGGTCAGGTCGCAGGTCAGGAAGATCACGGCGTTAGGCTCACCGCCGAGGTTTTTCGCCGAACGCTTCTCGACATGCTCCAGCGGGTAGGCTGCGCGGCTGTTCTGGGTAAGGCTGCCGTCGGCGTAGTCAGCCTTCTTGGCCTCATCCAACACAACGTTTTCCAGCACGGCGCCGTGCTTGATGGCTTTCCAGATTACCGGCTCGTTCTTCTCCGACAGGTCGATGCACTTGGCATAGCAACCGCCTTCGATGTTGAACACCACGCCTTCGCCCCAACCGTGCTCGTCGTCACCGATCAGGTAACGGCTTTCATCGGCGGACAGAGTGGTCTTGCCGGTGCCGGACAGGCCGAAGAACAGGGTCACGTCACCCTCTTCGCCGATGTTGGCGGCGCAGTGCATTGGCAGCACGTCAGCGGCCGGCAGCAGGAAGTTCTGCACCGAGAACATGGCTTTTTTCATTTCACCGGCGTAGCGCATGCCGGCGATCAGGACTTTCTTCTGCGCGAAATTGAGAATGACGCAACCGTCGGAGTTGGTGCCATCACGCTCGGGCACGCATTCGAAGTTGGCGACGTTGAGGATCTGCCATTCCTGGCGACCAGCGGGGTTGTACTGGGCCGGGTTGATGAACAGGCAACGACCGAACAGGTTCTGCCAGGCAGTCTGGGTGGTCATCTTCACCGCCAGGTAGTGCTCGTCGGACGCGCCTACATGAACGTGGGAGACAAAATGCTCTTGAGCGTTGTTGAACGCTTCGACGCGAGCCCACAGGGCATCGAACTTGTCGGCAGGGAATTTGCGGTTGATCGGGCCCCAGGCGATGGCGTCCTGGGTGCTCGGCTCTTCTACGATGAAACGGTCGGCTGGCGAGCGACCGGTACGATGACCGGTACGGACAACCAGCGCGCCAGTATCGGCAAGCTCGCCTTCACCGCGATTCAGGGCTTCTTTGACCAGATCATCGACACTCAGATCGGTGTACACGGTGTTATTGGCTTGCGTCATGAGATTCCCCATCGGCCCGTGGCCGAGTGCTCCAAACGTTTTGTAGTAGGAAGTCGCGCACTACTACCCGAAAAAAGTGCGCCGGATTATGCCAGAAAAGCCCAAAAAAAGTAGGGCCCTCCCGTCAGTACGGCGTAAAACCGTCGTTTGCCAGGAGATTTACCTGAACTGAACCGTTTCAGTGACGAGTATCTGACGGCGACCCGACACCCGCTCCGGCGAACAATTGCGCAACGTCCGCCGCATCGAACAAGTACCGTTCATTACAGAACTGGCAATCGATCTCGACGGCGCCGCCATGCTCGATCACCAGCTGCTGCGCATCTTCCAGACCCAGACTGACCAGCGCATTGCCTGATCGTTCACGGGAGCAACTGCAACGGAAGCGCAACGGCAGGCTGTCGAACAGCCGAACGGCTTCTTCGTGGTAGAGGCGATGCAGGACGGTTTCGTTGTCCAGACCCAGCAGCTCATCGGCAGTCAGGGTATTGGCCAGCGTGGTGAGGTGCTCCCAATTGGCGTCACGCTCCTCCGGGTCACGAATGCGATCGGGGGGCAATTGTTGCAGCAGCAGGCCACGGGCGCGCCGTCCGTCGGCGTACAGCCAGAAACGCGTGTTGGTCTGCTGGGACATGACGAAGTAGTTGGTGAAGCACTCGGCGAGGGTGGCGCCGTCAAGATCGACGATACCCTGGTAGCGCTTGCCTTGGGTCGGGTCGACCGTCAGGGCCAGGACACCGTTGGGCATCAGGTCGGCCAGGGTGGCGTCGGGGGCGATCTGTTCGGCGTGATAGCGGGCCAGTCCACGGATCTCGCGCTCACTGGAGCACTCGATCATCAGCAAAGGCACCGGGCCTTCGGAGCGGGCCTGGAGAATCAGCAAGCCATCGAACTTCAAAGTGCCCACCAACAGTGCCGCGGCCGCCATCAGCTCACCGAGCAATTGCGCGACCGGCTCCGGATAGGCGTGCTTGGCAAGGACTTCGGCGTAACTGCGCTCCAACGCCACCAGGTCGCCTCGGGCGTCGCTGTCATCGAAGATGAAACGTTGGGTGCAATCGTTATCCGGTAAATCAGTCATGAGATCTGGTATCTGAGGTGATGGCAAAGGAATGGGCGGCATTTTATGGCCATTCCGGGTGGCTTCCAAGCAAAGCGCCGGACGGTATGCACAGCATCCACCCGATAATCCGCTGCCGACCTCTTCTATTCGCTATTGCTTCCCCGGAACTTGAACAGATCCCGGCGCTGCTTCTTGCTCGGCTTGCCATCGGTACTGACGCCCAGGGCACCGGCCTTGCGCTGCGCGGCGGCGGCCTCGCGCCTGGCGATGCTGGCTTCGGTTTCACGATACAACGCCTGCGCTTCAGGTGCTCCACGCCGCACGATCGACAAGGCCTCGACCACCACGGTCTTTTCATCGAACCCGGTGCGAATGACGTATTCGTCGCCGATGCGTGGCTCCTTGCCGGGCTTGCAGCGCTCGCCCCGGTGATGAACCTTGCCACTTTCGATCGCAGCCTTGGCCAAGGCACGGGTCTTGTAGAATCGCGCCGCCCACAACCATTTATCGAGACGGACCTTGTCGTCCTCTTCCTGTTTTTGTGCCACTGCAATTCCTCTCTCTACCGATAGTCAGAACTGTACTACCGTTTTTGTCGAGCGCACGAATCCGGCCTGACAGATAGAATGCGCGCCACGCCGGTTTGCCGGCGAAAGTTACAAGCGCAAACAGGTGCGTAGATATCTGTCGCCATTTTGTGATTATCCTGTGCGATACCGCGACTCGCGGACTCCCACGATCCGACGTACTGATCAGGTTGTTTTTATTGAAGACATTTGACCATTTGACCGTTGTCGGTCTTCGCGAGTGGGTGGCGCTCCCAGACCTGGGGGTGGCGGGCCTGCGGGCAAAAATCGACACCGGCGCCAGCACCTCCAGCCTGCACGCCACCGATATCGAGCCCTTCGAGCGCGACGGCGAGAAGTGGGTGCGTTTCACCGCGCACCTGGGCACGGTGGTGCAACTGCGCCATCGCCGCTGCGAAGCCCCGCTGGTGGCGCGCAAGACCATCAAGAGTTCCAACGGCCACGCTCAGGTGCGCTACGTGATCAGCACTACGCTGGCGTTGGGTGACCGGATCTGGCGGGTCGAATTCACCCTCGCCTGTCGTAAATCCATGCGATATCGCCTGCTGCTGGGTTCCAAGGCCTTGGTCGACGGCCAGTTGGTCGTCAACCCGGGCATCAAATACGTTCAAGACAAGCCGGTATTCCCGGTGTCCACTACCTCTGCCACAGGTGTTGCATGAAGATCGCTGTGCTGTCGCGAAATCCGCGTCTGTATTCCACTCGTCGCCTGGTTGAAGCCGGGACCGAGCGTGGCCATGAAATGGTGGTGATCGACACCCTGCGCGCCTATATGAACATCGCCAGCCACAAGCCGCAGATCCATTACCGGGGCCAACCGCTGGAAGGGTTCGATGCGGTGATCCCGCGCATTGGCGCATCGGTCACGTTCTATGGCTGCGCGGTGTTGCGACAATTCGAAATGATGGGCGTCTTCCCCCTCAACGAGTCCGTGGCCATCGCCCGCGCCCGGGACAAACTGCGCTCGCTGCAGCTGTTGTCGCGACGTGGCATCGGCCTGCCGGTGACCGGCTTTGCACACTCCCCCGACGATATTCCCGACCTCATCGCCATGGTCAACGGCGCACCGCTGGTGATCAAGGTGCTGGAGGGTACCCAGGGCATCGGCGTGGTCCTGTGTGAAACCGCGACCGCGGCCGAATCGGTAATCGAGGCGTTCATGGGCCTGAAGCAGAACATCATGGTGCAGGAGTACATCAAGGAAGCCGGGGGCGCGGACATTCGCTGCTTCGTGGTCGGCGACAAGGTCATCGCCTCGATGAAGCGTCAGGCCCGCCCCGGTGAATTCCGCTCCAACCTGCATCGGGGCGGCAGCGCCAGCCTGATCAAGATCACTCCGGAAGAACGCATGACCGCCCTGCGCGCGGCGAAAGTCATGGGCCTGGCCGTGGCAGGCGTGGACATCCTGCGCTCCAATCACGGGCCGCTGGTGATGGAGGTCAACTCCTCGCCCGGGCTGGAAGGCATCGAAACCACCACAGGCAAGAACGTGGCGGGAATCATCATCGAGCATCTGGAAAAGAATGGCGGGCCGAACATGACCCGGACAAAGGGCAAGGGCTGAAGGGCCGCTGCAAGCTGCAAGCGTACACCGCTTCCAACTTGCAGCTTGAAACTCGCGGCTTGTGGCTGTCTCTACACTGCATCCCTGGGCAGCATCAAGCCCAACGGCAACCGCACCCGCGCTTCCAGCCCGCCACCGACGCGATTGCGCAGCTCGACGTTGCCGCCGTGCATCGAGGCGATACGCTTGACGATGGCCAGGCCCAGGCCCGTGCCCTTCCCGCCTCGGGCGCGGTCGCCACGGGTGAAGGGGTTGAAGATGGCTTCCAGCTCCGACGGATCGATGCCCGCGCCACGGTCCATGACACTCAGCACGACATACGGCGCGCTGGTGTCACCGGACACATAGGCCGCCACTTCGACACCGGTGCCGGCATGGTTCAAGGCGTTACCGATCAGGTTGTTCAACAGACGCTTCATCGATACCCGGCGTAGCGGGAACGGCTGGATCGGTTCCAGCCGCAGATGCACTTTTTCATCGTTCTGGTTGTAGGGCGCGACCACTTCCCGGACCAGTTCGCTGAGGTCCACTTCCTCCACGGACTCGTCACGGCCATCGCGAATGAATGCCAGGAACTGGTCGAGGATCGCGTCCATGTCCTCGATGTCACGGACCATTTCGTTGGTCAGGTCGGTATGTTCGCCCATCAGCTCCAGCGACAGGCGCAGCCGGGTCAGTGGCGTGCGCAGGTCGTGGGAAACACCGGCGAGCATCAGTTCGCGCTCGCGTCCGGCCTGCTCGACATCTTCGGCCATCTGGTTGAAGGCACGGTAGACCTCGGTCATTTCGCTGGGCGTGTCACTGATGGGCAGGCGCACGCTACGCCCCTGGCCCAGTTGGCGAGCCGCGTAGACCAGCCGCTTCAACGGCTGGTTGAGCTGGCTGACGAAGATCCACGCCGACGCCGTCGACAACAGGCCGATGGCGAGGAACCAGCCAAGCACGTTCCAGATCTTCTGCCCCCGTAGCGGATGAGGGTACAGCGGGACCTTAAGCCAGCCGTCCCCCAGGCTCGGCGCACGCACCCAGAGCGCCGGAGGCGAATGCATGCGCAGTCGAACCTCGGTATCGGCACCCAGTTCGGCCTGCATCTGCCGCTGATAGATCTCGCTGTAGGGCCAGTGCTGCTCCCCCTCCGGCACACCGGCCCCCACCACCCGGATCAACGTCGCCGCCTCGGCGATCTTGGCCCGGTTGGTTTCGTCGGCGGCCCAGTAGGCCCGCAGGGTCAGGGCAACGCCGTGGCTGTATTGCCGATCCACCAGCACGTCTTCGTTCATCAGCAGGTAGACCAGCGTCAGCGCCTTGGAAAAAAGCACGACGATCAGCACCAGCCAGAGGGTGCGGGAGAAGAAACTCTGGGGGAACCAAACGGGGGTTTTCATGGATAACCGCTACACACTTGCAGGAGCGAGGGATGCTCGCACACTGAGGGACTGCGAGTCGCCTGGAAGAAGCCTTCAACCAGCCAACCCGCTCCTACAAATCGCCGATCACTTGCTGGCGGCACCATCCGGTACGAAGACATAACCCACGCCCCAGACGGTCTGGATATAACGCGGCTTGGAAGGATCGGGTTCGATCATCCGGCGCAGGCGGGAAATCTGCACGTCGATGGAACGCTCCAGCGCATCCCACTCACGGCCACGGGCCAGGTTCATCAGCTTGTCGCGTGTCAGCGGCTGGCGTGCGTTCATGACCAGGGCCTTGAGCACCGCGAACTCGCCGGTGGTGAGCATGTGGATTTCATTGCCGCGCTTGAGCTCGCGGGTGGCCAGGGACAGTTCATAGTCACCGAAGGTCACGCTCTCGTCTTCGCTGCCCGGGGCGCCGGGTACCGGGGCCGACTGGCGACGCAGGACCGCCTTGACCCGTGCCATCAGCTCGTCCGGGTTGAACGGCTTGGCCAGGTAGTCGTCGGCCCCCAGCTCCAGGCCCTTGATACGGCTCAGCTCGTCACCCTTGGCGGTGAGCATGATGATCGGGATCTGGTTGTTGGCGCCACGCAGGCGACGACAGGCAGTCAGGCCGTCCTCGCCAGGGAGCATCAGGTCGAGGACCACCAGGTTGAAGACCTCGCGGGCCAGCAGCCGGTCCATCTGTTCGGTGTTCGGTACGGTACGGGCGCGGTAGCCCTTGCTGACGAAAAAACGCTCCAGCAGGCTGCTCAGCCCAGGATCGTCGTCAACGATCAGAATTTTTTCGCCTTCAGCAGTTTGTGCAGTGCTGCTCATAGGAAGCTCCTTTGATCTCGGCGCGCATTATGGCCTAGCTGCCGTTATACGCACCGTGTGCATTGTTAGCAGATTTTTCCTCTATCTCCACAATTACGGGTATCGAGCCTACAGACCGCGACGCCCCCGAAAGACGGAACGCTGGTTATAATGCGCGGCCTTTTGTGCCAGCAAATGTCGGATCGTATTCCCGGCATGATTTCCCAGGCCAGGCAGCACTTTTTGAATTTCGCGGGTCAACAGACAGCCTTTTGACCCAGGCAGCGGCGCATGCCAGGCCGCTCAACCAGTCTCGCCGAGCCCTGTCTACGCGGTGGCGGGCCTGATTTCACAATTTGTCAGGTGGTTTTATGGACAGCATCAACAGCCGCATCGCCGAGGAGCTCGGCGTACGCCCACAACAGGTCGAAGCGGCCGTCGCGCTACTCGATGAAGGCTCCACGGTGCCTTTTATCGCCCGTTACCGGAAAGAGGTGACCGGCAGCCTCGATGACACTCAATTGCGTCATCTGGAAGAACGCCTGCGTTATCTGCGCGAACTCGACGAACGGCGCGTCAGCATCCTGGCCAGCATCCAGGAACAGGGCAAGCTGACCCCGGCACTGGAGCGCGATATCAAGCTGGCCGACACCAAGACCCGTCTCGAAGACTTGTACCTGCCCTACAAGCAAAAACGCCGCACCAAGGGCCAGATCGCCCTGGAAGCCGGCCTTGGCGAACTGGCCGACGGCCTTTTCAACGACCCGACCCTGACCCCGGAAACCGAGGCCGCGCGCTTCGTCGATGCCGAAAAAGGCGTGGCCGACGTAAAGGCCGCGCTGGAAGGTGCCAAGTACATCCTCATGGAGCGCTTCGCCGAAGACGCCAACCTGCTGGAAAAACTGCGCAACTTCCTTAAACAGGAAGCGATCCTCAGTGCACGTGTCATTGCCGGCAAGGAAGAGGAAGGCGCGAAGTTCCGCGATTACTTCGAACACGACGAACCGCTCAAGAGCGTACCGTCCCACCGGGCCCTGGCGATCTTCCGCGGCCGCAACGAAGGCATCCTCAGCTCCGCGCTGAAAGTCGGCGATGAGTTGCCCGGAACGATGCACCCTTGCGAAGGCATGATCGGCCAGCAGTTCGGCATCCAGAACCAGAACCGCGCCGCCGACAAGTGGCTCGCCGAAGTGGTGCGCTGGACGTGGAAGGTCAAGCTCTACACCCATCTGGAAACCGACCTGCTGGGCGAACTGCGCGACAACGCCGAGACCGAGGCGATCAACGTATTCGCCCACAACCTGCATGACCTGCTGCTGGCTGCGCCGGCCGGTCCTCGCGCCACCCTGGGCCTGGACCCGGGCCTGCGCACCGGTTGCAAGGTGGCGGTGGTGGACTCCACCGGCAAGCTGCTGGACCACGCCACGGTCTACCCTCACGTGCCACACAACAAGTGGGACCAGACCCTCGCGGTGCTCGCCGCCCTGTGCGCCAAGCACTCCGTGGACCTGATCGCCATCGGCAATGGCACCGCCAGCCGGGAGACCGACAAGCTGGCCGCCGAGCTGATCAAGAAGTATCCCGCCATGAAGCTGACCAAGGTCATGGTCTCCGAAGCCGGCGCTTCCGTTTACTCGGCCTCGGAACTGGCGGCCAAGGAGTTCCCGGACTTGGACGTGTCGATCCGTGGCGCGGTCTCCATTGCCCGCCGTTTGCAGGACCCGCTGGCGGAACTGGTGAAGATCGATCCGAAATCCATCGGTGTCGGCCAATACCAGCACGACGTGTCCCAGTTGAAACTGGCGCGCGGCCTGGATGCCGTGGTGGAAGACTGCGTGAACGCCGTGGGCGTGGACGTGAACACCGCGTCGGTGGCACTGCTGGCGCGTATCTCGGGCCTGAACGCCACGCTGGCGCAGAACATCGTGACCCATCGCGACGAGCATGGCGCCTTCAAGACCCGCGCCGCCTTGAAAAAGGTCCCGCGCCTGGGCGAGAAGACCTTCGAACAGGCCGCTGGCTTCCTGCGCGTCATGAACGGTGACAACCCGCTGGATTCGTCGGCCGTCCACCCCGAGGCCTACCCGCTGGTGCAACGTATCGCCGCCCAGACCGACCGCGACATCCGCTCGCTGATCGGCGACGCCGCGTTCCTGAAGCGCCTGGATCCGAAGAAATTCACCGATGAGACCTTCGGCCTGCCAACCGTGACCGACATTCTCCAGGAACTGGAGAAACCGGGCCGCGACCCGCGTCCCGAGTTCAAGACCGCCGAATTCCAGGAAGGCGTCGAAGACCTCAAGGACCTGCAGCCGGGCATGATTCTCGAAGGCGTGGTCACCAATGTCACCAACTTCGGTGCTTTCGTCGACATCGGCGTGCATCAGGACGGTCTGGTGCATATTTCGGCACTGTCGGAGAAATTCATCAAGGATCCGCGCGAAGCGGTGAAGGCCGGCGACGTGGTGAAGGTGAAAGTCATGGAGGTCGACATTCCGCGCAAACGCGTCGGCCTGTCGATGCGCATGAGCGACACGCCCGGCGAGAAAGTCGACGGTGCCCGGGGAGCCCGTCCCGGCTCGACACCGCGTCAACCGCAGCACTCCGCGCCACGCAAGGAAACCGCCACGGCGGCCCCGGCGAACAATGCCATGGCCTCGCTGTTCGCCAACGCCAAGCAGTTGAAGAAACGCTGATGGACGCGCCGGCCGGGTTGGTGGAGAGCGCATTCTTCAAGTTACTCGGCTGCCGCTTGCAGAGCCTGGGAGACGGGGTGGCGCAAGTCGCCCTGGGCCTTGAGCCGCCGTTGCGCAACCGCGGCGGCAAGCTGCACGGCGGCGCACTGTTCAGCCTGGTGGACATTGCCATGGGCCTGGCCTGCTCCAGTGTCCATGGCTTCGACCAGCAGAGCGCGACCATCGAGTGCAAGATCAATTACATTCGCGCCGTGTCCGACGGCGAGGTGCTGTGCACGGCCCGGGTGATCCATCCCGGCCGACGCACGCTGGTGGTCGAGGCCGACGTGATGCAAGGCGAAAAACTGGTCGCAAAAGCGCAAGGCACGTTCGCTGTCCTATAGCTCCCTGTCATCGATTTGGGTTAATTTCGACGCCATGAAATGCTGTGTCGGGCCTTCCTGTGGAAGCGAGCTTGTCCGCGATAGCGGAGGGTCAGTCAAGATCAACGTTGCTGATCCACCGCCATCGCGCGCAGGCTCGCTCCCACAGTGGGGTTGCGGTGGCTAGCTTTTTGGCACGAAAACCAGGCGATAACGCCAGTTTTGACCTCACCCTTGTAGAGCGCCTTGCCCACCCCCATATTGGGGCGACTGACGCGTGAAGGAATTCAACTTGAGCGACCTCTTAAACCGCCGCCTGGCCCTGCTCGGCGAGCGCGCCAACCTCTCCCTGCTCGAACAGTGCCTGCACGGTATCGAACGTGAATGCCTGCGTGTCACGCGCGACGGGCGCCTGGCGCTGACGCCGCACCCCGATGCCCTGGGTTCGGCACTGACCAATGAACAGATCACCACCGACTATTCCGAGTCGCTGCTGGAGTTCATCACGCCAGCCCTGGCGGACCCGGTCGATACCCTGGACAGCCTCGACAGCATCCACCGGTTCGTCTACAGCAAGCTCGGCGACGAATACCTGTGGAGCCCGTCGATGCCGTGCCCGCTGCCCGCGGAAGAAGAAATCCCGATCGCCTACTACGGCACCTCGAACATCGGCCGGCTGAAATACGTCTACCGCCAGGGCCTGGCCCTGCGCTACGGCAAGACCATGCAGTGCATCGCGGGGATCCATTACAACTTCTCCCTGCCGGAAAAGCTCTGGCCGCTGCTGCGCCAGGCCGAGGCCGCCGAAATGAGTGATCGCGACTTCCAGTCGTCGGCCTATATCGCGCTGATCCGCAATTTCCGCCGCTACAGTTGGCTGCTGATGTACCTGTTCGGCGCTTCGCCGGCCCTGGACGCCGGCTTCCTGCGTGGCCGCCCGCACCAGTTGGAGCAACTGGACCCGGACACCCTGTACCTGCCCTACGCCACCAGCCTGCGCATGAGCGACCTGGGTTACCAGAGCAACGCCCAGGCCGGCCTGACGCCGTGCTACAACGATCTGGCGAGCTACACCGACAGCCTGCGCAAGGCAGTGGCCACACCCTATGCGCCCTATGTCGAGATCGGCACTCACCGTGACGGTGAATGGATCCAGCTCAACACCAACATCCTGCAGATCGAAAACGAGTACTACTCCAACATCCGCCCCAAACGCGTGACCTATACCGGCGAGCGTCCGATCCAGGCGTTGATGGCCCGCGGTATCCAGTACGTGGAAGTGCGCTGCCTGGACATCAACCCGTTCCTGCCCATGGGCATCGATGTCACCGAGTCGCGGTTCCTCGATGCATTCCTGCTGTATTGCGCCCTCAACGACAGCCCGCTGTTCGAAAACAACGAATGCGGCAACGCCACGAGCAACTTCCTGAGGGTCGTCAAGGAAGGCCGCAAGCCAGGCCTGCAACTGCAGCGCCAGGGCCAATCGGTGGACATGCAGGCCTGGGCCCTCGAACTGTTGGAAAAGATCTCGCCGCTGGCCTCGCTCCTCGACCAGAGCCAGGGTGGCGAAGCCCATCGCCAGGCGCTGGATGTGCAACTGGCGAAGGTGCGGGATCCGTCTCTGACACCTTCCGCCCAGATATTGGCGGCCATGGCGCAGAACCAGGAAAGTTTTGCCCAGTTCTCCCTGCGCCAGAGCAAGGCCCACGCCGAGTTCTTCCGCACCGCACCCCTGCCTTCGTCCGAGCAACAGGCGTTCGAAGAGGCTGCCCGCCAGTCCCTGGCCCAGCAAGCCGAGCTGGAGCAGAACGAAGTGGGAGACTTCGATGTATTCGTAGGCTCGTACCAGGCCAGCATCCTGGCGATCAGCAACTGACCCTCCATGCATCATTCCCATGTCCTACATGGGAATGATCTTGTGGCGAGGGGATTTATCCCCGTTGGCTACAAGCAGCCCTCGACGTTCACCTCGGTGTCTCAGTCGGCTCGCATACGACTGAACTGGGGTTGCTTCGCAACTCGGCAGGGATAAATCCCATCGCCACAAAAGCGATAGGCAACGCCCACTTCTTTACCTCTTGTAAATGTTTTCGAAAATAAGCTAGTTCCAAAAAGTTATTTATTTCTTAATTCTTATATCATTTAGTCTCCTCGAACACCGACCGTCCGGCCGCCTGTATGAGGAGCTTTCCCATGGCATTGCGTTTCCCCCGTATTCTTTTCGCGGCCGTCTCCCTGGCCGCCACCAGCCTCTTTGCCCAGGCGGCCGACCTGACCGTCGCCTACCAGACCACCGTCGATCCGGCCAAGGTTGCCCAGGCAGACGGCACCTACGAGAAAGCCACCCAGGCCAGGATCGACTGGCGCAAATTCGACAATGGCGCCGATGTCATTGCCGCCATCGCTTCCGGTGATGTCCAGATCGGCTACCTGGGTTCCAGCCCACTGACGGCGGCGGTGTCCCGCCAGGTACCGGTAGAAACCTTCCTTATCGCCACGCAGATCGGCGCGGCCGAAGCCTTGGTGGTGCGTGATGGCGCCGGCATCAGCACTGCGCAGGATCTGGTCGGCAAGAAGATCGCCGTGCCGTTCGTGTCCACCGGCCATTACAGCCTACTCGCCGCCCTGAAACACTGGAACATCGACCCCTCGAAAGTCACCATCCTGAACCTCGCGCCACCGGCCATCATCGCTGCCTGGAAGCGCGGCGACATCGATGCCACCTACGTCTGGGACCCGGCCCTGGGCGTGGCCAAGGAAAACGGCAAGGTGCTGATCACTTCCGCCGAACTGGCCAGGTTCGGCGCGCCGACCTTCGACGCCTGGATCGTGCGCAAGGACTTCGCCAGGCAGCATCCCGAGATCGTGACCGCCTTCGCCAAGGTCACCCTGGATGCCTACTCCCAGTACCGCAAGGACCCACAAGCCTGGCTGGCCGACACGTCCAACGTCGATAAGCTGGTGAAGCTCTCCGGCGCCAAGGCCAGCGACATCCCGCTCCTGCTGCAAGGCAACGTATTCCCACTGGCGGCCGACCAGGTCGTGAGCCTCGGCGCACCGACTACCCAGGCTATCGCCAAGACCGCCGCGTTCCTCAAGGAGCAAGGCAAGGTGGAGGCTGTGCTGCCGGACTACACGCCCTTCGTCAGCGCCAAATACATTCCTCATTGATCCGCCAGCAAAGGAGTCATCGCGATGGCCTTGCTACAACTGGAGCGCATCAGCGCACAGTACCCCGGCGCGGCGGAACCGGTACTGGCGGACATATCGCTGGACCTGGGACCGCAACAGCTGCTGGTTGCCCTCGGCCCGTCCGGCAGTGGCAAGACGTCACTGCTGAACCTGATCGCCGGTTTCGTCGAGCCCAGCGCCGGGCAGATCACCCTGGACGGCGTGCCGGTCTCGGGGCCGGGAGCCGAACGCGGCGTGGTGTTCCAGGATGACGCCTTGTTGCCCTGGCAAGACGTACTGGCCAACGTCGGGTTCGGCCTGGAACTGGCCGGTGTCGCAAAGGCAGAGCGCGAAGCCCGCGCTCGCGAAATGCTCGCCCTGGTAGACCTGGCCGGTTTCGAACGACGCCGTATCTGGCAACTTTCCGGGGGGCAGAAACAACGCGTCGGCCTGGCCCGCGCGCTGGCGGCCGATCCTCGCCTGCTGCTGATGGACGAACCCTTCGGCGCACTGGATGCCTTTACCCGCGAGCAGATGCAGGAACTGCTACTGCAAGTCTGGCAGCGCGCTGCCAAACCCGTGTTCCTGATTACCCATGACATCGAAGAAGCGGTCTTTCTCGCCACCGACCTGATTCTGCTGGCACCCAACCCCGGGCAGATCGTCGAGCGCCTGAGCCTCGATTTCGGACGGCGCTATGGAGCCGGGGAATCGGCGCGGTCGATCAAGTCCGATCCGCGCTTTATCGAAACCCGGGAGCACGTCCTCGCCAAGGTGTTTTCCCAACGCAGCGCCGTCCGGCCACAGGAGCGCGCATGAGCAGCTATGAAATTCCAGCCGTGATCAGCCGCCCCGCGCCCCAGGCCTCGTCCAGGGGTTCAAGGCCTCGCTTGAGCACGCGATGGATCAGCGGCCTGACCCTGGCAGCGTTGCTGCTGCTCTGGTGGGCGGTCACCGCCAGCGGACTGATCGAGCCTCTGTTTCTGCCACCGCCTTGCGCCGTGCTGCAAAAAGGCTGGCTACTGGTGACCAGCGGCTACATGGACGCCACGCTCTGGCAACACCTGGGGGCAAGCCTTGGGCGGATCGGCCTGGGCCTGCTGTTGGCAGTGCTCACGGCGGTGCCGGTGGGCATCGCCATCGGCACCAGCCGCGCGGCACGCGGCGTACTGGACCCGTTGATCGAGTTCTACCGGCCGATTCCGCCCCTGGCTTACCTGCCATTGATCGTGATCTGGTGCGGCATCGGTGAGCTGTCGAAAGTGCTGTTGATCTACCTGGCGATCTTCGCCCCGATTGCCATCGCCACCGCCACGGGGGTTCGCACCGTCGACCCGGCGAAGATACGCGCAGCGCAGTCCCTGGGCGCTACGCGCACCCAATTGCTCCGCCATGTGATCGTGCCCAGTGCCCTGCCGGACATTCTCACCGGCGTCCGCATCGGCCTGGGCGTGGGCTGGTCCACCCTGGTGGCCGCCGAACTGATCGCCGCCACCAGCGGCCTGGGGTTCATGGTGCAGTCGGCGGCTCAGTTCCTGGTGACCGATGTGGTGGTCCTGGGAATCCTGGTGATCGCGCTGATCGCCTTCACCATGGAGATGAGCCTGCGCGCCCTGCAACGCAAGCTGGTGCCGTGGCACGGCCAGACCCATTGACGCCCATTGACCACGCTGACCATTCGGCGCCCGGAACGAGACCCTGCAATGAATAGCCCGACCATCACCCCTTTGAGCACCGCCCTCGGCGCGCAGATCAGCGGGATCGACATCAGCCAGCCCCTGGGCCCGCAGCACCGCGAGATCATCGGCCAGGCACTGCTGGAGCACCAGGTGCTGTTCTTTCGCGACCAACCGATCGAACCGCCACAACAGGCACGGTTCGCCGCGTATTTCGGCGACCTGCACATCCATCCGATCTACCCCAACGTGCCGACGCAGCCCGAAGTGCTGGTGCTCGACACGGCCGTCACCGATGTTCGCGACAATGCCATCTGGCACACCGACGTGACCTTCCTGCCGACACCCGCCATGGGCGCGGTGCTCAGTGCCAAGCTGCTGCCGCCGTTCGGCGGCGATACGTTATGGGCCAGCGGTATCGCGGCCTACGAAGCCTTGTCGACACCTTTGAAGCGCTTGCTGGAAGGGCTCACGGCGACCCACGATTTCACCCGTTCGTTTCCCCTGGAACGCTTTGGCAACACTGCGCAAGACCTGGCCCGCTGGGAACAGGCACGGCGCAGGAATCCACCGCTGTCGCACCCGGTGATCCGCACTCACCCGGTGAGCGGGCGGCGCTCGTTGTTCGTCAATGAAGGTTTCACCACGCGCATCAACGAACTGTCGGAGACCGAAAGCGAGGTGATCCTGAAACTGTTGTTCGCCCACGCCACACGGCCCGAATTTACCCTTCGCTGGCGCTGGCAGGTCAACGACGTGGCTTTCTGGGACAACCGTGTGACCCAGCATTTCGCTGTGGATGACTACAGTCCGGCCCGGCGTGTGATGCACCGGGCGACGGTGTTGGGGGATGTGCCGTTTTTTCGCTGAACAGCGACGCAATCGCCTTTGTGGCGAGGGGATTTACCCCGCTGGGCCGCGTAGCGGCCCTCAAACCTGCATGCACGATCTCAAAGGCAGGCCGTGCTCAGCTGTCCCTGGGGCTGCTTCGCATCCAGCGGGGATAAATCCCTTCGCCACGGGGGTGTATGTTCGCCGTACTGGAAGGGTTACTCGGCTGACGATGGCTTTTCCCAAAGATTGATCCCGCCTTCCTGGGCAAACCGATCGATCTCGGCCAGTTCTTCGGCGCTGAAGTTCAGGTTCTGCAAGGCACCGGCATTCTCGATGATCTGCTCCGGCCGGCTGGCGCCGATCAGGGCGGAGGTCACCCGCGCGTCCCGCAGGGTCCAGGCCAGGGCCATCTGCGCCAGGCTCTGGCCGCGCCGCTGGGCGATCTCGTTGAGGGCGCGCACATGGGCGATGTTCTCTTCCGATAAATGCGAGGCCTGCAACGAACCGCCACCCGGACGGTTGACCCGCGCGTCCGCCGGAATGCCCTTGAGGTATTTGTCGGTCAACAGCCCCTGGGCCAGGGGCGTAAAGGCAATCACACCGGTGCCGAGCTCGTCGGTGGCATCCAGCAGGTCTTTCTCTACCCAGCGATTGAGCAGGTTGTAGGCCGGTTGATGGATCAGCAGCGGGACTTTCCACTCTTTGAGCAGCGCAGCCATTTCCCGGGTCTTCACGCCGGAATACGAAGAGATGCCGACATACAATGCCTTGCCCTGTTGCACCGCGGTGGCCAGTGCACTGGCGGTTTCTTCCAGCGGTGTGTCGGGGTCGAAGCGGTGGGAATAAAAGATGTCCACATAATCCAGCCCCAGGCGCTGCAGGCTCTGGTCAAGGCTCGCCAGCACGTACTTGCGAGAGCCACCACCCTGCCCATAGGGTCCGGGCCACATGTCCCAACCGGCCTTGCTGGAGATGATCAGCTCATCGCGGTAGTGCTTGAAATCTTCGCGCAGCAACCGTCCGAAATTGATTTCGGCACTGCCGTAGGGCGGGCCGTAGTTGTTCGCCAGGTCGAAATGGTTGATACCCAGGTCGAACGCCGTACGCAACAACGCCCGTTGGGTGTCGATAGGCGTGCTGTCGCCGAAGTTGTGCCACAACCCCAGTGACAATGCCGGCAGCACCAGGCCACTGCGGCCGACGCGACGATATGGCATGGACTCATAGCGGTTTTCGGCGGCGATGTAGGTCATCGAAAGGCTCTCTATTCGGACGAAGGGTTCGGAAGGTGGGTACGGATGGCAGAAGCCGATATTGCACAGACGTATCGATCAGCTTGAAAGTTCGCATGGTTGTGGAAGCAGTGCCAGGAAAACCAGAGCACGTTACCGCGCCTGGGCAAACACCTCGGCCAGCCAATCCACAAACACCCGCACCCTGGGTGACAGGTGACGGTTGTGAGGATAAAGCACCGACACCGGCATGGGCGGCGGTGGGGTCGCGGGGAGAATTTCCTGGACCAGCCCCTGCTCGAGCTGGGTTTGCATCCGATAGCGCGGGCATTGGATCAGGCCCAGGCCGGCAATGGCCGAGGCCGCGTAGATTTCGGCGCCGAACACCGAAAGCGCGCCATCGATGGCTACCTCCTTGAGCTCACCCTCGACCATGAACTGGAACGGGTACAGTTTGCCGGTGGTGCGCGACAGGTAGTTCACCGCCCGGTGCCGACTCAAGTCGTCCAGGTTTTTCGGCTCGCCGTACTGGCGCAAGTAGGCGGGGCTGGCGCAGGTGATCTGCCGCAGGCTGGCGACGCGGCGACCGATCAACGACGAGTCCCCCAGCGTGCCCGCCCGCAACACGCAATCGACACCCTCGGCGATCAGGTCGACGAAACGATCGGCCTCGCTGATGGACAGCTCGATGTCAGGGTAGCGGGCCATGAACTGCGGCAGCGCCGGGATCACGAAACTCCGGGCCAGGGTTCCATGCAGGTCCACCCGCAGCTTGCCCTTGGGCGCCACGCTGCGAAAGGCCAGCTCGGCCTCCTCCAGCTCCGCCAGCAACTGCACGCAGCGAGGGTAATAGGCTTCGCCATCGAGGGTCGGCCGCACCTTGCGGGTACTGCGCTCCATCAGGCGCACACCTAGCCAGGCTTCGAACTGATTGAGGGTATGGGTCAGCGTCGCGCGGGGCAGGTTCAGGTCTTCGGCGGCCAGGGTAAAGCTGCTGCGCTCATAGATGCGCACGAATACCCGCATGGCCTTGACTTGATCCATGGTGTTTTTCCAAGCCTTGATTGTTGGTCATTCTTGAACAGTTACGGCAACTCTCCTGCATTTATCGCCGAGAGTAAACATGTGAATCTTCCTCTCATCCACTTCTATCGAGGAACGCAGCCATGATCCGACAGACATCCAAGGTGGCCATTGTGACCGGAGCTTCCCGGGGAATCGGTGCGCAAGTCGCCAGGCAACTGGCTGAAGACGGATTCGCCGTCGCCATCAACTACGCCAACAATGCCATCGAAGCCTCGAAGCTGGTGGTGCAGCTGCGCCAGGCAGGTCACCAGGCCCTCGCGATCAAGGCCGATGTGTCATGCGCCGCCGATGTCCGGCGGATGTTCGATGAGACCGAAACACACCTGGGCAAGGTCGACCTGCTGGTCAATAACGCCGGTATCCTGCAGGTCTTGCCGCTGGCACAGCACAGCGACGAACTGTTCGAGCAGACCTTCGCCATCAATACCCGAGGCACCTTCAACACGCTTCGCGAAGCCGCGACCCGCCTGAACAATGGCGGTCGGATTGTGAATTTTTCCAGCAGCACCGTGGGCCTCAATCTGCCCGGTTACTCGGTGTACATCGCCAGCAAGGCCGCCGTGGAGTCCCTGACCCAGGTGTTCGCCAAGGAGCTGCGGGGCCGGCAGATCACGGTCAATGCCATCGCTCCCGGCCCGGTCGCCACCGAGCTGTTCATGCACGGCAAGAGCGAGGAGCAGATCCAGCACTACGCCAAGATGCCGCCCCTGGAGCGACTCGGCCAGCCGGAAGACATCGCCCGTATCGTCTCCTTCCTGGCGAGCCCCGCCGCCGACTGGGTCAACGGGCAGGTGCTGCGCGCCAACGGCGGCCTGGTGTGAGGCCCGGCGATCAACGCACCAGGTGCAGGAACTGCATGTGCCGTTCGTACTGGTCGAGGATGTCGTTGATCACCTGTTCCTTGGAATAGCCCACCAGATCGTAGTCCTGGCTGCCTTCGCTCAGGTGCACTTCGGCACGGTAGTAGCGCCGGTTGTTGAGTTCCTTGGAACCCATGCCGCCCCGGGCGAAGGAGGGTGTGAAGTAGCCACGCATCTGCACCTGGTAGATGAACGGATGCTGCTCGCCATGGCCGATTTCCAGGCTGACGCAGTCATTGGCCAGGTCTGGAGGGGTCAGCACGGTCAGGCCTTTTTCGGCGAACACCGCTTTCACCTCCTCGACGGCCGGACGCACCGTGCTGTCGAGGAAACGGTAGACCTCATCGCGGGACGGGAAATGCACAGCCTGGCTCAAGCGTTGCCGCCAACCGCCCTTGCCCCGGCGTGAGCCCGACACCGGCGCCAGGGAATGCATCTGGGCGATCTTTTTCTGGGACTCGAGGAAAAACGCCTTGTGCAGGCCCCACATCATCAACAGCAGAATCAGGGAGAAGGGCAATGACGTGAGCACCACCGCCGATTTCAGGGCATCGATACTGCCGGAAAACAACAGCGCACTGGTCACCAGGGCGGTCATCGCCCCCCAGAACACCCGCAGCCATTTCGGCCCGTCTTCATCGGGGTTGCCCCCCTTGGCCGAGAGCGTCGAAAGCACCACGGTACCGGAGTCGGCGGACGTGACGAAGAACACGAAGCTGATAAACACCGTGACCGCGATGACCGTCTTGCTCCACGGGTAGGTTTCCAGCAGCAGGTAAAGGCTCATCGAGGGGTTTTCCAGGGCCGACATGCCCAGGGCATTCATGCCGTGGTTGAGCACCTGGTCGATGGCGCTGTTGCCGAAGATCGACATCCACGCCAGGGTGAAGCCCAAGGGAATCAGCAGAACACCGAAGACGAACTCACGAATGGTGCGGCCGCGGGAAATCCGTGCGATGAACAGCCCCACGAAGGGTGACCACGCAATCCACCAGGCCCAGTAGAACACCGTCCAGCCCCCCAGCCAGTCGCTGGGCTCGTCATAGGCGTAGAGGTCGAAACTCTTCATCGGCAAGGCGCCAAGGTAATCGCCCACATTCTGGATCAAGGTATTGAGCAGGTGCTGGGTGGGTCCGGCGAAGAGCACGAACAACAGCAGGGCGCAGGCCAGCAGCATGTTGATGTCGGACATGACGCGCACGCCCTTGTCGACACCGGCCACCGCCACAATGATCGCCGCGCCCATCATCAGTACGATCAGGCCGACCTGGATCCATTGGGTGTGGGCGATGCCGAACAGGTAGTCGAGCCCGGAATTGAGATGCAGCACACCGAAGCCCATGTCCGCGCCAAGGCCGAACACGGTGGCAATGATGCCGAAGCCATCCACGGCGTAGCCGATGGGCCCATTGATGCGTTTGCCGATCAGCGGGTACAGCGCCGAACGCAGGGCCAGCGGCAGGTTGTGGCGGTAGGCGAAATACGCCAGGGCCATGCCGACGAATGCGAAGACGCCCCAACCATGCAGGCCCCAGTGCAGGAACAGGATCTGCATGGCCTGGCGCGCCGCCTGGGCGGTACCGGCCTCGCCCTGAGGCGGCTGCACCATGTGCGTCAGCGGCTCGGAAACGCAGAAGAAGAACAACGTGATGCTGATGCCGGCGGCGAACAGCATGCCGGCCCATGACAGATAACTGAATTCGGGTTCGTCGTGGTCGGCACCGAGCTTGATCTTGCCGTAGCCGGACAAGGCGGTGACCACCACGAAGACCAGATACAGGGTCATCGCCAACAAGTAATACCAGCCGACCGTGTTGGCCGCCCAGTTCTGCGCCGCCAGGAGCCAGGCGCCGGCCTGGGTGGGTATGGCAATCACCACCAGGCCAAACAGCAGGATAAAGGTCGCGGCGAAGTAAAAGACCGGCGGGTTCATGCGGACCAGGCCGCTGGGTGGAAGGGACGAGGCACTCATGAACGAAGCACCCCGGACAGCGAAAGGATGGCAGTGGAATACGGACTCGGCAAAGGCAAGCCTCCTGTTGTGAGCGGGCAGCAAACCGACGGTTTAACTTGAATGAACGTTCAAGTTAAACATGAATAGGCAGCTAAGGACTAATCGCAGGGCTCAACGGCATCCTTCCTACGCTAGCCTACGGGAGGGTATGACGTTGCCTGGCGAGCATTCGTTCAGTGCTCAAAAGACATGTGCCTACTGCCAAACACAACTCCCTGTGGGAGCGAGCTGGCTCGCGATGGCGGTCTGTCAGTCAATACAGAGGCCCACTGAACCACCGCTATCGCGAGCCAGCTCGCTCACACAGGTTTTCGGCGCTCGCAAATCATTCGAGTCCCCAATTCCGCGCCGGTTTACTTGAGAACAAATGATTGCCGGTTGCCCCTGAATATCGGCGTGCCTATAGTCCAGACATCGCCTACAACCAGTACGGACTCATGATCAAAGAACAGCTGTCCCGCTTTAACCGTCTCGACCTGCTCAGCCATCCGACACCGCTGGAAAAACTCGACCGCCTCTCCACCTGGCTCGGACGGGACGTCTATATCAAGCGCGACGACCTGACGCCCCTGGCCCTGGGCGGCAACAAGCTGCGCAAGCTCGAATACCTGGCCGCCGATGCCTTGGCCCAAGGTGCCGACACCCTCATTACCGGCGGCGCGATCCAGTCCAACCATGTGCGTCAGACCGCTGCGTTGGCGGCCAGGCTGGGCCTGGGTTGCGTCGCGCTGTTGGAAAACCCCATCGACAGCCAGGACAGCAATTACCTGGGCAACGGCAACCGGCTGCTGCTGGAGCTGTTCGACGCCAAGGTGGAACTGGTGGATAACCTGGACAACGCCGACGAGCAACTGCAGGCCCTGGCTGCCCGCCTGCGCAGCAATGGCAAGAAGCCGTACCTGGTTCCGATAGGCGGATCCAATGCCTTGGGTGCGCTGGGCTATGTGCGCGCGGGCCTGGAACTGGCCGAGCAGATCAAGGACACCGGTCTGACGTTCGCCGCCGTGGTACTGGCCTCGGGCAGCGCCGGCACCCACAGCGGCCTGGCCCTGGCCTTGAGCCAGGCCCTGCCGGAGCTCCCCGTGGTCGGCGTGACGGTTTCGCGCAGCGAAGAGGATCAGTTCCCCAAGGTCCAGGGGCTCGCCGAAGGCGTCGCCCAACTGCTCGATGTGGCGCTTCCGGAGGCCTTCAAGGTAAACCTCTGGGACGAGTATTTCGCCCCTCGCTACGGTGAGCCGAATGCCGGCACATTGGCGGCGATCAAGTTGCTGGCCAGCCAGGAAGGCCTCTTGCTGGACCCGGTCTATACCGGCAAGGCCATGGCCGGCCTGCTCGACGGCATTGGCCGCGACCGTTTCGACGACGGCCCTATCATCTTCCTGCACACCGGTGGCGCACCGGCGTTGTTTGCCTATGACGCAGTGTTCTGAAGATATGGAAACCCTCAATGGGAGCGAGCTTGCTCGCGATGAGGGTGTGTCAGTTGATTGGAACTGGGCTGATCCACTGCGCTGGCGAACAAGCTCGCTCTCACCGGGATAAATTCCAAACAGGCATATAGGGTTGATTTAATATTATTTTCCAATCTATAAAAGCCAACTTATAGTCTCGCCGCAGGCGCATTTGCCGCGAGACGCCCAGGTTGCTTTGAGGCAGGATGTGGCAACCTTCTCGAATCGCGGCTACGCCTTATCTCAGCCAAAATATCTGTTCATAAGAAAACACAGGGGCTTGTCATGAATTTTTCCGCATTACGTCGCAACCTGTTGGTGGGTTCGCTGGGCCTGGCATTGAGCGCCGGGCTGCTGGGGCAAGCGGTTGCCGGTGAGCAACTGCAGAAAATCAAGGATGCCGGTGAAATCAAGATCGGCCTGGAAGGCACTTATCCACCGTTCAGCTTCGTTGATGACAGCGGCAAACTGACCGGCTTCGAAGTGGAGTTTTCCGAAGCGCTGGCCAAGGAACTGGGCGTGAAGGTCAAGCTGCAGACGACTCCATGGGCCGGCATCCTCGCGGCGCTGGAGTCCAAGCGGCTGGACGCTGTGGTCAACCAGGTAACCATCTCCGAGGAACGCAAGAAAAAATACGACTTCTCCGAGCCTTACACCGTTTCCGGGATTCAAGCGCTGGTACTGACCAAGAAAGCCGACGAGCTGAACATCAAGAAGGCCGCTGACCTGGACGGTAAAAAAGTCGGCGTGGGCCTGGGCACCAATTACGAGCAGTGGGTAAAAGCTGAAGTACCCGGCGCCCAGGTCAAAACCTACGATGACGACCCCACCAAGTTCCAGGACCTGCGCGTCGGCCGTATCGATACCATCCTGATCGACCGTCTGGCCGCATTGGAATACGCCAAGAAAGCCAAGGACACCACCGTCACCAGCGAAGCCTTCTCCCGCCAGGAAGCCGGTATCGCCCTGCGCAAAGGCGAGCCTGAACTGTTGGCTGCCGTGAACAAGGCCATCGAGAAACTGCGCGCCGACGGTACGCTGAAGAAGCTCTCTGAAAAATACTTCAGCGCTGACGTCACGAAATAATGGAAGCAGCTCTTCAACTCGCACTGGACTCCGCGCCCTTTTTGCTCAAGGGCGCGTATTACACGGTCATCCTCAGCCTGGGTGGCATGTTTTTCGGCCTGCTGCTGGGGTTCGGCCTGGCGCTGATGCGCCTGTCGCGCTTCAAGCTGGTGAACTGGATCGCCCGCATCTACGTGTCGTTCTTTCGTGGCACGCCGTTGCTGGTGCAGTTGTTCGTGATCTATTACGGGTTGCCGCAACTGGGCATCGAGCTGGATCCGCTGCCCGCGGCCCTGATCGGTTTCTCGCTGAACATGGCTGCCTATGCGTGTGAAATCCTGCGGGCCGCCATCAGCTCCATCGAGCGCGGCCAGTGGGAAGCGGCGGCGAGCATCGGCATGACCCGCGCGCAGACCCTGCGCCGGGCCATCCTGCCCCAAGCCGCACGCACGGCCCTGCCTCCGCTGGGCAACAGCTTCATTTCCCTGGTCAAGGACACCGCGCTGGCGGCGACCATCCAGGTTCCGGAGCTGTTCCGCCAGGCGCAGTTGATCACCGCGCGAACCTTCGAAATCTTCACCATGTACCTTGCCGCCGCGCTGATCTATTGGGTTCTGGCCAGTGTGCTCTCGCACCTGCAGAACGTCCTGGAAGCCCGGGTAAATCGGCATGACCAGGAGTCCTGAGCCATGATTGTCGTGGAAAAACTGACAAAGCAGTTCAAGGGTCAGGTGGTACTCAACGGCATCGACCTGAAGATCGAAGAAGGCGAGGTGGTTGCGATCATCGGCCCCAGCGGCTCCGGCAAGACGACCTTCCTGCGCTGCCTGAACTTCCTCGAGGAGCCCAGCAGTGGTCGGATCAAGGTCGGCGACATTGAAATCGACGGCAGCCGTCCATTGAACCAGCAACAGGGCCTGGTGCGGCGATTGCGCCAGCAGGTGGGCTTCGTGTTCCAGAACTTCAACCTGTTCCCGCATCGCACGGCCCTGGAGAACGTCACCGAGGGTCCGATTGTGGTCAAGAAGGTTCCTCGTGCCGACGCCGAAGCCCTGGGTCGCAGACTCCTGGCCAAGGTCGGCCTGGCCGGCAAGGAAGACGCTTATCCGCGCCGGCTCTCCGGTGGACAGCAGCAGCGAGTGGCCATTGCCCGGGCACTGGCGATGGAGCCGCAAGTGATTCTGTTCGACGAGCCGACCTCGGCCCTCGATCCGGAACTGGTGGGCGAAGTATTGGCGACCATTCGCGGCCTGGCCGAAGAAAAACGCACCATGGTCATCGTGACCCACGAAATGGGCTTCGCCCGGGACGTGGCGAACCGCGTGGTATTTTTCGACAAGGGCGTGATCGTGGAACAAGGCGAAGCCAAGGCCCTGTTCGCCGCTCCGAAGGAAGAACGGACGCGCCAGTTCCTGAGCAAGTTTCTTGCTGACGGGCGCATCGCCCAATAATCCATCGAAACTCGTCGTTACTTCCAGGGATGGAAGTTCGATCCAATGACTGACAAGCAAACCCCGCCCTTGCCTGCAACGCAAAAAGTTGCAACTTAGCCTTGCCACACCGGTTATAAGCTGCGCGCCAACTATCTATATTTCGCCACGACTTCCCGCGATCTACTTCCTCAATCCGTGACCTTCCTCATGCCTAGGCCTGCGCCATCCCCGAGGAAAAGGCAACTTCGCTCCGCTTATTGCTGCCATCGTCACGTAGGATATTTCTGAAGCCTCACATAATTAATTAATGGATAAACACCTCTATTGACACGACAACTATCGGACCTTTATCTAGAACCCAACAGGCGCTGGACATTATTTAATTCTTTGCGGCAATGGAACCGAAGGGACCGGTCGTGACCGCAATAAAAATTATGTCGTGATCAGAAAAGCCTTTGATTTTTCCGAAACGGATTTCGTTTAGCAGGTATCAAGGAGAACACCATGACATGTACGTCGAATCTTCCCGAACTGGCCGCGCCCTCCCTGGCCAATGCCAACCGTGCCGGTATCAACCTCGCCAGCGCTGCTCGCCTGGAGGTCGCCATCGCTGCTTCTCCCGGCATGGATGCCGGTGACTTGATCGAATTGTTCTGGGACAACTGCTACGTTGGCTCCCGCCTGCTGGCCGAAGCCGACCTGCACGACTGTGTCAGGTTGCGAGTGCCGGAGAGCTTCATCATCAATGGAACCTCACGGGTCCACTACCGCGTCATGCGGGTCGGGCGCGGGCCGGCGCTGTCGGCAACGCTGCGGGTCCAGGCCAAGCTCGATTGTCCCGGGGGCCAGCCTTCGGCCCTGAGTGGCGATGAGAACCAGGGGCTGGCGCCGGTACGCATACCGGGCACCATCCGACGCCAGGGCGTGAACCCGAGCCAGATCAAGCGCGGCGTCCCGCTGACCATCGAACCCTACCTGAACATGGCCGCCGACGATGCGATTACCCTGCGCTGGGGCGATGTGCGCATGGACCTGCCCCGGGTCAAGCCAGGCGAGGTAGGCCAGCCGATCAACATCTGGGTGCCGCCCCACATCATCCTCGAAGCGGGAGAAGACCTGCGCCTGGAGGTCACCTACTGCATCCTCGACCGGGTAGGCAACAATTCCCATTGGGCGCCACCCCGCACGTTGAAGATCGGTTGCACCAGTCTCTATCCAAAGCAAGCGCCGACGGAACCTCTCCGGGCCGCTGAACCGCGCCGCCACAGACCCTGATCCCCCGACTGGCGAGGGAAGTATCTGCACAAGGTTATGTAGCGCCCCGACCAGGGCGGCTATGGGGCCACGAGATAAACCCTCGCCAGGACGACTTGGCGAATCCACTCTATTGATATCCCTAAAAGTTATTTCAGAAATAATTTACGCGCGTTTAGGGTATATGAACCGGACCACCGGACATTCTTTTCCGCCGCATTCATCGCGGCGTTTTCCTGAAATGTGAGGTGGGTATGGTACGGAACACAATCACCCCGGTGCAGAACGCCAAGGCACTGCCAGCCGCCACGGAGCGGCTGTGATGTCTGACCTGGCGCAAGCAAAGGTCCAGAGCGATCTGGACGTCGCACCACTGCTGTTGCCTGCACAAGTGCTGCGCAACGATGCCGAGGCCATCAAGGCCGCCCATGATCTGGCCCAGGTCGCTCGCCAGCAGGCCGCGCGGCGCGATCAACAGCGCAAGCTGCCCTGGTCGGAAATCGAACAGTTCACCCGCAGCGGGCTGGGCAGTATTTCCATCCCCCGCGAGTATGGTGGCCCGCAAGTCTCCTTCGTCACCCTTGCCGACGTTTTCGCGATCATCTCTGCGGCTGACCCGGCCCTGGGACAGATTCCACAGAACCAGTTCGGTGTGCTCCAACTGATCCTCGGCACCGGCACGCCACGGCAAAAGGAAATCCTCCTGCAGAGCGTCCTCGAAGGCTGGCGCATTGGCAACGCCGGGCCGGAACGCGGTACGCGCAATACCCTGGAACTCAAGGCCCGGATTACCGCCGACGGCGATGGCTTTGTCATCAATGGCCAGAAGTTCTATTCCACCGGCGCGCTGTTTGCCCACTGGGTGGCGGTCAAGGCACTGGATGACGAAGGCCGGCAGGTATTGGCGTTCGTGCGGCGCGGCACACCCGGCCTGCGGATCGTCGACGACTGGTCGGGTTTCGGCCAGCGCACCACGGCCAGCGGGACCGTGCTGCTGAACAACGTACGGGTGGATGCCGAGTTGGTGCTCGATAACTGGCGCATCAACGAAACCCCGAACATACAAGGCGCGATCTCGCAGCTGATCCAGGCCGCCATTGACGTCGGCATTGCCCGTGGCGCCATCGACGATGCCATTGCATTCGTGCGTGAACGGTCGCGTCCCTGGATCGATGCCAAGGTCGAGCGGGCCAGCGATGATCCGTATGTCATCGCCGACATCGGCAAGTTGAAGATCGACCTGCACGCCGCCGAAGCCCTGCTGCGCAAGGCCGGCCAGGTCCTGGACCAGGTCAGCGCCGCGCCCATCACCGCGCCACTGGCCGCCCGCGCTTCGATCGCCGTGGCCGAAGCCAAGGTGCTGAGCACCGAAATCGCTCTGCAAGCCAGCGAAAAGCTGTTCGAGCTGGCCGGCAGCCGCGCCACCCTCGCCGAATTCAACCTCGATCGTCACTGGCGCAACGCGCGCGTCCACACCCTGCATGACCCGGTGCGCTGGAAATACCACGCGATAGGCGCCTACCACCTGAACGGCACATTGCCGGCCCGGCATTCCTGGATCTGACGACCCGACTTCTGGAGTTACGCACATGACGCTTTCCCAACACGTCGCGGTGATCACCAGCGACGAACAAGCCCTGATCGTCGCCAGCGACCTGGCCGAAGATTTCAAGCGCGACAGCGCCTTGCGCGACCGCGAGCGCCGCCTGCCC
This sequence comes from Pseudomonas sp. NFACC43, assembly GCF_900119645.1. Taxonomy (NCBI): domain Bacteria; kingdom Pseudomonadati; phylum Pseudomonadota; class Gammaproteobacteria; order Pseudomonadales; family Pseudomonadaceae; genus Pseudomonas; species Pseudomonas sp. NFACC43. The sequence continues at coordinate 252,402 of NZ_FPKK01000006.1, forward strand.
TACCCTGAACTGGAGGCGTTTTCCCGCTCCGGCCTGTGGGGCATCAGCGTACCCCGGGAATATGGCGGCGCCGGTGTTTCCAGTGTCACGCTGGCCAGGGTGGTGGCCCTGATCGCACGGGCAGATGGCTCACTGGGGCAGATTCCGCAAAACCATTTCTACGCGGTGGAAGTCCTGCGGGTGAACGGCAGCGAAGCGCAGAAACGCCGCCTCTACGCCGAAGTGCTGGCCGGGCAGCGGTTCGGCAACGCCTTGGCGGAACTCGGAACCCGGACTGCCCACGACCGCACCACCCAACTGCGCCGCGACGGCGGCGGTTATCGCATCAACGGGCGCAAGTTCTACGCCACGGGAGCGATCTACGCTCAGCGCATCCCCACGTCGGTGGTGGATGAAAACGGCGTGCAGCAGTTGGCGTTCGTCCCGCGGGACAGCAAGGGGCTGTCGGTCATCGACGACTGGAGCGGCTTCGGCCAGCGCACCACCGGCAGCGGTTCGGTGGTGTTCGAAGATGTCTGGGTCGAGGCCGAGGACATCGTGCCGTTCCAGAGCGCCTTCGAGCGCCCCACACCGGTCGGTCCACTGGCGCAGATCCTCCACGCCGCGATCGATACCGGCATCGCCCGCGCCGCTTACGAAGACGCCTTGCATTTTGTCCGCAGCAAGACCCGGCCGTGGATCGATGCCACCAGCGATATCGCCACCGAAGATCCACTCACCCTCAAGAGCTTCGGCCAGTTGGGCAGCCGCCTGCATGCCGCCGAGGCGTTGCTGGAGCGCGCTGGCGAGTTTCTCGACCAGGCCCAGGCCGACCCTCATGCCGAAACGGTCGCCGCGGCCTCGATTGCCGTGGCTGAAGCCCGGGCCATCAGCACCGAGGTTTCCCTGGCCATCGGTAGCACATTGTTCGAGCTGGCCGGCAGCCAGGCGACCCTGGTCGAACACGGCCTGGATCGTCACTGGCGCAACGCCCGGGTGCATACCCTCCACGACCCGGTGCGCTGGAAATATCACGCCGTGGGCAATTTCTACCTCAACGATGAGAAACCGCCGCTGCGAGGAACCATCTGATGGCGCAGGGCAAGAAGAAGATCCTGCTCAATGCGTTCAACATGAACTGCATCGGGCACATCAACCATGGCTTGTGGACTCACCCCCAGGACACGTCGACCCAGTACAACACCCTCGAATACTGGACCGGCCTGGCACAACTGCTGGAGCGCGGGTTGTTCGACGGCTTGTTCATCGCCGATGTGGTGGGCGTCTACGACGTCTACCAGCAATCGGTGGAGGTCACCCTCAAGGAGTCGATCCAGCTGCCGGTGAACGATCCCCTGCTGCTGGTCTCGGCGATGGCGGCTGCCACCCGCCACCTGGGGTTCGGCCTCACCGCCAACCTGACCTATGAGCCGCCGTACCTGTTCGCCCGGCGCATGAGCACCCTCGACCATCTGAGTCGCGGCCGGGTCGGCTGGAACATCGTCACCGGCTACCTGGACAGCGCCGCCCGGGCCATGGGCCTGGCCGCCCAGGTCGAACATGACCGCCGCTACGACCAGGCCGATGAATACCTGCAAGTGCTCTACAAGCTCTGGGAAGGCAGTTGGGAAAACGACGCGGTGCTCAACGACCGGCAGCGGCGGATCTACGCCCAACCGGAAAAAGTGCACAAGGTCCGGCACCAGGGCGAGTTCTACCAGGTCGAGGGCTACCACCTGTGCGAACCGTCGCCCCAGCGCACGCCAGTGTTGTTCCAGGCCGGCAGTTCGGAGCGCGGCCTGGCGTTCGCCGGGCGGCATGCCGAGTGTGTCTTCATCAGTGGCCAGGACAAGGCCGCGACCAGAAAGCAGGTGGACAAGGTACGCGCCAGCGCCGTCCAGGCCGGGCGCAATCCCGAGGACATCAAGGTGTTCATGGGCCTGAACGTGATTGTCGGCGAGACCGAAGCGGCAGCCTGGGCCAAACATGCCGAGTACCTGGGCTACGCCAGTGCCGAGGCCGGGGTCGCACATTTTTCCGCGTCGACCGGCATCGATTTTTCCCGGTATGAACTGGACGAGCCGATCCAGTCCGTGAAGAGCAACGCCATCCAGTCCGCCACCCGGATCCTGCAGGCCAACGACTGGACCCGGCGCAAGCTCCTGGAGCAACACGCCCTGGGGGGACGCTACATCACCATGGTCGGTTCGCCCGGGCAGGTGGCCGACGAGCTGGAATCCTGGGTCGCCGAGGCCGGTCTGGATGGCTTCAACCTGACCCGTATCGTGACGCCCCAGAGCTATGTGGATTTCATCGACCTGGTGATTCCCGAGCTGCAGCGACGCGGGTCGTACAAGACCGAATACGACGATGGCACCCTGCGGGAAAAACTGTTCCGCACGGGGGCGCATTTGCCCGAACGACACACCGGTTCGACCTACCGACACTGACCTGTTCGGACCGAGAACAGGGTGGACCATGAAAGTACACACTTCACCATAAAGACCGGAATTACCGACATGACCATGCAACGCCTGACCCTGCCAGTCAAAGCACTGGCCCTGGCCCTCGGCCTGTTCAGCTCGGCGCTGTTCGCCGCCGACGCACCGTTGAAGATCGGCACCACCGCTGCGTTCGCCATTCCCCTGGAAGCTGCCGTGGAGGAGGCCGGCAAGCAGGGCCTGAAGGTCGAGCTGGTGGAGTTCAGCGACTGGATCGCGCCCAACGTCAGCCTGGCCTCCGGCGATATCGACGTGAATTATTTCCAGCACATTCCGTTCCTGGAAAACGCCAAGGCCGCCGCCGGTTTTGACCTGGTGCCGTTCGCCCCGGGGATCATCAACAACGTCGGTCTTTATTCGAAGCGCTTCAACAGCTTCGACGAACTGCCCGAAGGCGCAAGCGTCGCCATCGCCAACGACCCGATCAACAGCGGCCGCGGCTTGCAATTGCTGGCCAAGGCCGGGCTGATCACCCTCAAGCCAGGCGTGGGCTACAAGGCCACCGAAGAAGACATCGTGGCCAATCCGAAGAAACTCCGGATCCTGCAAGTCGAGGCCGTGCAACTGGTGCGGGCCTATGAAGACGCCGACCTGGTGCAGGGCTACCCCGCCTACATCCGCCTGGCGAACACCTTCGACGCCACTTCCGCCCTGCTGTTCGACGGACTCGACCACAAGGAATACGTCATCCAGTTCGTGATCCAGCCCAAGAGCAAGGACGACCCACGGCTGATCAAGTTCGTCGACATCTACCAACATTCGCCCGCCGTGCGCACAGCCCTGGACAAAGCCCATGGCAAGCTCTACCAGGCCGGCTGGGAAGGTTGACCATGAATGCCATCAATGCTCGACTCAGGCTTGAAACACCCCCTCTCCAGAGCGCCGAACACACCGAGCTGCATCCGCAATTGAACCGCGCCCATGTGCGCTTCATCGGCGTAGGCAAGACCTACAGCGGCAGCCAAGGGCCGGTGGCCGCGCTGCAGGGCATCGACCTGGCGATCCAGCGCGGCGAAGTGTTCGGCATCATCGGCCGCAGCGGGGCCGGCAAGTCTTCGCTGATCCGCACGATCAATCGCCTCGAACAGCCCACCAGCGGTCGCGTGCTGATCGATCAGGTGGACATCGGCGGATTCGATGAGGACCAGTTGGTAGCGCTGCGTCGACGTGTCGGCATGATCTTCCAGCACTTCAACCTGATGTCGGCCAAGACCGTATGGCAGAACGTCGAGCTGCCCCTCAAGGTGGCCGGCGTGCCCAAGGCGCAGCGCCAGCGCAAAGTCCATGAACTGCTGGAGCTGGTGGGCCTGCAAGGCAAGCACAAGGCCTACCCGGCGCAGCTGTCGGGTGGCCAGAAACAGCGGGTAGGCATCGCCAGGGCCCTGGTGCACGATCCGCAGATCCTGCTTTGCGACGAGGCCACCTCGGCCCTGGACCCGCAGACCACCCAGTCGATCCTGGCCCTGCTGCGCCAGATCAATCGACGGCTGGGCCTGACCATCGTGCTGATCACTCATGAGATGGCGGTGATCCGGGAGGTCTGCGACCGCGTGGTGGTGCTCGATCAAGGTCGAATCGTCGAACAGGGACCGGTCTGGGAAGTATTCGGCAACCCGCGACATGAAGTCAGCCGGACACTGCTGGCCCCATTGCAACAGGCCCTGCCAGACGAACTGCAAGGCCGCCTGCAAGCGCAACCGGCGTCGGCGGATGCCGCTGCGGTGCTGCGCCTGCAATTCACCGGCACGGGGCATGACGAACCGGACCTCGCCGCCTTGTTCAGCGCCTTGGGCGGACGGGTGCGATTGCTCCAGGGCGGCATCGAACGGATCCAGGGGCACGGTCTCGGACAATTGCTGCTGGCGGTAAGCGGCTCGGCGTGGAATGTCGAGCAATTGCGCGAGCGGGCCGGCCGGTGGGCACAGCGAGTGGAGGTGTTGGGTTATGTGGTTTGATCGGTTATTGCAGGGTCTGGTCGATACGTTCCTGATGGTGGGCGTGTCGTCGCTGATCGCGCTACTGGCGGGCATTCCGCTGGCGGTGATCCTGGTCACCAGCGGCAAGGGCGGGATCTACGAAGCGCCGGCACTGAACCGCGCCCTCGGTGCGTTCGTGAACCTGTTCCGCTCGATCCCCTTCCTGATCCTGATGGTGGCACTGATCCCGTTCACCCGGTGGGTCGTCGGCACCACTTACGGCGTATGGGCCGCCGTGGTGCCACTGACCATCGCCGCCACGCCGTTCTTCGCCCGCATCGCGGAAGTCAGCCTTCGGGAAGTCGACCACGGCCTGATCGAGGCCGCCCAGGCCATGGGTTGCCGGCGCAGGCATATCGTCTGGCATGTATTGCTGCCCGAAGCGCTGCCAGGCATCGTCGCGGGGTTCACCATTACCCTGGTGACCATGATCAACTCCTCGGCCATGGCCGGAGCGATCGGTGCCGGCGGCCTGGGCGACATCGCCTACCGTTACGGCTACCAGCGTTTCGACAGCCAGGTCATGCTCACGGTCATCATGCTGCTGGTGATGCTGGTGGCGCTGATCCAACTGAGCGGGGATCGACTGGCGCGGCGGTTGAACAAGCGCTGAGTCAAATGAGGGCGCAACCTGCAGGAAAGCGGCTCCTGCAGGTGACGCGCTCATGATGCGGTATAGTCGGCCCCTGATCCCAATCAAGCCAGTGGCCATGAAACACACACCCGACGACCTGCGCGCCATCACCACCACGACCCTGGGCCACTACACTGCCGTGGCCGAAAGCTTCCGCGAAGGGACCCGTGACCACGACGTCAGCCAGAACATCGATGCACTGCTGCGGCATATCCAGGGCCCGGCCCCCTTCCACATTCTCGATTTCGGCTGCGGCCCCGGTCGTGACCTGCAGACGTTCACGCGCATGGGCCATGTCGCGATCGGCCTCGATGGTTCACCGGCATTCGCCCGTATGGCGCGCCAGGACAGTGGCTGCGAAGTGTGGCAACAGGACTTCCTGGAACTCGACCTGCCGGACGAGCGCTTCGACGGGATCTTCGCCAACGCCGTCCTGTTCCATATTCCCGTCCAGGAACTGCCCCGGGTGCTCAAGCAGTTGCGCGCCACGCTCAAGCCCGGCGGCGTGCTGTTCAGCTCCAACCCACGGGGTGAAAACCAGGAAGGCTGGAACGGCCAGCGTTTCGGCGCCTACCATGACCTCGCGGCCTGGCGCGCCTTGCTCACGGAGGCGGGCTTCGTGGAGCTGGAGCACTACTACCGGCCGGCGGGGTTGCCACGGGAACAACAGCCTTGGTTGGCGAGTGTCTGGCGCAGGCCTGCTTAGGATTGGAGGACGCCATCGCGAGCAAGCTCGCTCCCACACTCGACCCGTCGTGAACTCATGATCGGTGAGCACCGCAGCTCCAGTTTGGGAGCGAGCTTGCTCGCGATAGCGGTCCAACGGTCAATGAAGCTTGATGGTTTAGCCTCATCGCCTGGAAGCTTCACTCCTGTTTTTTCAACCACTTCTGCGACAGCTGCTCCAGCCTCCCGTCCTCCTTGATACGCGTCAACGCGTTGTCCAGGCTGGCCTTGAATGCCGGATTGCCCTTCTGGAACGGAATCACCAGGCTTGGCGCAGGCTCGTTCTCTTCCTCCGGCTGGAACGACTGCGCCATCACCAAGGGACGTTGCTCCGGCTCCTTGCTCGCCAACAATCGAGCATCCGGTTGACTGTACGTGGCGCTGGTATCGAAACGTTCTGCCAGTTCCGGGGTCAGTGCTATGTGGTTGATGGCGACATCGTATTTGCCACTTTCCACGCCGCTCAAGAGGTCTGCGGCATCGGTCACCACGAAATCGGCACGGACATCGAGTTCACCGGCCAGCATCTGGCCCAGCTCCACTTCAAAACCGGTGAGCTTGCCGTCTTCCTTGAAGTTGAACGGGGCCGTGTCGGCTTCGAGGGCAATGCGCAGTTCACCGCGGTCGTTGATATCGTCGATCAGCTCGGCATGGGCCAAGGGGCTCAAAAGGGGTAGCAGGCAAATCAGGCCAGGCAGAAAGCGCATGGTCGCTCCTTTGAATTTGTACAAGCGACGCTCGTTCAGGCTCGCTTTGCTATGGTTGTCGCAGGCTTCGACAACGAATGGTCATGAAGTTGTCATGGCCAGGCGGATTTCATGGAAAAACTGGAGAAGAAAATGAAAAGCTTTATGTCACGTGCAGTGTTGACTGGCCTGTTGTTGGGGACTTCGATGCTGGCTGTAGCGGCGACCCCCGCTCCAAAAGGCGCGCAAGTATTCATCGTTTCCCCGGAAGACGGCGCCACCGTTCCCCAGGAGTTCAAGGTCAAGTTCGGGGTAAAGGGCATTGCCCTGGCCCCAGCCGGTGATGTGACAAAGAACACCGGGCACCACCATCTGTTGGTCGATGTGGACAAACTGCCTGCCGCGGGTGCGCCGATCCCCACCGACGCCAACCACATGCACTTCGGCAAGGCACAGACCGAAGCCACCATCAAGCTGGCCCCGGGCAAACATACCTTGCAGCTGGAACTGGGCGATACCGGTCATATCCCGTTCGAACCCCCGATCGTATCCAAGAAAATCACGGTGAACGTGAAGTAACACGAGAACTGCTGACACGGCATGCCTGGTGTCAGGCAAAAAAAACGGGAGCCCCTTGCGAGGCTCCCGTTTTTATCGCAGGCCAATCTCCAGCTTGCAGCTCAGTCGCCTCAGAACAGCACGCGGCAGCGGATGGTGCCGTTGACGTGTTGCAGCTTCTCCTGGGCCAGGTCCGAGTATTCGGCATCGACGTCGATCACGACGTAGCCGACTTTCTCGTTGGTCTGCAGGAACTGACCGGAAATGTTGATGCCGTTTTCGGCGAAGACCTTGTTGATCTCGCTCATCACGCCTGGGATGTTCTCGTGGATGTGCAGCAGGCGGTGCTTGCCAGGGTGTGCCGGCAGGGCCACTTCCGGGAAGTTGACCGACGACACCGAAGTACCGTTGTCGCTGTACTTGACCAGTTTTTCCGCCACTTCCAGACCGATGTTGGCCTGGGCCTCGGCAGTGGAACCACCGATGTGCGGGGTCAGGATCACGTTGTCCAGGCCACGCAGCGGGCTTTCGAAGATATCGTCGTTGGAGCGGGGCTCCACCGGGAACACGTCGATGGCGGCGCCGATCAGGTGCTTGTCCTTGATCGCCTCGGCCAGGGCCTCGAGCTTGACCACGGTGCCACGCGCGGCGTTGATCAGGATGCCGCCCTTCTTGATCGCACGGATTTCCTTCTCGCCGATCATCCACTGGGTCGCCGGGGTTTCCGGAACGTGCAGGGTGACGATGTCGGACATACCCAGCAACTCGTGCAGGTCATTGACCTGGGTGGCATTGCCCAACGGCAGCTTGGTCACGGTGTCGTAGAAGAACACCTGCATGCCCAGGCCTTCGGCCAGGACAGACAGTTGGGTGCCGATCGAGCCATAGCCGACGATACCCAGCTTCTTGCCGCGGATCTCGAAGGAGTTGGCGGCACTCTTGATCCAGCCGCCACGGTGGCAGGAAGCGTTTTTCTCGGGGATACCGCGCAGCAGCAGGATCGCTTCGGCCAGCACCAGCTCGGCGACGGAACGGGTGTTGGAGTACGGTGCGTTGAACACCGCGATACCGCGCTCGCGGGCCGCGTCGAGGTCAACCTGGTTGGTGCCGATGCAGAAGCAGCCGACCGCTACCAGTTTCTTGGCGTGGTCGAAGATCTCTTCGGTCAATTGGGTACGGGAGCGAATGCCGATGAAGTGAGCATCGGCGATCTTTTCCTTGAGCTGGGCTTCCGGCAGAGAACTGGTGATGTACTCGATGCTGGTGTAGCCCGCCGACTTGAGGACGTCGACAGCCGATTGGTGGACGCCTTCGAGAAGAAGGAACTTGATCTTGCTCTTATCGAGAGAAGTCTTGCTCATCTGCGTAAACCTGTGTCCCGGAGAAAAATGGCAGGGAATCGGACAGCGCATGCTGGCCCGACGGCATGACCGCCGTCGCCGCAGTACAGCCGTTGGGCACTACGCTGCGGGGTCGGTATGCTAGCATATGCACCCCGCTAAACACTCATTCCTGCGACGTGAAGCGTTCTCAGGATGACCATGAATTGTTCGAGAGTTCTGTCGATGACCAATCCTTCCCGGATAGATGAACTGAAGACCTTGGTTGAACCTGGCAAGGTCTTGACCGACGCCGACTCCCTGAACGCTTATGGCAAGGACTGGACCAAACACTTCGCCCCCGCCCCCACCGCCATCGTCTTCCCCAAGACGATCGAGCAGGTCCAGGCCATCGTCCGCTGGGCCAACGAGCACAAGGTCGCCCTGGTACCGTCGGGCGGACGCACCGGGCTCTCGGCCGCAGCCGTGGCGGCCAACGGTGAAGTGGTGGTGTCTTTCGACTACATGAACCAGATCCTCGACGTGAACCTCACCGATCGCACTGCGGTGTGCCAGCCGGGCGTGGTCACCGAACAGTTGCAGAACAAGGCCGAAGAGCACGGCCTGTATTATCCAGTGGATTTCGCATCGGCCGGATCCAGCCAGATTGGCGGCAATATCGGCACCAATGCCGGCGGTATCAAGGTCATTCGCTATGGCATGACCCGCAACTGGGTCGCGGGCCTGAAAGTCGTCACCGGCAAGGGCGACCTGCTGGAACTGAACAAGGACCTGATCAAGAACGCCACCGGCTATGACCTGCGGCAGTTGTTCATCGGTGCCGAGGGCACCCTCGGTTTCGTGGTCGAAGCCACCATGCGCCTGGACCGGGCGCCGAAGAACCTCACGGCGATGGTACTCGGCACCCCGGACTTCGACTCGATCATGCCGGTGCTCCACGCATTCCAGGGCAAGCTCGACCTGACCGCATTCGAATTCTTCTCCGACAAGGCCCTGGCCAAAGTCCTGGGCCGGGGCGACGTACCGGTGCCGTTCGAGACCGAATGCCCGTTCTACGCCTTGCTGGAATTCGAAGCCACTACCGAAGACGTCGCCAATCACGCCCTGGAAACCTTCGAGCACTGTGTGGAACAGGGCTGGGTACTGGACGGCGTGATGAGCCAGAGCGAAACCCAGCTGCAGAACCTGTGGAAACTGCGCGAGTACATCTCCGAAACCATTTCCCACTGGACACCCTACAAGAACGATATCTCGGTGACCGTCTCGAAGGTGCCGGGATTCCTGCGGGAAATAGATGCGATCGTCGGCGAACACTATCCAGATTTCGAAATCGTCTGGTTCGGTCACATTGGCGACGGTAACCTGCACCTGAACATCCTCAAGCCGGAAAACCTCGAGAAGGATGAATTCTTCGCCAAATGCGCCACCGTGAACAAATGGGTCTTTGAAACGGTGGAGAAGTACAACGGCTCGATTTCCGCGGAACACGGCGTAGGCATGACCAAGCGTGACTACCTGACCTACAGCCGCTCACCGGTCGAGATCGAATACATGAAAGCCGTCAAGGCAGCGTTCGATCCGAACGGCATCATGAACCCGGGCAAGATCTTCGCTGTTTGAATCAACGAACCAGGAGTCGGTAATGAGCTATCAGCACCAGTATGTCGACGGTACCCGCATTCATTTCCCGGTAGGGAAAGTGGTGTGCATTGGCCGTAACTATGCCGAACACGCCAAGGAGCTGGACAACCCGGTCCCTACGGAACCCCTGCTGTTCATCAAGCCGGGCAGTTGCGTGGTGCCACTGGAAGGCGGCTTCAGCATCCCTGTCGAACGCGGCTCGGTGCACTACGAAGCGGAAATCGCCGTGCTGATCGGCAAGCCATTGTCCACCCGGCCGAGCGTCGAGGAAGTATTGGACGCCATCTCCGGCTTCGCCCCTGCCCTGGACCTGACCCTTCGGGACAAGCAGGCCGAGCTCAAGGCCAAGGGCCTGCCATGGGAAATCGCCAAATCCTTCGACGGCGCGGCGGTGATCGCCCCGTTCGTGTCCAACGCCACCTTCGTCGACCTGACCGACATTCCCGTGCGCCTGACTATCAATGGTCAAGTGCGCCAGGATGGCAACAGCAGCATGATGCTCAACCCCATCGTGCCGATGATCCAGCACATGGCCGGCTGCTTCTCGCTGCAGGCCGGCGACGTGATCCTCACCGGCACCCCGGCGGGCGTCGGCCCGTTGAACGTGGGTGACGAGCTGGTGCTGGAGCTGCCGGGCGCTTGCCGCTTCGAAAGCAGCGTCCGCTGAGAGCCATTCGACTGGCAGGGGCTGGCTCGCCAGCGCCCTGCAGAAGGTCGTTTCTTCCAATCTGAAGCCGACTCAACGCTTCAGCAGCGCATCCTCGAAACATATGCCGCCACCTGCTCGACCACGGCTATTGCATCAGCGTAATCCGGCTCGTCGTTGCTGTTATCGAAGCTTCCTGCATCGTCCATGTTCTGGATCAATACGCCATCGCGACGAGGCATGACCAGGAAGTCCTGCGCCCGCAGCCCATACCTGACTTCGGGTTGCGGTACCAGGCGCACTGTCTGTCCACGCACAGGAATTATCGTGTGGTCGTTGAACAACAGCTTCGCGCCATACCCTGTCGCGTTGATCAACGTGTCTTCGGGCAACACCAGGAGTTCATCCGGATGGGTAAACTCCTGGATTTTTATCTGGCCTCCCGCGTCCAGGAAATCAGTCATCAGCGAGCTGGCGTAAGACGTGATGTTGAACATCAAGCTCGTCCATCCACGCGCGTAAGGCGCAGGAAACGGATGGCTTCCAGGTGGCAGCTCCACTTGAGGGGGCAAGAACTTCCTGGCGAACTCCGCATATTCGGGCTCCCGGGCATCTTTTGTTCGCGCCGGCTTTTCCTCGGACGAGAATGGAACATCGGACAACCTGTAGCCATTGACCCACTCGATCGAGCTGCCAGGCAGTTGCGCCACACGTTGGAATTGGCTGAATGAAGCATCCGCCATCTCGTTCCAGCGCGACGCCCAAGCCGGGCCATGCTGGACGTCGCAGAACCGGGAATCGGGCGACCATATTCCCGTGGCGCCCATGGACGGTACCCCGGGAGGAAGGGCCTTGGCATAGATGCAGACAGATAGACCCGCTTGCTGGGCCAATAGCGCAGAGGTCAGGCCAAGCGGGCCGCAACCGATGACGCCGAGAGCGCGAAGCGTTTCTCGGCCGGCCGAGGCGGCGTATGCCAGGCGTAGCGCCTGCATGCTCGATCCCCAGCTCAGTGACCAGCCACAACCGCCATGGCCATAGTTATGAACGATGAGTTTCGACCCCAGCTGTTGCGCCTCGATACGCGGCCCGGCATGACGGAAAGGCCGTGCACAAGCGTATACTCCGGCTATCCGGCCCAGGTGCGCGTTGATCGGCCTGAGCTCTTCACAAGCTGGGGGAGCGGCGGGAAAGAGCGGTCGGGGCCCCTGTGTCTGAAGCTGCCTGCAGCTCAGCAGTATTGAAGTTGAAGCCAGAGCCAACGTCCCACCCAGAACAAATCGGCGTCGATTCACACATCATCCCTGTTTTTGATCGATATTGATGGTGCCTGGATCGGCAGGCTAGGTTAGCTGCTCCCCTCACTCAACGACTTTTGAATTGCATGATGTGTAGCCAGGGGCGCTCCGCACATCCCTTGACCATCAGGTTGAGGCGTCCGCGACAAACGCTGCCATCGCGCACTGATCGTCTGACGAAACACCGTGGGCAAAACCGCTGGCGAAAAAAAACACACTGACGAACGGCTGGATCACAAGGCATTGCCGCCATTTACCGTTTTTTTCACATCCTATCTGGATAATTCCTGGGCTTGCGGCGTCTGAGCCGGTCCCAATCGTGGTATTACCCTCAGCCTGAATTCTGGAATACACCTCTCGATGGCCACCCCACCAATGCCCGCCCTTAAAGTTGCCCGCCGCCCGCGCTTTCTCACCGGCTGGTATGTCTGGCCTTTGCTGGCCGCCGTCGCGTATGGCCTGGCATTCGCGATGCATTGGGACGATCGCGGCATGTTGTGGCTGTCGGAACATTTCAAGAGTCCGGCCCAGCGCCAGGACAGCATCTGGCTACCCGACTACCGCGCGGTGATCGATGCCAAGCCATTGCCGGGCATGGAGAAGGACGAAGCGTCCGACCTGACCTATAACCCGCAGACCAAGACCCTGTTCGCCGTCATGGGCAAGAACCCGTTCCTGGTGGAGCTGACGCTGCAGGGTGAGATGTTGCGCAAGATGCCACTGGTGGGCTGGAACAATCCCGAAGGTGTGTCATTCATGGGCAATGGACTGCTGGCCATTACCGATGAGCGCTCGCATTCGCTGTCGATCGTCCAGGTCGATGCGAATACGCGCGAGCTGAACATCGCCGACTTTCCCCAGTACGACCTCGGCCCATCGGAAAACCAGAACAAGGGATTCGAGGCGGTGGCCTGGGACCCACGCAACCAGCAACTGGTACTGGGCGAGGAACGTCCAGCGGCGTTATTCATCTGGAAAAGCAACGGCAGCCAGTTGCTCAAGGGCGATAAACAGATCCATGCCAGCGATGAACTGGACCTGCGCAACCTGTCGGCCCTGGCGATAGACCCGCGCACTGGCCATACGCTGGTGCTGTCGTCCGACTCGCATTTGTTGCTGGAGCTGGATGAGAAAGGCCAGCAGGTCAGCTTCATGACCCTGCTGGGCGGTTTCAACGGGCTGAAGGATACGGTCCCTCGCGCCGAGGGCGTGACCCTGGATGAAGCCGGCAATCTGTACATGGTCAGCGAGCCGAACCTGTTCTATCGTTTCGAGAAATAAGCTGATCGGCCAGCTCTGTAAGGTAATTCGTCCTTCGCTGTAGGGTGTGGCACACCGCCATTAAGCTTCAGTTCAGGCAGGCGTGATATTTCAACCCCCTGTTCTTATCCGAGCCCACCCTCATGCGCCGACTTGCCCGTCCCAAGCCCTTGATTCTGATGCTGCTGGCGATCGCCCTGATCGTCCTGATCGCAGCGGGTCAATACCTGCGTCTGTTCGAGCGCGCCTGGTTCAACCTCAACACTTTCTGGCAGCCCACCAGCGAGCAAGCCATCGGCCTCGACCAATACCGCGTCACCCTGGAAGCACAGGTGATCGAAGGGCTGGATGACGATGTCTCGGCACTGACGTTCGATCCGGTCCGCAAGAGCCTGTTCACGGTTACCAACAACAACGCCGAGCTGATCGAACTGTCCCTGGACGGCAAAATCCTGCGGCGCATGGCGCTGATCGGTTTCGGCGACCCGGAGGCGGTGGAGTTCATCAGCGAAAACACCTACGTCATCAGTGACGAGCGCCAGCAGCGCCTGATCAAGATCCACCTGGACGAAGACACCCGGTTCCTCGATGCCGCCGATGCGGAGCAGATGACCCTTGGCGTGCACATGAGCGGTAACAAGGGATTCGAAGGACTGGCTTATGACTCGGTGGGCAAGCGGCTGTTCGTGGCGAAGGAACGCGACCCGATGCTGATTTATGAAGTCCAGGGGTTCCCTCATCACAAACCAGAAAAGTCCTACGCAGTTCACGTCATCAATAACCCCAAGCGCGATGCCGGGCTGTTCGTGCGCGATCTCTCGAGCCTGCAATACGATGAGCGCAGCGGCCATTTGCTGGCGCTGTCCGATGAGTCGCGACTGATCATCGAGCTGGATATCGACGGTCGCCCGCTGAGCACGCTGTCCTTGAGCAAGGGTCGCCAGGGCCTGCAAAAGACCGTGCCCCAGGCCGAGGGCGTTGCCATGGACGACGACGGCAACCTCTATGTGGTGAGCGAGCCGAACCTGTTCTACGTGTTCAAGAAGCCGCAGCCCGATTGACAGGAATCGAAATGCTGTGGCGAAGGGATTAGCGAAACGTCGCATCTCCCCTCGTCACGACAGCGCCAGTCACACCATCGGATCAGGCCTTGAGGGTCTTCACACCTTCCGGCGTTCCCAGCAACAGCACATCCGCCGGCCGCGCGGCGAACAGACCGTTGGTGACGACGCCGACGATGGCGTTGATCTGGCGCTCAAGCTCAACCGGCTGGGTGATCTGCAGGTTGTGGACATCCAGGATGATGTTGCCGTTATCGGTCAGCACACCCTCGCGATACACCGGATCGCCACCGAGCTTGACCAGTTGGCGGGCCACATGGCTGCGGGCCATCGGGATGACTTCCACTGGCAACGGAAATGCGCCGAGCACCGGCACCAGCTTGCTGGCATCGGCGATGCAGATGAAGGTCCTGGCCACGGCCGCGACGATTTTCTCGCGCGTCAGCGCCGCGCCGCCACCCTTGATCAGGTTCAGGTGCGCGTCGCTTTCGTCGGCGCCATCGACGTAGAACTCCAGGTCGCTCACCGTATTGAGCTCATACACCGGGATCCCGTGGCCCTTGAGCCGCGCGGCGGTGGCTTCGGAGCTGGCGACCGCGCCGTCGAACGCGCCCTTGTGCCGGGCCAGCGCATCGATGAAGCAATTGGCCGTGGAGCCGGTGCCGACCCCGATGATGCTCTTGTCATCCAGCTGCGGGAGGATGAGGTCGACAGCGGCCTGGGCCACGGCCTGTTTGAGTTGATCCTGGGTCATGCGGGCTCCGGAAACGGGCAGGGAGTAGAGAGGGGCGCGAGTATAACCCAACAAAACCTCGGGATTCGTGTGGTCGCCCGGCCAAAAGCCGGGTTAGACTCCTTGGCCCTGCCCAACCCGCCCAGTGATGCTTTCCGATGCTCGAACAGTACGTCAAAAAGATCCTCAACTCGCGCGTCTACGACGTGGCCGTGGAAACCCCGCTGCAGAACGCCCGCCAGCTCTCCGAACGGCTGGGCAACAGCATCTGGCTCAAGCGCGAAGACCTGCAACCGGTGTTCTCGTTCAAGATTCGCGGGGCCTACAACAAGCTGACCCAACTCAGCGACGAGGAACGCGCCCGCGGCGTGGTCACGGCTTCGGCGGGCAACCATGCCCAAGGCCTGGCCCTGGCAGCCAAGGTACTGGGCGTGAAGGCCACCATCGTGATGCCCAAGACCACGCCGGAAATCAAGGTCGAAGGCGTGCGCTCCCGTGGCGGCCGGGTGGTGCTGCATGGCGACTCGTTCCCCGAGGCCCTGGCCTATTCGTTGAAACTGGTCGATGAAAAAGGCTACGTCTACATTCATCCTTATGACGATCCCCACACCATTGCCGGGCAGGGCACCGTGGCCATGGAGATCCTGCGCCAGCACCCGGCGCCCCTGGATGCGATATTCGTCCCGGTGGGGGGTGGCGGGTTGATCGCCGGTATCGCGGCCTACGTGAAATACCTGCGGCCGGACATCAGGATCATCGGCGTCGAGCCGGACGATTCCAACTGCCTGCAGGCCGCCATGGCTGCCGGCGAACGCGTGGTACTGCCCAGCGTCGGACTGTTTGCCGACGGTGTCGCCGTGGCGCAGATCGGCCAGCACACCTTCGATATCTGCAAGCATCACGTGGACGAAGTGATCACCGTCAGCACCGACGAGATCTGTGCCGCCATCAAGGATATCTATGACGATACCCGCTCGATCACCGAGCCGGCCGGGGCGCTGGGCGTAGCGGGAATCAAGAAGTACGTCGAATCGCGCGGCATCAGCGGGCAGACCCTGATCGCCATCGAATCCGGCGCCAACATCAACTTCGATCGCCTGCGCCACGTGGCCGAGCGCGCCGAGCTGGGCGAAGGCCGGGAGGCGATCATCGCGGTCACCATTCCCGAACAACCGGGCAGCTTCAAGGCATTCTGCGAAGCCATCGGCAAGCGCCAGATCACCGAATTCAACTACCGCTACAACACCGGCAGCGAAGCGCACATTTTCGTCGGCGTGCAGACGCATCCGGAAAACGATCCGCGCAGCGCCCTGATCGCCAGTCTGACCGAGCAGGGTTTCCCGGTACTGGACCTCACCGACAACGAATTGGCCAAGTTGCACATCCGCCATATGGTGGGCGGGCACGCGGCCCATGTCATCGACGAAATGGTACTGCGCTTCGAGTTTCCGGAGCGACCGGGCGCGCTGTTCAACTTCCTCAACAAACTGGGCGGGCGCTGGAACATCTCGATGTTCCACTACCGCAACCATGGCGCAGCGGATGGCCGGGTCGTCGCAGGGCTGCAAGTGCCTCATGACGAACGTCATCTGGTCCCTGCCGCCCTGGAGGCGATCGGCTATCCATTCTGGGACGAGAGCGACAACCCGGCCTATCAGCTGTTTCTCGGCTGAAGGGCTACGCTCAAAGGCAAGCCATAAGGAAGCGAACGATGGAAACGTTAACCGCTCTCAAGGTCGCCCATGTCCTGGCGACGGTGTTGTTGCTGGCCGGTGCGGCGGGGCTGGCCATCTGGGTCTGGCGTGCTCGCCGTGGCGGTGATGCGACGGCGCACACCCGCACGCTGCAAAGACCGCTGGTGTTCATCTGGCTGTTGATGGGCCTGGCGCTGGCGAGCATGCCGTTCACCGGCTGGTGGATGGTGCATCAGGTGGGATGGCCGCTGGGGCAGACCTGGTTGCTGGCTTCCAGCGTGCTGTACACCGCGGCGACACTGGCGGGGTTCTGGCTGTTGGTGCGGTTGAACAGGTTGCGCACGCTGCCGGCGGCGGGCAATGGCAAATTCACCCTGGCCCTGGCGCTGTTCAGCGCCGTCTGCTTTATCGCCATTGCGGGGTTGATGGGAGCCAAGCCGGTTTAAGGTCTTGGACCGTGTCGCTTTCATCGCGAGCCAGCTCGCTCCCACAGAGGTTGCATGATCGACGCAAATCTCCTGTGGGAGCGAGCTGGCTCGCGATAGCCATTTTCAGCCGCGCAGCGAAATCACCGGCCAGCCACGCTTCTCGGCCTCGGCCCTGAGGTTCGGGTCCGGATCCACCGCCACCGGATTCGTGACTACCTCCAGCAGCGGCAAGTCATTCATCGAATCGCTATAGAAATAGCTGTTCTGCAGGGAATGCCCGGTTTCTTCCAGCCAACGGTTGAGGCGCGTCACCTTGCCCTCGCGAAAGCAGGGTATGTCAGTGCTGCGCCCGCTGTAGCGGCCGTCGATCATTTCACATTCGGTGGCGATCAGGGTCTCGACTCCCAGGCGCTCGGCAATCGGCGCGGTGACGAAACGGTTGGTGGCGGTGATGATCACCAGCTTGTCGCCGGCTGCACGGTGCTTTTCCAGCAATTCGATGGCCTGTGGCAATACGATCGGCTCGATGCAGTCGCGCATGTAGTCGAGATGCCATTGTGCCAGCACCTCCATTTCGGTGCGCCCGAGGATCTCCAGGCAGAAATTCAGGTACTCGGCGTTGTCGAGCTTGCCGGCCAGGTAATCCTGATAGAACGCATCATTGCGCGCCTTGTACGTCACGGCATCCAGGAAGCCGCGTTCACACAGGTAATCGCCCCAGGCGTGGTCGCTGTCGCCGCCCAGCAGCGTGTTGTCCAAGTCGAATAAAGCCAGCCGCATTGCAGTTACTCGCTGAAAATTCTGAAGAAAGGTGCCCAGAATACGGACTTTTCACAAGAGTGCACATAAGCTAGGCGACGTGTGTGGTCTGGCTCGTTGCTGCTTTCACAACCTTTGTGGAACAATGCGGCGACATGCGTTTGCGAGGTTGTTGCCGTGATCGATCCCGATGGTTTCCGACCCAATGTGGGGATCATTCTTACGAATGATGCAGGGCAGGTGCTATGGGCTCGCCGTATCAATCAAGACGCCTGGCAGTTTCCTCAAGGTGGAATCAACCCCCAGGAGACGCCGGAAGAAGCCTTGTACCGCGAGTTGAACGAAGAAGTGGGGCTGGAGCGTGAAGATGTCGAAATTCTCGCCTGCACCCGTGGCTGGTTGCGCTATCGTTTGCCGCAACGCCTGGTCAGGACGCACAGCCAGCCGCTGTGCATCGGCCAGAAACAGAAATGGTTTCTCCTGCGCCTGCTCTCCAACGAGCAGCGGGTGCGGATGGATTTGACCGGTAAACCGGAGTTCGATGGCTGGCGCTGGGTCAGTTATTGGTATCCGTTGGGCCAGGTGGTGACATTCAAGCGCGAGGTGTACCGACGCGCCCTCAAAGAGCTTGCCCCGCGCCTGCTGACGCGCGACTGACGACGGAGTTCGACCCCGAGCCATGCTCAATACGCTGCGCAAGATCGTCCAGGAAGTCAACGCCGCCAAGGATCTCAAAGCGGCGTTGGGGATTATTGTGTTGCGCGTCAAAGAGGCCATGGGCAGCCAGGTCTGCTCGGTCTATCTGCTGGACCCCGAGACCAACCGTTTCGTGCTGATGGCCACCGAGGGCTTGAACAAGCGCTCCATCGGCAAGGTCAGCATGGCGCCCAACGAAGGTCTGGTCGGCCTGGTCGGCACGCGCGAAGAGCCCCTGAACCTCGAAAACGCCGCGGACCACCCGCGCTATCGCTACTTCGCCGAAACCGGCGAGGAGCGCTACGCCTCGTTCCTCGGGGCACCGATCATTCACCACCGCCGTGTCGTCGGCGTACTGGTCATCCAGCAAAAGGAGCGTCGCCAGTTCGACGAAGGCGAAGAAGCCTTCCTCGTGACCATGAGCGCGCAACTGGCCGGGGTTATCGCCCATGCCGAGGCCACCGGTTCGATCAGCGGCCTGGGACGCCAGGGCAAGGGCATCCAGGAAGCCAAGTTCGTCGGCGTGCCGGGCTCGCCGGGCGCGGCGGTGGGTACCGCGGTGGTCATGCTGCCGCCTGCCGACCTCGACGTCGTGCCGGACAAGGCCATCAGTGACATCAATGCCGAACTGGCGCTGTTCAAGACTGCCATCGAAGGCGTGCGGGCCGACATGCGGGCCCTCTCGGCCAAGCTGGCGACTCAGCTGCGTCCGGAAGAGCGCGCGCTGTTCGACGTCTACCTGATGATGCTCGACGACGCCTCGCTGGGCAGCGAGGTGACCACGGTCATCAAGACCGGCCAATGGGCCCAGGGCGCGTTGCGCCAGGTGGTGACCGACCACGTCAACCGTTTCGAACTGATGGACGACGCCTACCTGCGTGAGCGCGCTTCCGACGTCAAGGACCTCGGCCGCCGGTTGCTCGCCTACCTGCAGCAGGAACGCCAGCAGACCCTGGTCTACCCGGACAACACCATCCTGGTCAGCGAAGAGCTGACCCCGGCCATGCTCGGCGAGGTGCCCGAGGGCAAGCTGGCGGGGCTGGTGTCGGTATTGGGCTCGGGCAACTCCCACGTGGCGATCCTGGCCCGTGCCATGGGCATCCCGACGGTGATGGGCCTGGTGGACCTGCCGTATTCCAAGGTCGACGGCATCCAGATGATCGTCGATGGCTACCACGGCGAGGTCTACACCAACCCCAGCGAAGTGCTGCGCAAGCAGTTCTCCGATGTGGTGGAGGAAGAAAAGCAACTGTCCCTGGGCCTGGATGCGCTGCGGGACCTGCCTTGCGTGACGCTCGACGGCCATCGCATGCCGCTGTGGGTCAACACCGGCCTGCTGGCCGACGTGGCCCGGGCGCAGAAGCGCGGCGCCGAGGGTGTGGGCCTGTACCGCACCGAAGTCCCCTTCATGATCAACCAGCGCTTCCCCAGCGAAAAGGAACAACTGGCGATCTACCGTGAACAGCTGGCCGCATTCCACCCGCAACCGGTGACCATGCGCAGCCTGGACATCGGCGGCGACAAGTCCCTGTCCTACTTCCCCATCAAGGAAGACAACCCGTTCCTGGGCTGGCGCGGCATCCGCGTGACCCTCGACCACCCGGAGATCTTCCTGGTCCAGGCCCGCGCCATGCTCAAGGCCAGCGAAGGCCTGAACAACCTGCGCATCCTGTTGCCGATGATCTCCGGCACCCATGAACTGGAAGAAGCCCTGCACCTGATCCACCGGGCCTGGGGCGAAGTCCGCGACGAAGGCACCGATGTGCCGATGCCTCCGGTCGGCGTGATGATCGAGATCCCGGCGGCGGTGTACCAGACCAAGGAGCTGGCGCGGCAGGTGGACTTCCTGTCGGTGGGCTCCAACGACCTGACCCAGTACCTGCTGGCGGTGGACCGCAACAACCCGCGGGTAGCCGACCTTTACGACTATCTGCATCCGGCCGTGCTGCAGGCCCTGCAGAACGTGGTGCGCGACGCCCATGCCGAAGGCAAGCCGGTGAGCATCTGCGGTGAAATGGCCGGGGATCCGGCGGCAGCGGTGCTGCTCATGGCGATGGGTTTCGACAGCCTGTCGATGAACGCCACCAACCTGCCAAAAGTGAAATGGATGCTGCGCCAGATCAACCTCAGCAAGGCCCAGGAACTGCTGGCGGAAGTGATGACCATCGACAATCCGCAAGTAATTCACAGCTCCTTGCAACTGGCGCTGAAAAACCTTGGGCTGGCGCGGATGATCAATCCGGCTTCGAACAAGACCCTCTGATCCTGCGGCGCTCCTGTCGCGAGCAAGCTCGCTCCCACAGTGATCTCGGTTGTTCACAGCGTTTGTGTTCACTGACGATCTACTGTGGGAGCGAGCTTGCTCGCGATGAGGCCAGCAATGACACGGCAAACTAGACTCTGTACGAAACAGTCTTGAGAAGAAGGTCAGGCAGTGTTCAACGCAGCATGAACGAGTATCAAGGCTTTTCGTACAGAGCCTAGACCTTGAGCTCCACCTCCCCCAGATGCCCCCCATGCGGCCCGAAACTGCGCTCGACCAGGTGTCGGGTTCCATCGGCATGGACAATCAACGCCGTGCTCGCTCGCGTCCCGTAGGCGGGGCTGGCAATGAACACACTGGACAGCAACGTCTCGGTCGCCAGCCCCACGCCCGTGTCGGGCAAGTCAGCCACCGGTGCGGGCTGCGGGTCGTTCAGCAGAGCCAGCAATGACTCGGGCCGCGGATCGTCCAACACCTCGGCCAGCGCGGCGCGGGCCTTGAGCAACTTGGGCCAGGGCGTGTTCAGCCCGGCGTTCGACAAGCCATAGACCCCCTCGGCCAAGCGTTGTGGCCGGGCATCGCGAGCATTGTGATGCCACAGCTCGGAGCCGTCGCCGAGCAACAGGTTGAACCCGCCATATTCGCCAGCGCGAGGGACGATTTCGCTGAAGTATTCGGCAATCGAGAGATGCCCGGTCAGGAACCGCGCCACCAGTTCACCCCGCGACTTGAACGCCGGCATCTGGCCCGGGTCGCGGATATTGGTCAAGGCCGCGAAACGGCCACCGGCAGCCACGCCGAGCCAGGTGCCTCCAGCCTCCAGGTCACGGCCAGCATGGACCTGCGGCGCGTCAGGCCACTGGGCCAGGGGCAAGGTCGGCCGGGCGTAGAACTCGTCGCGGTTGGCCGCCACGATCAGCGGCTGGGCATGCCCAGGTCGCCAGGCAAATACGATCAAGCACATCAGGTTGTCCCGTTAAAAAATGAACCGAACACTCCGCTTTCGTGGATCACTTTACCCACACAATCGGCCGGCATCCATCGCCTTCAGTGGAGCCGGGGGCCACGGATCCGTTACCATGCCGCTCTTGTTTGGGGGATGGGCGGGGAGACGCCGGTGGAATTTGTGCTCTATCTGCTGCTCGGCGCCTGCGCCGGCGTGCTGGCCGGGCTGTTCGGCGTGGGTGGCGGGATCATCATAGTCCCGGTACTGGTGTTCAGTTTCACCTTGCAGGGCTTCGATCCGCAGGTGTTGACGCACCTGGCCGTCGGTACATCCCTGGCGTCGATCATCTTCACCTCGGTCAATGCCGTGCGTGAGCACCAGCGCAAAGGCGCGGTGCGCTGGCCGATCTTCGCCTGGATGACCGTCGGGATCCTGATGGGCGCCGGTTTCGGCGCGATCACCGCCGAGGCGATTGCCGGCCCGCACCTGCAGAAAATCATCGGCGTGTTCGCCCTGGTCGTCGCCGCGCAGTTGGGCCTGGATCTCAAGCCCAAGGCCAGCCGTACGGTACCGGGCAAGGCCGGGCTGACCCTGGCAGGCACCGTGATCGGCTGGGCTTCGGCGATCTTCGGCATTGGCGGCGGCTCGCTGACCGTCCCTTTCCTGACCTGGCGCAGCGTGCCGATGCAGCAGGCGGTCGCGACATCGTCGGCGTGCGGCTTGCCGATCGCCCTGGCCAGCGCATTGAGTTTCATGATTCTTGGCTGGCAAGATCCCTTGTTGCCGGCCCATAGTCTGGGCTTTGTCTACCTGCCGGCCTTACTGGGCATCGCCCTGACCAGCATGGTTTTCGCCCGTATCGGCGCGCGCCTGGCCCACCGCCTGTCGCCGCGCCTGCTCAAGCGAATGTTCGCCGCCTTGCTGTTCTGCGTGGGGCTGAGTTTCCTGTTCTGACGCAATACTGGCTTAATCCCGGGATGCCAGCCTCCCCCGGGCATTTTTGACGTTTACGAGGAATATCCATGCTGCCTTACCCGCAGATCGATCCGGTGGCCCTGGCCATCGGTCCGCTGAAAATCCACTGGTACGGCCTGATGTACCTGATCGGCATCGGCGGCGCCTGGCTGCTGGCATCGCGTCGGCTGAACCGTTTCGATCCCACCTGGAACAAGGAAAAACTGTCCGACCTGGTGTTCTGGTTGTCCATGGGTGTGATCGTCGGCGGACGCCTGGGCTACGTGCTGTTCTACGACCTGAGTGCCTACCTGGCCAACCCGACGTTGATCTTCGAGGTCTGGAAAGGCGGCATGTCGTTCCACGGCGGCTTCATCGGCGTGATGCTGGCAGCGCTCTGGTTCGGCAAGCGCAACAATAAATCGTTCTTCGAACTGATGGACTTCGTCGCCCCCATGGTGCCCATCGGCCTGGGCGCCGGGCGCATCGGCAACTTCATCAACGCCGAATTGTGGGGCAAGCCAACCGACGTCCCGTGGGCGATGATTTTCCCGCCGTTCAGCGACCCGGCGCAGTTGCCGCGCCACCCGTCGCAGCTTTATCAGTTCGCCCTCGAAGGCGTGGCACTATTCCTCATTCTCTGGCTGTTCTCGCGCAAGCCGCGGCCGACCATGGCGGTGTCGGGCATGTTTGCCCTGTTCTATGGCATCTTCCGCTTTATCGTTGAATTCGTCCGCGTACCGGATGCCCAGCTCGGCTACCTGGCGTGGAACTGGCTGACCATGGGCCAGGTGCTGTGCCTGCCGATGATCATCGGCGGACTGGTGCTGATCTGGCTGGCTTATCGCCGGGCGCCGGCTGCGGCCGCCAAGGTTTAAATTCGAATGCCGGAGCGCCGCTCCGGACTCAAGGACACAGGTAACACATGAAGCAATATCTCGATCTGGTGGCCAATGTCATCGAGCATGGCACCCGGCAAGCCAACCGCACGGGAGTGAACACCATCAGCCTCCCCGGCGCCATGCTGCGCTATGACCTGAAGGACGGTTTCCCGGCCATCACCACCCGCAAGCTGGCCTTCAAGTCGGCCATCGGCGAGATGTGCGGCTTCTTGCGCGGCGTGAACAACGCCGCCGAATTCCGCGCCCTGGGCTGCAAGGTCTGGGACCAGAACGCCAACGAAAATACCCAGTGGCTGGCCAACCCGTTCCGCCAGGGCGAAGACGACCTGGGCGAGATCTACGGCGTGCAATGGCGCAAGTGGCCGGCCTACAAGCAGATCCCCCTGAGCAACCCGGCGGCCATCGAGCAGACCCTGGCCCAGGGCTACCGGCGGATCGCCGAGGGTGAGGA
The DNA here is from genome assembly GCF_900119645.1 of Pseudomonas sp. NFACC43. Classification (NCBI taxonomy): domain Bacteria; kingdom Pseudomonadati; phylum Pseudomonadota; class Gammaproteobacteria; order Pseudomonadales; family Pseudomonadaceae; genus Pseudomonas; species Pseudomonas sp. NFACC43. The sequence continues at coordinate 276,534 of NZ_FPKK01000006.1, forward strand.
GAACGGCCAGGCTTACGTGGTGCTGTACAAGGCCATCGACCAGGTGCGCCAGTGCGTCGACACCATCATCAAGGACCCGGGCAGCCGGCGTATCCTGTTCCATGGCTGGAACTGTGCGCAGCTCGATGAAATGGCCTTGCCGCCGTGCCACCTGCTGTACCAGTTCCACCCGAATGTCGAGACGAAGGAAATCTCCCTGACCCTCTACATCCGCTCCAACGACCTGGGCCTGGGCACGCCGTTCAACCTCACCGAGGGGGCCGCGCTGTTGAGCCTGATCGGCCGCCTGACCGGCTACACGCCACGCTGGTTCACCTACTTCATCGGTGACGCCCACGTCTACGAAAACCATCTGGACATGCTCAAGGAACAGCTCAAGCGCGAGCCGTTCCCGATGCCGAGACTGGTGATTTCCGAGCGGGTGCCGGAGTTTGCCAAGACTGGCGTTTACCAGCCTGAGTGGCTCGAACTGGTGGAGCCCGGCGATTTCTCCCTGGAAGGCTACCAGCACCATGCGCCGATGACAGCGCCGATGGCGGTCTGAGCAACGCCACCATCCCTTGCGGGAGCGAGCCTGCTCGCGATGAGGCCCTTACATTCAACCTATAGGTTGACTGCCAAGCCGCTATCGCGAGCAAGGCTCAATGCCCATGACTCCTGCCTACATGTGAATGCTCCACTTCCGGCGCCACCGCACCACTCACTTCCAGGCGCTGCAGGATCCCGCATTGATCCGGGTCCGGCCCTTCGCCGCAGCGATGGCGCAGGTCGATCAGTTGTGCCTGCAGCGCCAGCAGGCCATCGATACGGGCCCTGACGTGGAGGATGTGTTCATCGATCAATGCATTGACGCTTTCGCACTGGTCCTGGGGACTGTCGCGCAGGGCCAGGAGGCTGCGGATTTCCTCCAGGGTCATGTCCAGGGTGCGGCAGTTGCGAATGAACGTCAGCCGCTCGGCATGGGCCTGGGTGTAGACCCGGTAGTTTCCGTCGCTACGGGCAGGCTCAGGCAGCAAGCCTTCGCGTTCGTAATAGCGGATGGTTTCCACCTGGCAGTCGGTCATCTTCGCCAGCTCTCCGATTTTCATCCCATGCCTCCCGAATAGATGCTTGACCCTATAGTGGCTACAGGGTCTTTACTGTGCAACAGGCACTTTTCACGGACGTAACCGATGAGCGACTCCCTTCACACCCATAAGCCTGTTCACAAATCCGGCCACGGCCATGCCCATGGGCATTCCTGCTGCGCCTCGAAAGCGGCGCCGTCGGTGGTCGACCTCGGCAAAGCGCCGACAGACGGCGCGCGGCTGAGCAGTTTTCGCATCGAAGCCATGGATTGCCCGACGGAGCAGACGCTGATCCAGAACAAGCTGGGCAAGCTCGAGGGCGTGCAGCGACTGGAATTCAACCTGATCAATCGCATCCTGGGCGTGACCCACGCCCTGCCCAGCGATGCGCCGATCATCGAGGCGATCCGATCCCTGGGCATGCAGGCCGAACCACTCGCTGCAGGCCAGGACACCCCCACCCACACCCCACCCTCCCCAGCCAAGCCTTGGTGGCCGCTGGCCCTGTCCGGCCTCACCGCCCTGGGCGCCGAGGTGATTCACTTCGCCAGTGCCGCGCCGAACTGGGTGGTCGCCCTGGTGGCGCTGGTGTCGATCCTCAGCGGCGGCCTGGGCACGTACAAAAAGGGCTGGATCGCCCTGAAGAACCGCAACCTGAACATCAATGCCCTGATGAGCATTGCCGTGACCGGCGCGGTGTTGATCGGGCAATGGCCGGAGGCGGCCACGGTGATGTTCCTGTTCACCGTGGCCGAGCTGATCGAGGCCAAGTCCCTGGACCGGGCACGCAACGCCATCAGTGGCCTGATGCAGATGGCCCCGGAACAGGCCACCGTGCAGCAGGTCGATGGCAGCTGGAAGGTGCAGGAGGTCAAGGCGATCGCCCTGGGTGCCCGCGTGCGAGTCCGCCCCGGTGAACGCGTGGGCCTGGACGGTGAAGTGGTGGCCGGCCGGTCCACCATCGACCAGGCGCCCATCACCGGGGAAAGCCTGCCGGTGGAAAAAACCGTCGGCGACAACGTGTTCGCCGGCACCATCAACCAGGCCGGCGAGCTGGAATACACCGTGACCGCGGCGGCCGAACACTCCACCCTGGCGCGAATCATTCACGCCGTGGAGCAGGCCCAAGGCTCACGGGCACCGACCCAGCGCTTCGTCGATCGCTTCTCGAAAATCTACACCCCGTCGGTGTTTGCCCTGGCGGTGGCGGTGGCGGTCATCCCGCCGCTGTTCATGGGCGCGACGTGGTTCGACTGGATCTATCGGGCGCTGGTGCTGCTGGTAGTGGCCTGCCCTTGCGCACTGGTGATCTCCACCCCGGTGAGTATCGTCAGCGGTCTCGCCGCCGCGGCGCGCAAAGGCATCCTGATCAAGGGCGGCGTGTACTTGGAAGGCGGTTACAAGCTGGATTACCTGGCGCTGGACAAGACCGGCACGATCACTCACGGCAAGCCGGTGCAGACCGACTATGTGGCGCTGGACCCAACGATGCAGGCCAGCGCCCCGGCCCTGGCCGCGAGCCTTGCCGCTCGCTCCGATCACCCCGTATCACGGGCCATCGCCAGCGCGGTTGTGGATAAGCAGGCATCGCCACAGTCTGTGGATAACTTCGCCGCGTTGCCGGGACGAGGTGTTCGAGGCGACATCGATGGCCGGACCTATCACTTGGGCAATCATCGCCTGGTGGAAGACCTTGGCCTGTGCTCTCCCGAGCTGGAAGAAACACTCTTCGCCCTGGAAAAACAAGGCAAGTCCGTGGTGCTGCTACTGGACGACACAGGCCCCCTGGCGTTGTTCGCCGTGGCCGACACCGTCAAGGACTCCAGCCGCGACGCGATCCGGCAGTTGCACGAACTGGGGATCAAGACCCTGATGCTCACCGGCGACAATGCCCATACCGCCGAGGCGATTGCCGGGCAAGTGGGCATGGACCGGGCCCAGGGCGACTTGTTGCCGGAGGACAAGCTCAAGGCCATCGAGGCGTTGTACGCCCAGGGTCACCGGGTCGGCATGGTGGGCGATGGCATCAACGATGCCCCGGCCCTGGCCCGGGCCGAGATCGGCTTCGCCATGGCGGCGGCCGGTACCGACACTGCCATCGAAACGGCCGATGTCGCCCTGATGGACGACGACCTGCGCAAGATCCCGGCGTTCATCCGCCTGTCGCGGCAAACCTCCGCCATCCTGAAGCAGAACATTGCCCTGGCGCTGGTGGTCAAGGCGATCTTCCTGGGGGTGACCTTCACTGGCTACGCCACCCTGTGGATGGCGGTATTCGCCGACATGGGGGTGAGTCTGCTGGTGGTGTTCAATGGGTTGCGGTTGTTGCGTAAATAAAGAACGCGGGCGCTGATTTTGCGGTCCGGCCCATCACACGTTTCGCTAGATCCCCTCACCACAGGATGGATCTCATCACCACAGGTCAACTCCCCTTATGCCGGATCAACTCCCCTCACCGAGGGATCTGCCCCGGTCTCCGTCACGCTTGGGCTCGCGGATCTTGTACCAGGCGACATACAGCGCCGGCAGGAACAGCAACGTCAGCAAGGTGGCGATGATGATCCCGCCGATCATCGCGTAGGCCATCGGCCCCCAGAACACTTCCCGGGCGATGGGGATCATGCCCAGGCTCGCCGCGGCCGCCGTGAGCAGGATCGGTCGGCGTCGGTGTTCCGTGGCCTCCACCACGGCGTCCCAGGGCGTGTAGCCGGCCCGCTCATACTCGTCGATCTGGGTGACCAGGATCACCGAGTTGCGGATGATGATGCCGATCAGCGCCAGAATGCCCAGGATCGCCACAAAGCCCATGGGCGTGCCCGTGGGCACCAGCGCCAGCACCACGCCGATCAGGCCGAGGGGCGCGACGCTGGCCACCAGGAACAGCTTCTGCACGCTGTGCAGCTGGATCATCAGGAACGTCGCCATCAGGAACAGCATCAGCGGCACCACGCTGGCGATCGGGCCCTGGGCCTTGCTGCTCTCCTCCACCGTACCGCCGGTGGCGACCTTGTAGCCCACAGGCAGGCCGGCGGCGAAGCGGTCGATGTCCGGCTGCAATTGCTTGACCAGGTCGGTGGGCTGGATTTCGTCGCGCACGGCGGCCTTGATGGTAATGGTCGGCTTGCGATCACGCCGCCAGACCAAGGGCTGCTCCAGCTCATAGCGCACCGTGGCGAACGCCAGCAACGGGATCGAAGTACCGCTGGGCGTGACGATCTGCAGGTTCTGCAGGGTTTCCGGAGACCCACGCTCGGCGTCCTCGGCACGTCCGACCACGTTGATCAGGTAGATGTCGTCGTTGACCTGGGTCACGGGCGAGCCGCTGACGATACTGTTCATCAACCGGGCCACGTCCTCGGAAGACAGCCCCAACTGCCGCGCCTTGTCCTGGGCGATGTCGATGCGCAGGACCTTGCCCGGCTCGTTCCAGTCGTAAATGATTTCTCCGATATGGGAGTTCTTGTCCAGCTCGGTGGCCAGCTCGATGGCGTGCTTGCGCACCTGGTCGATGTCCTTGCCGCTGACCCGGTACTGGATCGGCCGGCCCACCGGTGGGCCCATTTCCAGGGACTGCACATAGCTGCCGATGCCGACGAAATCCTCGCGCAGGCGTTTCTGCAGGCGTTCGGTCAGGGCCGTGCGCGACTCCAGGCCCTTGCTCACGATCACCAACTGCGCGTAGTACGGGTTCTGCAGTTGCTGGTCCAGCGGCAGGTAGAAACGGATCGCGCCCTCGCCGATATAGGTACTCCAGCGCGCGATGTCCGGGTCGCCCTTGAGGGTCGCTTCCAGGCGATCGACGGCCTTGCGGGTTTCCTCCATCGAGGCGTTCTGCGGCAGGTTGAGGTCCACCAGGATTTCGGGGCGGTCCGAAGACGGAAAGAACTGGTTCTGCACGAAACGCATGCAGAACACCGCCAGCACGAACAGCAGCACGGTGATGCCGATGGCCCACCAGCGATTGCGCATCGCCCACAGCAGGCCGCCATTGAACGCCCGACCGATCCGCCCCGGCTCGGCGCTGTGGGGCTTCACGTTGGTGCTGAGGATATGCACGCCGATCACCGGGGCGAACAGCACCGCGACGATCCAGGACACCAGCATCGCCACGGCGATCACCGCGAACAGGGTAAAGGTGTACTCCCCAGCGGAGCTGGCGTTCAGGCCGATGGGCACGAAGCCGGCCACGGTCACCAGGGTACCGGTGAGCATCGGGAACGCGGTGGAGGTGTAGGCGAAGGTCGCGGCCTGCTCCTTGGTTTCGCCCTTTTCCAGGCGCGTCACCATCATCTCCACGGTGATCATCGCATCGTCCACCAACAGGCCGAGGGCAATGATCAACGCACCGAGGGAGATCCGCTGCATGGTGATGCCGCTGTATTCCATGAACAGGAAGACCATCGCCAACACCAATGGAATCGAGCAGGCCACCACCAGTCCGGCGCGGATGCCCAGGCTGATGAAGCTGACGACCAGCACGATCACCACCGCCTCGAACAAGGCGCTGGTGAAGCCGCCGACCGCCTCTTCCACCACCTCGGCCTGGTCCGACACCGTGTGGACTTCGACGCCCACCGGCAGGTCGGCGGTCAGCTCGTTCATTCGCGCATGCAGCGCCTTGCCGAAGTCCTGGATGTTGCCGCCCTTTTTCATGGCAATGGCCAGGCCGATGGCCGGCGTACCGTTGAAACGGAACATCGGCGTGGCAGGGTCGACGTAACCGCGGCTGATATCGGCGATGTCGGCCAGCCGATAGAAACGATCGTTGAGCCGCAGGTTGACGTTGGCCAGGTCCTTCTCCGACTGGAACTGCCCGGATGTACGCACGGAGATCCGCTCGGGGCCGGCGTCGATCACCCCGGCCGGCGTCACGGCGTTCTGGGATTGCAGGCTCTGCACCACCTGGCGCTGGTCGATGCCCAGGGCGGCGAGCTTGCGGGTGGAGAAGTTCAGGTACAGCACTTCGTCCTGCTCGCCGATCATTTCCACCTTGCCCAGGCCGGGGACATCGCGGACCTCGGCGCGCACCTGCTCGACGTAGTCGCGCAATTGGCGCATCGACAGGCCGTCGCCGGTAAAGGCATAGACCGACCCGTACACATCGCCGAACTCATCGTTGAAACCCGGGCCTTGCAGGCCTTGAGGGAAGTCGCCGCGAATATCGTTGATCTTCTTGCGTACCTGGTACCAGATCTCGGGGATGTCCTTGGCGCTGGTGGTGTCGAGCAGGTACACGAAGACCGTCGACTCACCCGGGCGTGTGTAGCTTTTGACGTAGTCGAGGGAGTCGAGCTCTTCGAGTTTTTTTTCGATGCGGTCGGTGACCTGCCTGAGCGTTTCCTCCTGGGTCGCGCCGGGCCAGCGCGTCTGGATGATCATGGTCTTGATGGTGAACGAAGGATCCTCCTCGCGCCCCAGGTTCATGTACGAGAACACGCCCATCAGCAGCGCGACGAACATCAGGTACCAGACAAACGACTGATGCCGCAGGGCCCATTCGGAAAGATTGAAAGGCCCTTTCATCGTGCGTCCTCGTCGAGTTTCACTTTCTGCCCCGGTTGGAGGCTGTTCACACCGGCGCTGACCACGCGGTCGCCGGCCTTGATGCCATTGGCCACCAGCACCGCATCCGCCGAACGTTCGAGAATGCGCACGTCACGGGGAGAAACGGTCTGGCTTTGCGGGTCGACAAGCCAGATCCGTGCCTTGCCGTCGACCTCTTGCAGCGCGCTGAGCGGCAGCTCGATGCGCGGCTCGATGGCCGAGCTCAACGTCACGCCGATGGCCGTGCCCAGGCGCAGGCCCGGCGGCGTATCGGCCAGCGTCAGGCGGGCGCGACGGGTACGGGTAGCACTCTGCGCCTGGGGTTCGATCTCGCGTACGGTCGCGGTGGTGCGGGTGGCCGGGTCCAGTTGCGCAGACACTTCGAACACCACGTCCGGGGGCAGGCGCTCGGCCAGTCCGGCCGGCAGGTCGATCACCGCTTCCTTGATGTCCGGGCGCGCCAGGGTCACCACTTGCTGGCCGGCGGAGACCACTTGCCCGGCCTCGGCATGCCAGGCGGTGACAACCGCGTCGTGGTCGGTGCGCAGCTCGCTGTAGTTGAGCTGGTCACGGGCTTGTTCCACCGCAGCCCGGGCTTGCTCAAGGGATGCTCCGGTGGTCTTCAGGTCGGTCTGGGCGATGTCCAGCTGCGCCTGGGCACCGACACCGCGATCGAACAGCTGTTGCTGGCGACGGGCATTGGCCTGGGCATTGATGTATTGCGCCTCGATCCGCGCCAGGTCGCCCTGGGCGGCCCGCAACTGGTTCTGTTGGTCGGTGGGGTCGAGGGTGGCCAGCAGATCGCCTTTCTTCACCTCGGCGCCGACATCGACATTGCGGCGAGCGATACGCCCGGCTACGCGAAACCCCACATTGCTTTCGTAACGTGCCTGGATATTGCCGGCGAACCGCCCCAGGGCCTGCTGGTCCAGGGCCCGCACTTCGATGGACAGTACCGGGCGCACGGGCTCGGGCGGCGCTTCCTCCTTCGAACAGGCTGCCAGCGCCAGGCCGGCCAGGACCATCCACAAGCGCTTCATGGTTGGGCTCCTGTGGTTTTCTGTTCGGTGGGATGTTCAGCAATTTCGACATGCACGCCGGGGTGCAACAACTGGCCTCCCGCCGTGATGACTTTCTCGCCTCCCTTGAGCCCATCGCTGACGATCACCTTGCCGGTCAGGTAGCGGCCAACGGTGACGGTTCGCAATTGGGCCTTGCCTTCGTCGTCCACCAGCCATACGGCGGGCTCGCTGAGGTTCTTGGTCAAGGCCGACCACGGCAGCTCCACGGCGGTCTTGCCGGCGGACTTGGCGGTGGCGCTGACCACCGATCCCAGGCGCATGCCTTCGGGCAGGCTATCGAGGGCGACCTTGACCTGCACGGTACCGGTCTCGGCGGACACCGCGGGCGTGATCTCGCGCACCTTGCCGGAGGTCTGGATGGCCGGGTTGTCCAACAGGCTGATCACGATGGCCGGATCCGCGGACGGCTCGCTGAGCAGGGATTCGTAGATGTTGAACACCGCATCGCGCTCACCGTCCCGGGCGAGGCTGAAGATCGGCTCCGTGGCCTGCACCACCTGGCCAACCTCCGCCTGGCGCGCCGTGATGATGCCCGGCGCCTCGGCGATCAGCGCGGTATAGCTCAGTTGTTCGCGGGCATTGGCGAGCTGGGCCTGGGCGGCGCTCAATGCACTCTGGCTGCTGCGCAGTTGCGCCTGGGCCGCATCGTATTCGCTCTGGCTGGTGTAGCCCTTGGGCAAGAGTTTCTGCTGGCGCATGAACGCTGCCGCGCTCTGCTTGACCCGCGCCTGCTCGGCGGCCACCTGGGCCTCGGCGGAATCGACATTGGTCTGCAAATCCCGGGGGTCGAGCCGCGCCAGCACCTGCCGGGCCGAGACTCGATCGCCCACATCGACCTTGCGCTCGATGATCTTGCCGCTCACGCGAAACGACAGGTCAGTCTGCACGCGAGCCTGGACATCGCCGGTCAGGGTCACCGAAGCCGCGTATTCGCTGGGCGTGGCTTGCTGCACGAAAACCCGCGGCAGCGCTTTCTCCACGGCCTTTTCCTCACCGCATCCCGCCAACAACGCACATAAACCCAAGCCAACAACCAGTTCGATTCGGGGACCAGCCATGCAGACTCCTTTGCGTTGTACGGACGTGCCAGTGACGATACGACTGTGAGCTTAGAGCAGGGTTCAGTGCTTGCAACAGAATCACAATGCACACGCCAATCAGGCAAACTGCCCTTTTTGCACAGGCAACGGCAAGCCAAGCGAGTCGGCGCCTGCAAGTCCAGCCAGCAGGACAACCTCTCATGCTCAAGACCCTTGCGGTGGCCAACTACCGATCCATCAATGAACTGGTCATTCCCCTCGGCCGCCTGAACCTGATCACCGGCCCCAACGGCAGCGGAAAATCCAACCTGTACCGCGCCCTGCGGCTGTTGGCGGAAACGGCCCAAGGCGGGGTCGTCAACGCCCTGGCCCGTGAAGGCGGACTGGATTCGACCTTCTGGGCCGGGCCGGAGCACATCAGCCGACGCATGCGCAACGGCGAGGTACCCGTCCAGGGCAACGTGCGCCAGGCCAGAAAACGCCTGCGCCTGGGATTCGCCGCCGAAGATTTCTCCTATTCGATCGCCCTGGGCCTGCCGGAACCCAGTCTTTCCGCGTTTTCGCTGGATCCGCAGATCAAGCGCGAAACCATCTGGGCCGGGCCGGTCTTTCGTCCCGCCAGCCTGCTGGTGGACCGCAACGGGCCGATGGTGCGCGCCCGGGAGGGTCGCTCATGGGATGTCCTGGCCCAGCACACCCCCACCTTCGACAGCCTGTTCGACCAGGTGGGCAGCCTGCGTACGTCCCCGGAGGTCTTGCAGATGCGCGAGTTCATCCGTCGCTGGCGCTTCTACGATCATTTTCGCAGCGACGCCGAGGCCCCGGTGCGCCAGCCGCAACTGGGCACCCGCACGCCGGTGCTGCACCACGATGGCCGCGACCTGGCGGCCGCCCTGCAGACCATCCTTGAAATCGGCGACTTCCAGGCGCTGCATGCCGCCATCGGCGATGCATTTCCCGGCGCCCGCCTGGACATCGAAAAACTCCAGGGCGGACGTTTCGCCATCGCATTCCAGCAGCACGGCCTGCTGCGTCCGCTATCCGCCGCCGAGCTGTCGGACGGCACCCTGCGCTATCTGCTGCTGGTGGCCGCCCTGCTCACGCCGCGACCGCCCTCGCTGATGGTGCTCAACGAGCCGGAAACCAGCCTGCACCCGGACCTGTTGCCTGCCTTGGCGCGGTTGATCATCCGGGCTTCGGCCAATTGCCAGGTCTGGGTCGTATCCCACGCCACGCGCCTGATCGCCGCCTTGCAGCAGGACGATGATTGCAATTGCATCATGCTGGAGAAAGACCTGGGCCAGACCGGCGTAGTGGGCCAGGGCATGCTGGATGCCCCCGCGTGGAACTGGCCGGATTGACTGACGGTATTTGCAGAGGCCGAGTAAGAAGGCTATTTTCCTTTGCGCTGTAGGAAGGGTCTAATTTTCCAGCAACCTCTCCAAGGAACCGCAGCTCAAGGCCAGACTCCATGGCTTCCATCACAAGGACGATAAAAAATGGCTGACGTGAAAGCCCCGCAACCCCTCGACCCACAAGATATCGTCAAGCTGCTGGTGGCCCTGCGCCGGGCATTGAAGGCACGGCCTGCGTAACGCAATGGCAGGCAATAAAAAACGCCGACGCTGGCCAAGCCGTCGGCGTTGAAAGTTTCAAGCACGCGTTGCTCGATCAGAACGCCGGCAGTACCGCACCGCTGTATTTCTGCTCGATGAAAGCCTTCACTTGCGGGCTGGTCAGGGCCTTGGCCAGCTTCTGCATGGCGGCGCTGTCCTTGTTGTCCGGGCGAGCCACCAGGAAGTTCACATAGGGCGAATCCGAACCTTCGATCACCAGGGCATCCTTGGCCGGGTTGAGACCCGCTTCCAGCGCATAGTTGGTGTTGATCATGTCCAGGTCCACCTGGTCCAGCACCCGCGGCAGCATGGCCGATTCCAGTTCCTTGAACTTGAAGTTGTGCGGGTTCTTGGCGATGTCCTTGGGCGTGGCCAGGGCGTTTTTCGGATCCTTGAGTTCGATCAGGCCAGCCTTCTGCAGCAGGATCAGGGCACGGCCGCTGTTGCTGCCTTCGTTGGGGATGGCGATGGTCGCGCCATCCTTGAGCTCGGCCAGGCTCTTGACCTTCTTCGAGTACCCGCCAAACGGTTCGACGTGTACGCCGATCACGGTCACCAGGTTGGTGCCCTTGCCCTCGTTGAAGCTCTTGAGGTACGGCAAGGTCTGGAAGTAGTTGGCGTCCAGACGCTTCTGATCGACCTGTACGTTGGGCTGGACGTAGTCGGTAAAGACCTTGATCTGCAGGTCCACGCCTTCCTTGGCCAGGGCTGGCTTGATCAGCTCGAGGATTTCAGCGTGGGGCACCGGCGTCGCCGCCACCACCAGTTTTTCCGCCGCCTGGGCCAGGCCCGAAGCCAGGGCTGCCGCCAATGCGGTGAACAACAGAACCTTTTTCATGCAGTGTCCTTATCGAATATCACTGTCGTCATGGACGACGGCCAACGTTGGGGTGCCAGCGAAGTGCTATCGCTGGCGTGGTACGGAAGATACCGATATTTTTTATGCCTTAACAATACCTTTTATCTAAATACATATATCGATAATTCATATATGAATAACCCTTTCGCGCGCCCTTCATGCGAATCGGATTTGCGCGCTTCGCTCCCTGATGTCTCCGTAGATATCGTCAGGTGCCTCGCCATGCCGGGGACCACTGGATCTTTCCCCTGCCAACCCCAGAAACCCTTGGGCTTTTTCGATGTACTTGTCTCTGTCGATGACGTAGGTGCCCCCCTTGAGCGGGTAATGGGCATAACTGGTCACGTCCTTGGCGGTCAGCACATCTCGAAGGTCGTTTTGCAAGGCAACGAGGTTGCGCCGCCCGCCGCCTCTGACCAGAGGGCTCGCCGCCCTGGCGTAGCCACCGATGCGTGTCCCGCGCAAGGCGTTGCTGCGGCCCAGCGTCACGGCGTCACCGAGGGACTCGACCGTATTGCGCAGGGCCACCGATGTCCCTCTGCCCAGCAGCTTTCCTGTCAGGGAAGCGCCGCCGGACACGACGCCCAAGGCCAGGCTGGCATAGCTCAGCACCTGGGTCGCGACGGCGTCCGGAGCCGCCTCCTCCAGCACGATGGACGCGATCGAGGCCGCACCTGACACCACCTCCAGCGTCAAGGCCGTTGCCGCCGAAAACGAGATGCCTATCAAGGGCGCGGATGCCCCCAGGGTCGCCAGGGTGAACGCAACGGAGGCGATGGCGAAAGCAGCGGTAATGCCAATCTTGATCCAGCCCCAGGTAGAGATATGGCCGGTGGGATCGCTCAGATTGATGGGGTCGCCCAGGCAATAGGCATAAGGATTGAGACCTCCCCCATCGAACGGACTCCAGTCGTCTGGCCGGTGAAATCGCATCAGTACCGGATCGTAGGCCCGATAGCCGTTGCCCAGCAGATAACAGCCGGTCAGCGGATCCTGCGGCTCGCCACCGAGACCGAACAGACTGCCCGGTCCCTCTGCCGCCGCGCGTTGCCCATAGGGCGAATAGTCATGTCGGAGACTGTCGCCGCCGGAAAGAGCCTGCAGGACATTGCCACAACCATCCGTCCTGTACAGCACCGTTTCCTGGCCCTGGGACAACGCCAGCAGCTGCCGCTCTTCATGCATGAAGCTACGGCTATCCTGCCCCGCGACTTCGCTGCACAACTGCTCGTCGCGGTAGAAGCGCCGACAGGGCTTGTGTCCTGCCAGCTCAACGGCATGAAGGCGGTCAGAGGCATCGTACCGATAACGCGCCAATATCGACTTCGAGTCAGCCGAAGCCACACTTTCCAACCGCCCCAGTTCGTCGTAGATCAACTGATGTCCACGGCAATCGTTGAGCAGATTGCCGTCGGCGTCGTAGCGAAAGGTCGAATCGGCGGATGCATAGTCGGGGTGACTGTGGCTGACGCCGCTGAGTTGGGTTTTATCGACCAGGTCATACCGATACGTTGCCGTGTTCACGCCGCCTGGGAAATGCGTGACGACCTGGCGGATGTTGTCCAGCGCGTCATAGGTGAAGTCCTGCGAGACGATGGCCTTGCCCTGGGCATCCACTGGCGCCTGCGGCCCTTGGCAGGCGTAACGCGTCAATCGACCCCGCAGGTCATAGGCAAACGTCTCGACACGCACGGCTGCGTTGGACTTGAGCGTACGCTGGCTGAGCCTGTCGCCCGGGCCGAACGACTGGCTCACCTCGACGACATCATTTCCCTGGGAGGAGCGCCGGAGGATTTCGCGACCAAATTCGTCGTAGTCCAGTTCGGTGACCAGCGAAAGGCCCGATCGGGGATCGGTGACGGTGATGCACTTGACTTGCTCCCGGGCGTCGTAGGAGTACGTTGCACTGATGCGCTCCTGAACAGGGAGAGCAGCAGGGCCTTGGGTGATGCCCACCAGGCGTCCGGTCGGATCATAGAGGCAGGTGCGAACCGTGTCGCTGACGTCGGTGTAGCCAATCGGCTTGCCCATCAGCGAACAGGTTTGCCCGCTGTCGAACCGGTCGAGGGCCGTGACCCACGATTCCCGGCTGAGACGGCCGGAGGGACAGTACTCCATGCGCCGCTGTACCAACGAGTTGGCCGATTCCTGGAGCAAACCTGTACGGGGGTCGAACCGATGGCTGGCAGCGACGGACGCCTGGCTGCCGGAGCGACTGGTAACGTCATCGGCGAGCAACGGATCGAGGGTGAACCGCAAGGTTTTTCCAGACGCGGTGCTCTTTTGCGTGGGGTTCCTGCCGGAACCCTCGTAGACCATCCGTTCGGTACGACCACCCGCCTGGTTGTGGGTCACGCGCATCAGCCCGTCGTAGGTGCGGGTTCCCAGTGCATAGCCGTTGGCGCTGATCTGTGTGGGGTAGTCCCCCTGGCTCTGGGCGGCATATTTCTTCTCGACCAGGGTACCGTCGGGCAAGGTGGTACTCAGCACGCGGCCGGCCAGATCGTAGGTGTAGCAGGTCACCCCTCCGTCGGCGGCGGTCTGCTGGATGCACCGTCCCAGGCCATCGTATTCGTAAAGGGTCACCTCTCCCACGACGCCGGAACGGTTCACGCGCTCGACCCGCGATGGCTTTTCCAGGGCGTTGATGAAGGTACGGGTCTTGCCGCCGCCCTCCTTCCACTCGGTACGGGTGCGCGCCACCGGATCGATCTCGTCATGAGTGACTTCGCGCCCGCGGCGGATGGTGCGGTTCTGATGGCCCCACTCGTCATATTCGTAGTGGGTGTCCAGGGTTTTCGGCTCGCCGTCGAACCAGTCGGTCTGTGCATCCGCCTGCAGGCGTCCCAGGCCATCGTAACTGGCCTCGTAGATCACGCGCATGGGTGCACCGGGCATGTCGACGTCCTGCTTCTCGACCTTCACGGTACGACCCAGCCCGTCGCTGCGGGTGACGGTCAGGACGCCACGGGCATCCTTGACGGTGACGCTGGCAAGGCCATCATCGGAGGCAGCACCGGCCTGGTAGGTGAACTGGCGCGACGCCGCATGGCCCGTGTCGGGCATCACGGTTTCACGGGTCAGTTGCCCCAGTGAGTCATATTCCATGCTGACGGTATTGCCCCCGCAATCGCAGGTCTTGACCAGCCAACCGCACACATCATGCCACTCCTGCCTCAGGTGGCTCAGCCCTTCGGCGCGGAAGGTCTGGTCGGTGCGAACGTTTTCGTCTTCATGCCAATACGCATAGTGATGCTTGCGGCGCACGCCGCCTACGGTTTCTACCTTGCTTTGCAGACGTCCATGAAAAGCGTCCTTGACGTTATTCACATACTTCAATCGACACGCCACCCGAGGCTCGGCGACGCCCTCCTCGCAGAGCGTCTCGCTGGCGAGCCGGACACAGCGGTGACCCGCCAGCAGCGACGGCAATTGGCTGTAGGTGTAGCGCACCACGGTGGTCGGCGCTGCGGCGAACTCGGCCGAGGCGATGATCGACTTCTGTTTCAGAAAACAAGGCACGCCTATGGGGCTGGCAGGGCAATCCGCACTCCCTTGCGCCGGAAAATACTCATAGACTTCCCGTACGCCACCCGGACTGGTTTTTTCCAGCAGATTGCCATGTTCGTCGTAGGAGGTATGGGTGGTCTCTACCCGACTTTTTACGGGAGTCGCGCGAGTATCGAAGAAGCTGTCGCGCACGATGCGCTGCATCTGGAACTGCGCAGGCTGATCCCTGAAAGCCCGATTGGGCACATCGTAGTATTCGATTTCCCGCAACTGCATCTTGCTGCCACTGATCGTCCGTTGGGAAATCATCGAGTGGAAGCGATTGTAGGTACGTATGACCCGGGAAGACTCACGCGGCCCGCCTTTACCAGGGGCCATCTGAATCTGGGTGCAGGAGTATTCGTAATGACCGCTGACGTCATACAGCACATCACGCTCGGCAGACCAGCGTACCCCAGCACCATGCCCTAGGAAATTCCTCACGGAATATTCATACAGGGTGATGATCGCTGGCTGGCCCCCGCCAGGGGCCATGATGGATTGAGACACAACAGGCAGGTAGGGCACCGGTGCCCCGGCGGGGAACCTGTGACCCTCGGCCTGGTACCGAAGTGTCTGCCGGGCCCCGCTTGGCTGGCTGATTTCGGTCATCAGCAGAAAACCATTGATACGCGCGTAGTCGAAGGTCCAGGTCAATGGACGTTTTTCGGCAGTGATCAGCCTGATGTGTTGGAGCGTTCCGTTGCGCAGGACAAACAGGTACTGGAGTTTCCTTGAAGGTACGTCCGGCCACACGGTGATGGTCGTTGCCGTCGACCTGGCTCGGGCGTAGTCGACTTTCAGGATGCGGCGATCCTGCCGGTAAACCGCCATCAGTTGCAGGCGGCCCGCGACAGGACGGTACTCGTAAAGCGTTTCCTTGCCCTCGGGGCTGTACTCCCGTGCAAGCAGCCATTCGTGGGATGTCGCACCGGGGCGCGACAGCACGTCGACTCTTCCATCGATGTACTCGATGAAAAGTTCATTGCCTTGCATCGTGACGCGCAAGTTATCGAGTTTCTTATCCTGGAAAGCCACCTGGTTTCCATCGGTGTAGAGCTGGTAGGTTTCTCCGCTCGTCAGCGTCAACTTTCGTCGGCGCTGGTCATAACTGCAGGTGCGCAAGGCCCAACCGGCGCCGAAACCCAGGTCCTGATCATTGAAGCAATCGTATGCCAGGGTCGCTGATACGTTAGACCCGACGGCGGCGTCATCCGGCGCCGCGTCCAGCGCCACGCTGCAATTGCAGCTACCCGTGCGCGGGTCCACGCCCGAACGAACAAAACTGTCGAACTTGAAGGCCGCCGAGGTCAACTGACCTTGGAGGGGTGAAGAGGTATTCATCGGTTCTTCCTTGAACGAAATGACTTTAGATTCTGGTCACGCGAACCGTCAGCGGATCATCAGACATCTCCACGCGTAAAGCATGAGGATTTCCGTACATGTCGGTCAGTTCAAGCGCGGTACTCGCCACGGGATCTCTCACCCAGACCGGGCCGAGTTTCCCGTAGACCAGAACCAGTGCGATACGCCCGTTTTCGCTTCGATGCCTTCCCAATACATCAGGTCGTTCCCAACGCACTGGACTACCTGTTCGCATAGGTTGACCATTCCCGTAGCCGACAAGGTAATAACCCGAATAACGTTTGTCAGAGCTTCCGATCCTTGGATGAGCTCCCATACTGAAATCCGATACGAATCCCATGCGTTGTTGATCAACGACCAGATCCAGCATGAAAAGCTCGACCTTCTCGATGTCACCCGTTGTGCTGGAGTAGGGAGCGGAAGTGCGACTAAGCGAGTATTGCTCGGACCGATAGACCGCCGGCTGAAGTGGGACCACCGTAAGCGTGCCCAACTCATCCTGCTTTCTGGATAGAAAGGTTTCGCCGTCTGCCCGGGTGATGCGCAACTGCAGTTCGATCGGTTTATCGGAGCTGGACGTAACGTAGAAATCCTTGGTGTAGACAAACTCCCCAGACGGTACCGAGCCCCGCACGGGCAGGTTGGGAGGAAGCTGGCGGAAGCGGGCATCCTGCTGGTCGGTGTATTTCCATGCACCGACATCACCACGATTCCTGTCCTTGATGAGTTCCGCCCCCGTATGCCCATCAACCAGGACAATGGAATCGATTTCAGACTGGGTCAGAGGAAGGCTGCTGCCCAGCCAACTCTGAACCTGGACAAATACCCTTACCATCAATTGTTGATTACCGTTGCTGTATAACTGGTTGCCCCCCGTCACGGAAAAAACTCCAAAACTCTCCAACTTGTACCATCCCGATGGTTGCGTCGCGACAGGTGTATTGATTTCGTACTTCATTTAAATCCTCATCACTCAAGTTAATTGATTCACGACCAGCACAACTCGACTGACCGCGTTGCTTTCGCCCATTCAATTAACAATTTCGAGGCATCTGCAATCAAGCGCTAAAACCACACAAATTATTTGTACAAGACACTTAAAATTCGCACATACAAACGCAGTATTGGAAAAGACGGATTTAATGCTCACATAACAAAAAACCCGACAACTCGAAAGTCGTCAGGGCAAAATATCCGGAAACTTTTTATATGCTAAAACCGAGACCTGCAAAACACTCCCATCAATCGCCCATTTACCCCGTTCGATAAACTTGGAGCTCTTTATCTAGTCCTTATTGAACACGCGTTAAACGCGGCAGATTAAGATGTTCCGGCAGGATGTAATCGCCTACGCTCACCAGCAATGCGAAATGAATGACGTTCTCCAGCTCCCGGGTATTGCCCGGCCAGCTGTGCTGTTCCAGCGCACGCTGTGCCGCTTCGCTGATCAGTGGCACCGCCAGGCCGAGGCGTTGGCTGTAGATGCCCAGGAAGTATTCGGCCAGGGACAGGATATCGCCCACCCGTTCGCGCAAGGGCGGCAACTCGAGCCGGCCCTCACCGAGGTAGTGATACAACCGGTCATGAAATTTCCCGGCGGCCACCGCCTGCGCCAGATCGATGCTGGTGGCCGCCACCAAGCGCACGTCCACGGGGCTGGGCTGGTGGGCGCCGACGCGGGTGACTTCGTGATTTTCCAGGGCAGCCAGCAACTTGACCTGGATCGGCAGCGGCAGGTCCCCAATCTCATCCAGGTACAGCGTGCCGCCATTGGCCGAGCCGAACCAACCGGCCCGGCTGCTGGCTGAACCGCTATGGCTGCCGGCGGCGTAACCGAACAATTCGGCATCGGCATAGGTCGGGCTGATGGCGCCGCAATTGACCGAGACGAACAACCCACCGCGATTGCTCTCGCGATGGATGTGACGGGCCAGCAATTCCTTGCCGGTGCCGGTTTCAGCGCGAATCAGCACCGCGACCGAGCGCGGTGCCAGCGCTTCCAGCTCCTGGCGCAACTGTCGCGACCGTGGATCGACAAACACCAGCGCCTTGGCGCGGATGCTCAGGGGGCTTTTTTCCGCATCGGGAAAGGTCAGCAACGACTGACCGAAATGTTCATGCGAACTCATGACGACTCCCACCCTGCACCGCCGGTAAGACGCAAGGGCACTGACAAAAGGTGATTCAGGCGCGACGCAGTGCGTGATGCTGCATTCGGCTTTGCAGGCGATAGAGATACGCGAACCCCTGCTCCCAACGCTGGTGGCCGGACTTCACATTGATATGCCCCGCCCCGGCCAGGATTCCGGCCTCGGCGCCCCAGTGGCGCGCCAGCTCCAAGGCACGCGGCGCGCTCACCGCCTCGTCGTTGTCGGAACCGACTACCTGGCTTGGGAACGGCAACAGTCCGCGGGGAATCGGCGCGAAATTGCGCAATGCCGGCGCGCAGCTCGGGCGCTCCACATCCGCCGGTGCCACCAGCAATGCACCACGCACCTGCCGCAGCAATTGCAACGGCGCAGTGGCGGCCCAATGGGCAACGGTGATGCAACCCAGGCTGTGGGCGATGAGGATCACCGGTGTGCTATCGGCGGCAATGGCCTCGGCCAGGGCGGCGACCCAGTCTTCGCGCCGCGGTGTCAGCCAGTCGGCCTGCTCGACCCGGGCACTGTTGGGCAAGCTGTTGTGCCAGTGAGTCTGCCAATGATTTTCCGGCGATCCTTGCCAGCCTGGCACGATCAGGTAGCGAATCGATTCGTTGCGCATGGGTGCTCTCCTGCGTGTCTGTTCACGGAGGAGTATAGGGAGGAGTGTTATATAAGCTAAGGAATAAGAAGCTATTTATTAATTCTATTTTGAAATAACGCACGCGCTCAGCCACGCCAACCTAAGCCGGCCAGAGGGCCAACACGCCGCATCATTCGTTTCGTCCTTTGCGCAGAAACACATCCAGTTGATCCACCACCACCGCCCAATCCGCGTCTTCGAGGATTTCGTCCCGCAGCAGCTGCCGCTGGCCCTCGCTCCAGAAAAAGGCGTCCGCCAGATGCAGGCCAGGCTTGAGGGGCGAATGGCTGGCGATGAATTTATCGATGCTCTCGGCATCATCCGGCAGGCCCAGTTGCTTGAACAGCGCCGGAAGGGTGTGGATCGGGTTTTCCATGGGGGCTCCTGGCGTAGGCGGATGGCTGGGTTTCTACAGTCTAGGCGCTGTACGAAAAGCCTTGATACTCGTTCATGTTGCGTTGAAAACGTGCCTCACGTTTCAAGACTTTCCGTACAGAGTCTAGCCCGTTGCATCACCGTCGAACTGATCAAAATTCATTCAGCCCCCGGCTCGACTAGACTCAAGGTAACGTCACCACGCATGCAATGCGGAGGTTCCAGTGAACATTCGCGGCTTGACGGTCGCACTGCTACTGACCCTGGGCGGTCCGGCCCTCGCAAGCGAAGGCTTTACGCTGGCCGCTGCCGACACCGTGGTTTTCTGGCTGATTGCCCTGGGCGTGGGATTGCTGATCGCCGAGGCAGCCTTGCCCAACTACGGCGTCGCCGGGCTGGGCGGCATCATTTTGTGTGTCGTCGGCGCAATCATCCTGACCGATACCCATGTGCCTGCTCCCTTGATGATCGGACTGGGCCTGGCCAGCGGCTTGTTGCTGGTCGCCCTGCTGATTCGCGCCTTGAAAACCCGGCCGCGCCGGGCCGTCAGCGGCGATGCCGCCTTGTTGGGGAGCGTCACCACGATCACCGGGCTCCAGGCCGGCAACCCTCACCATGGCTGGGTCTGGCTGGAAGGCGAGCGCTGGCAGGTGGCATGCGCGACACCGATGCGAGCTGGGCAAGCCGTGCGGGTGACCGCCCGCAAGGGCCTGTTGCTGGAAGTGGCCCCCGCTGATTCACAAGGAGCATGAGATGGGTATGCAAATCGGTTTTGCACTACTGCTGCTGATACTGATCGCACTGGCGGCATCGACATTCCGGATCCTGCGTGAGTATGAACGCGCGGTGGTGTTCCAGCTCGGGCGCTTCTGGCAGGTCAAGGGACCGGGGCTGATCCTGCTGATCCCGGTGGTACAGCAGATGATTCGTGTCGACCTGCGCACCATCGTGCTCGACGTACCGCCCCAGGACGTGATCACCCGCGACAACGTCTCGGTGAAGGTCAATGCGGTGTTGTATTTCCGCGTCCTCGACCCGCAGAAGGCAATCATCCAGGTGGAAAACTACCTCATGGCCACCAGTCAATTGGCGCAGACCACCCTGCGCGCCGTCCTCGGCAAGCACGACCTGGACCAGCTGCTGGCCGAACGCGAGCAATTGAACGGCGACATCCAGCAAGTGCTGGACGCCCAGACCGATGCCTGGGGCATCAAGGTGGCGAACGTCGAGATCAAGCATGTGGACCTCAATGAATCGATGATCCGCGCCATCGCCCGGCAGACCGAGGCCGAACGGGAGCGACGAGCCAAGGTGATCCACGCCGAAGGCGAACTGCAGGCGTCGGAGAAGCTCATGCAGGCCGCTGAAATGCTCGGGCGCCAGCCAGGCGCCATGCAACTGCGCTACATGCAGACGCTCAGTTCCATTGCCGGAGACAAAAGCTCCACCATCGTTTTTCCGTTGCCCATCGAATTGCTCAAGGGAATGGCGGATTTGTCGCCGACCAAACCCTGATCAGTCTGTCCGTTGGCTGCGCAGCGCTTCCAGGGCTTCATACGGCCCATGGGCCCATTGCAGCACACGTTCACGCAGCATCGGCGAAGCCTCCCGGCGCTTGTCCTCGCTGTCGCCGGTAAATGCCTGCACCGGCTGCTTGGCATGCCGCCCCGCCGCGCTGAACGCTTGCCGGGACTGGGCCTCATCGAGGCAAAAAAGCGTCGCCAGCCTGCCCGCCATCGCCTCGGGCAGCTCGCTGTAGTTGACCGGTCTGCCGGAAAAGGCCTGGCAATGCTCCAGCCCCGCTTGCAATAGCCGTCCCAGCCGACGCGAAACGAAGTCCTCGGAGCCTGCGAAGGGCCGCCCATCGTCCAGCACGCTGGCGCCGATCATCCCCGGGACCATGTGCATGCCGGGACGACGCAGATGGGAGACGGCGATCTCCACGGGATCGCGGTACACGAACAGCCAAGGCGTATCGGCGAAGCACTGG
Organism: Pseudomonas sp. NFACC43; assembly: GCF_900119645.1. Taxonomy (NCBI): domain Bacteria; kingdom Pseudomonadati; phylum Pseudomonadota; class Gammaproteobacteria; order Pseudomonadales; family Pseudomonadaceae; genus Pseudomonas; species Pseudomonas sp. NFACC43. The sequence continues at coordinate 297,808 of NZ_FPKK01000006.1, forward strand.
CGCAACAACGGCAACTCACCGATATTCCAGGCGTCGAGCTTGATCACCAGGCGTCGCTCGACACCTCGGCGGCGTTGTCCATAAGCCGAAAGCAGCCCCTTGAGTGCCGCACAGCGTTCGGTGTGGGGCAAGTCGCTACGCAGCAGGCTGTCCAGGGGCGGCGCTTCGCAGATGACGATATGGTCGTCCAGTTGCGCCAGCATCTGGCTGATCAAAGTCGAGCCACAGCGCGAGGCATGGAAAATGAACACGTCGGGTTCAAGGCCAGGGCTTTGCCGTTGCCAATGCTCAAGGCTGCCCAAGGGCGTCTGGCGACGAAACGCCTGGTTGAAGGGCAGGCGCAGGGCGTCTTCCACCGCGTCGCCGAAAAACGGTTGCGACAACCGTCGGTCACCGAACCAGCACCAATCGACCCGCCACTGCCCGCCCTCCTGCCACACGCGGATCGGCAGCCAACCCTCCAGGTTCAAGCCTTCCATTGCTCACTCCATTGGCGACGTCCGTCGCGCATGGCCGTGCGCAGTTCCTCGCGAGTGAAATGCAGCCCCTGCCGGGCCCCCGCCTCCAAGGCGCAGTCGATGAAGGCCTCCACCTCCTGCAGGCCCTGCAAGGTACGGGCGAGTTGGGGATCGGCTTCCACTTGCCGTTGAAAACGCATGAAATCGCTCTGCCCGCCGCGAGCGGCCGGCGTGGTGGGCAGCCCTTCGCATATCAGCTGTTCCAGCCAGGGGCCAGGCCGGCAGTCGAGTACCAGATGAACGCGTGGCAGCGTATCTCGATTGTCGACGCGATGGGGTCGTGACAAATCGAGATACCAGCACTCACCGGCGGTCATGGGGATACGTTGTCCATCCAGCCAGAAGTCCACTTCAGGCGGACTGAGCAACGGCACGTGCAGGCGCAGGTCGCCGTCCGGCCCACCCAGATCGTAGTCACGGTGTTCATGGATCTGTGCGCCGGGCCCCAGGCGCAACAGCCGGGCCGCGGCGATGTCCAGGGGCCAGTCACGCAACGCCTTCTGCCAGCGTCCATCCCTTGACCAAGGCAGGCGACACAAGGGCTGGCCACGGCCGGGCGCCAGTTCGGTCAGGGCATCGGCCGCTGAAATCAGCGCCACGCCGCTCCAGTCACCCTTGTAATAGGCGCTGTTGAAATGCCCCTGCCAGCGCTCTTCCTCAATGGCCGCCAACGCTTGCAACAGCAAGGGCAGGTTCACGGCCACCGGCAGCCGGGAAAAAGCCGGGCGCGCCATGACGCTACCTGTCAGTGCGCTGCCGCCGTCCTTGGCACCGTGATATCGCCCTGGGCCCAGGCCGCTTCACGGTTGGCCAGCGCCGTGGCGATCGACTGCACCTGGGTCGACTGTACTTCGTCAGGCAACGGGTCGAGACCGGCACTGGCGAAGATCTGGCCATAGGCGTTGCGCAGATCGGCATAGGACAGGTCCCGCCGCAGATCGGCCTGCAAGGTGTTGAGCTCACCCTGGATCAGGTCCAGCTCGCCGATGCCGGCGGCCTGATGACGGCTGCGCAACTGCCCGACGATTTGTCCATCGATATCCGACAGTTGCTGGTTGGTCTTGAACTGACGCAGTGCATCGCGGTAGTTGGCATTGGCGACATACAGTTGCGCCAGCACGGCGATCGACATGGCCTGACGCCGCGCCGCCGCCACTTCTTCACCGGCCTTGGCCACATCGATGGCCGCCGGGGCGGAGATCACATTGAACAGGTTCCAGGTGACCTTCACGCCATAGTCTGCCCAGCCCTGCTCCACCAGAAACGAGTTGCTGTCGTAGTGCCCGCCCGCGGAGAACTCCAGCCCCGGCAACAGGCGCAGCATGGCCTTGCGGGTCTCGGCAGCGGTAATGCGCGTCTGGTAATCCTGCTCGCGCAGTTCAGGACGGCTGGCCAGGGCTTCCTGTTCCAGCCGGGCCATGTCGACCTTGAGTTCGGGGATCTCGTACTGATCCGGAGTTGCCAGGGTCAGTTCGGTGCCCAGCGGCAGATTGATCAGGGTCGCCAGTTCGGTCTTGGCCAGGGACAACGCCCGCCGTTGTTCTTCGAGCTGGCGAGTCGCCTGGATCAGCGAACGCTGGTACCCCAGGGCCTGCACCGGGTCACCGATGCGCTGTTCGCTCATGCTCTGGCTGTTGTTGCGCGCAGCCTCCACCCGAGCCATCAGGCTGTCGATCTGCTTGAGCAGGCGCTCGGCAGCCATGGCGCGCCAATAGGCCGAACGCACGTCCTGGACGATGGTGTTGATCACCTTGCGCCGGCGCTCCTGCACGATCAGGCGCTGGTCGCCGGCCTGCTTGGCGCTGATGTAGCTGACGCCAAAATCGAGCACGTTCCAGACCATGGTGAGGTCGGCCACTTCGCGATCGCGGTCCTGGGAAGTCGACGGCTCCAGGGACTGGGTACCGGTCTCCACGCTCTGGCTGCTGGAGGCGTTGACGTTATTGCGCCCTACGTAGCCGGCGTCCAGGGCCATGCGCGGCAGCATGTCGAAACTGGCCAGGTCCAGCTGTCGCTTGGCCAGGGCTTCCTCCATGACCTTCAATCGGCCTTCCAGGTTGTACTTCACCGCCCGGGCCATGGCCTGGTGCAAGGTCAACGGGCCGTTGAGAGGCTCCTGATCCTTGTACATATTCTGCCGATCGGTCCTGGCGCGTTCCTCGCTGACACTGCGATCGATCGGCTCGCTGGTCACCGCACACCCGCTGACCACCAATGCCAGCAGACTCATACCGAATAACTTCTGACTTCTATTCATTCCCTGGATTGCCCCTGGCTGCCGCTCATTTTTTTAAGTTGTTCAGGCCGGTACCTGGCTGATGCCGACCTGTTGCAAAGCCTTCGCCAGGCTGTCGACCTGACGCTGTTCAGTGTCTTTGATCTGCTGCAGCTGCTGACCCAGGGTCGGAGCGCCAAATACCCCTCGCACGCCCTGGGACACATCACCGCCCTGCATGGAGCGGTCGTCGAAGGCGTCCATCGACTCGCCTTCGGCCCCCGAATCCTGGTTGAACAGGCTCGACAGGGTGCTGCTGCCAAAGACTCCGCCATCCCCTCCGCCAAAACCGAGGAAGCCCTGGCCCGAACCGTCACCCGTAGCATCGTTGCCGAAGACCTGGGCGATGTAGCTTGGCGCCAGCGCCCCACGGTTGATGAAGATATCGCCGATGGGCCGCAGGCCGCCGCCCACGTCCCGTTGTTCGAACAAAGGCGGGAAGCCCAGCGGCGAACCCAGGTCCCCCGTTGGCGGTGTGAAGACTATCGGCTGCAACGGCACCTCGGAGACCGGGATGACCGTCACGGGATCCGTCGTCAGGAATTCCGGCGGCGGCTTCACGTCGTTGGGCACCACGGTGTCGATGGCATAGTTGTTGGACACCGCCACGCTGGATCCGGCGTTACCCGCCAGGTCGGTGACGTTGCTGGTGTCCAGGGCGATGAAGTTGCTCGGATCGGTCAGGTTCACCGTCGGGGTGAACGTCGCGGTCCAGGTCCTGCCACCGTCGGTGGTGGTCAGGTTGCTCAGTTCACCGTTGGTGACGCTGAGGTCCGACAGGTCGAAATCGGTCACCGCCTCGCTGAAGGTGAAGGTCACCTGGGTAGTCTGGCCAACACCCAGGCTCGGGTTGGCAACGACGATGGTCGCGGTCGGCCGGGTGGCGTCGAGTGCGTAGTTGCCGGAGATGGCAATGCCAACCCCCGCGTTGCCAGCGACATCCTGCACGGTGCTGGCGTCCAGCAGGATCAGGTTGGTGGTGTCGCTGACACCCGCCGTCGGCGTCAGGGTCGCGGTCCAGGTCAGGCCGCCATCGCTGCTGGCCAGGTTGGACAGCACACCGTTGGCGACGCTGAGGTCCGACAGGTCGAACCCGGTCACCGCCTCGGTGAAGCTGATGGTCACGGTGGTGGTCTGGCCGATGCCCAGGGTGCTGTCGCTCACCACGATGGTCGCGCCCGGACGCACGGTGTCGATCGCATAGTTATTGGAGTCCACCACGCCAGCACCACTGTTGCCCGACACGTTGGTCACGCCGCTGGTGTCCAGGCTGATGAGGTTGCTGGTGTCGCTGACATTGGTGCCCGGCGTGAAGGTGGCCGTCCAGGTCACGCCGCCGTCGGTCGATGACACGTTGCTCAAGGTGCCGTTGCTCACGCTCAGGTCGCTGTTGTCGAAACCGCTCACCGCCTCCGAGAACGTGATGGTCACCAACGACGTCTCCCCGGCCTTGAGGGCATTGTCAGCCACGACGACCGTAGCGGTAGGCAGTCGGGTCTCGACTGCATAGTTGGCCGAATTGGTCGTACCGGCCCCGGCGTTGCCGGCGGCGTCGCTCACCCCGCTGTTGTCCAGGGTGATGAGGTTGGTGGCATCGCTCACACCCACCGTCGGTGTGAAGGTAGCCGTCCAGGTCAGACCGCCGTCGCTGCTGCTGACGGCACTCAGGGTACCGTTGGCAACGCTCAGGTCGTCATTGCTCAAGCCCGTCACCGCCTCACTGAAGGTGATAGTCACCTGGGCGGTTTCCCCGGGCCTCAGCGTCGAGTCGCTCAGCACGACAGTGGCCGTGGGGCGAAGGCTGTCGACACTGTAGCTGTTGGAATTGGTCGTGCCGCTGCCGACGTTGCCCGCCAGGTCGGCAATGCCGCCATTGGCGAGGGTGATGATGTTGCTGGTGTCGGTGACCCCGTTGGTGGGTGTGAAGGTGGCGGTCCAGGTAATGCCGCCATCGCTGGTGCTCAGCCCGGTGAGCGTGCCGTTGGCGACTGTCAGGTCGGCGCTGGTGAAGCCGGCCACCGCCTCGCTGAAGGTGATGGTCACCAGCGAGGTTTCGCCAGCGGCGATGGCCGTGTCGGCCACCACGATGGTCGCGGTGGGACGCACGGTATCGACCGCATAGTTGTTGGAGTCGGTGGTGCCCACGCCGGCGTTGTTCGCGCCATTGCGCACCCCGGTGTTGTCCAGGGTGATGACGTTGCTGGTATCGGAGATACCGACACTCGGGGTGAATGTCGCCGTCCAGGTAACGCCTCCATCAATGGACGAGACATTGCTCAGCGTCCCGTTGCGGATCGTCAGGTCGCTGTTGTCGAACCCATTCACCGCTTCATTGAAGGTGATGGTCACCGTCGTGGTTTCACCGATGCTCAGCGACGAGTCGGCGATGACCACGGTCGCCGTCGGCACGTTGGTGTCGACCTGGTAGTTGTTCGAATTGGTGGTACCGGTACCGGTGTTGCCCGCCGCGTCGCTGACGCCGGTATTGGCCAGTACGATGACGTTGCTGGCGTCGACGACCCCGAGGGCGGGCGTGAAGGTGGCGGTCCAGGTGATGCCGCCGTCGCTGCTGCTGACCGCGCTCAGGGTACCGTTGGTCACGGTCAGGTCCGAATTGTCGAAGCCGCTTACCGCCTCGCTGAAGGTGATGGTCACCAGCGAGGTTTCGCCGACACTCAGCGAGGTGTCCGCAACCACGATGGTGGCGGTGGGACGCAGCGTATCGACGACGTAGTTGTTGGAATCGGTGCTGCCGCTGCCGGCGTTGCCCGCCACGTCCGTGACGCCGGAGTTGCCCAGGGTAATCAGGTTGCTGGCGTCGGAAACACCGACCGACGGTGTGAAAGTGGCGGTGTAGGTGATGTTGTCGCTGGTGCTCAGCCCGCTCAGGCTGCCGTTGGCAACGGTCAGGTCCGCCAGGGTGAAACCGGTCACCGCCTCGCTGAACGTGATGGTGACCACCGAGGTTTCGCCCGCGCCCAGGGTGTTGTCGGCCACCACGATGTTTGCGGTGGGTCGCTGGGTGTCGATGGCGTAGTTGTTGGAGTCGGTGGTTCCGCTGCCGGCGTTGCCCGCCGCATCGCTCACACCGGTGTTGTCCAGGGTGATGAGGTTGGAGGTGTCCGTGATGTTGGTCGCCGGCGTGAAGGTCGCGGTCCAGGTAATACCGCCATCGCCGCTGCTCAAGCCGATGAGCGTGCCGTTGGTGACCGTCAGGTCGGCGGCGGTGAAGCCGGTCACGGCTTCGTTGAAGGTGATGGTCACCAGGGAGGTTTCACCGATCCTCAAGGCGTTGTCGGCCACGACGATGGTAGCGGTCGGACGCTGGGTGTCGACGGCATAGTTGTTGGAGCTGGTGGTACCGGTGCCGGCGTTGCCTGCCAGGTCCAGCACCCCGGTATTGGCCAGCACGACCAGGTTGGTCGCGTCGCTGATACTGGAGCTCGGCGTCAGGGTAGCGGTCCAGGTGATGCCGCCATCGCTGCTGCTCAGGCCACTCAGGGAGCCGTTGGCAACGGTCAGGTCCGCCAGGGTGAAACCGGTCACGGCCTCGCTGAAGGTGATGGTCACCAGGGACGTTTCGCCGGCGCTCAGCGCCGTATCGGCCACCACGATGGTAGCCGTCGGGCGCAGCGTATCGATCGCATAGTTGTTGGAATCGGTCGTGCCGGTATTCACGTTTCCGGACAGGTCGGCAATGCTGCCACTGTTCAACGAGACCAGGTTAGTGGTGTCGCTGATGCTGGCGCTCGGGGTCAATGTCCCGGTCCAGGTGATGCCGCCATCGCTGCTGCTCAGGCCGGTTATCGTGCCGTTGGCGACGGTCAGGTCGGCGGTGGTGAAGCCGGTCACGGCCTCGCTGAAGGTAATGGTCACCAGGGAAGTTTCACCGACGCTCAGCGCTGTATCCGTCACCACGATAGTGGCGGTTGGACGGGCGGTGTCGATGGCATAGTTGTTCGAGTTGGTCGTTCCCGTACCCGCGTTGCCGGACAGGTCGGCAACGCCGGTATTGTCCAGGGTCACCAGGTTGCTGGTGTCGGTGACGCTGGCGTCCGGGGTCAGGGTGGCCGTCCAGGTGATACCGCCGTCGGCACTGCTCAGGCCGGTGAGCGTGCCGTTGGCGACCGTCAGGTCGGCCGTGGTGAGACCGGTTACCGCTTCGCTGAAGGTGATGGTCACCAGGGAGGTTTCACCGGCCCTGAGTGCGGTGTCGGACACCACGATGGAAGCGGTGGGAAGCACGGTGTCGTTGACCGCGTAGTTGTTCGAATCGGTGGTGCCCACGCCGGCGTTGCCGGCCAGGTCCGAGACCCCGGTGTTGTTCAGGGTGATGAGGTTGGTGGTATCGGTGATGTTGCTGGCCGCGGTCAGGGTGCCGGTCCAGGTGACACCGCCGTCGCCGCTGGTCAGCGTACCGATGGTGCCGTTCTGCACCGTCAGGTCCGAGGCGCTCAGGCCCGTCACGGCTTCGGAGAAGGTGATGGTCACCAGCGACGTGGCGCCGGAGTTCAAGCTGGTGTTAGCGACCACGATGGTCGCGGTAGGTGGGGTTTCGTCCGGTACATAGTTGGTATTGATGGTACCGCCGTCGCCATAGACATTGGCCACCGACGCCGGAGTGACACCGGCCGTGCCGGCACTCGTCCCGCCAATGCCGCTGCCGCCGGCGTTGCCGCTCATCGCCGCGAAGTTGGCAGCGGTGATCAGCACCGCCCCCCTGTTCCAGATCGCGCCGACACCGACGCCGCCCGCGCCGCCCGCCTGGGTGTAGCCCCCGCCGGCACCACCACCGCCACCACCGCCGCCTGCGCCGACGTTGTTGGAGATGACCGAGTTGCCGATGATCCGCAGGGTCGCGCCGGTGTCGTTGTAGATACCGCCGACCGCGCCACCGCCGGCACCGCCGATGTCGTTATAACCGTCGCCGCCGCCACCACCACCAATGGACAACCCGGCGCTGGAGGCCGAGCCACCGGCAGAACCGGTGCTGTAGCCGGGATAGGCAGCGCCGCCGGCACCGCCGGTAGAAGAGCCGCCACGGCCGCCGATATTGAAGAAGCCACCACCGGCACCGCCCTGGTTGGTCGAGCCAAGGGAGCCCGAGGAATTGAGCGTATCGCCACCGCGACCGCCGATCCCTCCGCCGACCGCGCCGCCGCCACCGCCGCCGCCACCGGCGTATTCCGGCGTCACACCGCCACCGCCACCGCCGCCTGCCGCCACGTTGGCAGTGACCGTGACGTTACGCAGGGTCAAGGTGCCGGCGTTGTAGATCCCGCCGCCCTTGGCCACCAGCGCATCGTCGCCGCCATTACCACCATTGCCCGAGACGATGCCACGGGTAATCACCAGGCCGTCGAGGGTGGCCGTGGTACCAGACGTCACGCTGATGACCTGGGTACGGAACTGGCCATCCAGGGTGACATCGGCAACGTTGTCATTGTTGAGGTCGCCATCGATGGTGACGTTCCTGTTCACCACCAGTACCTGGGTCAGGGCGACGGTCATGCTGCTGTTGAAGGTGACGATGTCGCCGTTCTGCGCAGAACCCAAGGCCGCGCGCAAGGAGCCCACGCCGGAATTGGCGTTGTTGGTGGCGGTCCAGGTGGCTAGGCCCCACTGGTATTCGCTCATGGCCTTGGCCGACAGCACATTGGCGCTTTCGATGTTGCCGGTGGCGATTTCCAGGTCCCAGTCACCGCCCAGGCCCGTGCGGTCGTTGGATGCCGCCACGTCGCGGCCGGTCAACTGCGCCAGGGAATCCACCAGGCTCAGGCCGCGATCACCTTCGGCGGTGTAGCAGCCATAGATCAGGATATCGCCGCCAACATTCATGTCCTGGCCGATCTGCGCCAGCACTTCGCTGCGGGCCTGGACGTTATCCGCCGACAGGTAGCTGTTGCCCAGCCACAAGTCCCCGGCATTACCGTGGGCGATGATCTGCACCGAGCTGATGCCCTGGTGGGTGTCCAGGTAATCGGCGATCTGTTGCAGGCCATCCTTGCCGGCATCCAGCTGCACCACCTGGGTGCCGGGCGCCACGCCTTGCAGCAGGTTGGCGGCATCCTTGACCCGAGAATCGACAAACACCACTGACTTGCCCGGAACGGCGGCCTGGGTGGCATCCACCTGGCCCTGGGGCGCATGGCTGCTATCGGCCGACTGGTCGGCGGTGGGCGTCTTGGCGGCTTCGGCCGTGGGCTGGGCGTCCGGCTGCGCCGCGTCGGCCACGGTGGCGGCCACCGCGCCGTCGAACAGCATTCGCGGCTCCAGGGACATGATCATTGGCGATGCCAGGGCCTGTGCACCCTCGGTTACCCGCGATTTACCTTTGCTCCACCACATGACGATCACCTGGACTCGAACTTCTTGAATACGCGAATGAAGAAAACCGCGATCAGCTGATCGCGGCGTCGGTTTTCACACGAATGACATTGGCAGCGCTGGCGGACCCGTCGCGCCAGAACGACAACTCGGCATACTTTTCAAACAGATCCGGCGGCAGCAGCGTACGCCGGGCCTGCGGCGCGACCCTGGGCTTGACCTTGTGCAGCCCGGCCACGCCCAGGGCCTGGTCGAAGGCCGGCGCGTCGTAGGTCAAGTGGTTGAAATCGTGCTCGAACCACGGCTCGCCGATGAATTCGTAGACCAGCCGCATCACCCGCTCGGGGGCCTGGCTCAGCAGGTCGTAATCGACGATCAGCAGCGATTCGGCGTTTTCCCCGTAATAGGCTTCCTTGAGCGCTGTCCAGGCAAACCCCACCAGGCGATTACGCTGGGCCAGGGTTTCGCAGCGGCTGTAGACGGTGTTGCGCTCGTCATCGTCGTTGAACAGCTTGGTGTTCTCGAACGGGTTGGCGCGATAGAGCCGCTCCAGGCTGTCGAGAATCCAGGCGACATTGCGCACGCACGCGATGGTCTTGGCCTGAGGGAAAAGATCCTGCAGGGCCGGCAGCCGGGCGCACCAATGGCGGTTGGTATCGAAGATGACAGGCTTGTCGGCCTTGTCGGCGTAGTACGAGTCGAACAGTCCACGCAACAGACGCCGACGCTGCTCGGTGTCGATCACCGAACCAAACTCACTGCCAGCGCTGCATTGCTGCAGGACGCCACTGAACAGTGAACCGACGGGACTGGTCATGCCGGCATGAAAACGCGGATTCTGCAGCAGAATCGCGGAGAGGAGGGTCGAGCCCGAGCGTGGCAGGCCGGAGATAAAGTGAAACTGCGACAAATCCCTTCACCATTTGTAGTCCCTTTGTAGCGCAAAGCGTAGCCGAGGAAACAAATGCCGCCTAGTAGTACTTTGATATCAAATTCACCTGAAACCGTAAAAAAGATGGACGGTAGGGAACGCTGGCAAACCTGAATCGTTTAAGCCGCACGGCCGCTTTTTTCAGCGCCTTGCTCCGGCAGAACGAAACATCCCCGTCTACGCTCAGCCGTGCGTGACCAGGCCTGGAAGTGAGGAGTCGGACTGATCGCATCTTACTCGTCGTATCCGCCAGGTACCGCCAGACCAATAACCTGAGGGATGAGGATTTTATGGAAGTATTCATGGGCACCATCCAGCCGTTCGCCTTTAATTTCGCCCCCCGTGGCTGGGCGCTGTGCAACGGGCAGACCATCGGCATCGCGCAAAACTCGGCGCTGTTTTCCTTGCTTGGCGTGACTTACGGGGGCAACGGCCAGACCACTTTCATGCTGCCCAACCTGCAAGGGCGCATGCTCATGGGCATGGGCAACGGCCTGGGCCTGACTCCCCGTGTGATCGGTGAGGTCTCCGGCACCGAAAACGTCACCCCGACGCTGAACAACCTGCCTGCCCACACCCATGCACTCACCGGCCTTACCGCCTCGACCACCCTGCAACTGGCGAACCCGGCCAGCAATCCGGTAAACACACCCACGGCCACCAACTCATTCATCGGCACCTCGGGTACAGGGCCAGGTTCGGCGGCGATCTATTCCGACCAGATAGGCGCCTCGCCGGTGCCGCTGCAGGGCGTGAGCACGACCGTCAGCGGTACGGTTTCTCCCGCCGGGGCCGGCTTGCCCCTGCCGATCATGAACCCATTCCTGGCGATCAACTTCAGCATCGCCCTCGAAGGTATCTTCCCGTCCCGCAACTGACGACCCACCGGAGGGCCACGGCCCTCCGGCCTTGTGGAGTGACGACATGCTGCAAAAGGTTCATAGCCACCATTTCCAGCCGCTGCTGGGCCAGACCCGAAGCCTGGTCCTGCCGGACGGCAGTCGCTTGCCGGTGCGGATCGAACATCTGCAAGAAACACCCCGGGCCAGGATGCCGAACGCCGAACGGATGCCGTTCAACGTGGAACTCAACAGTCTGGAAAGCACCGAGTTCGTGGATGGACTCTGTGACCTGGAGATGCCCGGGCTGGGCACGCTCGAAGGGGTGTTCGTGTCGAGGGTACCCGCTGCAGGTCGGGATCCGACGGTGGGCTACTTCCACATCGCATTCAACTGAACGAGGCTGATGCCCTGCGGGAGCGAACATGCCCGCGATGGCGGAGGGTCAGTTTGCATCCATGTCCAACGGCCCACCCTCATCACCGGCAGGCTCGCCCCCGCAGTCGACAGCAACTGCTCAGCTGCCTTTCGGATACCAGACCAAACGCTCTGCCGCCAGGTTGCTTTCCTGGACTTCGAAACCCAGTGCCAGGTAATGCCGACGGGCGTGGGGATTATTGGTCCAGACCACCGTCGCCACGGGACAGCGGATCTGTTGCGCGGCTTTCTGCACCCCCTGCAGCACCGCACGACCGTAACCCTGGCCGCGAGCCTGGGGGATGAAAGCCAGGTACAGCACTCGGATCTCGTTGGGCCCGAAATCGGTGCTCAAGGCGCCGATGGCGGTACCGAGCTTTTCCACCACGTAATGCATGGCATCGGGGAAATGCTCTCCCAGCCCCTGCTCCTGTACCTGGTACTGCTGGGCGATCACCTGCTGCACCTGCTCGGCCTCGCCATCGATCCACTGCAGGTCCGGTCGCGCCGCCTGGTACAACGCCTGTAGAAACGGCCCATCGCTGACCCGCGACGGCCGTACCACCAGTCCTTCTGCCGCTACTGACTCCATGCCCGCTCCTTTCAAGACTTTTCGCACAGCCCCTAGAATCCACTTTCCCTGACCCCCAGCGCCGCCAACCGACGCCAGGCCGCACCCAGCACCGACTCGCCTTGCCCCTGCAACACCGCCACTCCGCGCAGGGGTTGTACCGGTGCGCTCGTATCCTCGATGGCACTCATGCGTACGCCGTATTGCGCCTGCACCGGCTCGGCCCGCTGTTGCGAGTCCCGCCGCACGGCGATCGGTCCGTGATGGTCGGACGTCAAAGCCTGTTGTTCGACCCAGGCCGCACCGTTGGTGTCGATTTCATCCAGGCGCACGGCAATCGACCCATGCATTGGATCGTCGGCGATGAACCGCCCCGTGGCGCCACTCTCGACCCGCCAGAGCTCGGCTTCGGTCAGGTATCCGCGCAATCGAGAATCGGTCTGCACCACTCGCGCCAGCGCCTGGGTGGGCGCCAGCCAGCGGCCCACCGTCAATTGCGGCAGTAGATCGCGGACCTGGCCGGCATGGGGCGCCCGCAACGACAGGCGCTCACGCTGAGCGACCAGGCCCCGGTATTCGGCCACCGCCTCGGCCAGTTGCTGCTCGACGATGCCGGCATCGGCGGCGGTTTCGCTGCGCCCGGCCTGGCGGCGCATCTGCAGCTGCTGGATTTCGATTTCCCGACGCACGATGGTCAGGCGCGAGGCCATGTCGGGCGACTCCAGCTCAATCAGGACATCGCCTTGGGCAACCGTCTGGCCATCGCGCACATTCACTTGCCTGACCCGCGCCGCAACCGGGGCATGCAACGCACTGGTGCGACCGGCCTCCAGCACGGCCGGCACTTCCACGGCGCTGCGCCATGGCAACAGCAGCAGCAGGACCACCCCCGCCAACACCAGGCCGGTCAGCAGCACCCGTGGACCATGGGCCTGTTCGCGACGGCTCCACCATTGTCGCCATTCATTCACGATGGGCATAAAAATGAACCACACCAATTCCACCATCATCAGGAAAATGCCCAGCACCTTGAAGAACAGGTGATAGACCGCCAGGGCGATACCCAGGAACAACGCCGCCCGCCACAACCAGGCGCCGTACCCCCACACCAGCAAGCGACGACGCATCTTCGGCGACCAGGGTTCCGGCGCCGACGCTCCGTAACCGAACAAGGCTTCGCGCAGGCGCCAGCGGCACAGGGCGAACGCACGGCCCTGGAGGTTATCCACAGCCCAGAAATCACTGAGCAGGAAATAACCGTCGAAACGCATGAACGGGTTCAGGTTGATGAGAAGCGTGGTGATCCAGGTGGCACTGGCCAGCATGAACGCCGCCGTACGCGCCGGCCCGTCGGGCAACAGCGACCAGGCCAGCAATGCGATGCACGCCAGTAACAACTCCGCCAGGACCCCGCCGGCACCGATCAGCAAGCGGGCCCGGCGGTCATTGATCCGCCAGGCATCGCTGACGTCGGTATAGAACATCGGCAGCAGCACCATGAATGCCACCCCCATGCTTTGCACACGACACCCGGCTCGCTTGGCCATGAAGGCATGGCCGAACTCATGGCACAGCTTGGCGAACAACAACGCTACGCCGAATGCCAGCGCACCACCGAGGCTGAACAGATGCGGGAAGGTCGCCACGAACCGCTGCCAGTCCCGCGAGACCAGGAAAATGCCCAGCCCCAGGGTCAGGGGCAGGCCATAACGCAGCAAGCCAGGACCGAATCGCGCGAGCCACGGCCAGGCCCGATTGAGAAAGGCATCCGGGCGCCACAGTGGGATGCGGAAAAACAGGTACTGATGCAGCAGGATCTGCCAGAGGCTCTGGCGCTGGGCGACCTGCTTGAACAGGTAGCTGTCGCGCTGTTGCGGATCCATCGCACTGATCAGGTCGTGCCCGCGCAGAAAACCCAGCAGTTGCTCCAGCGACTCCTGGGTAAGCGGCAGGCCCGGCTCCCGATTCGCCGCGTGCAGCACCTGCTCCGGATCGCCCAGGGACCAATGCCGCAGCATGCGCATCGCTGCCGCGCCGAGCTTGAAATAACGACCGCGCACCGGATCGGCCAATGTCCATTGAGGGGACCCGTCCGGGTCCGGAGCCGCCGGGGACAGCTGCAGGTCCGGCCGCAGGCTCGGCAGGCTCATGCTACAGGCCTACGCTCTGGCGCAGGCCGGCCAGGGGCCGCCGCAACAGGTACAGCGCCAGGGGCGCGCGGTCACCGAAGATCTTCGCCGTGCCCCGCAGGCCGATACGCGGCGCCGTCGCATCGAAACGCGCATCCAGGCGATACGCCAGTTGCCCGGCGGCGGTGGGTTGCGCTTCGTACGCCGAGCGTTCCAGCCAGGCCAGGTGCCGCTGCAACGGATCGCTGTCGAGAAACAGCGCCACCTGCGCACCGGGGGTCAATTCAATCGCATCGCCCACCGCCAGTTCGATACGCAACTCGGCCTGGTTCGGGTCGGCAATCTCCATCAACCGCTCACCGGTCTGCACGGGCTTGCCAAGCCAGCGCTCGGCATCGGGAAAGACCGCAATGCCGTCACGTCCGGCACGCACTTCGCTGCGCTTGAGCAACTCGACCGCATAGTTGCGCTCGGCGCGTTTCTGTTCGACGCGGGCGGCCAGCAGATCGATCTTGGAGCTCGATTCGGCATCGGCGAATGAGCGTTGGGAATTGGCCTTGAGCTCTGCCTCGGCCACGCCCAGGGCACGCTCGGCCACATCGGCCTGGGCCTTGAGGCTGGTGCTTTCAAAGCGCAGCAGCAACTCGCCGTTCTTGACGGTCTGGTTGGGCTTGACCAGGAACTCGGCGATCACGCCATCCAGCGGCGCCGCCACCACCTGTCCACCCAGAGGCACCACCTCGGCCGGCGCCAATACCGACTGGCGCACAGGAATCAGCAACCCCAGCAACAGCACCGCCGCCAATGCGACCTGGCGCTTGCGCGTCCAACGCAGGCGCCAGGGTTTGCGCGGTTGCAACGCGAGCCAGGCATGGCTGTAGGTATCGCCCAGCTGGGACAGCAATACCTGTTCGGGGGGAGTCCATGGCAGGTCACGGGCCAGCCACAATCCGCCGAAGACCTGGCCCTGATGATCGATCAATGGCAACCAGAACACCTGTCCGGCCGACAGGCTTGCCCAGTCCGACCGGACGGCTTCGCTCACCCCATCGGCGGCGATCACCCGGGACTGGTCCAGCAGGCCCTGCTTGAACAGCTGCGCCACCGCCTGCTCGACAAACGCCACGAACGGCGCGTTGGGCTCCACGGCGCTGACACCCGTCACCGCCTGCACCTTGCCCGCGATCAATAGCGCGGCATGGCGAAACCCGAACAGCGCCTGGCCATCGTTGACCAGGCTGTAGCTCAATTGCGCCGCAGTACGCGCGGCTCGCGTCTGGCGCTCCAGGTCGAGAAAGCGGGCGAACACCTGCTCGGCGCTGCCCATCATCGGCGCGTTCACTTGAGCTCCGCGAAACGCGCCGTGCCGCTCATGCCGGACAACAGCCCGCTGGCATCGGGCAGGCTGGCCACCAGCAGCAAGGTCTGGCTGCCCTCGTCGATGCGCGCCCCCAGGCGCTTGACCGTCGCTTGCAGCGGCTGGCCGGTTTCATCGGGAACGAAGGTGAACGACTGGCCAGGCTTGAGCCTGCCCATCCAGCGCGACGGAATCAGCAGATGGATTTCCAGGGTGCGGTTGTCGACCACATCCAGCAACGGCGCACCGGCCGCCACGCTTTCGTAACGCTGCACCTTGCGCGACACCACCTGGCCATCGAACGGCGCGATCACGCTGCAACGCTTGACCTGGACCTGATACACCTGGGACTGCGCCTGAGCCTCGCTGACCCGGGCTTCAGCCCGCGACACTTCGAAACGCCCCACCGATTTCAGCGCCGCCAGTTGCCGGTTATGCGCCAGTTCCTCACTGGCTCCCCGGCTCGCCGCCTGGGCCGCATTGAGCTGGGCCTGATAGGCCGAACAATCGAAACGCGCCAGGGTATCGCCCTTCTTGAACGACTCACCCTCACTGAACGGCAGTTCGACAATACGCCCGGCCAGTTCGCTGGCCAGTACCGCCTGGTCCCGCGCCCGAAGCACCCCCCGCGCCTCGCTGCCACCCGGTGCACTGGCGGTGACGTTGTTCTCCAGCAGCGGATCGTCCGCTGCAGGCGTCTGCGCCTGGACGCCACACGCTACGAAGGCCAATCCCATTACCCAACTACCCAAACGCAACATAACCGCTACTCCCTGACGGATGGGCGGAGTCTACGACAGCAGTGGGAAGCGTCAAGGGAATCGCGGCAGGAGGTTTGAAATCTCTCGTATCAAAAAGGCCAGAGCACCGCAGCAAAGCTACGGGGGTGTTGCTGACAGCGATGGGGGGTTGTTCCTACAAAAAAACGAGAGTGTCCTCTCATACAGAACGGTTACGGACGATGGATTTTTTGCAGCAACGAATCGTCCTGCAAGAAAAATCTGTCTAGCAACAGCTATTCACAGATTCCGCCAAGAAGCATTTGACCTGAAGATATAAATCCTCTTGAAACTGGCTCGCCGGTGAACAGGGTGACTCCCGCCTATGGTTGACGTCATAGCGCGCTCGACTTAGGATCGTCTCACTCAACCCCGTACGCAGAGATTAGATTCTCTGGCCGTTGGGGTGAAAAAACCGGCCTAGGCCGGTTTTTTCGTTTGTGGGGAATCGAATTGTGCGCACTGCATTTTTTGTTGATGGCTACAACCTGTTCTATGGATTGCTCGCAGACACGCCTTATAAATGGCTGAACCTTCGAAGCCTGTTAACGCATATCACCCATATCGAGAACCCTCACAGCGCTGTTGCTTCGGTCGACTATTTCACCTCGTCGGTCAAGCCTCTGTTGGCTACTCGCGGTCGCCTTTCAAAGGAGGCGCAAGATACGTATATCCGCGCCCTGAAGACGACTGATATCCGCGTCCATTACGGCCACCATCAACTTGAACCCGCCAAAGCCCCTCGTTTCATCGACAGGAAAACGAGAGCCTCGCGTGAGGACAAGGTCGACATATGGAAACTGGAAGAGAAAGAAACAGACGTCCATATAGCCGTCAGCATGTACCGAACCGTAGCCAGGCAAACGGCGTCGCTCGAACATGGATATGTGGAGCAACTGGTGCTGGTCTCCAGCGACACTGATATGACGCCTGCGTTGAAAGCCATTCGAGAAGACTTCCCTGAGATAACCGTCGGCGTGATCCTTCCTCACCGGGCTGAATTGAATCGTCCATCACCAGGCTCCCTGAAACAATACGCCCACTGGATGCGCCGGGTCGTCACCTGCGACGAGCTCCAATCCCATCAATTTCCCAATCGGGTTCCCACCCACAAGGCCCCCGCCGTCAAGCCGGATTATTGGTAGCGACACTCGCCGCCGGATACACCGATTCCCAACCACCGCCCAGCGCCTTGTACAACCCCACCATGGCCAGGGAAACGCCAGTTGAGCTTTCCACCAGTTGTTCCTGGGTGGCCAGCAACGCGCCTTGCACCGTGAGGACGGTGACAAAGTCCACCACGCCTTCCACGTATTGTTGTTGTGCGGTACGCAGGGCGATCCGGTTCTGGCGCACGGCTTCGGCCAGGCTGTCGCGGCGCAGTTGACTGGCGTTGTAGGCGCTCAGTTGATCGTCGATTTCATGCCAGGCCTTGAGCACGGTCTGCTGATAGGCGATCGCCGCTTCCTGTTGCTGGGCCTCACGCAGTTCAAGCATGCCCCGCAGGCGACCACCATCGAACAGCGGCAGGCTGAACTGCGGGCCGATGCCGAATGCTCGCGAACCCCACGAGCCGAAATCGCCGAGTTGCAAAGCCTGGGAGCCCACGTTGCCCGATAAGGTAATACGCGGATAGAAGTCGCCCTTGGCCACGCCGATGCTGGCCGTGGCCGCGTGCAGCCGGGCTTCGGCCTGGCGGATGTCCGGGCGACGCTCGGCGAGTTGGGACGGCAGGCCAATGGCGACCTGCCGAGGCGCCTGGGGCATGGGGGCGTCGGCTGACAGTTCGGCCTGCAATGCCTGCGGTGGCTGCCCCAGCAACAGGCTCAACGCATTGACCAGCTGTGACTGACGCTGCTGCAGGGCAGGCAAGCGCGCCTCGATGGTCGCGACCTGGGCCGCCGCTTCAGCCACATCCAGGTCCGTGGCAACGCCATCGGCCAGGCGCAGCTGCGTAAGTTCCAGGCTGTGGCGCGCCACCCCGAGGTTCTGCTCGGTGACGGCACGGGTGCTTTGCACGCCGCGCAACTGCAGATAGTCCTGGGCGGTCTCGGCGAGCACCGCCAGCAAGACTGCGCGACGGTCATTCTCCGCAACTTCCAGGTTCGCCTGCGCCGCTTCGGCTTCACGGCGCACCCGGCCCCACAGGTCCAGCTCCCATGACGCGGAAAACCCTGCTTCCCACAAGTTATACGCCGAATCACCGTCATTGCCCGAGGGGTCATTCAGCCCCTGCCCGCTGTTGCGCTTGCGGCCATAACCTGCGGTGGCGGCACTGTTCGGGTATTGCGCCGAGGTGATCACCTGACGGGCGGCGCGGCTCTGTTGCAAGCGACTGCCAGCTAGCTTGAGATCGAGGTTTTCGGCCACGGCGCGACGGGTCAGCGCGGACAGGGTCGGGTCGTTGAAGACCTCCCACCAGCGTTCGTTCATCTGCGCGGGCACCGCCTGGCTGGCGGCCGCGTTGACGGGTTTCGACCATTGGGCCATTTGCAGCGCCTCGGGGCGCTGGAAATCCGGACCGACGCTGCAGGCAGACAGCGCAGCCGCCAGCACGACCAGCATGCACCGATGACGCGGCGTGGGGGTGCTCGCCTTCATCGCTGCGTCACCTCACGCCCTTCGTTCGTCGTACTGGCCGTATCGATATTCGCCTCGACCGACATCCCCACCCGCAACCGCTCGGCCAAGGGCTGGCCCGGGTCCAGGACAATCTTCACGGGTATGCGCTGCACGACCTTGGTGAAATTACCGGTGGCATTGTCCGGCTTGACCGAAGCGAAGGTCACACCGGTCGCCGGGGCGATGCTCTGCACGCGTCCCTGCAGCGTTTCACCGCCGAAGCTGTCGACCCGCACGTCCACACGCTGGCCCGGCCGGACATTGGCGAGTTGGGTTTCCTGGAAATTGCCCACCACATAGGCCTGGGCCAGCGGCACCACCGCCAGCAGCTTGCTGCCTGGGGTCACATACGCACCGACCCGAACCGCCCGCTCACCCACCATGCCATCCTGGGGCGCGACGATGCGGGTATAGGACAGCTCGAAACTGGCGATTTCCAGGGCAGCCAGCGCCCGCTTCAACCCACCTTCGGCGGCGTCACGCCGGGTGGTGAGAACTTCCACCTGCTTACGCTCGGCCGCCAGCACCGCCGTGGCATTGGCCAGCCGAGCCGTGGCCTGGTCGATCCGGGTCTGGGCCTGCTGGGCGTTCTGCACAGTACCGGCACCCACGCCCGCCAGATGCTGGTAACGGTTGCGTTCATGCTCGGCAAAGGCCATTTGCGCCTTGGCAGCGACCACCGAGGCCTGGGCCTGGGCGATCACCGAGGCCTGGCGCTCCAGGGTCGCCCGGGCATTGTCCAACTCGGCGCGGGCAACCTGGGTCTGGGCGTCGGCGGCCTGGGCCGCGGCACGCAGGTCACGGTCGTCGATCAGCGCAAGCAATTGCCCGGCCTTGACCTGCTCGTTGTCTTCCACCAGCACTTGCTTGATGAATCCCGCCACGCGCGGCACCACCAGGGTGTAGTCCGCCGAAACGAACGCGTCGTTGGTGCTCTGCTGCGCGGGCTTGCCAGGCGTCAGCAGGTAGATCAGCGCACCGAGCGCCACAGTCGCCGCAACGGCGAGCGCAACCGGTTTCTTGCCTTGAATTGTCATGAGGTCCTCGGTTCAGCGTGGCGCGCGAGGCGGGTAGATCCGCGTCGGCAGCCAGAAAATAAGCAGGATCAGGACGAGCGCGACGCCCGCCATGCACAGATACAGATCGGAGGAAGTCAGCACCACAGCCTGCTGGTGCAGGCGATGGGCGAGCCCGGCGGAATCGGCGTCCATCAGGGGTGAATTGCCGAGACTGTCCACCAGCATCGTGGAATGGAAATGCAGGCGCGATGTGGTCAGCGCGTCCAGCACGCCGGTGGCGATCACCGCGGCCAGGCCCTTCACCGTATTGAACCAGGCCGAGGCGAACGGCCCCTCCATCGGCGAAATGCTGCCGGTCGACAGCATCAACAACGGCAGCACCGCCATCGGCTGACCGAAAATCTGCAACAGTTGCCAGCCATAGAAATCGTCGCGGATCCAGGCCGAGGTCAACTGCGACCCGCCGATGCAGGACAGCGCCAGCATGCCCAGGCCGATCCCCAACACCCAACGGCAATCGACCCAGCGCACATTGCACAACGCCGCCACCAGCGGCAGCGCCAGCAATTGCGGCAAAGCCATCAGCAGCATGACGGGCGCGGTCTGCGCCGGTCGATAACCCTGGACCTGGGCCAGGTAGCTGGACGGAATGATGATCACCGCCAGCAATACCACCAACACACCGGCCAGCGTCACCAGGGCAAACGTCAGGTTGCGTATGCCCAGCATCTGCAACTTGAAGAACGGCACCGGCTGCGACCATTCGTTGAGCATGAACAGCACCAGCAACCCCAACCCGCCCCCCAGCAAGGTGCAGATCAGGTTCGATTCGAACCAATCGAGCCGGTTGCCTTGCAGCACGCCGATCACCAACATGCAGATCGCCGGAAAACCCAGCAGCAGGCCACGCCAGTTGAACTGCCTGAGGCGCTCCAGGCGCGACGGGTCCTGGGGCAGGCCGTAGGCCACCGCCACCATGGCGACCAGGCAAGGCACGATGATTTGCCAGAACGTCCATTGCCAGCCGAAGTATTCGGTCCACAGGCCGGCCAGGGGCGTGCCCAGTCCGGGACCGAACGTGGCGGTCAGGGCATAGCCGGCCAGGCCATAGAGCTTCACACCGGGCGGCAGGAAACGCAGGGCGACGGTCATCAGCATCGGCGGCAATGCACCGCCCGCCAGGCCCTGCAACGTGCGCAGCACCAACAGGCTTTCATAGTCCGGCGCGAAAGGGCACAGCACGCCCAGGAGAGCGAACAGGCCGATGGCCCACAGGGTGAAGCGGCGTAGTGAAAAAGTCACCGAACACCACGGGGCGAACGCCATGGCCGCCACCGACGTGGCGGCGTAGCACGCCACCAGCCAGGTGCCCTCGTCGTACCCGATGGCCATCGCCCCACGGATATCGGCCAGGGCGACCTTGGTCACCATTTCATTCAGGCCCGAGACCAGCACCGCCAGCAGTACACCCACCAGGCCGATGACGATTCGCGGGCCGAACGCCGACGGCACGGCTGGCGCCGCGGGTATCGCCGTGGTCGTGAGGGATGTCATGAAGCGTGGGCACTCTGGAATGAAATTGCGAAGCAGTTTAAAAAGTGCGATGACTGACAAAAAGTGACTTATCGGAAACTTATAAGTGCACCGGACGCAACCATCAGACGCCTCGCCCCCGAAGGTCCCTTTGCTCAGGACAACACCGCCCAGACCGGCCCGCACGCAGGCCCGTCACGGGCTAGGCAGGCTGCGCCTCCAGCCAGGTTTCCTCGCAACAGGCCTTGAGGGTTTCCCGAAGCCAACGGTGGGCGGGGTCGTTGTCGTAGCGAGGATGCCAGGCCTGGGTGAGCATCAGGGTGGGCAACGGAATCGGCAGGGTAAACGAACGCAGGCGCAGGCCCAGGCGCTTGATGCTCAGCAGGGCTTCCTTGGGCACCGGCAGGATCAGGTCGGAATCGGGCAAGGCGAACATCGCGGCATGGAAACTCGGCGCGATGACCGCCACCCGGCGTTCCAGGCCCAAGGCATTGAGCGCCGTGTCGATAGGCCCCCGGGCGATACCGCGCCGGGACATGCTGATATGGGAAAAGCCGGCGAATCGTTCGGCCGTGATCTCGCCGTCGAGCAGTGGATGATCTTCACGCACCAGGCCGACGAAGTGCGTGGAAAACAGGTTCTGCACTTTCACCTCAGGCATGACTGGCCGGGTGTTGCTGATGTTCAGGTCGATGCGACCTTCGCGCAGGGCTTCGTCGTCGCCATCGCCTTCGGGCACATAGCGCAACTCGCAATGGGGCGCCTGACGCTCGAGGGTATCGAACAGCCTGCCGCCATATACACCGACGAAGAAGTCATTGGCCCGGATGCTGAAGCGCCGCCGCAGGGTGCCCAGGTCCACGGCATCGGCCGAGCGAAACACCAGGGCCGCCTGCTCCACCACGTCGCGCACCTGCTCACGCAACGCCAGCGCCTTGGGCGTGGGCACCAGGCCCCGGCCGGCGCGCACCAGGATCGGGTCGCCGATGGCCTCGCGGATCCGCGTCAGGGTACGGCTCATGGCGGCGGGGCTGAGGTTCATCCGCCGCGCGGCCCCGACCACACTGCCCTCATCGAGCAAGGCATCGAGGGCGACCAACAGGTTCATGTCCGGAAGCTGCATTCTGCGCACTCACATCTGACGGGAGTTGAGCCAGACGCAATGCTAGCAGAACCAGGCTTCGCCGGCTCTTTCGCTGCACCTCGTCACCCAATCGCTCAGGTTCGACGCTGCATGGGCACAACTGGTCCTAGGAGATTTCCCTCAAGTTGTAGCGATATCGGTGAACTTGTCCGGCTTGGAGCCCATCGCTAGTCTGGGTTTGTCACTGAAAAAACGGTGACACGGACGTGCAAGTCCGGGTAAAAGACGTCGCACATCGCTATCAGTCTTGATCAAAGCTTCTTTATGGCGGTTGTGCGTGGGAGATTTTTTCGCAAGGAGAAATCTGCCGGGGTTCCGTCTGCCCGGTCTTGCACACCTACGTACAACTGCCACCTCATTTGCGTGCAAGCGAAAGAGTGTCAGTTCCAACAGCACAGACGGAGCTACACGACATGTTCAAAGTGACACCTAACCCGCCAGAAGATCCTGGCTTCCTCTCCGACAACGCCGCGAAAACCAAAAAACTCGACGAAGCCGCCGAGCGCGCCCTCGACTACTACCTCAATCCCAAAACGGCCGAAGAAGCCGCGGGCAAAACCCAAGCCGCCCACCTTTTCATGGTCGCCCCGCACATCGACACCGAAACCCTGCTGGCCAATGCCTCCGAAGACCTGCTGTCCATCAGCGCCATCGCGGCCAATCTGGCGGATGACGTTGAAGGCAGTCGCCGCAGCGTCGTCCTGGCGATCAGCCGCATGGCCGAGGGGGTGCATCTGTTGGTGGAGCGGGCGATGGATCGGCTTGAAGCGCAGCCGTCGTGACGTTCCTGCGGTGAATTGAGGGCCGCTATCGCGAGCCCAGGCACGCCAAATACCTGTGGCGATGCAGTTTGCTCCGCAGGCCAGGGGAGCAAGTTCTCTCGCCACAGGGTTTATCCACCCCACCGATCAACGCTGCATCCCCCAGCGCTTCACCGTCACCCGCTCCAGGCTGTCGAACACCAGGTTCTCCACCAGCAGGCCGATCAGAATCACCACCGCCAACCCGGCAAACACCTTATCGGTGTACAGCTCGTTGCGGTTCTGGAAGATGTACCAACCCAGGCCGCCCTTGCCGCTGGTGGCGCCAAATACCAGTTCGGCGGCGATCAGGGTGCGCCAGGCGAAGGCCCAGCCGATTTTCAGCCCGGCGAGGATCGATGGCAGCGCCGCCGGGATCAGGATGTACAGCACGAAACGCAGGCCCTTGAGCCCGTAGTTGCGCCCGGCCATGCGCAGCGTGTCGGACACGCCGAGAAACCCCGCATACATGTTCAAGGCCAGGGCCCACAGCACCGAATGCACCAGCACGAAAATCAGGCTGTTCTGCCCCAGGCCGAACCACAGCAAGGCCAATGGCAACAGGGCGATGGCGGGCAGCGGGTTGAACATCGAGGTCAGGGTGCTGAGCAGATCGCGCCCCAGTTGTGTCGATACCGCCAGCGTGGTCAGGCCGAACGCCAGGACGATGCCCAGCAGGTAGCCCTTGATCAGCACTACCAGGGAAAGCCACACCTTGCTCAACAGCTCGCCGCTGAGCAGACCGTCGTACAGCGCGTCGGCGGTTTGCAGGAAGCCTGGCAGCAGCAGGTCGTTGCTCTGATAACGGGCCACACCCTCCCACACCACCGCCAGCAGCAACAGGATCAGGCTTTTACGCAGCCAGCCCTGCTGCCAGAGCCGCTGCCCCAAGGGCAACTCCCGTTCCAGCGGCACGTGGGTCAACGGCTGCAGATCGATTTCGTACTCTTCGCGCGCAGGCGCTGAATGGCTCATGCAAAGCTCCTCAATAGGCGATACGGATGTCGGCGAAATCCAGGTCACGTTCGATCTGTACCGCCGGGCCGTCGTTGAACAACAACCCATGGATACGCCGCGCCGTATGCTGGAGCGCTTCGCCGCCGAGGCTGTGCAAGCCATATTGATGGCTGTGAACCTCCGCCCGCACCCGCCCCGGATGCGGTGACAGCAAGAGGATGCGATTGCCCACCACCAGGGCCTCTTCAATGGAGTGGGTGACGAACAGCAGCGTGAAGCGCACCTCTTCCCAGAGCAGCAGCAGTTCTTCCTGCATCTTGCGGCGGGTCAGGGCATCGAGGGCGGCGAAGGGCTCGTCCATCAACAGGATCTTCGGCTGCATCGCCAGCGCCCGGGCAATGGCAACCCGGGCCTTCATACCGCCGGACAAGGTGTGGGGGTAGGCATCGGCAAACGCTGCCAAACCGACCTTGTCCAGATAATGCAGGGCCCGCTCCTCGGCCTCACGACGCTTCAGGGTGCCTGACGCCAACAGCGCGAACATCACGTTCTGCTTGACGGTTTTCCACGGCGGCAGCTGATCGAACTCCTGGAACACCACGATCCGGTCCGGCCCCGGCGCGCTGACGGTTTGGCCCTGCAAGCGAATCTCGCCTTCGCACGGCGCGATGAAACCGCCAACGGCCTTGAGCAAGGTGGACTTGCCGCAGCCGGACGGCCCGAGCAGGACAAACCGGTCCCCCGGATCGACTTCGAAACTCACTTGATGGGTGGCCCGCACCACGCGCTGCGGGGTGCGATATTCCAGGCTGACGTTGTCCACCGACAACAGTGCTGTGCCAGTGGAAACGGGAGTGCTGGCCGCGTGGCCTTGCAACAACGCGTTCATGGCTATCAGCTCCCCTGCAGCGGCTTGGCGTCCTGGAAGAAGTAGTCTTCCCACGACGCGGGCTTGTTCTTGATCGCACCGACACGGAACAGGAATTCGGCCAGCGGATAGGTATTCTTCGGATTGACGGTGAATTCGATCTGCGGGTTGTCGATGATCTTCAGCAAGGCCGCCCGGTCGATCTTGGCCTTGGTCACCCTCAGGTACGTATCCGCCGCCGCGCCCTTGTCCTTCTGGGCAAACTCCGCCGCCTCGGTCAGCGCCTGGACGAATGCCCGATAGGTTTTCGGATTTTCATCACGGAATTTTTCGGTGGCGAACAGCACCGTGGGCGAATTCGGCCCAAGTACGTCATAGGAATTGAGCACCACATGGACGCCAGGGTTTTGCAGGGCCTGGTCCTGGAACGGCGGGTTGGAAAAATGCCCGGTCAACTCCGTGCCGCCGGCAATCAGCGCCGCCGTTGCGTCCGGGTGCGGCACCGCCAGGGTGTATTTGTCGAGGCGGTTGAATTCCTTGTCGCCCCATTGCTTCGCGGCGGCGTACTGCAGGATCCGCGACTGCACCGACACCCCCACCGCAGGGACCGCGATGCGGTCTTGCTCGGTGAAGTCGGCGATGGTCTTGACCTTGGGATTGTTGCTCAACAGGTAATAGGGAAAGTTGCCCAGGGAAGCCACGGCCTTGACGTTCTGCTTGCCACGGGTGCGGTCCCAGATGGTCAGCAGAGGCCCGACGCCGGCTCCGGCAATGTCGATGGAACCCGACAACAACGCGTCATTGACTGCCGCGCCGCCGGACAACTGGGTCCAGTCGACCTTGATGTCGATCCCTTGCTGCTTGCCATACTTCTCGATCAGTTGCTGATCGCGAACCACGTTCAGCAGCAAGTAAACGATCCCGAACTGTTCGGCGATCCGAATCTCGCCCTCGGCATGGGCTCGGGCGGGGGAGACCAGGCTGGCGGCCAGCAAACTGAACCCCAGGCCGATGGCTGCGGCCAGCGGTGCGAAAGCGATACGTTTGGACATGATGATTCTCCAGCTTCTTTGCGCCAGGCGCAGCCAATCAGAAAGGGGCGTCGCCCTGGATGGTGGTGCGATACAGCTTGCGGCGCAGATGACTGGGGCAACCGGCGGCCAGGTGGATCAGCGAGCGGTTGTCCCAGAACACCAGGTCGTGGGGCTGCCATTGATGGCGATAGACGTTGTGCGGCAGCACGCTATGGGCATACAGCTCGGCCAGCAGCGCCTTGCTTTCATCCTCCGGCAAACCGACGATGCGGGTGGTGAAGCCTTCGCTGACGAACAGCGCCTTGCGCCCGGTTTCCGGGTGGGTACGGACGATGGGATGCACGACTTCGGCGACCTGGGCCAGTTGCTCCGGTGTCAGCGAGGGCCGCCAGTTGCCTTCGAATCTGGTTTCGCTGTAGCGCGCCGTGTAGGAGTGCGCCGCCGAGCGTCCTTGCACTGCCTTGCGCAACGCCTCGGGCAGGCCTTCCCAGGCCTTGTGCATATCCGCGAACAGTGTGTCGCCGCCTTCGCTTGGCAGCTCCTGGGCGTGCAGCATCGAGCCCAGGCTGGGGAGCGCTTTATAGGAGAGGTCCGAATGCCAGAATTTGCCGGCATCCCCGAGGCCGATGGATTGGCCGTTTTCGATGATGTTGGAAACGATGAGGATTTCCGGATGCCCGGCCAGGAGGAACTGCTTGAGCACATGGATCTGCAGCACGCCAAACCGACGGCTGAAAGCGATGTGTTGTTCGGGGGTGATGTGCTGGTCGCGAAACACCACCACATGATGGTCCAGGTGGGCACGATGGATACGGGCAAAGTCCTGGTCGTTGATCGGCCGGGACAGGTCCAGCCCGATGATTTCGGCGCCGACGGCTTCGATGAATGGACGAATTTCGAAGGTCTGCGGCGCGATGCTCGCGGCGCCTGGTGTAGGGGAATCCGAAGAATAGGAAACGGCTGGCATACATCACTCCCACGCACGGCGCGCTCGAACAGGCGCGCACTCGATCAAAACTCACGGCGTTACCGTGTTGGTTTGTGTCGTGCGGCGCGCCGATTGGTCGGCAGGTACGCAGGTGGATGACTTTAAAGCTATAAGAATTGAAATTTAAATACCGTTAATGAATAACGATATAGCTTAGAGTTTTCACTGCCCTCACCACACAGATAGCGCCGGCCCGAGTCATTGGGTTTCTACCGCTCGTGCAGCGCCTCGGACCGGGCCTTGATAATCGGCTTGAGCAGGTAGCTGAGCACGGTTTTCTTGCCGGTGATGATGTCCACCGAAGCCACCATCCCAGGGATGATCAGCAAGGGTTTTTCAGGTGTGCCCAGGTGGCTGCGTTCGGTGCGCAGCTTGATGATGTAGTAGGTGGTTTTCTTGTCTTCATCGGTGATGGTGTCGGCGCCGATCTGCTCCAGCTTGGCTTTCAGCCCACCGTAGATGGTGTAGTCGTACGCGGTGAATTTCACGGTGGCGTCCTGGCCCGGATGCAGGAAGGCAATGTCCTGAGGACGGATTTTCGCTTCCACCAGAATGGTGTCGTCCAGCGGCACGATCTCCACCAGGTCGCTGCCGGGCTGGATGACCCCGCCGATGGTGTTCACCAGCATCTTGTTGACGATACCCCGCACCGGCGAGGTGACCAGGGTGCGGCTCACCCGGTCTTCCAGGGCCTTGCCGGTGGCCTGGGCCTTGTTCAGGTCGGTGCGCGCCTCGTTGAGCTGGGTCAGGGCTTCGCTACGGAATTTGCCGCGAGTCTCGTCGATCTTGCGCTGCACTTCCTTGATCGCCGATTCGGCACGGGGAATCGCCAGCGTCGTGGCGTCCAATTGTCCACGGGTTTCGACTTCGGCGCGCTTGAGTCGCAGCACTTCCACCGGCGACACCGCACCCTGGGCCACCAGCGGCTCGGACATGTTGATTTCCTGGCGCTGCAAGGCCAGGGCGGAACGGTACTGCGCCTGCTTGGAAATGAACTCGCGCAATTCCTGCTGGCGCTGGACCAACTGTTCCTGCAAACCGCCAATTTCATCGTGCAATTGCTGGCGCCGACTGATGTACAGCGATTCCTCGCTGGCGGCCTGGCCCGGCACGGCCTTGAGCACGTCGGGCGGGAAGTTCAGCGGCCGATCGTCGACCTCGGCGCTCAGGCGCTCGACCCGCAACAGCATGGACAGCCGATCGGCCTCGGTTTCGCCCACGTTGGAGACGAACCGCGTGTCATCCAGGCGAATCAGAGGCGCACCGGCCTCGACGATCTGACCTTCCTTGACGAACAGCTCGGCGACGATACCGCCTTCCAGGTTCTGGATTTTCTGGATCTTGGACGACGGGATCGCCTTGCCGTCGCCTTTGGTCACTTCGTCGACCACGGCGAAGTTGGCCCACAGCACCAGGAACACGAAGAAGCCGATGATGCCCCAGATCGTCAGACGCACCACCCGCGGGGCGTCCTCGATCAGGGCCTTGTTCACTTCCGGCAGGGGCTGGCCGTGCAGCGAGGCGGAGCCTTTGAAATAGCGGCCCACGGAATCCTTGAAACCTGACTTAAGCAACACTGATCTGCCCCTTCTTCAACGCTTCCATCACGGCAGCTTTCGGGCCGTCGGCCAGGATCTGGCCGCGGTCGACCACCAGCAGGCGATCCACCAGCGACAGCAGGGATGCCCGGTGCGTCACCAGCAGCACCGTCTTGTTTTCCACCACGGCGGCCAGGCGCTGTTTCAAGCGTTCCTCGCCGGTGTTGTCCATGGCACTGGTGGGTTCGTCCAGCAGCAGGATGGGAGGGTTGAGCAGCAGCGCGCGAGCCAGGGCGACGTTCTGGCGCTGGCCACCGGAGAGGTTCTGGCCGCGCTCACCCACTTGCAGTTCATAGCCCTGTGGATGCAGGCGTGCGAACTCGTGCACACCCGCCAGCTCGGCGGCCTGGAGCACCAGTTCGTCCTCGACGTAACGGGCGCCGGACGTCAGGTTGTCCCGCAGGGTACCGGCCAGCAGCTGGATATCCTGGGGCACGTAGCCGACGTTGTAGCGCAACTCGCTGACATCGATCTGGCGAATGTCCACGCCGTCCACCAGCAGAGCGCCGTCGTCCGGCTGGTAAAGGCCCACGAGCAACTTGGCCAGGGAGCTCTTGCCCGAGCCGCTGCGACCGATGATGCCGATTTTCTCGCCGGGCTTGATCACCAGGTTGATGTTCTTCAGCGCGGCGTTCTGCTGGTTGGGGTAGGTGAAATTCAACTGGCGGCATTCGATGGCCCCCTGCAGGACCTTGCGGCTGAGCGGACGCTCGTCGAAGTTGCGCTCCTGGGGCAGTTCCATCATCTGGTCGACGGATGTCATGGTCACCCGCGCCTGCTGGTAGCGGGTCAGCAGGCCCGACAGCGAAGCCAACGGACTGAGTGCGCGACCGCTGAGCATGTAGCAGGCGACCAGCCCACCCATGCTCAGGTTGCCGGCGATGATCAGGTAGACGCCGAAGACGATCATGACCACGCCGGCCAGTTGCTGGATCAGCAAGGTGATATTCATCGCCAGCCCGGACAGCATCTTCACGCGCAGCTCGAGGCGACTGAGGGTACCGATGGTCTGCTCCCACTGGTACTGGCGCTCGCTCTCGGCGTTGTTGACCTTCACCGCATCCAGGCCGGCCAGGGTTTCGATCAGGCTGGACTGCCGCTCGGCGCCCAGGGCCATGGTCCGCTCCATGGTCGCCACCAGGGGCTTCTGCAAGGCGTAGCCGATCAACAGGGCCAGCGGGAACGCCACGACCGGAATCCACACCAGGTGTCCACCGATGATCGCGATGACCATCAGGATCAACAGGGTGAACGGCAGGTCGATCAGGCTGGTGAGGGTCAGCGACGCGAGGAAGTCCCGCAGGCTCTGGAACTCGTGGATGTTCTGGGCGAAGCTGCCGACCCGTGCCGGGCGGTATTTCATCGCCATGCCGACGATGCGCTCGAACAGCGTTGCCGAAATGATCAGGTCGGTTTTCTTGCCGGCCAGGTCCAGGCACAGGCTGCGCAGCATTTTCAGGATCAGGTCGAACACGTAGGCGCCGGTGATACCGATAGCCAGTACCCACAGCGTCGCCTCGGCCTGGTTCGGCACCACCCGGTCATAGACGTTCATGACGAACAACGGCGCCGCCATGGCGATGATGTTGATCAGCAGGCTGGCGGCGATGGCATCGGCATACAGCCAGCGGGAACGCTTGAGGGTGTCGCGGAACCACGAACGCGCCCGAGGGATGAGGGTGCCGTGGTTCACGTCAAATTTATGTTGGGGTTGGGCAAAGAAGACCTTGCCGCTGTAGTCGTCGGCCAGCAGTTCACGGCTGACCGCCACTTCGCCACCGTCGCTTTCGCTGAGCAGCAGTCGCGCCTGGTCATCCTCCGTCCAGCCCAGCAGCACGGCGCTGCGCCCTTCCTTGAGCAGCAGGAGCGCAGGCATGGCAATGGTCGGGATCTGTTCGAGCCGGCGCTGCAGCACCCGGCCCTGCAAACCGGCACGGGCCGCCGCACGCGACAATAATTCGACGCTCAACCGCTGCTTGGGCAACGGCAGGCCGGTGGTGAGCATCGCCGCGCTGGCGGGTTTCTGATGCAGCATGCAGAGCGCCAACAATCCGTCCAGCAAGGGGTCGTCATGCAGCGCGCGTGGATCGTGGATGAGTTCGACTCGACTGACTTCTGATTCCACGCTGGGCACTCTTTACTGATCGAAACGGAAAGGAAGACTCAATTCATCCCAGGCAACTGAACCTTGGGTTTCATGTCGGTTTGCACAACCGATGCCAACGGCGCGACCACCCCCTGACTTTTCAGCAACTGGCCCATGGTGGCCTTGATGCGGTACTGGGTGAACAGCTGGACGTTCTTGATCTCTGCCAACCGGCGCGAGGCGCTGAACAGCTCGTTTTCACTGTCCAGCAGATCGAGCAGGGTCCGCTCGCCGAGGCTGAACTGCTTCTGGTAGGCAGTGCGCACGGCCGTGCTGCGGTCCACGTATTGCTGGGCGATCGGCACCTGGGCGTTGGCATTGTTCAGCGCGTTCCAGGCCAGGCCCAACTCTTCATTCAGTTGGCGCAGCGCGTTGTTGCGGATATCCAGGGCCTGGTTGGACAGATAGGACTTGGACTCCAGGTCCGCCTTGTTGCTGCCGCCGGCGTACAGGTTGAAGCGCATGCGCAGCATGGCCTGCCACTCGTTGTTATGGCCGTTCTGGCCGTCCAGGTCATTGTCGGCGGTGCGGCCCAGTTCGGCGTCGAAGCGTGGGTAGAAGCTCGACTTGGCGGCTTCGTACTGCTTCTCGGCAGCGGCGATATCCGCTTCGGCGGAACGCAGCACCGGGCTGTTTTCCAGCATCTGGGCACGGGCTTCGGTCAGGTCGGCCGGCAACAGCGCCAGAAAGTCGGCAGGGCGCTCCAGCTGGTCCGGCAGTTGGCCCACGGCGCTGAGGTAGTTGGTCTCGGCATCCGCCAGGTTGGTCTGTTCGGTGATCAGGTTGTTGCGCGCCTGGGCCATGCGCGCTTCTGCCTGGTCCAGGTCGGCACCGCTGCCCACGCCACGGGAGGTGCGCAATTTGATCTGGTCGAAGATCCGCTCGTGGCTCTTGAGGTTTTCCTCGGCCAGGCGCACGAACTCGCGACGGGTCAGCACATCCAGGTAGACCTGGGCCACGGTCAACCCGGTGCGCTCGGAAGCGTCCAGCAGGGAATAGGCACGGGAGTTGACGTTGGCTTGTTGACGCCCCACTTCGCTGGACGTCGCAAAACCGTCAAAAACCATTTGCGTCAGGCGCAGGCTCGACTCACTGCGGTTGAGCGTTTCCCAATGATTGGAGCTGCCGGAGCGGGTCGTGACGCTGTCGGTGCCTTCACGGCCATAACCGGCTGCCAGGTCCACCCGAGGCAGGTAACCGCCCTTGGCCGCCTTGAGCTGGTAGTCCGCCGCAAGCCGACTATTAACACCGGCCTGGATTTCAGGATGGACATCCAGCGCCTGTTGCATGGCCTGCGGCAAGGTTTGTGCTTGTACGAAACTGGCGGCGAGGGCGAAAGGTAAAGCCTTGAGCAGATGCGAACGCATGGTTGGAAATTTCCCGAAACTCTTGTCGTGGATCACAGCGAAACGTGGCGCTGCATCGGATGATGGCAACCGGAATGACCGTATGTCGGAAAGTTCGAAACAGGTACTGAATCTTGCACCGAAAGAACAGGCCGCCGCTTAAATATCAATGTGACATTACTGGATTGATTGTTTAGGATGGCCCGCAGAAGGTCAATAGTTTGGCATGAACAAATAAAATGAAAAAACAAGCCAAAATATTGACAAGTTAACGCGTCAAAATATTTCTTCTACTGAATCGAAAAAACGTCCAGACCACTTCAGCCACAAGCTGCCGGGTCCATGGAAGTCTACACAGCGTGGCACCCGGAGAGTCTTCAATGAGCAGTGTTGTTGCCGTCGTCAAAAGCATTGTTGGTCAGGTTTTCGCCGTATCCCCCGAGGGCATCCGGCGTGTACTCATTGAAGGTGATCGCCTGTACACCGGCGACCAGTTGGACACAGGCCCTGCCGGGGCCGTCACATTGGACCTGGCCGACGGCCGCACCCTGGACCTGGGCCGCGACACTCAGTGGAGCGCCAATGCGCCGGACTCCTCCACCGACCTGGCTCAAGCCACAGCCCAGGCCGCGCCTTCTGTAGAAGAGTTGCAACAAGCCATCGCCGCAGGTGTCGACCCCACGACCGCCCTCGAAGCGACCGCGGCCGGCGCCGGCGAAGCGAGCGCAGGCGGCAGTGCCGGCGGCAGTCACAGCTTCGTGGTGCTGGATGCCACGGCTGGCAGCGTCGACCCAACCGTAGGCTTCCCGACCGAAGGCTTGAGCGCTGCCGCCGCCGCGGACGATGACACCACCGGTATCGACACCAGCGCCGACACCACCGCCAATACACTGCTCGATTCGACCCTGACCCTCAGCGCCACGCCGACCTTGACCGAAGCCGGCGGCGTACTGGTCTACACCGCGACCGTTACCCAGGCTCCGCAGACCGACCTGACCATCACGCTCTCCAACGGCTCGGTCATCATCATCGCCGCCGGCCAGACCACCGGTAGCGTCAACGTTCCACTGGCGCCCAATGACACCGTCTACAACGACCCCAGCCAGATCAGCGTAACCGTCACCGGCACCACCGGCGGCAGCGGCATCGCCGTGACCCTGCCGACCACCCCGGCCGTGACCCAGATCACCGACACGGTCGACACCACCACGGTGACATTGACCGCAGGCAATACCGTTACCGAAGGCGGCCAGATCACCTATACCGCTACGCTGACCAACCCGGCCCAGACGCCCGTCACCGTGACCTTGAGCAATGGCTCGGTCATCACCATTGCCGCCGGCCAGACCACCGGCACCGTGGCCGTGGATACTCCGGCAAACGACGTCTACAACAACGGCAGCACCGTCAGCACCACCATCACTGGCGTAACCGGCGGCAACTTCGAGAATCTGGTGCCCAACCCCGCGCCAGCCGTCACCACGATCACCGACTCGGCTGACGCCACCGGCTTGACCTTGAGCGCCAGCAACACCGTTACCGAAGGCGGCCAGATTACCTATACCGCTACGCTGACCAACCCGGCCCAGACGCCCGTCACCGTCACCCTGAGCAATGGCTCGGTCATCACCATTGCCGCTGGCCAGACCACCGGCACCGTCAACGTCGAAACCCCGGCCAATGACGTCTACAACAACGGCGGCGCTATCAGTACCACCATTACTGGCGCAACCGGTGGTAACTTCGAAAACCTGGTACCGAGCACCACGCCTGCGGTCACTACCGTCACCGACTCGGTCGACACCACTGGCTTGACCTTGAGCGCCAGCGAGACCGTTACCGAAGGCGGTCAGATCACCTATACCGCTACGCTGACCAACCCGGCCCAGACGCCTGTCACCGTGACGTTGAGCAACGGCGCAGTCATCACCATCGCTGCCGGCCAGACCACCGGCACTGTTGCGGTCGATACTCCGGCCAACGATGTCTATAACAACGGCAGCACCGT